>NZ_JACCAB010000001.1:1354751-2032126 GCF_013408925.1 Pedococcus badiiscoriae
AGCACGACGGTGCCGCCGGCCTCATCGGCGAGCGCGGCGAGACCGGCCGCGTTGGCACGGACCCCGTCGTTGACCGTCGCGCCGAGCAGCTCGACCGCCCGGGCGTCGTCGCCGGTCAGCTTGCCCACGGCGGCCGCCAGGCGGCCACCGAAGTCCTCGAACGACAGGTGGCCCTCGTCGGTGTCGATGCCGTCGCGCGGGACGTAGATGTTCTGCGGGGTGGTGCACATCTGTCCCGAGTAGAGCGTGAGCGAGAACGCGAGGTTGCCCAGCACCCCCCGCAGGTTGTCGGTCGAGTCGACGACGATCGTGTTGACGCCGGCCTTCTCGGTGTAGACGAGCTGGCCGCGGGCCGCGCCGTGCTCCTCGAGCCAGCCGCCGAAGCCCGGACCGCCGGTGTAGTCGATGATCCTGACCTCGTCGCGTTCGGCGAGCACCTTGGCCAGGCCCTCGCCGTCGGCCTCGGGCGCGAGCTGGACCAGGTCGGGACTGAAGCCGGCCGCACCCAGCACGTCGCGGCACACGGCGACGGAGATGGCGAGGGGGAGCACGGCCCGCGGGTGCGGCTTGACGATGACCGGGTTGCCGGTGACCAGCGAGGCGAACAGGCCCGGGTAGCCGTTCCAGGTGGGGAAGGTGTTGCAGCCGATGACGAGCGCGACACCACGCGGCACGACGCGGTAGTCCTTCTGCATCCGCAGCGGGGCGGGGTTGCCCTCCTTGTCACGGCCGGGCTTCTCCCAGACGACGGACTGGGGGATGCGCTCCTGCTCGACGAGACCGGCCACGATCGACTCGAGGGCGCGGTCCTGCGCGTGCGGCCCCGCGGCCTGGAACGCCATCACGAACGGCTGGCCCGTCGTGTGCATCACCGCGTGGGCGATCTGGAACGAGCGGGCGTTGATCTGCTCGACGATCTCGACACAGATCGCGGCACGCGTCCGGGCCCCGGCGTCACGCCACGCAGGCGCTGCGTCCGCGGCCGCCGCGAAGGCCGCGTCCAGGTCGAGGTGGGGGTAGGTGATGCCGAGCGCGGGACCGTAGGGCGAGATCTCCTCGCCGACCCACTGGCCATCGGTGCGCACGTCGCCCAGCGCCCCGAAAGCACTGTCGCGCAAGGCTTCGTAGGCCGCCTGGCCCGCGTCGGCGGACCCCTCGCCGTAGACCCGGGGCGACGGCGACTCGGGGAACCGGCTGAAGTACGAACGGTCCGCCAGCGCCTGGGTCGCCTGCGCGATCACCTGAGCGTGCTTGTCGACGAGGGGGTGGGTGGTGGGCGCCGTTGCCGTGGTCATGCGGTCATCGTAAACGGCTGCAGGCCGACCCCTGGCCGTCGCAATCTCCCGGGGTCAGCGCCTCCGCGGCAGGTAACGGTGCTCGGGCCGGCCGGTGCTGCCGTAGCTGAGGTCGAGGTCGAGCAGCTGCTTGCTCACCAAGGACGCGAGGTACCGCTGCGCGGTCGGCCTGCTGGCGCCGAGGATCTCGGCCACTTCCGTGGCGCCGATCGGGCCCTTAGCCGTCGTGACGATCTCGAGCACCCGGGCCATCGTCGGCTGGAGGGCCCGACCGGCCACCGCGCGTCGCGTCGAGGTGCCCCGGAGGCTGAAGAGGGTGTCGACGACGTGCTGGTCGGCCTCGCCCTCCTGGTCGACCCGTTCGGTCCACGCGCGGTAGGCCTCCAGCTGCTCGCGCAGGGCGACGAAGCTGAACGGCTTGACCAGGTAGTAGAACGCCCCGAGCTGCATCGCGGTGCGCACGGAGTCGATGTCCCGGGCCGCCGTCACCAGCAGGAAGTCGGGCACCCGGTCTCCCGAGGCGGCCAGCCGCCGCACGAGCTCGAGTCCGCTGAAGTCGGGCAGGTACATGTCGAGCAGCAGCAGGTCGGGCGCCTGGGACGCCACGAGGTCAGCCGCCTCGGAGGCCGTGTGCGCCTCCCCGACCACGGCGAACCCCTCGATGCGGGCCACGCTGAGGGCATGGGCCTGGGCCACGTGGTAGTCGTCGTCGACCACGAGGACACGGATCACTCGACGACCTCCTTGCGCCGCATCGGCAGTGTCACGTCGAACCTGGCACCGTCGGGACTGGTGGCGGTGATGGTCCCGCCGTCGCGGGTGACGAGCCGGTGCACCAGCGCCAGGCCCACCCCCCGGCGCATGCCGCGCCGCGGCTCCTTGGTGGAGAACCCGTCGACGAACACGTCGTCGAGCCGGTCCGCCGAGATGCCTGGCCCGGTGTCGCTGACCGACATCTGAATCACCCCGTCCTCGCAGCCCAGCGACACCATGACCTCGCCGCGCGGGTGGTCCCCCACGGTCCGGGGGTCGTCGGCGACCGCGTCGACGGCGTTGTCGATGAGGTTGCCCAGCACCGTCACGATCGGCACCTCGTCGGCGACGGGAGTGGTCAGCCTGCTGGCCGGGTCGAGCCGCACCCGGACGTCGCGCTCTGCCGCCACGGTGGTCTTGGCCAGCAGCAGGGCGGTGACCACCGGCGAGCCGATCCGCGACCGGACCTCCTCGCCGACCAGGGCCGTGTCGGCCTGCAGGTGCCGGCTGTACCGGGTCGCCTCGTCGACCTCGCCGAGCTCGAGCAGCACCGACAGGACGTGCAGCCGGTTGGAGAACTCGTGCTCCTGGGCACGCAGCGCGGTGGTCAGTCCCTCGACCGAGTCGAGCTGCCTCAGCAGGGCCTCGAGCTCGGTCCGGTCACGGATGGTCACCACCCAGCCCGCTTGGCGCTCACCGACGACGACAGGCATCCGGTTGAGCACGAGCAGGTGCTCGTCCGTCACGGCCACGAGGTCCTGACCCGCGACCTCGCCGGTGACCACCCCCCGCAGCCGGTTGTCGGGCAGGACGTCGACGACCCGCTGGCCAAGCACGGCGCCCTGGATGTCGAGGAGTCGTCTCGCCTCGTCGTTCAGGACGTTGATCCTCCCCGACGGGTCGATCCCCAGGACCCCCTCGCGTATGCCGTGCAGCATCGCCTCGCGCTCCTGGACCAGGGCGACGATCTCGGCAGGTTCGAGCCCGAACGTCACCCGCTTGATCCCGCGGGCCAGCAACAGGGATGCCCCCACCCCGAGCGCCAGGGCGGCGCCCGTGTAGAGCAGGACATCCGCCATCTCGTGGGTGAACCGGACGCCCACCTCCGACTCGAGCAGCCCGACCGAGACCTCGCCCACCGGCCTGCCGTTGGCATCGAAGATGGGCGCGCGCGCGTTGGCGGACCGGCCGAGGCTGCCCTGGTCGACCCCGGTGTGCACCCGGCCGTCGAGGGCGACGACGGGCTCCTCGATCTTCTGTCCGACCAGGGCCGGGTTGGGGTGGGAGTACCTCGTGCCGTCGCGCCCGATGATGACGACGTAGGACGCCCCGGAGTCGCGGCGGACCGCCTCGGCGAGCCGGCGGAGGACGTGGTCGGGGTCGCCGGCCTCGACCGCGGTCGCCACCTGGGGCACGTGTCCCAGCGAGACGGCGATGCTGCGGGTCTGCTCGACCGCCTGCTGGTCGGTGGCACGGCTCGTGACCCGGGTGAACAGCGCGAGTCCGAGGGCCATCGTCACAGCCATGATCCCGAGGACGGCGAAGAGAATCCGGGAGGCCAGGGTGCGGCCCATTCGCGGCATACGTCTCCTCGTCCCGGGTGGGTGGTCCCACCGCTGGCGCCGGCCGGCGCCGTCCCCAGCATGACTGAGCAGAACGCACAAAACCACGGCTATCGCGGCATACGGGGGCAACGCACAGAAGGGTTCCGCGCCGAAGGGACCCGCTCCTACGGTGACGCAACTCATCGTCGAGGAAAGAGGTTCGGCCAATGGCGGCCATCGAACTGCGGAACGTCACCAAGAAGTTCGCGACAGCGGACGGCGGCACCTACACCGCCCTGAAGGACCTGTCGCTGACCGTGGAGGAGGGACAGTTCTGCGCGGTCGTCGGACCGACGGGCTGCGGCAAGTCCACGACCCTCACCCTCGTCTCCGGCCTCGAACGCCCCTCGCGCGGCGAGGCCTTCGTCCACGGCCAGGAGGTCAAGGGCATCGAGACCGGCACCGGGTTCGTCTTCCAGCAGGATGCCGTCTTCCCGTGGCGCTCGGTACTGGACAACGTCGCCGCGGGTCCGATCTACCGGGGCAAGGACCGGAGCGAGGCAACCGCCCAAGCCCGTGACTGGCTGCGCCGCGTCGGGCTGTCCGGTTTCGAGGACCGCTTCCCCCACCAGCTCTCCGGCGGCATGCGCAAGCGCGTCGCGCTCGCCCAGACCCTGATCAACGAGCCGCGGATCCTGCTCATGGACGAGCCGTTCAGCGCTCTCGACGTGCAGACCCGGGCGATCATGTCGACCGAGCTGCTGCACCTGTGGGACCAGACCAAGCCGGCCGTGGTGTTCGTGACCCACGACCTCGAGGAGGCCATCGCCCTCGCCGACAAGGTCGTCGTGCTGACTGCCGGACCGGGCACGGTGAAGGCCGAGTTCGAGATCGACCTGCCCCGCCCGCGTGTGGTGCAGGAGATCCGGTTCGACCCCCGGTTCATCGAGCTCTACGAGCAGATCTGGGAGGCCCTGCGCGCCGAGGTCGCCGAGGCGTACGACCGCACCACCCGGACGGCGGTGGCGTCATGATGGACACCTCCAGTGCCGACTCGCACACGACCGACAGCGTCGTGGCCCTGGCGGCGGAGTTCGGCCGCATCGAGGTCCAGGGAGACATCGCAGGGCCGCGGCGGCGCGGGCCCCGGGGCATGCGTCGGCGCCTGGTCCTCGCGGGAGTGCGGACGGCCATCGTCGTGGTGGCGCTTGCGGTCTGGCAGCTGTGCGTGCAGGCCAAGATCGTCGACCCGTTCTTCTGGGGCGAGCCCACGGGTGTCTGGCACACCCTCATCGACTGGTTCACTGTCGGGACCACCCAGGGCTCGCTCGGCCAGCAGGTCCTCGTCACGCTCGAGGAAGCCGTGATGGGCTTCATCATCGGGTCGATCCTCGGCATCGTCTGCGGCATCGCCCTGGGTCGGGTGGCGGTGCTCTCGGAGATCTTCGGGCCGTTCCTCAAGGCCGCGAACTCGATCCCCCGCATCATCCTCGGCGCCATCTTCACGGTGGCCTTCGGCTTCGGGATCCAGTCCAAGGTGATCCTCGCGGTCGTCCTGGTGTTCTTCGGTGTCTTCTTCAACGCCTACCAGGGCTCGCGTGAGGTGGACCGCAACCTCATCGCCAACGCCCGGCTGCTGGGCGCCTCGCGCTGGCAGGTGACCCGCGACGTCGTCCTGCCGTCCGCGTTCACCTGGATCCTCGCGAGCCTGCACATCAGCTTCGGGTTCGCCCTCATCGGCGCGCTGGTCGGCGAGATCCTCGGCGCCAACGCAGGCCTGGGCCTGCTGATCCGCTCCTCGCAGAACAACTTCGACATGAACGGCGTGCTCGCCGGCATGGTGCTCGTCGCCATCATCGCGCTCACGGCGGAAGCCCTCATCAGCCTGCTCGAGCGACGCCTGCTCCGCTGGCGCCCTCCCCAGACCCACGGAGGTGCGGCAGTCCAGTGAGAGCAGGCCGCACCAACTGCGGCACCCCCCGCACGATCCGCATCACCCGCACCATCACACGCAGCACCACCACGCAGCTCAAAGGAGAGTTCATGTCCACCACTCAACGCTTTGCAACCCTCGGGGTCGCACTGCTTGCCGCCTCGAGCCTGGCCGCCTGCGCCAACAACGCCTCCGGGTCCTCCGGCGCGGCAGCTGGCGGCGGCTCGTCGTCCAGCTCCTCGGCGGCCGCCAACGCCCCCCAGGTCACCATCATGGTCGGCGGCATGAGCAAGCAGATCTACCTGCCGTTCATGCTCGCCAAGCGCCTCGGCTACTACGACAAGGCCGGCGTCAACGTCAACCTCATCGACGAGCCCGCCGGTGGCGACGCCACCCAGAACATGCTCGCCGGCCAGGTCCAGGGCGTCGGTGGCTTCTACGACCACAACATCGCCCTGCAGGCGCAGGGCAAGTCGTCCGAGGCTGTCGTGTCCATGCTCCAGATCCCCGGCGAGGTGGAGCTGTGCCGCAGCGACCTCAAGGGCAAGGTCAAGAGCCCGGCCGACTTCAAGGGTCGCTCGCTCGGCATCACCGACACCGGCTCGTCGACCGACTTCCTCACGCAGTACCTGAGCAAGAAGAACGGCGTCGACCCGACCCAGGAGACCCGTCGTGGTGTGGGCGCCGGCCAGACCTTCATCGCCGCGATGAAGCAGAAGGCCATCGACTGCGGCATGACGACCGAGCCGACGGTGTCCAAAGCACTGTCCGACGGAACGGCCTTCATCCTGCTCGACATGCGCACGGCCGACGGGTCGAAGGCCGCCCTCGGTGGCACCTACCCGGCGACGTCGCTGTACATGCCGGTCGACTGGGTGAACGCGCACAAGGACACCGTCCAGAAGCTCGTCAACGCCTACGTCGCCACCCTGAAGTGGATCCAGGGCCACACCGGGGCGCAGATCGCCGACCAGATGCCCGCTGACTACTACAGCGGCGTCGGCAAGGCGGCCTACGTCAAGGCGCTGGACAGCGAGCGCGGCATCTTCAACCCGACCGGCCTCATGCCGGCCGACGGCCCGCCCACCTGCCTCGCAGTGCTGAGCGAGTTCAACCCGAAGGTGAAGGGCAAGGCGATCGACCTGTCCAAGACCTACACGAACGACTTCGTGCAGGCAGCGACGCCGATCAGCTGACCGGCTCCGCCCCCCCCACTCGGGAGGTATGCCGCGGGTTCGCACCGCGGCATACCTCCCGTTGCGTTGTGCCCGGTCTCTGCCAGACTCCGGATCATGCACCCGGAGGAAGGTCGGTGACCGCGGACCTCACGCACGTCCTGACGATGTGGGACGGCGACGAGGCTTCCCGGGCACTCGGCATGGAGGCGACCGTCATCGAGGTCGACCACGCCGTGGTGCGCATGACGGTCACCGCCGCGATGGTCAACGGCCACGACATCGCCCACGGGGGCTACCTGTTCACGCTGGCCGACTCGACCTTCGCGCTCGTCTGCAACTCCGGTGGCCACCCCACGGTCGCCGCCGGCGCGGACATCACGTTCATCGCGGCGGCTCGCCGTGGCGACGTCCTCGTCGCGCAGGGCTGGGCGCGCGCGTCGTACGGGCGCAGCGGCCTCACCGACGTCACCGTCACGCGGGAGGCCGACGGCGCCGTGATCGCCGAGTTCCGCGGCCGGTCGCGCACGCTGAGCTCCGCCCCCACGCGAGCGGACGAGCAGCTCTAGCCACCCGTCCGTCACTGGCGGGCCGGCGAGCAGCCCCAGCCGCCCCTCCATCACTGGGGCCGGCGAGCAGCGCCGGCCACATCACCATTTCGGGCTCCTATGCCGTGCCCCACGCTCAGGGGCACGGCAAGCGCGCGGGACGTACGGGCGCCAGGGGCCTCGCCGACGTCACCGTCACTGAGAAGGGCGGCGAGCAGCGCCGGCCCCATCACCATTTCGGGTTCCTATGCCGTGCCCCACGCTCAGGGGCACGGCATAGCGTCGAGAGCGCCGTCCTCACCATGCCCGCCACCGAGCCCCGGATCGCCGTGACGGCGCCGTTGCGGACCGCGAGTCCACCGCGGGGACGTGGATCCGGGCTCGTCCACAGGGCTGGGCGCGATGCCTGTCAGGAGCTGGCCCGGCGCGCCAGGCTGGGTGCATGTTCGAGACCCGGAGCGCGTCGATCGCCCGATTGGTGGCGGCCTGGGAGGACGCCCAGGATTCCCTCACTCTGGAGGAGAGCGTCGGGCTGGCCTTGCGGAGCCACCGCAGCGTGATGGGCCTGGGCCAGCGTTCCTACGCGCAGGACCGTGGCTGGAGCAAGAGCCACGGGGCTCGACTGGAGAGCGCGCCGCAGACGCTCAAGCTCGCGGATGTCCTCTCCGCGCTCGAGGGGACGGGTTACCACCTGGTGCTGCACCGGGACCGGGACGACGCGCCCGTCGCGCCGGTGGAGTGGCCGGTCACCGAGCTGGTGGCACGGTTCAGTGACGGTCGCCGGCTACCGGCCGCGGCCAACCCGGTGCGCTCGTGGTGCGCGCATTCCTGGTTCTTCACCCGCCACCCCGAGGCCAAGGAGACACCGGACTGGACGTGGACCACCCGGAGGCGATGGGACGGTCGCACCGACTGACCGCGCGGTGATAGCGCACGCGGGGAACCCAGCGCGCGGCATACGGTAGGGCCATGCGCGTCCTCGTCACCGGCGGTGCCGGCTACATCGGATCCCACACCGTCGTCCAGCTCGTGGCGGCGGGCCACGAGGTCGTCGTCGTCGACAACTTCTCCAACGCCAAGCCCACCGTGGTCGGGCGCCTCGAGGCGCTCACCGGGACGCCCCTCGAGGTGCACGCCTTCGACCTGACCGACCGCGACAAGGTCGAGTCGCTCTTCGCGGCGCGCCAGTTCGACGCGGTGATCCACTTCGCCGGGCTCAAGGCCGTGGGCGAGAGCGTGGACGTGCCGCTGGAGTACTACCAGAACAACCTCGACTCGACCTTCGCGCTCGTGCGCGCCATGCAACGGCACGGCTGCTACCGCCTCGTCTTCTCCTCCTCCGCCACGGTCTACGGCGACAACGCGCCCGTGCCGATGAAGGAGGAGTACCCGACCTCGGCGACCAACCCCTACGGCTGGACCAAGGTGATGATCGAGCAGGTGCTGCGGGACGTCGCGAGCACCGACGAGCGGTGGAGGATCGCCCTGCTGCGCTACTTCAACCCGGTCGGTGCGCACGCCTCGGGAACGATCGGCGAGGACCCCCAGGGCATCCCCAACAACCTCATGCCGTTCATCGCCCAGGTCGCGGTCGGCAAGCTGGAGAAGCTCAACGTCTTCGGCGGCGACTACGACACCCCCGACGGGACGGCCCTGCGCGACTACATCCACGTCGAGGACCTGGCCGCCGGTCACCTCGCCGCCCTGACCAAGCTCGGCAGCACCGACGAGCGGGTCTCGACCTGGAACCTCGGCACCGGCCACGGGACGTCGGTCCTCGAGGTGCTGCACGCCTTCGAGAAGGCGTGCGGCCACGAGCTGCCCCACGAGATCGTGGAACGACGCGCTGGCGACATCGCCGCCTCGTATGCCGACCCCTCACGTGCGGAGCGCGAGCTCGGGTGGAAGGCCACCCGCACCATCGAGGACATGTGCGCCGACCAGTGGCGCTGGCAGCGCGGCAACCCGCTGGGCTACCCGGACTGAGACCCCCGACTGGGACCCCGGGTGTCCGAGCCGTTGAATGGACCCATGGCAGCCCAGCGTCCCTATCGAGTCACCGTCGTCTGCACCGGCAACATCTGCCGCTCCCCGATGGGCGAGTTCATCCTGCGCGAACGGTTCGAGGACGCGGGCCTGGGCGGCGTCGTGGAGGTCGACTCCGCGGGCACCCACTCGTGGGAGGTGGGCAGCCCCGCCGACCCACGGACCTTGGCGGCGCTGGCGCGGAACGGCCACGGCGACTTCGGGGGCCGCGACCACGTCGCGCGCAAGTTCGAGCCCTCCTGGCTGTCTGAGGTCGACCTCGTGCTGGCCGCCGACGCCGGACACCACCGCGAGCTGACCAGGCTCGCCCGCACGCCGGAGCAGCGCGCCAAGATCAGGCTGTTCCGCTCGTTCGACCCCGACGCCGCCCGCTCCGGCATGCTCGACATGGACGATCCCTGGTACGGCGACGACTCCTCCTTCGACCAGACGTACGCCGAGGTGGTCGCGGCCGCTGACGGCGTGGTCGCCCACGTACGCCGCGAGCTCGACCAGGGGAATAGTTGAATATCGAACTATTGTTGAGCGGGGCATGACGACGAACAGCACGCCTTTCGCCCTTCGGCTCGAGTGGGCCCGCAGCCGCTTCGACGACGGCGACTTCAGCGCTGCCGTCGCCCTGCTGCGCGAGCTCGTCGAGGAGTCCGAGTCCGAGACGTCCGAGCACCTGCACGGCACCGCCGACCTGCGGCTGATGCTGGCCCGGGCATACTTCGGCTCGGCGCAGCTGGGCCGCGCGGAGACCCTGCTCCGTGCACTCGCCGAGGAATCGCCCGACGACGGCTACGTCCACCTGCTGCTCGGCCGCACCCTGCAGCGGCAACGCCGCTACACCGACGCGCAGCGCCACCTGGCCCTCGCCGAGGTGCTGGGAGACTACGAGCGCCCCGCCGCCTACGGAGGCGTCTCGGTCGCGACCCGCTGAGAGCGGGGCCTCCGCTGAGCCCAAGCCTCCGCAGCGACGGGCTCGCCCGGGTCAGCGGCCGCCGGCCAGCTTCCGGTCGCGCTGGTCGACACCCGCAGGGCCGTAGGGGTAGTCGTCCATCTGGGGAGCGCTGACCTCGGACAGCCGGTCGAGCTGCTCGGCGGACAGGTCGAGGTCGGCCGCCGCGAGGTTGTCGCGCAGCTGCTCGACGGTACGGGCGCCGAGGATCACCGACGTGACCGCCGGCTGGGCGCCGACCCAGGCGAGCGCGACCTGCGCGGGCGTGACCCCGGCCTCCTTCGCCACCTCGACCACGGCGTCGATGACCGCCCAGGTGCGCTCCTGCTGGTTGCGCGGCCCGTACGCCTCCATGCCCCGCTCCGGGTCCTCGCCCAGGCGCGACTCCCCCTTCGGCGTCGTGTCGCGCTGGTACTTCCCGGTGAGCCACCCCCCGGCCAGGGGTGACCAGGGGAGCAGTCCCAGCCCGCCGTCGAGACAGGCCGGCACGACCTCGTGCTCGATGTCGCGGACCAGCAGGTTGTACTGCGGCTGCAGCGTCACCGGTGCTGTCCAACCGTGGGCCCGCGCCGTGTGGACGGCCTTGGTGACCTGCCAGCCGAGGTAGTTGGAGAAGCCGTAGTAGGAGATCTTGCCGGCGCTGACGGCGTCGTCGAGGAAGCGAAGGGTCTCCTCCAGCGGCGTCACGGCGTCCCACGCGTGCATCTGGTAGAGGTCGATGTGCTCGACGTCGAGCCGGCGCAGCGAGTCGTCGAGGGCGCGCCGCAGGTGACGGCGGGAGAGGCCGAGGTCGTTCGGCCCGTCGCCCATCGGGAAGCGGCCCTTCGTCGCGATCACGAGCTGGTCCGCGTCGGTCGGGTGGGCAGCCAGCCAGCGACCGATGATCTCCTCGGACACCCCGGCGCTGTAGACGTCGGCGGTGTCCAGGAAGGTGCCACCGGCCTCGACGTAGGCCTCCATGATCTGGCCTGACGTGGTCTCGTCCGCCTCCGCCCCGAACGTCATGGTGCCGAGGCACTGGGTGGAGACGACGGTGCCTGAGGAGCCGAGCGTGGTGTATCGCATGCTCCCCACCGTATGCCGCCCGCTGCAGATCCCGCCCGTTGGCGTCGGACCGTGTCCGCGGCGCCCTCGCCACTCTGGGAGACTGTCGACATGGCTTCGCTTGCTGACGCGACCCCACCCATCGCGCTGGGCGCCCTCGACGGCCGCTACCGCGGTGCGGTGGCCCCTCTCGTCGACCACCTGTCCGAGCCGGCGCTCAACCGGGAGCGGGTGCGGGTCGAGGTCGAGTGGCTGATCTTCCTGACCACCCACCAGGTCGTCCCCGGTGTCCGGACCCTGACCGACGACGAGCAGCAGCGGCTGCGGCAGGTCGTCGAGGACTTCGACGCCGACGCGATCGCCGAGCTGGCCCAGATCGAGCGCGAGACCCAGCACGACGTCAAGGCTGTCGAGTACTTCCTCAAGCGGCGCCTCACCGCGATCGCCCCCGGCGAGGAGGACCGCGGTCTCGCCGAGCTCATCCACTTCTGCTGCACGAGTGAGGACATCAACAACCTGTCCTACGCGCTCATGGTCAAGGGTGCGGTGAGCGAGGTCTGGCTGCCGCGCGCCACCGAGCTGGTCGAGTCGGTCGCCACCATGGCCTCCGACCTGCGCGAGGTACCTCTCCTGGCACACACCCACGGGCAGCCGGCCACGCCGACGACGATGGGCAAGGAGCTGGCGGTCCTGGCCCACCGGCTCGGACGCCAGCTGCGCCGGATCGAGCGGGCCGAGTACCTCGGCAAGCTCAACGGTGCGACCGGCACGTACGGCGCCCACCTCGCGGCAGTGCCGGATGCCGACTGGCCGTCGCTGAGCCGCGAGTTCGTGGAGTCGCTGGGGCTGCAGTGGAACCCGCTCACCACCCAGATCGAGTCGCATGACTGGCAGGCCGAGCTGTACGCCGACCTGGCCCGGTTCAACCGGATCCTGCACAACCTGTGCACCGACGTCTGGACCTACATCTCGCTCGGCTACTTCGCCCAGGTCCGAGGTCAGGGCACGGTCGGGTCGAGCACGATGCCGCACAAGGTCAACCCGATCCGCTTCGAGAACGCCGAGGCCAACCTCGAGGTGAGCAACGCCCTGTTCGACGTGCTCTCGTCGACCCTGGTCAACAGCCGGCTGCAGCGCGACCTCACCGACTCCTCCATGCAGCGCAACATCGGGGTCGCGTTCGGCCACTCGCTGCTCGCCATCGACAACGCCGCCCGTGGGCTGGCCGGGCTCGATGCCGTCCCGTCCGCGATGGCCGCCGACCTCGACGCCAACTGGGAGGTGCTCGGCGAGCCCGTCCAGTCGGCGATGCGCGCGCTGGCCGCCCAGGGCGTCGCCGGCATGGAGAACCCCTACGAGCGGCTCAAGGAGCTCACCCGCGGCCGCCGCATCACCGGTGACGACCTGCGCGAGTTCATCGCCGGCCTCGGCCTGCCCGACGACGTCGCGAAGCGCTTGGCCGAGCTGACGCCGCAGACCTACATCGGGGTCGCCCCCGAGCTGGTCGACTACCTCGACTGACCGGTATGCCGCGTGGCTGATCGGAGGTGACGTGAAGGTTCTCGGGTGGCTGGTGCTGGCCCTGGTCTTCGTCGACGAGCTCTTGGCTGCCGCGGCCGCTGCGGTCTGGGGACACCACACGGGCGGGGTGCTGCTGGCGGTCGCGATGCCGCTGGTCGTGGTCGCGGTGTGGTGGACGTTCGCGTCGCCCAAGGCGCCTCGGGGCGGCCCGGTCGTACGGCCGGTGACCAAGGTCGTCGTGTTCGGGCTGACCGGTGCCGGACTCTGGGCGGCAGGTCACCACGGCTGGGCGGTGGCCTTCCTGGTGTTCTCGCTGGTCGTGAACGGCCTGGCGCAGCTGGCGCAGGTGCGCGCGCTCGTCCCCGAAGTCAGACGGTGACCTTGCCGGTCGGGGTGTCGAAGGTGACCGCGAGCAGCCCGGGCGTGCCGTGCGGTGCGACGAAGGTGAAGTCGATGACCGAGGAGGTCTGGTCGACGGGGAGGTTGAGCCAGTCCCGCACGCGCGCCGGGTCGCCGGCGATCTGCAGCCCGTCGATGGTGACGTGGGTGTGCGCCGCGGTGGACGGGTGCAGGGACGGGTCGTCCCACTTGATGAAGAACGGCAGCTGCGGGTCGGACATCAGGCCCTTGACGCCGAGCTGACGCCACCGGAGCTCGACACCGTCGGGACGGTGCCGGTTGCCGACCACGGCCTCGCGGCCGATGCGCGCTTCGTACGGTGCGAGGTCGTCCACCGCGACCACCCAACCGAGCCAGCCGCCCCCAGCCTCGGACCGGGCGCGGACGGCCTGCCCGAAGGGGGCCTTGTCCGATGCCGGATGGTCCAGGACCTCAACGACCTCGACGTAACGCTCGTGCGCCAGCGGGAGGATCACGTTGCGCGTACCGAAGCGCGGGTGGATTCCCCCATCGACCGGGTCGACCCCGATCAGCTTGGCGAGGCGTTCCGCGGTCGCCTGCAGTCCGTCGTGCTCCGCCGCATACGAAACGTGGTCAACTCGCATACCCGACATCGTGACATACGTCAGGGAGTGCTTCTGACACGGGTGCGCTCAGTGGGATGAAGGCCGCGCCGCGGTGCCGCGCTGCCGGACCGCCTCGTAGATCACGATGGCCGCGGAGGTCGCGACGTTGAGCGAGTTCGCCTTTCCCACCATGGGGATCCGCACCTTGTGCGCGGCGTGGTCGAGCACCTCGTCGGTCAGTCCGTACTTCTCGGCGCCGACCGCGATGGCCACCGGACCGGTGTAGTCGACCTCGGTGTGCAGCACGTCCGTGTCCGGCGTCGTGGCCACCAGGGCGATGCCCCGGGCGTCCAGCCAGGCGAGGGTGTCCGCCGTGGAGTCGCTGGCCACCGGCACGCTGAAGACGGTGCCCTTCGAGGCCCGCACGAGGTTGGGGTTGCCCCAGTCGGTCACCGGGTCGGCGGCGACGACCGCCTCCGCGCCCGCGGCGTCGGCCGTGCGCAGCATGGCTCCGAGGTTGCCGGGCTTCTCGACTCCCTGGCACAGGACGGTCAGCGCGGTGGGCCCGACGACCAGGTCGGCGCACCGGCGCACGACGGAGGGGACCACGGCGAGGAAGCCGTCCGGCCCCTCGCGGTAGGCCGCCCGCTCGAAGGCCGTCCGCGACACCTGGACGGTCTCCACCCCCTGGCGTCGCATCTCGTCGACGACGCGGACCTGGCTGGTCGGGTCGAGCATCAGCTCGGGGCAGAAGTAGAGCGCCTCGGGCCGCACGCCGGCGCCGAGGGCGAGCGACAGCTCCTCGTAGCCCTCGATGAGCGTCTGGGCCGTCTCCTCGCGCGTCCGGCGTCGTCGAAGGGCCGCGAGTGACTTCAGGCGCGGGTTCGACGGCGAGGTGATGATCAGGTCAGCCATGGCGATCTCAGTCTGTCAGGTCCGCCGGGCCGCGCCCGCGGCTACACCAACGAGCGCAGGACGGGCACCAGCCCGTCCTCGTCGACGTCGAGGGTGACCTCGTCGGCGATCGCCTTCACCTCGTCGGGGGCGTTGCCCATGGCCACTCCCCGCGCGGCCCAGTGCAGCATCTCGATGTCGTTGCGCTGGTCGCCGATGGCCACGGTGTGCCGGGGATCGACTTCCAGCCGTCGGCGCAGGATCTCCAGCGCGGAGCCCTTGGAGACCCCCTCGGGGTTGAGGTCGAGCCACGCGCTGAACCCGACGGCGTAGTTGACCCCGTGCAGGCCGATGCGTTCGGTGAGGGCCAGGAAGTCCTCGGCGGTGCCCCCGGGCGCGCGGAAGGTCACGCGCGTCACGGGTTCGGCGACGAGCTCCTCCCATTCCACGACCCGCAGCTCGCCCTGGAGCTCTCCGTCCGGGAAGGGCGCGCTCAGCTTGAACCCCACCCCGAGCTCCTCGACCGCGACAACCGCCCCGGGCCACTCGTGGCGCAGCAGGTTCAGGGCGGGCGCAGGGTCGAAGGTGACCGCCTCGATGATGCGGAACCCGTTGTCCGCCAACGGATCCAGCTCGATGGTGACCGCACCGTTGGAGCACACGGCATACCCGGTCTCGATCCCGAGCTCGTCGAGGATCGTCGTCGTGGCCACGATCGAGCGCCCGGTGGCGACGATGACGTGGTGACCGGCCGCCACCACCGCGTGCACCGCCTCGCGCACAGCGGGTGACAGCTCGCCGGCGTGGTTGATGGTGGTGCCGTCGACATCGAGCGCGACGAGATGGGGAACGCTCACCCGGTGGGCCTCGGTCATGCGGGCAGCCTACGGAAGGCGGACGTGCTGCGGCCCGAGGTCCGAGATCCGGCGGGCCCCCAGCAGGGCCATGGTGCGTCGCACCTCGGTGGCCAGGATCTGCGCGGCACGCTCGACTCCCGCCTCGCCACCGGCCATCAGCCCGTAGAGGTAGGCGCGACCCACCAGGACACTGCTCGCGCCGAGGGCCATCGCGGCGACGACGTCCGAGCCCGACATGACGCCGGTGTCGACCATGACCTCCGGCCCGTCACCCAGGGCGGCCCGCACGTCTGGGAGCAGTCGCACCGGCACCGGCGCCTTGTCGAGCTGGCGACCGCCGTGGTTCGAGAGGATGATCGCGTCGGCGCCGGCCTCGAACATCCTGCGGGCGTCGTCGACGGTCTGGATGCCCTTGACGATGAGGGGGCCATCCCAGGTCGACCGCACCCAGTCGAGGTCCTTGATCGTCATCGTGGGGTCGAAGAGTGCGTTCATCATCTCGGCCACCGTGCCGTCCCAGCGGTCCAGGCTGGCGAACCGCAGGGGCTCCGTGGTGAGGAAGTTGATCCACCAGCTCGGGTGCATGGCGCCGTCGAGGACCGTCCTGGCCGACAGGGCCGGAGGGATGGTGAAGCCGTTGCGGACGTCGCGCAGCCGTACCCCGGCGACCGGGACGTCGACGGTGAGCACGAGCGCCTCGAAGCCCGCGGCCCGGGCCCGCGCCATCAGGTCCTCCGCCGGGGCGTGGTCGCGCCAGACATAGAGCTGGAACCACTTGCGGGCGCTGGGCGATGCCTGCGCCACGCCCTCGACGTCGGTCGTCCCCAGCGTGGACAGCGCGTAGGGGATGCCGACCCGCTCCGCCACGCGGACGACGGCACGTTCTCCCTCGTGCTGCATCATCCGGGTGAAGCCGGTCGGTCCGAAGGTGAACGGCAGTGCGGACGGCGTGCCCAGCACCGTGGTCGTCGTGTCGATGTCGCCGACGTCGCGCAGCACCGACGGCTGGAAGGTCAGGTCGCGGAACGTCGCCCTGGCCCGCTGCAGGCTGAGCTCGGCCTCGGCCGCACCGTCGGTGTAGTCGAACACCGAGCGCGGCGTGCGTCGTCGCGCCACCTGCCGCAGGTCCGCGATGGTGAGGGCGGACGCGAGCCGCCGCTTCCTGGCGCTGAGCTCGACCGGGCTGGGGCGCAGCAAGGGCTTGAGCTCTGACCACTTGGGCAGCTGGCGATCGCTCATGCCACCGACGCTACCCGCGGCGGCGCGAAACGGCAGTTGCGTCGGCTTCCGCCCAGGAACTGCTGGGCGGGAGTGGACGCAACTGCCGTATTGCGTGGGCCGTCAGACCGGCTTGAGGACCTCGAGGCCGAGGAACGGCTGCAGCGCCTTGGGGACCACGACCGAGCCGTCGGCCTGCTGGTGGTTCTCGAGGATGGCGACCATCCACCGGGTCGTCGCGAGCGTGCCGTTGAGGGTGGCCACCGCGCGGGTGCCCTGCCCGTTCGGGTCGCGCTCGCGGGTACCCAGCCGTCGCGCCTGGTAGGTCGTGCAGTTCGAGGTGGAGGTCAGCTCGCGGTAGCGGCCCTGGGTCGGCACCCACGCCTCGCAGTCGAACTTGCGCGCCGCCGGTCCACCGAGGTCGCCGGCCGCCGTGTCGATGACGCGATAGGGCACCTCGATCTTGGCGAGCATCTCCTTCTCCCAGCCCAGCAGTCGCTGGTGCTCGGCTGCCGCGTCCTCGACGCGGCAGTAGGTGAACATCTCGACCTTGTGGAACTGGTGCACGCGGATGATCCCGCGGGTGTCCTTGCCGTGCGACCCGGCCTCGCGGCGGTAGCACGCCGACCACCCGGCATACCGCTTCGGTCCGGCGGACAGGTCGAGGATCTCGTCGGCGTGGTACCCGGCGAGCGCCACCTCGGAGGTGCCGGTGAGGTAGAGGTCGTCGGCCTCGAGCCGGTAGACCTCGTCACCGTGCTTGTCGATGAACCCGGCACCGGCCATCACGTCGGCCTTGACCAACGTCGGCGTGATCATCGGGGTGAAGCCGTGCTCGACGGCCTGGGCGATCCCCATGGTGAGGAGCGCCAGCTCGAGCCGGGCGCCCACCCCCGTCAGGAAGTAGAACCGCGACCCGCTGACCTTGGCGCCACGCTCCATGTCGATGGCCGCGAGCGACTCGCCCAGCGCGAGGTGGTCCCGGGGCTCGAAGTCGAAGGTCGGGATCGTCCCGACCTCCTCGAGCACCGCGTAGTCGTCCTCGCCGCCGACGGGGACCCCGTCCTCGACGATGTTGCCGATCTGCCGGATCAGCCCGTCGAGCTCGACCTGCGCGGCGTCGGCGTCGGTCTGCAGCTGCTTGACTCGCGCGGCGAGCTCCTTGGTCTGCGCGAGCAGGGCCTGCTTCTCCTCGCCGCTGGCCTGGGCGACCTGCTTGCCCATCGACTTCTGCTGGGCGCGGAGCTGCTCGAACTCGGTGAGGGACGAGCGGTGCCGCTGCTCTGCCGCCAGGATCGAGTCGACGATGCCCTCGTCCTCACCGCGGGCGCGCTGGCTGGCGCGGACGCGGTCGGGGTCCTCACGCAGGAGCTTGATGTCGATCACCGGGCAAGACTACCGAGGGCCCGAGACCCCCGAGGACGCTGCTATGCCGTGCCCCTGAGGGTGGGGCACGGCATAGCAAGGCGAATCACGTTGCCCCGCGAGCATCGGGGCACGATCCTTGCGGGTATGCCGTCCACACCCACCCTCGCGTCGTTCGCCCTGGCGGCGACCGCCCTCATCCTGCTGCCCGGGCCCGCGATGCTGTTCCTCATCTCGCGGGGCATCGGGCAGGGCAGCCGGCGGCTGGCTGTCGCGTCGATGGCCGGCATCGAGACGGCGACCGCGGTCATGGTGGTCGCCACGGCGTTCGGGCTGTCGGCCGTCATCAGCTCGTCGGTGGTCGTCTTCGCGGTCGTGAAGTACGCCGGAGCGGCATACCTGGTGTGGCTCGCCATCCGCGAGTTCCGCAGCAAGGGTCATTTCACCCTGGACCGCGCCCCGGTCACGAACTCGCGACGAGCCTTCGTGGACGCGTTCCTGGTGGGCATCTCCAACCCGAAGACGGCGGTCTTCTTCGTCGCCTTCTTCCCGCAGTTCCTGCACCCGGAGTCCGGTCCGATCTGGTCGCAGGTGCTCGTCCTCGGGGCGATCTTCGTGGTGATCGGGGCGGTCTTCGACAGCGTCTACGCCCTCAGTGCCGGCTCGATCGGCCAGTGGCTGGCACGTCACCCCCGGGCGGTCGAGCGGCAGAAGTACGTCTCTGGCGGCATCTTCCTCGCCATGGGCGGGGCCGCGGCGCTCACCGGCCGCCCACACCGGGCCTGACGAGCTCCGCCGCGTTCAGGCGCCCACGTCGACCAGGTGGTGGGCGAGGTCGTGCAGGAAGTACTGCCCGAGGGTCTGCACCGTGAACTCGGACCCGTCGCTGCGCAGGCCGGTCCGGTCCCAGGCGTCGTCAGGCACCGCCGCGAAGGCGGCAGCGACAGCGGCAGCGGCCTCCTGGACCTCGGCGCCGACGACGGCGGGGTCCTGCTCGCCGTAGCGCTCGGCCACTGCAGTCTCGTCCTGGTCCCAGTTCGCGAACTGTGGCCCGTCCTGGTCCAGCATGAGCTCGACCCGACCCTTGAAGACCCGGCACACGTCCCGCACGTGGCAGGCGTACTCCAGCGGAGACCACACGGTGGGCGAAGGCCGCTGCGTGGCGGCCGGTCGCTCGAGCACGACGGGCCATGCCGCGGTCGAGGCCAGGGCCAGTCGCGCGATGTCAGCCCTGGCCACGGACGCCGCGTCGAACCCGCATTCCGGACAGGGGCGTGACAGGGTCCACGTCCAGTCCTTGGTGTCGGGGACGATCCGGTCGCTGGCACCCGCGGGGAGATCACCCATGTCGACCACCGTAGAGCCCCGCTGACCTGTACCGATAGCAGTACGGACAGCAGTACCGGTGGCACGCCAACCGTGGGGTAGCGTCGGCCCGTGCTTCGCGAACACTCCGGCTGGATCGCCCTCGCGGCGATCGTCCTCGTCATCCTGCTTGCCCTCGGCATCGCCGGGTGGGCGGGGATGCGCGGACCGGGAGCCGGTGGTGTCCACCGTGGCCGCCGGTGGGGGCGCCGCCCGCACCGCAACGACTTCCGTCCGGAGGGCACCGTGTCCGACTCGCCGACCCGTCGCGCAGCCGTCATCGTCAACCCCACGAAGTTCGACGACGTGGCCGCGGTGCGCAAGAAGATCACCGAGCAGTCGATCAACCAGGGCTGGGCCGAGCCGCTGTTCATCCTCACCACCGAGCGCGATCCGGGCACCGGGCAGGCCAAGCAGGCACTGGCCGAAGGCGTCGACCTGATCTGCCCCCTCGGCGGAGACGGCACCGTCCGCGCCGTGGCCGAGGCGATGGTCGGCAGCGAGACCCCGATGGGGCTGCTGCCCGGCGGCACGGGAAACCTCCTGGCCCGCAACCTCGACCTGCCCGTCGACGACCTCGGCGACGCGCTGCGGATCGCCCTCACCGGGCAGAACAAGCGGGTCGACGTCGGACGGATGACCGTCGATCCTTCCGGCGAGGACCAAGCGCCGGACACCCACGTCTTCCTCGTCATGGCCGGCCTGGGGTTCGACGCCGAGATCATGGCCAACGCCCCGGAGAAGCTGAAGGCGAAGGTGGGACCGGCCGCCTACGTCGTCTCAGGAACCCGCAACCTGCGCGGCCCCCAGTTCAAGGTGCGGGTGAAGGTCGAGGACCAGGAGGAGTTCATCCGCCGGGCTCGGACGGTCGTGATCGGCAACTGCGGCAAGCTGCTGGGCGGCCTGGTGCTGATGCCCGAGGCAGAGCTCGACGACGGCCAGCTCGACATGGTCATCCTGTCTCCCAAGGGCGTCGTGGGGTGGGCTGCCGTCGCCGCCCGGATCGCGTCCAAGCGGCGCAAGGGCCACCACATCGTCGACCACCACACCAGCCGGTCGATCCAGATCCGTGCCGATCGTCCGCAGGAGGTGCAGATCGACGGCGAGGTGCTCGGCAAGGCCCGCGCCATCTCCGCGGAAGCCGTGCCGGGCGCCCTGGTGGTCCGGGTGGGCTCGGTCGACTGATGGCCACCACGACGTCACCGGTCCGGGTGTCGCGCCTCGCGCGGCTGGGCCGCGGCGTCGCAGCCATGGTCGCCTTCGCGGTGCCCTTCGTCCTCCTCGGGTATGCCGTGCGTCAGAAGTTCGACCCGCTCATCCACCTCGACAACGCCATCGGCGAGCACGCCACCGACTTCACCCGGTCGATCTCCGCGGGAAGTGCCCTGATCGTGCTCGAGGCGGTGAGCCAGCCGTGGGTGCTCTACATCCTGGCGACTCTCGTCTGCCTGTGGGCCTGGCTCGCCAAGGGACTGCTCAGCCGGGCGCTGTGGGCGTTCGTCACCATGATGATCGGCTGGAACCTCGCTCTGGACGCCAAGCTGCTGGTGCAGCGAGCTCGACCGGTCATCGACGACCCGATCTCCCACGCCCCCGGATACTCGTTCCCCTCGGGTCACGCCTCGAACGCCGCGATCGTCGCCACCGCCCTCGTCTTCCTGCTGTGGCCGCTGCTCTCGCCCGCGTCACGGCGGGTGGCCACCACGGTCGCCGTGGTCTTCGCGCTGGCCGTCGGCCTCGACCGCATCTTCCTCGGGGTGCACTTCGCGTCCGACGTCGTGGCCGGGTGGATCCTCGGAGTGGGCATCACGTTCTCCTCCTGGCTGGGGTTCATCGGCAGGACCCCCGGGACGCACTCAGGTGAGACGGGCTCACGGGGGCCGTCGCACCCTGCCTGACTCGCTCCTCCACCCGGTCGCGGACGAAACGGTGGTAGACCCACGCCAGCACCACGCAGACGGAGAGACCGACCAGCCAGCCATCGGCCCACCAGAGGCACAGCGCACCGGCCGTCCAGGACGCGAGCACCGCGACGAAGTCGATGACGCTCATGACCGCGACCCTGCCCTCCCGAGCAGCGGTCGCCGGATCCTCCGTCGTCCCCGTCGTTCCCGTCGTCCCCGTCGTCCCCCGGACCTCTGACCAACCGCGCATGTTCCCCCCCGGGTGCTTCCTCGCCCCGCAGGTCGGGGTGAGGAGCTGATGTGGACGCGTCCCAAGCATCTGGATGCATGTCCATGCAAACCTTAACAGACGTGACTATGTTGCTATTGCTTGATGGTCATTTCTGAGCCCGGGGCGACTTCGTGGGTGGGGCGCGCCATTGGACAACCACGTGCGCCGGCCCGGCTGCGGTGGAAGTATCGGAAGGTGCCCGAGCAGACCGCGCCCCGCGCCCAGACGATCTCGTATCCCGCTGCTGAAGCACGCAGCTCGCGAGGGGCCGTGGAGAAGGCCGATCCCCACGTCATCGTGCTGTTCGGAGCCACGGGAGACCTGGCACGCCGCAAGCTGCTGCCGGGCATGGCACACCTGGCGACGTCCGAGCTCGCACCGGCGATCCGGGTCGTGGGCACCTCACTCGAGGAGATGAGCGACGAGCAGTTCCGCGAGTTCGCGCGCAAGGCTGTCGAGGAGTTCGGTACCCACCCGCTCACGGACGAGCAGTGGGACAGCTTCGACGACTTCCTCGTCTACGTCCCGCAGTCCGCCGGCCCCGAACCCCTGGCCGCGGCGGTCAGGAAGGCCGAGGAGGCCCTGGGGCCGGAGGCGCAACGGCTGCACTACCTGTCGGTGCCACCCAAGGCTGCCGTCGCGGTGATCCAGATGCTGCGGGACGCCGACCTCGTGGCCCGCTCACGCGTGGTGATGGAGAAGCCCTTCGGCACCGACCTCGCGAGCGCGATCGCCCTCAACAACACCGTGCACGAGACGTTCGACGAGAGCCAGATCTTCCGGATCGACCACTTCCTCGGAAAGGAGGCGGCACAGAACATCCTCGCCTTCCGGTTCGCGAACGGGCTGTTCGAGCCGATCTGGAACCGCAACTTCATCGACCACATCCAGATCGACATCCCCGAGACCCTGGGGCTGGACGAGCGAGCCAACTTCTACGAAGCCACCGGCGCCTACAAGGACATGGTCGTCACCCATCTGTTCCAGGTGCTGGCGTTCGTCGCCATGGAACCGCCGACCGCCCTGGAGCCGCGAGCCATCTCGGAGGAGAAGAACAAGGTCTTCCGGTCACTGCTGCCCATCGACCCCTCGAACGTCGTGCGAGGCCAGTTCGCGGGGTACACCGGGCTCAACGGCGTCGCCTCCGACTCCGACACCGAGACGTTCATCGCGCTCAAGGCCGGGATCGACAACTGGCGGTGGGCCGGTGTGCCGTTCTACCTGCGCACCGGCAAGAAGATGGCCGAGGGCGCGCGCATCATCTCGATCGCCTTCAAGGAGGCGCCGCGGTCGATGTTCCCGTCCAACTCGGGGGTGGGTTCGGCCGGTCCGGACCACCTGACCTTCGACCTGGCCGACGAGTCCAAGGTGTCGCTGTCGTTCTACGGCAAGCGCCCGGGGCCCGGCATGCGGCTGGAGAAGCTGTCGATGCAGTTCTCGACCCGCGAGACGGAACGAGCCGGCGACGTCCTCGAGGCCTACGAGCGGCTCATCCTCGACGCCATGCGCGGCGACCACACGCTCTTCACGACGGCCGAGGGCATCGAGTCGCTGTGGGAGCGGTCGCAGCCCCTGCTGGACGACCCGCCCGAGGCCAAGCCCTATCCGGTCGGCAGCTGGGGTCCCAACGCGATCCACCAGCTGATCGCCCCCCATGCCTGGCGGCTGCCCTTCGAGCGCGTCTGGCGCGAGAAGAAGTAACCGCTGTCAGGCGCAGCGGGGTCAGGCGCCGCGCAGGGACCGCAGCCAGGCGCGGGCCTCCCCGAACGCGGCGTCGCTCGTGTGGGGCGTCACCCGGACGGCAGTGCCGTGCGCGGCCGGGTAGCTGCCGAGGAACCGCACGTCGGCGCAGACCCGCTTGAGGCCGAGCAGCGCCTCCCCGACCCGCTCGTCGAGCACATGGCCCTCGATGTCGATGGAGAAGCAGTAGTCGCCCATCGACGACTTGGTCGGCCGGGACTCCAGCCGCGACATGTTGATGCCGCGCACCGCGAACTGCTCCAACAGCTCGAGCAGCCCACCGGCGTGGTCGTCGCGCTGGAACAGCACGAGCGTGGTCTTGTCGGCACCGGTGCGCTCGGGGAGCTGACCCGGTCGGGCGACCGACACGAACCGGGTCACGGCTGAGGCGTTGTCACCGATGTCCTGCGCCAGCACCTGGAGGTCGTGGTTGGCCGCGGCGATCGGCGCACAGACCGCCGCCTGGTATGCCGCCTGCTCAGCGTCGCCGCCCACCAGGCCGGCCGCGGCGGCCGCTGTCGACAACGTCGGGACGTAGACCGCGTCGGGCAGGGTGGCACCCATCCAGCCGCGGACCTGGGCCCACGCGTGGCTGTGGGTGCCGACGGCGCGGACCTGGTCGAGCGTCATACCCGCGGGGGCGGCGAGCACGAACGTGATGGGGACGAGGACCTCGCCCACCACCACGAGCGGGTCACCGCTGGCCAACGCGTCGAGGGTGGCGCTGACGCCCCCCTCGACGGAGTTCTCGATCGGCACCATGGCCGCGTCGATGTCACCGGCGCGCAGCGCGCCCAGGGCGGCCTCGACCGAGGGGAGGGCGACGTGTTCCTGGCCGGCCGCCGGCCCCCAGGCATTCAGCGCCATCTGCGTGAAGGTGCCAGCCGGCCCGAAGTAGCCGTGCCTGGTCACCCGGGGGGATGCAGGGGCGGGCGATGGGGTGGTCGCAGGGGTGGTCACGATGGTCATGCTCCTTGGGATCCGGTGCGGGCGGCCGCGAGGGCCTGCTGCTCCTCAGGGGTCAGGGTCGCGTCCGAGCCACCGCCGACGATGCCCTTGGCGTACGTGCGCGACTCGCCGCGAGCGTGGATCGAGGAGAACACCAGCCCGTCCCCCCGGTCGTCGATGATGGCGGCGCTGAACGAGAGCCGGCCCCCCATGTCGCCAAAGGCGTCGTAGCGGACCACCGCCACGTGCCGTAGCGCCTGCGCGAGGTCGGCCCGCAGGGCCGCGAGGTCACCGCTACCCACGGGACGCTGGCCCTCGAGCGCGCGCAGCTGCGCCCGGACCCTGCCCACGCGCACCACGGCGACCACCACGGCCACCAGGGCGAGGACCACTGCCACGACGGCGGCCGCGAGGGCTGCGGTGGCGAGGGTCTGGGGATCGGACACCCCGTCAGCGTATTGGGGGGTCGCGGATACAGTCGACGCGATATGGATTTCGACCTCGCCACCGTGGCCATCGTGTTCGGCTCGATCTTCCTGGTCGAGCTGCCTGACAAGACCTTCATCGCGACGCTCGTGCTCGCGACCCGGTTCCGGCCGCTGTACGTCTGGATCGGGGTGTCCCTGGCGTTCCTCGTCCAGACGGCGGTCGCGGTCACCGTCGGCGGGCTGCTGGCGCAGCTGCCCAAGCGACCGGTGGAGATCTTCGCCGCAGCGATGTTCCTGGCCGGCGGCGTCATCCTGCTCCGGGGAGCGGACAAGGCCGACGAGGAGGAAGCCGAGACCGAGGAGGAGTTCGCCCACAAGGGCGCCGCGACCGCGGTCGGCCTCAAGGCGATCGGGGTGTCCTTCGGGGTGCTCTTCCTTGCCGAGTGGGGCGACCTGTCGCAGCTGCTGACCGCCTCGATGGTGTTGCAGTTCAAGCAACCCGTGTCGGTCTTCATCGGGGCGTTCCTCGCCCTCGCGGCGGTGTCCGGCCTGGCCGCCGTCCTCGGGCGGGCCCTGCTCGCCAAGGTGAAGCTGGCCACGATCAGGCGGGTCGGCGGTGGCGTCTGCCTCCTGCTGGCGGCCCTGACGGTGCTCCAGATCTTCGGCGTCATCCGGATCTGACACGACGGGGTCGTCGTCGACGGCCAGGATGGTCGGCTTGGCCACGCGTCACTCCGTCCCCGGTCACCGGTCCGGCGCTGCGCCCGGGCGGCGGTCCAATGCTCGGAGGCTACCGGCACCCGCGCGCCGTGCGCCACGGACGAAGCCTTCGACGCGAGCCGCGCGCCAAGGACGCAAGCCGTGGGGCATGGACGCGCGTCAGGCGACGACGTCGACCGCAGCTGTCTCCTCGGTATGCCGGGTGCCGGGCGTGCGGTGCAGGGCCCACCACAGCAGGGCGAGCGCGAGCAGTGACCCGAAGGTGTCGGCATTCTGCAGGACCCGGCCGAACCAGCGCGGCCGGTCGGGGTGGTCCAGCCAGGTGATGCCCCACCACGGCAGCCGGCACAGGAAGAAGCCGGTCACCACCCCGGCGGCCACCAGGCGGCGCCGGTCGCGCAGCGGGTCCGCGCCCAGCACCGCGAAGATGACGACGACCATCCAGTGCAGGTGGTGGATCCAGGCCACCGGGGACAGCAGCACGGCCATCAGCCCGACGGCCGCGACCTCGCTGATCGAGTCGCCCGTGAGGTAGGCGCGCCGCGCGAGCTGGAAACCGATGAACCCCACCACGGCCACGAGGACCAGCCACAGCACGTCGCCCGGCAGGCCGCTCGGCCCCAGCCGCAGCAGGAACCCTCGGATGCTCTGGTTGGACGTGCCGGCGTTGGGGCCGAGGCGAGCGGGGTCCTGGAGAGCGCCTCCCCAGAACGCGAACGAGGCCTCGGGCAGCAGCACCCACGACCCGATGGTCACCACCGCGGCGGTAGCCACGGCGGTGATCGCCTCCTTCCACCGCCGGTTCACGAGGTAGTGGACGACGAAGACACCCGGCGTCAGCTTGATCGACATCGCCAGGCCGACCAGCACCCCCGGCGGGACGCGGCGCAGCAGCCCGGGCCGCGGTGTGCGCAGGTCCATGAGGCAGGCCAGCACCATGAAGGCGTTCACCTGCCCGAAGCGGATCCCGTCCGACACCGGGTGCAGCCACAGCATCGGCACGGTCAGCAGGGCCATCGTGACGGGTGCCAAGGGGCCGGTGCGGTGGATGAGGCGCCACCCGGCATACCAGACGATCGCGGCTGTGGCCGCGATCTGGGCCCCCGTCCACAGCCAGCCGATGGCACCGAAGGGCAGCAAGGCCAACGGAATCGCGATCACCGCCGCGAACGGCGGATACGTGAAGGGCAGCAGCTGGGGGGACTCGGTCATCGCCGAGTAGATCGGTCGCCCGGTGAGGATCGAGACGCCCGCCTCGCGGTAGACCTCGACGTCCACCTGCCACTGGTCCAGCGGCCAGAAGACGAGGTAGCGCAGCACCGGGATGGACGCGCCGGCGAGGATGACCACGACGGCCAGGGCCCAGCGCCTCGTCGGCGACCAGCCCGCCACCCACGAGGCCAGCCAGCGACCCAGCGTCTGGAACCGGTGGCCGCGACCTCGGGTCGTGGCTGCGGTCGGGGTCGCGGTGGTCACGCCCCCATTCTGTCGTGCGGCGTGACCCGTAGCCTGTACGGGTGACCCGCCGCGCCCGACTCTGCCTCGCCGGCCTGTTCTCGTCCCTCCTCGTGACCCTGCTCTCCGTGCTGCTGCCCGGCGCGACGGCCGTTGCCGCCGGCGAGACGACCGGCACCACCGGCGGGACCATCGGCGCGAGCACCGGGGGGAGCAACCCGATCATCCTCATCGGCACGGGTGGCCTCACCTGGAGCGACGTGAGCCCGAAGGACACCCCGGCGCTCTGGTCGTTCCTGCGCGACGGGTCGACGGCGGCCCTGTCGGTGCGGTCGGTCTTCCCCAACACCTGCCCCGTGGACGGGTGGCTCAGCCTGTCCGCCGGCAACCGCGCGGCCGCGCCCGGCAAGGCCCAGGACGGCAGCCGCGCGAACACCGACCCCTGTCCGCCCATCCCCGAGGTGAGCAGCGGCGTCGTGCCCGGCTGGAACACGTACGTCAAGGCCGCCAGGGATCTCAAGTTCGACTCCACCCTCGGCACCCTCGGCGAACAGCTCGCCTCCAACCGGCAGTGCGTGCAGGCCGTGGGGCCGGGGGCCGGGGTGGGCGCCGCCTACCTGTCCGGGGCCGTGCCCAGGTATGCCGCGTTCGACCCCCAGCAGCTCACCGGACTGCTCTCGCGGTGCCGGGTCACCCTCGTCGACGTGGGCTCGCTGCGCGACCCCAGGGACCTGCCCACCGGTGAGGTGCCCACCCAGCCCGGCACCCGCCAGGCGCAGGCCATTGCCATCGACCGGCGGATCGGCGCGGTCCTGGCCGCCGCACCGAGTGGCTCCGACCTCGTCGTCGCGAGCCTGTCCGACGCGGGAGCGAGCGAACGCCTGCGACTGGTGGCAGCCAAGGGACCGCGGTTCGGGTCCGGCACCCTCTACTCGCCCTCCACCCGTCAGGACGGGCTGGTCCAGTCACCAGACCTGACCGTCACCGCCCTGAACGCTGCCGGCGTGCCGATCCCCAGCACCCTCGGCGGGTTCCCCCTGCGCAGGGGGACGGCGGGAGCCAACTCGGAGGCGGCGGCCCAGGACCGGCTCATGCACCTCCTGGACTTCGACCAGGCCAGCCACGAGGTCCACCCGCTCGTGCCGCCGTTCTTCAACGCCGTCGTGCTGGCGCAGATCGCGATCTACCTCTTGGCGGCCATCGTCTGGCGTCGTGACTTCGGTTCGATCGAGCAGCGGCTGCGGCTGCTGAGCATCACCCGTCGGGTGGCCGTGGTCGCCGCGGCCATCCCGGCCTCCACGTTCCTGGCCAACCTGATCCCGTGGTGGCGCTTCCCCATCCCGATGCTGGCGGCCGTCCTCAGCGTGGGGCTGTTCGTCGCCGTCATCTCCGCGATCGCGCTGCTCGGACCGTGGGCCCGCCGCCTCACCGGACCCATGGTCGTGGTCGCGCTCGCCACCATGGTGGTCCTGGGCGGCGACGTGATGCTCGGCTCACACCTGCAGATCTCCTCGCTGATGGGACTGCAACCCGTCGTCGGCGGCCGCTTCTACGGCATGGGCAACGTGACGTTCGCGCTGTTCGCCACGGCCGCCCTGCTCCTGTGCATCGCGGTGTCCAACCACTACGTCCGCCAGGGCAACCCCCGCGCAGGGGCCGCTGCGGCCCTGGCCATCGGGCTGGTGGCCGTCGTCGTCGACGGCTACCCCGGGTGGGGCGCTGACGGTGGCGGCCCACCGGCCCTGCTGCCCGGCCTGGTCTACCTCGTGCTCGCGATCCTGGGGATCAAGATGACGTGGCGCCGTGGCGCCCTCGTGGCGGCCGGGACGGTCGCCCTGTTCCTGCTGGTCGGCTTCCTCGACTCCCTGCGAGGACCCGAGAACCAGTCCCACCTGGGGCGCTTCTTCCGGTCGATCTTCACCGGCGGGGCGGGCGACATCATCGTGCGCAAGCTCCAGCAGAACCTCGACGTCCTCTTCGGCAACTACCCCCTGGCGCTGCTGGTCCCCATCGCGCTGGTGTTCGTCATCGTCATCCTGGCCCGGCCGACGTCGTGGGGGTCGCGGTCCCTGCAACGCTCGTACGAAGCGTGCCCGACGCTGCGCCCCGGTCTGATCGCCCTGCTCATCACGCTGACCATCGGCTTCGCGATCAACGACTCCGGGGTGGCGATCCCGGCCAACGGCGCGATCATCGCGATCCCGCTGATCATCGCCGTCAGCGTCAGGGCGCTGGAGGACGAGGCTCGGGAGTCGGCGACCACACGCGCCTCGCGGCGAGGGTGAGCCAGGCCCAGACCAGCAGCACGGCATACGGCACGGGGGTGCGACGCACCCAGAGCGTGGCGCGCTCGACGGTCGGCGTCATGCCCACGACGCGTCCGGGCACGTAGGCGAACGCCATCGCGACCAGGCGCACCAGCAGGATCCCGTCCAGGACGCTGGCCGCCAACACGGGCAGGGTCGCCCACGTGAGCAGGTCGTACCAGGGCAGCGAGTAGGGCGCCGCGACCGTGTAGGCCGTGCTCAGCACCAGCGCCCACCTCACCGCCACCCCGGTCGACGTGGCCGGCGCGAGGTGTCGGGTCAGCCGGGCGAAGACGACGACGAAGCCCACGACCGCCACGACGGCCAGCACCGTGACCACGGTGCGCGCCGTGCCGGACGCGAGCGGGCCGCTCAGGGCTTCGTAGAGCAGGCGCCACGGCGTCGCGAGGGAGATCGACCGGCGGGCGCGGTTCAGCTGGTCGAAGACGTGCGGGCCGGCCCACAGGTGCAGGGGGATGACGAGGACGAGGGCAGCCGACGCGAACGCAATGGCCCGGGTGACGAACCCCGCCCGCTCGTGGACCCACCAGCCGAGCAGCACCGCGAGCGCCACCACTCCGTAGGTGATCTTGCAGGACACGGCGAGGCCGGCGAACGCCCCGGCCGCCACAGGCCGACGCACCGCCAGCACCAGCGCCGCCATGGCCAGCGCCGCGGCGACGAGGTCGACGTGCGCACCGAGCACCCCGATCCCGAAGACGACCGGGTTGAGCGTCCACAGCGTGTCGACGCGTCGCGGGGTCGCGCCCGCGCGCAGCAGCAGGAACCGCACTGCCAGCCAGGCCAGCACGACCAGGACCTGCCAGCACCAGACGGTCTCGCGCAGGTTGGCCCCTGCCACGTGCGAGGTGAGCCCCTGCAGCAGGGTGGCCACCGGACCGTAGATGCTCACCGTGCCGGTCCACGGCGGTTCGACCGCCGAGGTCACCGGGTCGAGGGCCGACCACGCGTTCGGCGGGGTGAGGTAGGGGTCGCCCCCGAGAGCGGCGATCCGTCCGTAGGCCGCGTAGTTGGTGTGGTCGGCGGACCCGAAGGGAGCAGTCAGCAGGGCCAACAGACCCAGTCCGAGCGGCCGCCCCCACCCGCCCGCCGTCGCCCCGCCACGTCTCCAGGCAAAAGGGGACTCAGCGCCGCCTCCTCCTGCGAAGGGTGAGTTGGCGCCGGGCACCAGCCTGCGCCGCGCCCGGGCGGCCACCGCGCCGAGCATTCCGGCCCCCGACACGACGGAGGGCTCGCCGCGCAGCCGCGCGCCCACCCCCAGGGCGCCGATCGCGTAGGCCGCCCACAGCAGACCGGTCACGAGGGCCGGGCCAGGTGACCACGGGAGGTCTCCCGGGGCCAAGCCGCGCGGGCCCAGCGGGGGTTTCGCGGCGCTGGGTCCAGCCAGCCCGACCAGCAGCAGCAGCGCGAACGACAGGGTCAGCGCGGGTGTCGCGACCCGGCCCCACCGGGACGTCGAGGCCCCACCCGCCGTCATCATCATGGGGTCATCATCGTGGCGTCATCGTGGCGTCATCGTGGCGTCATCGTGGCGTGGTGGTCATCATCGCGCCGTCAGCGCAGCCCGCGCCGCACCCGGCGGCGCGCCAGGGCGAGAGCCACGTCGCGGTACTGCCTGGCCCGGTGCACCTGGCCGCGCCAGTCCGCCCCGCTGACCCGGTGGTGCAGCTCGCACGGCACCTCCTCGACGCGCAGGCCGGCCAGCAGGACGTCGATGGTCAGGCCGACCTCCACGCCCCAGCCGCGCGCGAGCGGGCTGGCGGCCTCGAACGCCTGGCGCGAGACGCACCGCATCCCGGACAGCGGCTGCTGGGGGATGAAACCGGTGAGGTCCTCGATCCCCCTGCGGGCGAGCCGCACCACGAAGCCGTGGCCGCCCCCCGCCGTCTTCTGCGGCGGGAGCGTCGCGATCGTCATGTCCGCGCGACCCTCGAGGACGGCCGGCACCAGCACTGCGACGTTGGCGGCGCTGTCCTCCAGATCGGCGTCGACGAAGAGCAGCGGTCGTCGGCCCGGCGAGCTCCCCACACGTCCCTCGACCCCCTCGTGCCGTGCGACGTACCCGGCACCCGTGGTCATCGCCGCCGCCTTGCCCCGGTTGCGGGCGTGGCGCACCACCTCGGCGCCGGCCGCCCGTGCGATCTCGGCCGTGCCGTCCGTGCTGCCGTCGTCGACGACCACCACCAGGTCCACCCCCGGTATGCCGCGCACGGCACCGACCGTCGCGGCGATCCGGTCCGCCTCGTCCTTGGCGGGGATCACCGCGGCCACGGTCGGGGGCAGGGGCTCCGTCATGTCAGCGAGGTCATGTCAGCGGGTCATGTCAGCGAGCCACGTCAGCGCAGCGTCACCTGGCGGCTGAGCAGCCCGGACCGGGCCCGACGCTCCTGCGCGGTGAGGGGCGAGTCGTCCGCCGCGGCCGCGGCATACCTGGTCATGAACTCGGCCAGCGGCGCCTCGTAGTCGTCCGCTGCCTTGTCGGACTCCAGGTCCCAGACGGGCACGAGCAGGCCCCCGGCGCGGAAGGCGCCCAGCAGGCGGGTCGGCTCACCGAGCCCGCTCTCGCCCGCCGCGTGCAGGCGGGCGAGCGCGTCGGTGGCGACGTCCTCGTCCTCGGGGAGCACGAGGCGGATGTGGGTCCGCTCGCCGATCCGGCACCAGTAGGCCGATGCCGCTGCGCTCATCTTGACGGTCGGGATGACGGACTCGTTGGCGCGGTCGAGCGAGGCCTTGGCCTCGTCGTCGAGCTCGCTGTCACCGACCCAGAAGTCGAAGCCCTCGTGGACCGTCACCTCGAACGGCGCAGAGGTGTCGAGCAGGTCCTGGAGCCGGGGGGTGTCCGCCGTCGCGGCGGGGGTGCTGGTGATGGGCATTCCCTGCTCGGCGCTGGCGGCCGCCAGCAGCGAGGTTGCCAGGTCGCGGGACGCGTCGCCGGAGATGGATCCCGACTGGGTGCCGACGAAGACCGCACCATCGGCTCGGTGCAGCCCCGGCCACGCGAGCGGCAGGACCGTCGCGATGGTCACCTCGCTGGGTGCTCCCTGCGGGGCCTGACCCTTGGCGAACGTGACGGTCGCCGTGGCTGCCGGGAGGATCTCGCGCAGGGCGACCCAGTCGGTCTCGCCGGGCAGACCCTGGAACGGCCGCGCGACGAACGGCGCCGGGTCGACGCGCGGGGAGACGGAGCCGTGGTCTGCGCCCTTGCGACGCCGTGATGCCTTGCCCATGGCGCAAACCCTAGTGGTGACGGTCCCCGTGCGGCTCAGTGGCTGCGACGCCGCGAGGGGCCGCCGAGCGAGGCCCACACCGTCGACCCGTTGCGGTCCTCGGTCACCCCCCACTCGTGGGCGAGGCTGCGCACGATGCGCAGCCCGCGGCCCGAGGGCGCCCAGATGGTGCGGGGGGCCGGACGGGGGGTGCTTTCGCTGCCGCCGTCGGTGACCTCGACCTCGACGACGCCACCCTTGACCTTCCAGTGCACCCGCAGGTTGCCGTCGGCCAGGGGACGGGCGTGCCGGATGGCGTTGGAGACCAGCTCGGACACCACGATCTCGGCCTCGTCGACGACCGCGGCGGAGACGTCGCGCGCCTCGAGGTCGTCCACGAGGGCCTTGCGGATCTGGGCCACCGAGGTGGCCCGCCACGGGACGCGGACGGTCCGGGACGCGTCGCGGCTCCGTCCCGCCGACGACGGCTCTGAGCGGTGGGGGCGTTCCCCCATCGGTGCTGCTGCCATGCCCTTGCCCATGTCCGATCGTTGCGAGTTCGCTCGGAGACTACCCACTGACCTGCACAGCGTCGAGGACCGCGCGCGGACGGTTGCTGATGATCGCGTCGACCCCCAGCTCCAGACAGAGGGCGATATCGGCCGTCTCGTCGACCGTCCAGGCATAGACCTCGTGCCCGTGGCGGTGCTGTCGAGCCACCGTCTGGGGGTAGCGGCGCAGGATCTCGATGTCGATCCCGACCGTGTGGACACCCTTGGGCAGGGACCCGTCGCGGAACCGGAACGGCACCGAGTCCTCGATGAGGTAGACCGCCGGGACGTCGGGGCAGAGCTGGCGCATCCGCTGGACCGCGAGCTGGGAGAACGACATCACGCGCACCCAGTGCTGGCCGGGACGTCGCGGGCCGTCGAGGTCGAACTCGGCGAGCACCCGGGCCAGCTGGCGCTCCACCAGGCCGGCGTACCGGGTCGGGTGCTTGGTCTCGATGGCCAGCCCGATCGGGCGCTCGGACTCCAGGACGGTCGCCAGCAGCGTGCGGAGAGTGAGCAACCGGTTGCGGTCGCGGTCGGGGACCTCGACGTCGCCGGGGTGGTCCTTCTTCCACGAACCCCAGTCGAGGCCCTCGAGCTCCGCGAGCTCGAGGGTCGAGACGATGCCGCGTCCGTTGGAGGTGCGGTTGACGCGGCGGTCGTGGACGCAGACGAGGTGGGAGTCAGCGGTGAGCCGCACATCGCACTCCAGGGCATCCGCACCCTCCTCGATGGCCCGCACGTAGGCCCGAAGGGTGTGCTCCGGTTCAGCGATGCTGGAGCCACGATGGGCGATCACCAGCGGGATGTGGCCCACTGCGCCGTGGGAGGGCGCGGGGACGACGTCGTCGAGCACCCGACCATGCTTCCACACGACGTCCGCTCCCACCCAGCGCCACCCAGGGCGCCGCGCCACTCAACCGCACAGGCCCCCAGCGCCACCCGAGGACGGCGCGCCGATGCGGCACGATGGCTGCGGGCCACCCGGCATACGCCAGCGGGCCCGGCATGGCGCGAAACAGGACTCACACGACGGGGAGGTGCGGCGTTCCATGGGTGTGAAGCTGCCCGCCTTCCAGACCCTCGTCGACGCGCACTGGCGCGACGTCGCACGCCTGGCCCATGCCCTCGCCGGTCCCGTCGACGGTGACGATGTCGCCCAGCAGGCGTGGACCCAGGCCCTTGCGGCGTACCCCTCGCTGCGCTCGGCACAGAACCTGCGCGGCTGGCTGCTGACCATCACGCACCGGTGTGCCATGGACGTGCACCGGGGACGGGCTCGCCGCGCCGTGCCCCACGACGACCCCGCCTCCCTCTCGACGCACCCCCAGGCCGCGCCTGCGGACGCCGACCTGCCCGACGGACCCCTGTGGGCCGTCGTGGCGGCGCTGCCACCGCGGCAGCGTGAGGCCGTCGTCCTCAAGTACGTCGCCGACCTCGACCACCCCACCATCGCCGGCGTGCTGGGCACCTCGCCCGCCATGAGCCGGCGCCTCGTGAGCGACGCGCTCGCGACCCTGCGTAAGGACGTGCCATGACCGAACCCACTGCCCGCCTCTCGGCCTTTCGGCCGACCGAGGGCGCCCTGCACCCGCCGGTGCTTGCGCCGAGCGATGTCTCCTACGTCGTCGAGGACACCGCCATCGGCCGGATGCTGTTGGCCCGCAACGACTCTGGCGCCCTGGTCGCCTCGGCGTTCGTGGCCACGAGCGAGGACGAGGACCACGTCCTCGCCCGGCTCAGCGAGCGGGTCTCACCTCGAGTGCTGCGCCAGCCCCGCGAGCTGGACGACGCGCGCACCCAGCTCGACGACTTCCTCGCGGGACGGACGCGGGAGTTCACGCTGCGCACCGACCTGGCCCTCGCGTCCGACTTCCAGCGGACCGTACTGCCCCGCCTCGCGGCGACGGTCCACTACGGCGACCGGGCCACCTATGGCGAGCTGGCCGCCAGCATGGCCCGGCCCAAGGCCGCTCGCGCGGTCGGCGCCGCACTTGGTGCCAACCCGCTGTGCGTGGTGCTCCCGTGCCACCGCGTCGTGGCCTCGAGCGGTGCGCTGACCGGGTATGCCGGTGGCCTGGCGGCCAAGCGCTACCTCCTCGAGCTGGAGGCCAGCCACCGGTGACGTCGGGTTGCCCTGAGGTCAGGCTGGGACCGTCAGGAGCCGGCCCCGGCCTGGCCGTGCTCCTCGAGCCGCGCCATGAGGGCGTCGACGGCACGGCGCAGGTCACCGATCGTGGCGGCGCGCGACTCGGGGCGCAGCTCCACCGTGATCGAACCACCCGGTTCGAGAGCCACCCGCTGCACCTCGCTCAGGGAGTCCGCACCCTGTTTCTGGATCGCGTTGTTGAGCTCCTCTGGGCTCATGCCCACGTGGGCCAGGGCACGGTGGTCGAGCACGCCGTCCTTGACCACCTCGGTGGGCCGTCCGTCGAGCAGCTCGGCGACCCGGGGGCTGTGCAGTGACCAGCGGTCGAGGCCCGCGTTGACGAGGACGAGGACAGCCGCACCCAGCAGACCGCCCACCAGGGAGTTGTCGTTGCCGATGATGGCGTTCTGGACGACGTTGGACAGCAGGAGCACGACGACGAGGTCCTGCGAGTTCATCTGTGCCATCAGGCGTTTGCCCGCGATCCTGATGATCAGCAGGATGCCGAGGTAGACCGCGATGGTCCGGATGATCTTCTCGGCCGGGGGGATGTCCAGGTGGAAGAGGTCGTCGACGACCCCCTGCGGCGCTGCGGCGACGAGCTGAACGAACACAGGGGCTCCTCAGGGTGGGTGGCTCAGGGCTCGAACCTAGCTCCCTGCGGGCTTGCGCGCGGGGAACGCGGCTGGTGCTCAGGGGGCGGAGCGTAGATAGCGCCCGAAGTGGGGCACCGTGAACGCGATCCGGCCACGCTCCCCGGAGTAGATCAGGCCCTTCTTGAGCAGGGCATCCCGCGCGGGGGAAAGGGACTGGGGCTTTCGGTCGAGCACAGCAGCGACCGCCGACGTCGGCACCGACTCGGTCTCGTCGACCTCCTCGCCGGCCTCGGCCAGCGACATCGCCGCGTCCGCCATGGCTCGCAGGTACTCGCGTTCGGCCGGCGTGGCCCGTTCGAACCGGGACCCGAAGAAGCCTACGGCCAGCTCGGCCTCGGCCTCCGGCGCGGCGACGGTGATGTCCTCGGCCGTGATCGGCGAGCGCGGGGCGACGTCCCACGCGACCTTGCCGTAGGCCTGGACGAAGTACGGGTAGCCGGCGGTCGCGGCATACATCGCGTCCAGAGCCTCCGGGGTGAACTCCGCCTCCTCGTCGGCTGCCGGGGCAACGAGTGCCCGGTCGGCCGCGGCGCGGTCGAGCCGGTCGATGCGTTGGTAGCGGAAGAGTCGCTCGGAGTATGACTTCGACGCGGAGAGGACAGCCGGGAGGTGCGGCAGCCCCGCCCCCACGACGATGACCGGCAGGCCCGACTGCGAGATCTCGTGACACGCGGCGCAGATCGCGGAGACGTCATCGGCCGACAGGTCCTGCATCTCGTCGATGAAGATGGCGACGCCCCGGCCCACGTCTGCCGCCAGGCCGCCCACATCCGTCAGGAGCTCGACGAGGTCGATCTCGATGTCGCCGGAGTCCGCGCGGCCGGTCGTGGCGGGCGCGTCGATGCCGGGGTTCCACTTCTCGCGGAGCTTCGCGCCAGGGGCGGCATCGCGCTGGGCGAAAGCCTTGATGACCCCGAGGACGTGGTCCACCTGGTCGCCCGCGGGGTGTCCGAGCTCGCGGACCGCCACGTGCAGCGCCGCGGACAACGGTCGGCGCAGGCCCTGGTCGGGGCGGGCCTCGAGCTTGCCGGTGCCCCAGCTCGCGCGGACGCCGGCGGACCGCAGGGCGTTGAGGAGCACCGTCTTGCCGACCCCGCGCAAGCCCGTGAGCACGATGGACCGCTCGGGTCGGCCGCGGGCGATGCGCTCGAGCACGACGTCGAAGGCCTGCAGCTGCTCGTCGCGACCGGCGAGCTCGGGAGGCCGCTGGCCGGCGCCGGGGGCGTAGGGGTTGCGTATCGGATCCACGATCGCAGCGTATGGCTGTTTCTAGCGTTTACCTGAGATTTCCGCATACGGCGCGATCGTGTCGCGGCCGGGATAGGCCGGATAGTTCGTTCGAGTCATGGTCGGGCTGGCTCGACATAGGTAGATTTAAGCGATGCGGAGAAACCGGCCCTTGTCACCGCAGGCCTGTCGCCTGCTGGGCGCCTTTGCCGCCGAGCCCTCCCAGTGGCGTCACGGCTACGACCTGATGACGGAGGTCGGCGTGTCCTCGGGCTCGCTCTACCCCATCCTCGCCCGGCTGGCCGACCGCGGGCTCCTGGAGTCCTCCTGGGACACCCCGACCGAGGGTCGCCCGCCGCGGCACCTCTACCGACTCACGACCCCCGGACAGCAGGAGGCAGCCCGGTTGGCCACCGTCGCGCTCAGTGCCGCGAGGTCGGCAAGCGCTGTCCGGCCTCGACCGACCGCCCGCGCCGCCGGAGGTGCGTGATGCGCCCCGACGGTGCCGCGCGGGTGCTCGGCATCCTGCGACGCCTGGTCGCACCGGGCAGGCGCGAGTGGGGCGATGCGATGTGGGGAGAGCTGGCGAACGTCCGGGGGCGCCGCGCCCGGTGGCGGTTCACACTGGGCTGCCTGGTCGCGGTGCTGATGACACCGGCCGCCGTCCGCGACCCGGGTCGGCACCTGCTCAGGCTCCTCGCACTGGGGGTCGGTGGTGCTGGAGCCCTGGTCGCGATCGCGTTCCTCCGGTATCCCGGACTCCTCACCGGGGTCGGGACGGGGCTGGCGGTGCTGGCGTTCCTGGGAGTCCTCGTGGTCTACCTGGTCGTCGCCAGGCTGGCGACCAACGCCGCGCCCGACGGTGCCGCCGCACGAGTCGCCCTGCTCTGCACCGCCGTCATCGTCGGCTGCTGGGTGCTGGTGGAGACCGCCACTGTGCTCCCCACCGCGGTCCACGCCGGGCTGCTCGGTGCTGCCGGGATCGCCCTCACCCCGCTGGTCGCCGGCTTCCTCAGCGGTCGCCGCGCGCCCTCGCGGGCCACGGCGCCAGCCGGTGCGGTGCTCACCAGCCTCGCGGCCGGGATCGTGCTCTTCGTCGTGTGGGTCGGGGAGACGGTCGCGACCGGCGGCCAGCCGTACGACCCCGGCCAGCTCCGCGACTTCCGGAGCAGTGGCGCCCGGGACCTCGCGACCTACGCCGTGAGCGACAACCTCGGCGCGTCGATGGTCCTGCTCATCCTCGTGCCGCTGGTCTCGGCGTGCCTGGGCATCCTCGGCGCGGTGGCCGGCAGGGCGATCTGGCAGCGGTCGACCAGGCAGGCAGAGCCAGTCGGCTGACCGCTCAGTGGCGGGTGCGGCGGCGGACGATGTGACCGACGACGGCGGGGATCCAGCCCGTCTCGCCCCGCATCCAGCGGCCCGCCACGAGGTTGTGCGGGACGACGACGAACGACCCCTTGAAGCCCTCGGTCAGCGCCAGGTCAGTGCCGAAGACATCGGTGACAACCTGCCAGTCGAGGTCGGTGTGGCGGTCGAGGTGCTCGCCGATGCCCACGGCGTACCGCTCGACGATGGCGGCGTGGTCGGGGCGGCCGTCCTCGGGCGCGGCCGACCACGCGGCATACTCCCGGTCCAGGCCGGCACTGAGGGAGTCGAGGTCGTCGACGTCGACCCCGTCGGCGGTCAAGGAGGCGAGGGCGGCGGCGATCCGGTCGCGCTCAGCATCTCCGAGCGGTTCGACGATCGGACGCAGTGAGGCACCCGGGTCGAGCGTGTCGCCGGCGTCCGGGAGGGTGCGCTCCTTTGGCTCGGGCGCCTCGGTGTCCGAGTCGCCGCGGCCCCGACCGAACCACGCCATGGCCGCGGCCTACTTGACCGTGGCCGAGCCCGAGTCGGCGACGAGCTGCTTGCCCGCGCCCTGCCACGCCTTCATGCCGCCGTCGAGGTTGGCCACGTCGAACCCCTGCTGGGACAGCCACGCGACCGCCCGCGAGGAACGTCCGCCTCCGCGGCAGGTCACCGCGAGCGTGCCCGCGTCGGTGTCGGGCAGCTCATCGAGGCGGCTCGGCAGCTCGCCCAGCGGGATGTGGACGGCACCCGGCGCGTGCCCGGCGTCCCATTCGTCCTGCTCCCGCACGTCGAGGAGGACCGCATGGTCGTGGACGTCCGTGACGGGCACCTGGGGGATGGTCATGCCCACCATGAAACACCCCTCACCCGAGCACGCGGAAATCCGGTGGGCAGCGGTTCTTCAGGAGGCGGGCCTCGGTCCGCGGGGCCGCACCGCAGTTTGCGGCCAAGCTCTGGGCCTACGGGCCCTCGGCGAGCAGTTGCCCTTCACTCTTCGTGATGATCGGAATGTCTCGCGTGGTGCTCAGCTGCTTCGGTAGGGAAGGGCTTTCGCGATCGACTTTGGTGAAGCTGGTCGAGGAGCTGTCGAGGGTGGCGTAGAGCCCAGCTGGGCCGCCGACGATGGCGTAGCCACCCGCGGGGGAGTTCTTCTGGTACATCGCCGGCGCGAGGAACATGACGTAGGGGCCTCCCTGGGCGGTTGCCGCTTTCCCGGTGACCTCATCCGTCCCGGGGCTCACGACGTCGATGGTCTTGCCGGATACCTTCCCCGAGAGGACCTTGATGACCTGGATGCGCACGTAGGGGGTTCCGGCCACTCCTGGCGCCGCTCTCCTGGAGGGCATCGGACGAACGAACTGCTCGCCAACTGGCTTGCCCAGGATGATGGCGCTGGCCTTGTCGGCCAACTGGGTGATCGAGGTGTATTCCTGGGCGCGACTTCCCTCCGAGACGATCCGGGGGATGTGGGGCTGATCGCTCGCGGCGGGATTGTTGCCGCTTGCGCAGCCTGCCAGGAGGGCCAGCGAGGCCAGGACCGCGGTGCCGACGAGGGGCTCAGTAGATCGCATTGATGCCTGCCTTGTCGTCGGAGCTCGGAGTGGTCACGGTGCGGGAGTCGTCGGGGTACATCAGGATTGCCCTGCTCGAGGCGTTGTGGGCCAGCCCAAAGGCGTGGCCGAGCTCGTGCGCGGCGACGCCCTGACGCTTGGCTGCGGTGTAGCCAGAAACCAGCGACCAGTTGAGCACCACTTCCATACCTCCTGAGGTCCAGCGGCCGCTCGTGCACGGCGGGGCGGATTGAACCGTTCCCGCTGCACGTGTGACGCCGGTCCAGGCGACGGTGTTCCCTCTGTTCTCGTTCAACCCAGTCAGGTTCGTCGTCGAACCATTGACCACGTACTTTGCCTGCACCGCAGCGTTGTTCCAGCTGGCTGCGGCACCCGACCACGCCGGGTATGACAGGTACGGCGAGGGCGCTCGCAGGTTCACTGTCGACGAGGACCATCGACACCCGAGGCTTGCGTATGCATGTGCTGGTGATGCCGTCAGGGCGCTCACCAGCGCGACGGTCGCCCCCATGGCCACCGACGTGGCCAACGCTCGTCGTACCCCTGTTCGTCGAATCATTCTCATTCCCCCATTGCGGCCCGCGGAAAACGCCTCCCGAAGGTGAACCCCCAAGCGGGGACGCGTGGACAGGGCAGCACGCTGTGGGGCCTACCTGTAAGACGCGCGGCACGCACAGATGTGACGGGGAGGGTTTGTCCGAGCTCGAGCGCCTTCGTCGAGCAGGTCACGAAGGCGAAAGCCCGCGCGGGTCGCGTCAGCGCTCGCTACTTCAGGAGGCGGGACATCCGTCGGTCGGCCAGCGGCTTGCCCCCGGTCTGGCAGGTTGCGCAGTACTGCAGCGACGAGTCGGCGAACGACACCTCGCGCACGATGTCGCCGCAGACCGGGCAGGTCTCGCCGGTGCGGCCGTGCACCCTCATTCCGGCGCGCTTGGCGTCCTTGAGCTCCTTGGCCGGCTTGCCCGAGGCCGTGGCGACGGCCGCCGCGAGCGTTTCCCGCAGCGCGGCGTACAAGCGGTCCACGGCCTCGTCGTCGAGGCTCGCGGCCATCGCGAACGGCGACATCTTGGCCACGTGCAGGATCTCGTCGGAGTAGGCGTTGCCGATCCCGGCGATGAAGCCCTGGTCGCGCAGCAGCCCCTTGATCTGTGCGCGTCGCCCCGACAGCAGCGTCCCGAACGCCTCGCGGGTGAACTCGTCGGCCATCGGGTCGGGTCCCAGGGACGCGATCCCCGGGACGTCGCGCGGGTCACGGACGAGGTAGGCAGCGAGGCGCTTCTTGGTGCCGGCCTCGGTGAGGTCGAAGCCGGACGCGTCGGAGAACCTGGCGCGCAGGGCGATCGGCGACTTGCCCGGGCGCAGCATCGTGGTGGGCATCGCGTCGGACCAGCGCAACCAGCCCGCGCGGGCGAGGTGGAAGACGAGGTGGATGCCGTCGCAGTCGATGTCGACGAACTTGCCATGTCGCGACACCGCGTCGACGGGCGCTCCGGTCAGGGCCTGAGGCGGCGGGTCGAACGTCTTCAGCACGGAGAAAGACCCGAGCTCGACCCCGGTCACGGCCAGCCCGACGATCCGCTCGGCGAGGAAGTCGACGAGCGCCTGGACCTCGGGCAGCTCCGGCATCGCGCCAAGTTTGTCAGAGATCGGCAGCGGATCCCCGAGAATGCCCGACGCGGCCGGACCCCTTGCGCCCCGGTGCGACCATGGAGCCATGACGACGACGGCCGCCCCCCACGAGCTGCTGCGCCTCAAGTCGCACATGGGGCGGCTGGCGCTGGCCACCACGGTCCTGGGCAGCGGCATGGCACTGCTCGACGGCACCATCGTCAACGTGGCGCTGCCCACGATCGGCCGTGAGCTCCATGCCGACCTCGCGGGGCTGCAGTGGGTGGTGAACGCCTACGCGCTGACGCTGGCCGCCTTCATCCTGCTCGGCGGCTCGCTGGGGGACCGGTTCGGGCGACGAGCGATGTATGCCGTGGGCGTGGGCGGGTTCGGCTGCGCCTCGGCGCTCTGCGCCCTGTCCCCGACGGTCGAGGTGCTCATCGCGGCCCGCGCGATCCAGGGCCTGTGCGCCGCCCTGCTGGTCCCGGGCAGCCTCGCGATCCTGCAGGCGTCCTTCCACCGGGAGGACCGGATGGCCGCGATCGGTGCGTGGACGGGCCTGCTCGGCGTCGCCACGGCGTCCGGGCCGGTCGTCGGCGGCTGGCTCGTCGAGCGCAACTGGACCTGGGCCTTCTGGCTCAACGTGCCGCTGGCGGTCGTGGTCGTCGTGCTGGCCCTCAAGTTCGTGCCCGAGTCACGAAACCCGCTGGCCAGCAAGCACATCGACGTGGCAGGGGTGACCCTGGCGGTCGTCGGGCTGGCCGGCCTCACCTACGGACTGACGTCACTGTCCGATGGCGTCAGCGCACCCGGCCTGGCCGTCGGCTGCCTCGGGGTGCTCGCCCTGGGCGCGTTCGTCTGGGCCGAGATGCACAGCCACGACCCGATGGTGCCGCCGTCCTTGTTCGCCAACCGGGTGTTCAGCACCATCAACCTGGTCACCCTCCTGGTCTATGCGGGCCTGGCTGCCGCGTTGTTGTTCCTCGTGCTGTTCCTGCAGACCGTGGCGGGCTGGTCCGCGCTCTCCGCGGGAGCCGCGACGCTGCCCCTCAGCGTCGTCATGCTGGCCTTCGCCGGCCGGTTCGGGAGACTGGCGGCGAAGTCCAGCCCTCGCCCGTTCATGATCGCCGGAACCCTCGTCGCAGCAGGGGGATTCGTGTTGCTGGCCATGGCGCGCAGGGACGCGTCGTACCTCATCGACGTGTTCCCCGGGATCACCCTCGTCGGGGTCGGCCTCGCCATGACGGTCGCGCCCCTGACCGGCACCGTGCTCGCCGCGGCGCCGGACGAGCTCGCGGGCACCGCGAGTGGCGTCAACAACGCGGTGGCCCGGACGGCGGGCCTGCTCGCCATCGCGGCGCTGCCCCCGCTGGTCGGGCTGGGGGGCGCCGACTACGCCTCGCCCGGCGCCCTCGCACCCGCATACCGGCTCGCGATGCTGATCTGCGCGGCCCTGCTGGTCGGTGGCGCCGCCCTGACCGCCTTCGGCCTGGCTGACCGCAAGACGCCCTGCGCGGACTCGCCGCACCTCGACGTCACCGCTCGCTAGCCAGCCCTCGCCAGACAGCCCCCGAGCCCGGACCCGGGTCACCCACCCATGCCGAGGACGAGCTGCAGCTGGCGCAGCAGCCCGTACCCGTCGCCGGCGCGGCATACGGGCACCGCCTGCTCGTGGCGACCCCGGGCGAACTCCTCCAACGACACGGGTATGCCGTGCGACAGCACCTGCTCGCTCGGTGTCAGCTCGCGGATGGCGATGGCGGCGACCGTGCCGGGTCGCTGTTCGGCGAAGTCGCCGTAGATCTTGGGGTCGTGCTGTCCGTCGTCCCCGACGAGCACCCAGCGGATGTGCGGGAACTCGTTGGCCAGGCGGTGCAGACAGGCCTGCTTGTGCTCCTGTCCGGACCGGAACCACCCGGTGTTGGTGGGCCCCCAGTCGGTGAGCAGGAGGGGTCCCGGCGGGTAGCCGTGGCGCCGCAGGAACCTGGTCAGGGTCGGAGCGGTGTTCCAGGCCCCGGTGGAGACGTACATCATCGGGGCGCCGGGGTGAAGTTCGAGCAGCTCGCGGTACATCGTCGCCATCCCGGGCACGACGTGGCGGGCGTTCTCGTTCTTCACGAAGGTGTTCCACGCCGCGATCATGGGGCGGGGCAGCGAGGTCGAGATGACCGTGTCGTCGATGTCGCTGATCAGCCCGAACGTCTGGTCGTCGCCGACGATCATCACGGCCGCCACCACATCCTCGGCGTCGAGCGCCGTCACCCTCACCTCGTGCCAGCCGGGCGCCAGTCCGTGGTCCTTCACCTTGGTGTCGATGTAGCCGCTGCGGTCGCTGCGCGTGTGCACGGTCTTGGCACCGACGGTGATCGTCACCGGCACGTTCATCGCGGGGGCGGTGACGAAGGCGCGCCAGCCGCGGCGCTCCTCCTCGGCGGACCGGAGCTCCGCGGTGGAGGCACCCGCGTCGGCGCGTTCCGCATGCTCGGGCCGGCGGGTCAGCAGCACCCGACCGAGCACGCGGGCGAACTCCTGGGAGCCATAGCCGGTGTGGGCCACGATCCGCGTCTGCCAGCCACGGCGGCGCAGTGTCGCGTCGACCCGGCGGTGCCAGGCATCCTCGACGATGGAGGCGGCATGTGGTCGGGCCATGGACAGACCCTATGGCCTCGTGAGCACTGTCCTGAACTGGTCGACCAGTCGATCACGGCTCGCGCCGGGACCATCGAACTCGAAGATCTGCTCGCCGCGGCTGGCGATCAGCAGGGGACCGCCGTCCAGGTCGAAGTCCTTGGCCAGCTCGAAGTCCTCGGTGGCCAGCTCACGGGCGCGTCCGCTGGCCGCGAACAGCTCGATGGCTGGACCGTCGAGACCCAGACCTGCGCAGATCGACTCGAGCACACCCGGTGCGTCGAGCGGTCGTCCGCCCACGAAGTAGGCGTGCTGCACGGCCCCCAGGACCGTCGACACGGGCAGCTCGCCCGCCGCCAGCAGGGCGATGAGGCAGGCAGCGGGTGCGTTGCCGGCATACCGGCCGGACTGCACGATCTCGACGTCGACGAGCGAGCAAGCGGCACTGAGCACCGCGCTCACCGAGGGCAGGTAGGCCCACGACGCGGGGTCGTAGATGTCCATGACGTAGACGAGCAGCGTCGAGGAGTCGGCGCTCCACGGCGGCACGCGTCCGGCCGACCCGAGGACGAACCGGGCCGGGACGCCGTGGCCTGAGGCACGGCCGAGACCAGGAGCTCGGGCGAAGCCGGGGGCGCGACCGGGGGCACGGCCATGGCCTGGGGCGCGACTGTGGCCGTGGTCGCAATGCTGGCCCAGACCGGTGAACCGCCCGGGGCAGTCGCTGCCCGCGCCACGGCAGGAACGGGGGGTACCGCTCATCTCGCAAACCTCCTGGGCACCACTGCCCGTGGATGGCGGCCCCGGTACCCAAAAAAGCAACCGGGATGGCCGTGTGGCCAAACCCGGTTGCTTCAGGTGGTGTCGAGACTAGCTCACAGCGCCTCGGAACGCGAGGATCGAGCTTCCGCGACGATCTGGGCGGCCAGCACCCGCAGCTTGAGGTTCTGCTCCTGGGACTGGCGACGGAGCAGCTCGAACGCCACGATCTCGCTGATCGAGTGGCGGCCCATGAGCACGCCCTTGGCCTGCTCGATGACCGCACGGCTGGCCATGGCCTGCTCCATCTGGGCGGCCACCTCACGGGCACCGGCGATCTGCACCGCTGCTGCGAGCGCGTCGGCCGCGCGAGCGGCAGCCATCCGCACCAGCACCAGGTCGCTGTGGTCGAACGCGTGCCGCGCGTAGCCGTAGAGGTTGAGCGCGCCGAACCGCCGACCGCCCGACTCCAGGGGCAGTGCGAGCAGCGACTGCACCTCGCCGACGTCACACCCCGCCATGAAGGCAGGCCAGCGTTCCTCGCCACCCGCGAAGTCGACGAGGTTCTCCCGGCCGTTGCGGAAGGCGTCCAGACAGGGCCCGTCACCGACCGCGTACTGCACGGCGTCGATCTCGAGCGTCCCCGCCGTGGTGTATGCCGCGGTGCGCGGCCGGTCCTCCATGACCACCGTGACGCCCACGGCGTCGCAGCCGTCGATGTTGGCGTTGACCGCAGCCACCAGCCGGTCGAGGTAGGGCGCGAGGTCGTCGAGCCCCTCGAGGGAGCCGGCCAGCTCTGCCATCAGCTGCTGGGCCGCGGCCAGGCTGCGGTTGCTGGCGGCGTCGTGGAGCGCCTCGGCCTCCCGGGCGTCCTGGTCGGTGATCCGCGACATGTCGGGGGTGATGTCGGGGACGATTTCAGGGACGATTTCAGGGGTGACGGCAGGCGTGAGGTCCGGCGTGATGTCTGAGACGATCTCCGGGGGCAGCTCCGGGACGGAGGCCAGTTCGGGCATGGGCGTTCCTTGAGGCGTGGTGGTGTTCAGGGTCACCGTACCCGCAGGTCCGCCGCCCGGTGCGAGGGTTAGATGTTCTCCATGGCAGGCCCACGACACCTGGCCGGTGGCACCCGGTGAGCGAGCAGCCCCCGGCGGTGTTCCGCAAGGGCAGCGCGTCGGCCCCTGACGGCTACTTCCGCTGGGAGGCCGCCGGGTTGGCGTGGCTCGCCGACGCCGCGGGAGGGGTGGACGTCGTCCCCGTACTCGACGTCGGCGCAGATCATCTCGACCTGCGCCAGCTCACCTTCGCAAACCCCGATCCGGCGATGGCGGAGGCCTTCGGTGCGGCGCTCGCGCGGACCCACGATGCCGGCGCCACGGCATACGGAAGCCCGCCGGACGGCTGGGAGGGTGACGGGTTCCTCGGCCCGGCAGCCCAGGTGCTGCCCCTGTCGTTGCGTGCCAGCGAGACGTGGGGCGAGTTCTATGCCGAGCAGCGGCTGCTGCCCCTGCTGTCGATGGGGGTCGATAGGGGTATCTACCACCGATCCGAGACAGGCCTGTTCGAGCAGGTGCTGCGCCGGCTGGCCCACGGCGAGTTCGACGACGGGGCGCCGCCGGCCCGCATCCACGGTGACCTGTGGTCGGGCAACATCGCCTGGACCCCCCAGGGAGGGGTCCTGATCGACCCGGCCGCGCACGGCGGGCACCGCGAGACCGACCTGGCGATGCTGTCGTTGTTCGGGTGTCCGCACTGGGACTTCGTGATCGGCGGCTACCTGGACCAGCACCGCCTCGACGGGCAGTGGCGGCAGCGGGTGGCCCTGCACCAGCTGCACCCCCTGATGGTGCACGGGATCCTCTTCGGTGCCGACTACCCCCGTCGAGCAGTGGAGCTGGCTCGCCGCTACCGGTAAGGGTCGGTCAGGAGCTCACGCGCTCACGAGCTCAGCAGACCGCGCAGGAAGGCGGCCTGGCCCACGTGTTGCTGGTCGTCGTTGACCACGCTGACCAGCCGCACCCCGAGCGTGACCGGCGGGTCCCAGCGCTCGTCGACGATGCGCCCGAGGTCATCGGGAGTGAGCGGCCTGACGTAGTCGACCGTTGCGGCGTGCACCGCATCGAGGTACCCGACCAGGTGTTCCGCACTGAGGCCGCGCACCCCGGCCACCTCGTCGGGAGTGTGGCCGTAGCCCGTGTCAGCCGCGTCGAAGGGCAGCCCGAACCGCTCGTACCAGCCCGCACTCGTCCACACCTGCTCCCGGTCGGCGACTGCCGCGATGTGGTCGTCCTGGATACGGGTCAGGTGCCAGACCAGCCACCCGATCGAGTTTGCGCTCGGGGTCGGCCGCTGGGCGAGCTGCTCTGCCGACAAGCCACTGACAGCGGCCTCGGCACCCTGCCGGATCCGGGTGAAGGCGTCGACGAGCAGGTCACCGAGGGTCATGTCCGGATCCTAGGCCCGCCGCGCCCGGACGGTCCGGGAGCAGCAGGGCCGAGTCCCCGAACTCGTGCCAGAGGTAGCCACCCCGGGCCGCCTCGTCGTAGGCGCGCTGGGTCAGCTCTCGCCCGGCGACGGCCTCGACGAGGAGCAGGTGCGAGGCCTCCGGGTTGTGCCACCCGGTGACCAGGCCGTCCACGGTGCGCGGCGGGTCCTCGCGGGAGACCACGCGGGTCGTCCACCCGGACCTCGCGGTGAGCTCGCCGCTGCCCTCGTCGACGGCTGACTCGAGGGCGCGGGTCACCGTCGTGCCGACAGCCACGACGCGCCCCCCGCCTGCGCGGGTCGCGTTCACCAGCCGGGCCACGGTCGCCGACACCTCGAACCACTCGGGTTGCGGAGCCTCGCCCGCCTCCTGGGACGAGACCCCGGTGTGCAGGGTGACGGCTGCGACGCCTATGCCGGTGGCGACCAGCCTGGTCACCAGCTCGGGGCTGAACGGCCTTGCGGCGCTGGGCATCTCGGCGCTGCCCGGTCGACTGGCGAAGACCGTCTGGTAGGCCGACAGCGGGTAGCTCCTGTCCAGGTAGCCGTACGCGATCGGCCGTCCGTAGCGCACGAGGTGCTGTTCGAGCTGGCGCGGTCCGCTCACGGCCGCGCGCCAGAGCCGGTTGCCGCTGCCGGTGGGGGAGGAGCCATCCCGGGGGTAGGGCGCCAACAGGGTGAGCCGGCCGCCGGCCGGGAGGTCGAGCACCTCGCCCACCGCGGCGTCCAGGACCGCCCGCGACGCGTCCGGCGGCGTACGCAGCTCGACCACCCAGGTGCCGTCGTCGAGGCGTCCGGCCGCGTGCACCACCACCGGACCCCTCGCCCCGGCCCGCGCGTCGAACTCGGCCGCGAGGGTCGCCGAGTTGTTGACGACCACCAGGTCGCCCGGGGCGAGGTATGCCGGCAGGTCCCGGAAGTGCGCGTGTGCGACTCCCTGGCCCGTCACCACGAGCATCCGCACGGCGTCCCGGGCCACGCCTCGCTCTTCCGGGGGAGCGGGCGCCGTGGTGTCGTCAGGGCTGTCGAAACGCGTCAGCGGCAGCACCGAGAGGCGGGTCACGCCGGGACCCCCTGGTGGTCGGCGCCCGTGACGCCGGTCCCGGCAGGATCGGCGGAGGTCCCGGTCGGCGGGGCGAAGTCCACCGCTCGGTAGCGGCCGTTCACCGGCCGCCGGCGGAGCAGGGCTCGGATCGCCGGGACGACCGACTCGGGGAGCGGTCGGTCACTGATGTCCTCCCCGGGAAAGGCCGCCTGGTGCATGGCCGTGCGCATGTCCCCGGGGTCGACCGCGTAGGCCGCGAGCTCCGGGTTCTCGACGCCCAGCGTCAGGGTGAGGTGGTCGAGGGCGGCCTTCGACGCGGCATACGCGCCCCATCCTTCGTAGTGCTCCACGGCGGCGTCCGACGAGATCGACACGAGCGCACCACCGCAGGCGCGCAGCGTCGGTAGCACCAGCTGGGTGAGGGCGAGCGGGGCGGCGACGTTGGTGAGCCAGACGTCGCCGAGGGCGTCGGGACCGACGGCCGCCAAGGGCGGCAGCGGGGTGGGTCCCAGCGTGCTGGCGTTGTGCACCAACAGGTCCAGTCGCCCGGCCCTCGCCACCGCGTCAGCGAGCGCCTGGCGGTGAGCGGGGTCGGTCACGTCCCCGGGGACCGGGCTGACGCTGCCCGGGAGCGCGCCGACGGCGCGCTCCAGCCGGGTGGCGTCGCGGGCGTCGACGACGACGTGCCACCCGTCGGCTGCGAGGTCCTGGGTGAGTGCCAGGCCGAGGCCGGCCGAGCCACCCGTGACGAGGGCGGTGTGCATGGTGCCTCCAGTTGCGTTGTCCGACTGATGGAGCCATCATCAAAGTTAAAGTCAACTTGAAGTCAAGCGGCACCATCACGAGGAGTGAACCCGTGGACACGACCGATGTGCTCACCGTGTCCGAGGTCGCCGAGCGCAGTGGGTTCGCTGCCTCGGCGCTGCGCTACTACGAGCAGGAGGGGCTGATCGAGGCGTCGCGCACGGCCGGCGGTCAACGTCGTTACACGCGCAGCGTGCTGCGGCGGCTCGCCTTCATCAGGGCCGCGGGGAACGTCGGGCTGACCCTCGACGAGATCCGCCAGGAGCTGTCCGACCTGCCCGCCAACCGCACGCCGACCAAGGCCGACTGGCACCGGATCTCGGGCCACTGGCGGATCCGGCTCGACGAGCAGGTCGCGGCGCTGGAGGCGCTGCGCGACAAGCTCGACTCGTGCATCGGGTGTGGCTGCCTCTCGCTGCGGCAGTGCGGCATCTCCAACCCCGCCGACCTCGCCGCGTCCACCCCCGAGGCCCCCGGCGCCGCCTACCTGCCGCCCTTGCTGCGCAGACAACAACCCCGCTGAACCCAGACGGGACTCAGCGGCAACCCAAGTCAGTCCCAAGTGGCACCCAAGCAGGTGAGCCGACGCTGGTCCGACCAGCTCACACCTCGCTCACGAAGGACGACTCCCATGGCCCACACGCTCCACGCCACCGACGCCACCCCGCCCACCTGGCCGGAACAGCTCAGCTTCCCCGGGCAGGCGGCCGCCCACCCGGGCCCGGTCGACATGCTGATGATGTACGTGATGCACCACGGCTTCCGCCGGGACCTCGCGGCATTCGCCTCCGCCGCCGCCGCCACCCCAGCACAGGATCGGGCCACGTGGCGTGCGCTGGCCGGCCGGTGGGGGCTGTTCGCAGAGGTGCTGCACCACCACCACGCCGGGGAGGATGCAGGCCTCTGGCCGACCCTCCTCGAACGCGCCGACGAGGCCGACCGCCAGGTGCTGGAGGCCATGGAGGCCGAGCACGCTCAGATCGACCCGATCCTGACGGCGTGCGCCGCCGGCTTCGAGCGCCTCGCCGAGCACGCCGACGAGGACGCCAAGGCTGCATTGGCGGTGCGGCTCTGCGCCGCCCGGGAGAGCCTCGGTCGACACCTGGAGCACGAGGAGACCGCGGCGATCGAGATCATCCAGCGAGTGCTCACCCAGCAGGACTGGGAGCAGATCGAGGAGCGGCACTTCAAGGCCGGCCTGGCCCTTGCGCAGCTCCTCGCACTCGTGCCCTGGTGCGCCCACGGCGTTCCCGGTCCGCTGCGCCGTCAGGTGTTCGCCACGACGGGGCGTGCGAACCAGGTCCTGTGGCTGCTCACTCGTCGCGGCTTCGAGCGCCGGGAGAGGCGAGCCTTCCGCTACCTCGACGCCGCCTGACCGGCACCGCGCGAGCGCAACGACTAGAAGGCGTCGCGACTAGAAGGCGTAGCGGTCCCGCTGGTTGCGCAGCCACTGCGCGGCCAGCGGGATCTGCCATTCCTCGCACAGCTCCAGCGCGCGATCGGCGTGCCTGCCGGCAAGCTCGGTCTCCCCGACTGCCGCAGCCGCGTGCGCCAGGTAGGCATCCACCGGCCCCATGGCGTTGCCCGAGCCGGCACAACAGGAGTACCCGGTGAACGGCGCGAGGCGGTCGTAGGCCGCGGAGGCCATCGCGTGGTCGTCCAGGCCGAGCGAGGCCTCGGCGGCGGCACACCAGTTGAGCATGGAGAACCAGTCGTCGTCGTCGAGGCGGACGGCATGGGTCGCGGCATACTCACGGGCGCGATCCAGCTCCCCGGCCCGCAGCCAGAAGACCAGCATCGTCGAGGCCAACGGCAGCACGCTGTGCGCCGAGAACTGCTCGAGGAGGGGCGCCACCTCGCGCGAGCGGCCCTGCCACAGCCGCAGCGACAAGCGGGCGCCGGCGGTGGCGTCCTCGGTCTGCGACAGCGTCATCTCCTGGTCCAGCCTGACGATCTCGTCCATCCGCTCGACGCACTCCTCGAACCGCCCTGCCATCGCCAGCCAGGGCAGCTCCATGCTGTCCAGCACGATGAGGCCGTAGGGCAGGCGCAACCGCTGGGCCCAGTCGCGCGCCACCGCGGCGTGCTCCCACATCTCGTCGACCATCCCGAGCTCGGCGGCCACCACGGCGCGCAGCGTGGTCGTCACGACATACGCGCGCTCGTTGCCGAGCCGGTGGGCGAGCTCCATGCCCTCGGTGACCAGGTCCCGGCGCAAGCGTGCCGTCGAGGTCCGCCAGACGGCGACGAATGCGAGCTGGCAGGCATCGAGCAGCAGGGAGTCTTCGCCGATCCGCCTCGCCATGGCCAGACCCTCCTCGACCAGCGCCATGCGCTCCTCGAAGGTGGAGCCGTAGTAGATCTCGAGGGCCAGGCCCAACATCACGCGGCAGCGCAGGCCTCCGTCGACGGCGGGCAACCCGGCGAGCGCGCGTCGCAACGCCTCCACGACCGTGGCGTTGACGGTGCCGTGGGGTCCGGACTGCCATAGGGCCCCCACGGACGTCACGGTGGCGGCGCGACCGAGCAGCTCGACGTCAGCCAGCTCGTCCGCGACCGACACCGCCTCCTCGGCGGTGGCCACCAGCCCTTCCCAGTCACCCGACCAGCGTTGGGCGTCGGCGAGGTCCATCAGCACGTCGTACCGCTCACGCGCAGTCGAGTCCGGGTCCAGCGGCAGGGTGTCGAGCGCCGACCGGAGCAGGTCGGCGGACTCCTCGTAGGCGTGCAGCCGCCTTGCCAGGGCCGCGGCGCTGACAGCCGCCAGCCAGGCGCGCGAGGCGTGGGACGGACCCGCGGCGAGCCAGTGCCGCGCCACCTCGGTCTCCCGTCCGGGTTGGCGCGCAAGCGATGCCGCCACGCGAGCGTGGGCTCGAGCCCGACGGGCGACAGGGATGCCGGCATAGATCGTGTCCCGCACCAGCGCGTGACCGAACAGGTACCGGTCGATACCGTCCTCGCGGACCAGTCCCGCCGTGAGCGCCGGGTCGAGGTGGTCGAGCAGGTCCTCCTCCTCGGCGCGCGAGACTGCGGCGAGGGTCGCGAGGTCGAACTGCCGCCCCACCAACGCAGCCCAGCGCAGCGCCGACAGGCTCTCCTCGGGGAGCCTGGTCAGCCGTCGGGCGAGCACGTCGTGCACCGCGGCAGGCGGGTGCGCCTCGGCGAGCAGGCCGGAGAGGTCGCCACCCTCGCGTGCCAGCCGGGCGTACTCCACGAGGAAGAACGGGTTGCCGTCGGTCCGCTGGCGCAGCGATGCGGCCTCGGCGGTGGAGGGCGTCGACTCGCTGACGGCCTCCACGACCTGGGCGGCCTCGTCGGCGGTGAGCCCGTGCAGGTCGATCCGCACGGCGTGCCGACGGGCGAAGGTCTCCACCGCGTCGAGCAGCGCGTCCGTGGGTTCGGGGTGGCTGCGCCAGGTGCCGAGGATGAGCAGCCTGCCCTGCTGCTGGGTCTCGGCGAGCAGTCGCAGCACGCGCAGAGAGGCGACGTCGGCCCAGTGCAGGTCGTCCAGCAGCACCACGATCGTCCGCCCGGTGGCCGCCTCGGCCACGGTTCCCGCGATGGCCTCCCAGGTGCGGAACCGGCCGCCACCGTCCTCGTCCCGATCGGTCGACTCGGGCAGCTCCCGCCCGAGGCCGCGCAGCACCTGCTGCCACGGCCACAGCGGAGGTGCGCCATCGTCCTGTGAACACCGTCCGAGCAGCACCGTCGCGCCGCGCTCGCCGGCGACACGGGCCAGCTCGCCGGCCAGGCGGCTCTTGCCGATGCCCGGCTCACCGACGAGCGCGGCGAGGGCGACGGTGCCCGAGTCGGCCTGGTCCAGCGCGCGGACGAGCTCGGCCAGCTCGGTGGAGCGTCCGACGAGAGGCCACACCGGCAAGGTCGGGGCGAAGGACTGGATGCGCGCCGTGGTCGGCGCAGGGAAAGGCTCGGCCGCAGGGGAGCCTGTCGCCGGCCGCCACTCGAGGCGGGGGTCCTGGTTCAACACGGCCGTCTGGAGGTCGCGCAGCTCCTGGCCCGGTTCGAGGCCCAGCTCCTCGGCGAGCACGTCGCGGACCTCCCGCAGTGCGTCGAGCGCCTCGGCCTGGCGACCCGAGCGGGTGAGGGCCAGCGCGCGCAGCCCCCACAGACGTTCGCGCAGCGGGTATGCCGTGGTCAGCGCCTCGAGCTCACCGGCGACGGTGGCGTGCTGCCCCAGCTCCAGGGCGGCCACCGCCCGGTCCTCCAGGGCGACCACCCGCAGCTCCTCGAGCCGGGCACGTTCAGCCACCGCGAACGGCGCGTCCTCGAGCTCCAGGTAGGGCGTGCCCCGCCACAGCGCGAGCGCAGTGTCCAGCTCGGCCACGATCGAGCTCAGCTCCTCGGTGGTGAGCCCGCTGGCATCGTGCAGCCGCGCGAGCTGGCCGATACGACGATGCGCCCGGCTGACCGCCCGGTCGAACGCAGCAGCATCGAGGTCCTCCTCAGCCACCCGCAGCGCGTATCCCGGGGCGACCGTGACCAGGACCGTCGAGGGCGCCCGGGCCGCCCTGCCCGGTTCGAGGGCCCGGCGCAGACCGGCGACGTACGCCTGCAGCGTGCCATTCACCCCGGGCGGAGCGCCGTCCGCCCACAGCATGTCGACGAGGGCGTCCACGGACACCGGCCGACCGTGGTTCATCGCGAGTGCCGCGACCAGGGCACGCTGCTTGCGCGTGCCGAGGTCGACCGGGTCGTCACCCAGGTAGGCCTGCACTGCGCCGAGGACACCCACTCTCATTCGCCGTAGGTTACGCGCGGCGACCCGCTGTGCCACTCGGCTTTTCGACGCAGCCCCGGACTGCGCCGACAGACCGGTATGCCGCGTGGTCACCACGCGGCATACCGGTCCCGTCGCCCGTCCCGTCGCTCGTCCCGTCGGGAACCACGTCGGGAACCACGTCCGGAACCACGGCCGGAACCACGGCCGGAACCACGGCCAGGGTGGCTCAGTCGGTGACCCGCCCGTTCTCGACCAGCCGCGGGATGCGGTGGTTGCCCACGAACAGGCCGTGCGGGTCGACGGCGGAGCGAATTCCCTTCAGCTGCAACCAGGTCCGCTCGTCGTAGCCGGTCCGGGGATCCACGGCGGTCTCGGCGAAGTTGAGGTAGCTGCGCCCGTTCGACCAGGGCGACAGCACCGCGGTGAGCCGGTGGGCGTCCTGCTGACCTCGGGCGGCCATCTCCGGCGTCATCGCCATCGCACCGGCGAAGGCGACGAACTGAGCGTCGAACTTGGACAGCGCGCCGCCCCCCTCGTGCTCCCGCCCCAGCGCACCACCGAGCTGGCGCAGCTCGGCCATGAGCAGCGATGACGTCGAGCCCTGTCCCACCTCGGACAGGAAGGCGTCGACGGCCTCGTCCGGGAAGGACCCCAGCATCGCCGAGTCGGACACCACGGGGGTCGGCCCTTCGGGGTCCATGTGCAGTCGCACCAGCGACCGCGCGGGCACCCGACCGAACGTGTCGATCTCCGGCGACAGGGCCCGCAGGTCCGCGATGGCCGCCGCGCCTGCCTCGTCCGAGCCGAGGACCGCCCCGTCGATCACGACGACCGAACGTCCCCGCAGCATCTCCGGGATGTCCGGCACCGGCGGCAGGTTGAGGATCCGGAACGACGTCGTGACGTCGTCGGGCGCGCCCGGAGCCCACTGCGCCCAGCGGCGCAGCACGGGTTCGGCGAGCTCGCGGTCCCAGATGAGCATGCCCGCGAAGGCCGTCTCGATGGCGTAGAGGCGGAACTCCAGGGCGGTGACGACACCGAAGCTGCCACCCCCACCCCGCAGGGCCCAGAAGAGCTCCGCGTTGCGGTGCGCATCGGCGCGGACGTGCTCCCCGTCGGCCGTGACCAGCTCGACGGCGGTGAGGCTGTTGGTCGCGAGGCCGAGTCGGCGGGCGTACCAGCCGATGCCCCCGCCGAGGGAGTAGCCGGCGATACCGACGTCGGGCGAGCTGCCGTGCAGAGCTGCCAGGCCGTGGTCGCCTGCCGGCTCGGTGGCGTGCATCCAGAGCGCGCCGCCCTCGACGCGGGCGATCCGGCGCTGCGGGTCGATGCTCACCCCGGTCATGGCCGACGTGCGCAGGACGACGACGTCGTCCAGCCCCTGGGCGACGAGCGGGCCGGCGTTGTGCCCCGTGCTCTGGGGCGCGACTCTCAGCCCGGCTGCCGCGGCCGCACGGACCACCTGCTGGACCTGGGAGACCGAGGTCGGCTGCGCGACGGCGGCCGGCCGCTGGTCCAGGGCAGCGCTCCACGGCAGGCGTGCCGCGTCGTACCCGGGGTCGCCGGGCAGGTGGATCCCGCCGTCGCAGAGACCCCGCAAGGACTCGGCGGCAGTGCCTGAGATGGTGGGGCTCGAGGTGGTGGGGCTCGAGGTGGTGGGGCCTGAGGTGATCAGGTCGATGGTCATGGGTGTGACTCCTTGTTCCGCATGTCAGTAGGTGTGCGGAACACGGTGCACTCGCCCACTTGGGCAGCACTTGGAGCCGACTTGGGGTCGTCGGCGCGGTCAGGCGAGGCTCAGCGAGCGAGTACCCCTGGGCGCTCCACCGGTGCCGGCGCGGGAGTGCGCTCGACCCTCGTGCCGATGTCGGCCACGGTGTCGGTGAGCAACCTGACCAGGCGGTCGGCGACGTCGTCGACGCACGCGGTGGCGAGGCCCTCGACGGCATACGCGACCGTGTGCGGGGCAGTCTGGCGTCGGTAGGTGCGCTCACTCACCAGGGCGACGCGCGCGTAGCGCACTGCCCACGCGTGGGCGTCCGGCGCCGAGGCGAAGGCAGCCTCGCACCAGGCGTCCACGTCGCCGCGGACCGCGGGCCTGGTCGCCGCGAGGCGTTGCGCGGTCAACAGCCCGACGGCGAGGACGTTCTGGCGGCTCGACGGTGCTACCGGGAGCGCCGCGGCCGCCGCTCGGGTCGCGATCACCAGGTCGAGGTCGAGGTCCGTCCCGATGAGGCCGACGACGTCCGGGATGAGGGTCACCAACCTGGGGCGGTCCTCGTCGCCGAGCGAGTCGTTGACCATCCGCGCGAGGGCGGCCAGCAACGGGTGGGTGCAGGCCGGATGGTCGCTCCAGCGCTCGCCCGCGAGGAACGAGGCCATCTCCATGAAGCAAGCGCCCTTCCGCGGGTTGCGGTGGCGTCCGGCAGACAGGACGGGGACCAGCTCTGGCAGGGTCGTCTCGCGGCTCATCGCATCTCCCAGCGTGCGGTCGTGGTCACCCGCCACGCCGCCCTTTCCACTATGCGCCGGGGACGCGCCGGGCGCCACCCCTGGGTCGGGTCGAAGGCCGTCGGGCGCGCGCCGTCGTCGTCGGAGCCAAACCACGGCACCCGCAAAGGTGGCCTCATCCGGGTGGTGGAGAAGGCGGGCCGTCTGCTGCCGGATGTGACGTGGTCCCTGCGGTCGGACCATGGTGACTGCCGGGACGAGCCTCACAGAATCCTCGGCCCGGCGCCAGCTCTCGCCTGGATCAGGCCCCTGCGACAGGGAGTTCCGCATGACGGTCATCGAGCGCCTCTTCGACAATGCGTGGTACGTCGCCAACGCCTCACCGACGGCACGGGACCTGCTCGCCGCCGACGTGACGCGGGCCTGGATGGACCGGGAAGCCGCGATGAGCGACGCCGCGCGCGCCTGCAGCGTGGCGGGCGTGTCACCAGGCCGATCGGCGTTGGCCCTGTCCTTGAACAACGCAACGCAGGCGGCCTATGACCGGGCCAGGTCCCGGGCAGCCCAGGCCGCCCGCTGCACCGACATCGTCGGCGGCCACGCGTTCAGCCTGCGACGGGAGGTGCACCCGTACGGTGCCATGACCATCGAGGTCACCTCGTGCACGCTGGCCCGCCGGGCGTCGATGTCCCTCAGCGGTCCGGGGCAGGAGTGGAACGCGACGTTCTACGACCCGCAGAGCCGGCGCGAGCCGTTCTCGACCTCACTCGGCACCGCGCCGTGGGAAGCCCTGCACTCCGTGTGCGACTGGGTCGTCAGCGGTCAGCTCTGAGCCGTCTGTAGTGCTGAGCCGTCGGTCGGTCTGAGTCAGTCCCTGCCGAGGCTCGCGAAGTAGGGAGCCGAGACCGACCGGGGCACCACCATCGCCCAGGAGTCCAGCACGATCTCGGGAAGCCGGTCGAGGTCGAGGGCCGCGGTCCACGCCTCCACCCACTGGTAGCGCAGGTCCACCTGTCCCGGCAGGAAGAACACGTCGGGCGCCGACTCGACGAGCGCCAACCGCTCCTCACGGGGGAAGGCGAAGCCCATCTCGGTCTCGTCGCGGGAGAAGGCCAGCCACACGATGCTCCCCACGCGGAACTTCACCCGGTCGCGCACCAGCACCTCGTAGGCGCGTGGCAGCGGCGCCGCGAGACGGCGGACGTCGTCGACCGTGATGGGCACCCCACCACTGTCGCACTCAGCGGTGACAGCGCGGGCGGAGCGCTCGGCGGGCCTCAGCCCTCGGGGACGTTCGCGCGCAGCTCCTCGAGCCACGCCCGACCGGTGACGTCGGACGGCATACGCCAGTCTCCGCGCGGTGACAACGAGCCTCCCGCCACGACCTTCGGACCGTTGGGCAGCGCCGAGCGCTTGAACTGGTTGCTGAAGAACCGCTGCACGAAGACTTCCAGCCAGTGCCGGATCGTCGCGAGGTCGTATGCCGTGCGGCGGCTCTGCGGGTACCCCGCCGGCCACTCGCCCGACTCCGCGTCGGCCCAGGCGTGCATCGCCAGGAAGGCGATCTTGCTGGGGCGGTATCCCCGGCGCAGCACGTGGTAGAGGGTGAAGTCCTGCAACGCGTAGGGCCCGACGGAGTCCTCCGTGGACTGGAGCTTCTCGCCCGGCCTGGTCGGGACGAGCTCGGGGCTGATCTCCTGGTCGAGGATCTCGGTGAGGGTGCCGTTGACCGGGCCCTCGAACTGGCCACTGCTGACCACCCAGCGGATCAGGTGCTGCATCAACGTCTTGGGGACCCCGCTGTTGACGCCGTAGTGCGACATCTGGTCGCCGACCCCGTAGGTGCACCACCCGAGCGCGAGCTCCGACAGGTCCCCTGTACCGAGGACGATGCCGCCACGCTGGTTCGCGGCCCGGAAGAGGTAGTCCGTGCGCAGGCCGGCCTGGACGTTCTCGAAGGTCACGTCGTAGACCTCCTGGCCACGCCCGAACGGGTGGCCCAGGTCCCGGAGCATCTGGGTCGCCGCCGGCCTGATGTCCAGCTCCTCCCAAGTGATCCCGAGGGAGTCCATCAGGTGCACAGCGTTCTTCTTGGTGTCCTCGCTCGTCGCGAATCCCGGCATCGTGAGGCCGACGATGTCAGTGCGGGGCCTGCCCAGCCGGTCCATCGCCTTGGCCGCGACGATGAGCGCGTGCGTCGAGTCCAGCCCGCCGCTGACGCCGATGACGATCTTCGGCTGCCATGAGTCGGTGGCCATGGCTCGCAGTCGCTGCTCGAGCCCGGAGACCTGGATGTTGTAGGCCTCGTAGCAGTCGAGCGCCAGGCGGGCCTCGTCGTCGGGCACGAACGGGAACCGGTCGACCTTGCGGCGCAGCCCGATGTCTCCCGACGGCGGCTTCAGCGCGAAGCCGAGGGTGCGGAAGTCTGCGCCGTCGTTGGCGTCCACCCGCTCCGCGCGCCGGTTGTCGTCGAAGGAGCCCTGGCGGATGCGTTCCTGGCGGAGCCGGTCGAGGTCGACGTCGACGACGGTCGCCTGCGGTCCGTGCGGGAAGCGCTCGCTCTCACCGAGCAGGTCGCCCAGCTCGTAGACCATCGTCATGCCGTCCCACGACAGGTCGGTGGTGGACTCGCCCGCGGACGCCGCTGCATACAGGTAGGCCGCGTTGCAGCGCGTGCTCGCCGAGCGGGCGAGCAGGTGGCGGTCCTGCGCACGGCCGACCGTGATGGGGGAAGCCGAGAGGTTGGCCAGGACCGTCGCGCCGGCCAGCGCGGCCTTGGCACTCGGGGGGACCGGGACCCACATGTCCTCGCAGATCTCGACGTGCAGGGCCAGGCCTGGCACGTCGTCTGCCTCGAAGATGAGGTCGGGGCCGAAGGGGAGGTCGCCCTCCTCGTCGGCACCGGGCCAGTGCGGCGCGTGGAACCAGTCGCTGCGGGTGTCGTCGCCGGAGGCGAAGTGCCGCTTCTCGTAGAACTCGCGGTAGTTGGGCAACGTGGACTTCGGGACCACCCCCAGGACCTCGCCCCGGTGGATGACGACAGCGCAGTTGAACAGGCGGTTGCCGTGTCGCAGCGGCGCGCCCACCACGACGACGGGCAGCAGGGTCCTGGTCGCGGCGGCGACCGTGACCACGGCTCGGTCGACCTCGTCGAGGAGCACGTCCTGCAGCAGGAGGTCGTCGATGGCGTAGCCGGACAGGCTCAGCTCGGGGAAGAGGGCCACCGCGACCCCGTCGGCATGGTGCAGTCGGACCTGCTCGATGACGGCCCCGGCGTTGCGGGCGGGGTCGCCCGCGCTGACGGGCAGCGTGCAGGCGGCGACCCGGGCGAAGCCGTGGCGGTAGGCGGACGCGAAGTCCGACGATGAAGCCGCGTGGTCCATGGTGCGAGTCTGTCAGAGCGACGGGCTGCGGGATGGAGGTGCTCGGCACACCCTGTCCGGCTGGCACCGGGCATGCCGTGCATCCCGCCGGGGTGAGCGGGGTGTGGGGCGGGGTCACGCTGGCTCCTGCGCGGCCCGTCGGGCGAGGAGCTGGTCGTAGGAGCCACGGGTCAGGTCCCACTCGACGCGATCACCACCGGGACCGGCGACGACGTGGGCGGCGAGGCGTCGTTGGTGGACGATGGTGTGGTGCCGTTCGCACAGCAGGGCGGCGTTGGACAGGTCCGAGGGGCCGAAGTCGGCCCAGTGGACCAGGTGGTGAGCGTCCGCCCAGTGCGGCGGCATCGAGCACCCGGGATAGGTGCAGCCACCATCGCGCAGCCACAACCGGCGAGTCTGGGCCGGGGTGAACAGGCGGACCGCCCTGCCCTGGTCGACGATCTCACCGGCGGAGCCCAGCACGGTCGGGATGACCGCGGCGTCGCACGCGACCCGGCGCACCGTCTCGGGCGCCAGGACTGTCCCGGTGTCGGATCCCCCGACCGTGGTGCCCGCGCCGCGCACCCCGGCAGCCAACGCCTCCCAGTCCATCGTCACGACCAGCTGAGCCTTCGGGTTGGTCCCCACCGCACCCCCGGCCGCGACCGCCCGGCGGACCAGCTGCACCAACGCGTCGCCGCGGCGGCGGTCGCTCGAGCGCAGGTCGCATTCGCCGCGCACAGGGCTGGGTGCCGACAGCGGTCCCAGGGCCGCCTCCAGCACCGCCTTGCCTTCGGGGTCCAGGGTCAGCCGGTACTCCGCTACCCCGGTGCCGTCCTCGACGGGCTGCGACAACGCCACGAACCGCGCCGCGGCGTCCTGCTCGAGCTGCAGCCGGCCGTCCCGGCCGTACCGGGCCAGCAACGCCGGACGCACCATCCGGCACCCCCGCGGCCCGTGCTGGACCGCCATCTCGATCAGTCCCGCGAGCACGTGCGGCTGCGCACCCTGGGCCAGCACCGGACGCAACCGGTCCGCCTCCGCCACCACCACCGCCGCCGACCGCACCGGCAACACCCCCGCCCGCACCGCGTCCGCGACCGGGGCATTGACCGGTTTGCCGAACGCGACCGCCACCGCCACGACCTGCCCGGCACCCCCGGCGCGGGTCGACGGCGCGTGAGCGCGAACCCACTGCGTGACCGTCAATGCCGCTGCACCGTCGCCGGTCTCGCCACGGTCCATCGCCTCGGCGGTGATCGAGACCTTGGCCGCCTCACACGCCGCTCCCAAGGCGTCCACCTCGGACATCAGCCCCGCCAACCCGTCCGGGGCGCCCCCACTGGGGGCTTGCCACAGGGCGGAGTCGAACCCGGCCAGCGACTCGCGGGCGGCGGCGATCCGCTCGCGGTGCTGCGCCAGGGTGAGGTTCTGCGACATGTCAACCACTCTAGAACCCACCACCGACAGCCGAACAGAACCGAACCATGGCGAAACCCGTTGTGCCGCAATGCTTTCCGACGGCACACTCGCCCGATGGTCGCAACCCCCGGGCCCCAGCCTGTGGACAAGGAGGTGGCCACCACGCGTCCTGTGGACGAACGCCCCAGGAGTCGCGCCGCCGCGTCAGCCCTGAGCGGGCAGGTGCGCGTCGAGCCAGTCGACGACCGAGTCCATGACCTCGTCGCGGTTGGTCTCGTTCAGCATCTCGTGCCGACCCTGCGGCCAGAGCTTGAGCGTGACGTCGCCGACACCGAGTCGGCGGTACTGGTCCGCGACCGCCGTCGGGCCCTTGCCCTTCTCACCCACCGGGTCCTGGTCGCCGGAGAAGACGAAGATCGGCAGGTCCTTGGGCACGCGGGCGGCGACCGAGTCCGTGTTGATGGCGGCCAGGCCGCCGAGGAGATCGGCGAAGAAGCCACTGGTGAACACGTTGCCGCAGCGCAGGTCGGCGACGTACTTGTCGACCTCGGCCTCGTCGCGGGACAGCCAGTCGAACTTGGTGCGGTTGGGCTTGAAGGCCGCGCCGTACTGCCCGAACGTGAGCTGGTCCATCAGGCCGCTGGTGTGGCGTCGGCCGCGCAACCTGGCCTGCGCTGACGCGAGCGCGAGGCCGACCTTGCCGAGCGCGCCGGGGTCCCCGGCCGTGCCCGAGAGCACCAGCCCGTCGAGCTCGGTGCCGAACCGGGCCGCGAAGGACCGGCTGAGGAAGGAGCCCATACTGTGCCCGAACAGGAAGAGCGGCAGGCCGGGATGCTCGGACTGCGCCCGCTCGGTGACCAGGTGCAGGTCGTCCACCACGGTGTCGAAGCCGTTGTCGTCGGCGAAGTAGCCGGCCTCGTGCGGCGTGCGAGCGGTGGAGCCGTGGCCGCGGTGGTCGCTGGCGTACACGGCATACCCCGCCGCCGTCAGCCGCTCGCCGAACCGCGCGTAGCGGTCCGAGTGCTCGGCCATGCCGTGCGCGATCTGGACCACGGCCTTCGGGGGCCCGTCGGGCAGCCACCGGTTCACGTGCAGCGCGGTTCCGTCGGGGGTGCTCAGGGTGAACGTGCTCGACTGCATGGGCTGACCCTAGTGCGACCCGTTCTCCCGCGTCGCCAGGTCTGCAACCTCGATCCGTCCGGGCTCGACCTCCCGTGCGCCGATGCCGGTCAGTCGGCCCGTTGGAAGCCCGCTCGCTCGGCCGCGTCGGCGTCGGTGAACCAGACGTGCGGCTCGGACTCGTCGTAGTGGGCGTGGTCCTCGGTGACGAAGGTCTTGGTGTCCTCCCACGCCTTCACGGGGTGACCCACCGGCATGGCGCCGTCGTGGATCGTCGCCGCCGACCCCACGCTGTAGCCGCCGTCCTTGACCTCGTCGAGCTCGGACACGCGCCGCCCTCCACTCGTCGAGGCACCTCCGTCGGTGCTGGTGTCGCCTGCGTCACCAGAGCCGTCCGAATCGGCACTGTCACCGCCGCCGGTCTCCTCGCCCCCCTCGGAGACGAGGTTGCCGTCCGCGTCGAACACCTGGGGACCGCCAGCATCGTCGGCGGTCCAGTCGCCGGGCTGCCGGAACTCCTCGCCTGCCGCGACGTCGTGCTTGGCCGGGTCGTGCTCGGCCGCGAACTCCTCGTTCGACTTCTGCCGCTCCTCGTCCGACGGTTCGTCCGAGCCGTCGTTGGAGTCGTCCGAGGCGCTGTCGACTTCGGGTTCGGCGTCGGACGAGCTGCCCGGCTCGGTTGTCTCGGGTTCCACTGCCGCTGCGGTCGTCGTGGCCTCGACGGCATCGGCCTCGTCGGCTCCGGCTGGTGAGACGGAAGAGCGGTCGTCAGGGGTGGTGCTCATGGCGTCCTCCTTGATGGGCGGCGGAGAGCTCCGCTGTCCTCAGGCTAGGACGGATCAGCGCATCGCGCAGGCCGAGGCAGGCCCCTGACCTGCGGCTTTGACTGCTTGTTGGGGTCAGCGGACGACCTTGAAGTTGAACTGCCCGGTGCCCAGTGCACCCATCACGCGCAGCCAGAGGGGCAGGAGCATCTCGGTGCCCCGCGCGGTCTCCAGCGGACCGAGGTCGATGACGTCGTCGTGACCGAAGGACTTCAACAGCTCAACGACCTCGGCCTTGGCGCCCGCGTCGTCCCCCGACACGAACACGGTGCTGGACTCGCCCAAGGACCCCGGGTCGACCATCAACGAGGCGGTCAGGGTGTTGAGGGACTTGACGACCTTGACCTCCGGGTAGGCCCGCTGCACCTGCTCGGCCAGCGAGTCCGTGTCCTTGACGGACAGGGTGGGCGGGAAACCCGCGGAGAAGTCGAGCGGGTTGGCGACGTCGAGCAGGACCTTGCCCCGGAGGTTGTCCGCTCCGGCGAGGTCGAGGACGTCGAGCGTTGCGCCGCCCGAGGACGCGTTGACGAGCAGACTGGCGCGCGCAGCCGCATCGGCGAACGTGGTCAGCTCGACGCCCGGGTGCGCGGCGTGCCAGGTCGTGAAGGGAGGGTTGCCCATCTGGTCGGGGTCGACCCGGGCGAGGGTTGCCTGGGGGTCGCGGGTGCCGATGGCCACGGTGTGACCCAGCTCGTGGAGCCTGCCCGCGATCGTCCGGCCGACCATTCCGGTGCCGAGAACTGAGATGTTCATGCAGAAATACTAGGCACGTCAATCCTCGCGGCCACGGGGCCGCGGACACACGCGCGAGGGGGGACCGCGCGAGGGGGACCGCGCGAGGGGGGACCGCGCGAGGGGGACGGCGCGAGGGGGACCGCGCGAGGGGGGACGCCGTCGCCTCCGCTTCGTTCCGGCTCCTCCCAAATCCGCCTGCCGTAGACAAAACGAAGATGGTCCCGACGAAAAAACGTGTCGGGACCATCTTCGTTTCGTGCGCGAGGGGGGATTTGAACCCCCACGCCCTTTCGGACACTGGCACCTGAAGCCAGCGCGTCTGCCGTTCCGCCACTCGCGCGTGGGACCGGCCAATTGTGGCGCACGCCCCCTACGTTCTCCAAACCGGCCCATTGAGCGGGCGTCTGCGCCCATTCACGCGGCGCGCATGACCAGACTGCCCGGAACCGCCCGTTACGATCGTGACCAGACAGGACCGGACTTCGTTCGCAGGGCAACAGGTGAGGAGGCGAGAACAGTGGGTCTGTTCGACCGGGTCGAGCAACGCCTCGAGCGTGCCGTCAACGGCGCCTTCGCCCGCGCCTTCAAGTCCGAGGTCCAGCCGGTGGAGATCGCCTCCGCGATCCGCCGCGCGATGGACGACCGGGCTGCCATCGTGGGTCAGGGGCGCACCATCGTCCCCAACCTCTACACGGTCGAGCTCTCCGACACCGACTACGAGCGCCTCTCCGGCTACGACGAGGAGCTCGAGAACGAGCTGATCGCCGCCGCCCAGGAGCACGCCGAGTCCCAGCGCTACCAGCCCGGCGGTCCGCTCCAGGTGACTTTCGCCAGCGCGAACGACCTCGAGACCGGCGTCTTCCGCCTACGGACGTCGACGGCCCGCCGACCCGGCACCGCTCCCAAGCGCGGCGAGGAGGCGTATGCCGCGGCTCCGGCCCCCAGCCCCGCCGCACCGCCCGCCGCCGCACCGGTCCCGACCTCGCTGCATACCGACGACGACGGGTTGGAGGCGACGCAGCTGCAGGCCCCGGTCGCGCCACCCGCTCAGCCCCGCCGCGTCAACCCGGCGGACCGTCCCTGGCTCGACGTCGACGGCGAGCGCTACCCGCTGATGGGCGCCATGACGGTGCTCGGCCGGGACGACAGCGCCGACATCATCCTCGACGACCCGGGAATCTCCAGGCAGCACAGCGAGATCCGCGTGACGAACGACGGGCCGCACCTCGTCGCGAGCATCCGCGACATGGGGTCGACGAACGGCACGTTCGTCAACAGCGAACGCATCACCAGCCAGCGCCTGTCCGACGGGGACCGGATCACGGTGGGGCGCACCTCCGTCATCTACCGCGCCGGGCGGCGGTGAACGCCACGCATGAGTGAACTCACCCTCACGATCATCCGTCTCGGGCTGCTCGTCCTCCTGTGGATCTTCGTCTTCAGCGTCGTCGGTGTGCTCCGCGGCGACATCTACGGCACCCGCGTGGTCAGCCGCACGCCCCGCAAGCCCGCCCCCGCGACGCGGCAGCCCGACGCCCGCCCGACACCGGCCGCCAAGCGCCCGAAGAGGCAGCCGCACTCGAGCGTCCCGCACTCCCTCGTGGTCACCCAGGGCCCCCTCACCGGCACCAGCCTGCCGCTGCGAGAGGCCGGCACGATCATCGGGCGCAACCCCGAGTGCGCGCTGATCCTCGACGACGACTTCGCCAGCGGACGCCACGCCCGGATCTTCCACCGCGACGGGGCATGGTTCGTCGAGGACCTCGGCTCCACGAACGGCACCTTCGTCGGCCCTGAGCGACTGACCGGACCCGTGCGGGTCGAGGCCGGAAGCACGTTGCGGATCGGCAAGACCGTCATCGAGCTGCGGCGTTAGGTAGCCACGACGATGCCTTTCGCCTTCCACTACGCCGCGCGCTCCGACGTCGGCATGGTCCGTTCGGAGAACCAGGACTCCGGGTATGCCGGGCCACGCCTGCTGGCGATGGCCGACGGCATGGGCGGCCACGCGGGAGGCGACATCGCGTCGTCCACCGTGATCGGCGCGCTCGTCGACCTCGATGGCGAGGCGCTGGGCAGCAGCGAGGCGAGCTCGGCTCTCCTGCAACGGATCACGGCCGCCAACACCCAGCTCGCAGAGATCTCGAAGGCAGAGCCCGCACTCCAGGGCATGGGCACCACCCTGATCGCGATCCTGCGCTCGCACAACAAGCTCGTCCTCGCCCACATCGGCGACTCCAGGGCCTACCTGGCGCGCGACGGCAAGCTCACCCAGATCACGAAGGACCACTCGTTCGTCCAGAGCCTCGTCGACGAGGGACGGATCAGCGAGGAGGAGGCCATCGGGCACCCGCAGCGCTCGCTGGTCACCCGGGTCCTGACCGGTCAGCACGACGACGAGCCCGACATCACCGTGCGCGAGGCCAGGATCGGCGACCGCTACCTCATCGCCTCCGACGGCCTCACCGACTACGTCGCCGGGGACACCATCGCCGAGATGGTCCTCGCCGGACAGCCTCCGGGAGCCACCGCCGACCGCCTCGTCGAGCTCGCGCTCAAGGCCGGTGCCCCCGACAACGTCACCATCGTCATCGGCGACGTCGTGGACATCACGAAGGTGACGGCGCCCCCGACCCAGCCCCAGATCGTCGGGGCCGCCGCGACCCGCAGCAAGGGCACCCGGCCGATCCCGGTCACCCCCGCCGCGAAGGCCGCCGCCCTGTCGCGCGAGGCTGCCGGCGAGAGCGACGACGACGGTCACGACGTCACCCTCGCCGAAGAGGGCCCCACCTCCGGACCGGGCCGGTGGCTGCGTCGCCTGGCCCTGCTCGGCCTGGTGCTCATCGTCCTCGGCGGCGGCGCGTATGCCGCCTACACCTGGTCGCAGCACCAGTACTTCGTGGCTGCCCACCAGGGCGATGTCGCCATCTACCAAGGGGTTTCGCAGGACCTGGGACCCATCAAGCTGTCCCACGTCAAGTCCCAGTCCGACGTCCTCGTCGCTGACCTGCCCGACTTCTACCGCGCGAAGGTCGAGGACAGCGTGTCCACCGACACCCTCCAGGCCGCGCAGGCACTCGTGAGCCAGCTGCGCACCGAGGCACTGCGCTGTGCGGCCAGCCGCGCCACCGGCGGCGCCTGCGACGACACCGGCGCGTCGTCGTCCTCGACCACCACGCCCTCGACCACGACGACGACCACGGCACCGACCACGGCACCGACCCCCTCGGCGACCACGAAGCGATGACGACCGTCTCCAGCTTCGCCCCACGAACCCGCCGCAACGTCGAGCTGGTGCTGCTCCTGCTCGCCGTGGCCATCGTCGTGCTGGCCTACGTCAACGTCGGCCTGTCCGTGTCGGGAGCCTTCCCGCCGGGGCTGCTCACGCAGGTGGCCGGGCTGCTCGTGATCTCCCTCGCCTTCCACCTGCTGCTGCGGTGGAAGGCCGCGTATGCCGACCCCCTGCTGCTCCCGATCGTCACGCTGCTCAACGGCTTGGGGCTGGTCATGATCCACCGCCTCGACATCGCCCACGGGCGGAGCGTCAGCGGGGGACTCGCCCTGCGCCAGCTCATCTGGAGCGCGGTGGCCGTCGCGATCGCGGCAGTGGTGTTGTGGTTCCTGCGCGACCACCGGATGCTGCGGCGCTACACCTTCACTGCGGCGGTGGTCGGGTTCGGGCTGCTGGTCCTGCCGCTGGTGCCGGGGATCGGTCGCACCGTCAACGGCTCGCGCATCTGGATCGGGCTCGGGCCGTTCACGTTCCAGCCCGGCGAGGTCGCCAAGATCGTGCTGGCCGTGTTCTTCGCCGGCTACCTCGTGCAAACGCGTGACGCGCTGTCCCTGGCCGGTCGCAAGGTGCTCGGGTTCACCTTCCCGCGTGGTCGTGACCTGGGCCCGATCATGGTCGCCTGGGTGCTCAGCCTGCTCGTCCTCGTCTTCGAGAAGGACCTCGGCTCGTCCCTGCTGCTCTTCGGGCTGTTCGTGTCGATGCTCTACGTCGCCACCGAACGCACCTCCTGGATCGCCATCGGCATGACGCTGTTCTGCGGCGGTGCGTATGTCGCCTACCTGGTGTTCGGGCACGTCCAGCAGCGCGTCCACCTGTGGCTCGACCCGTTCGCGCCGGGCCAGTCCGACCAGCTGGCCAAGGGCCTGATGGGCATGGCCGCCGGCGGCCTGCTCGGCACCGGGCTGGGTCGTGGGCGGCCCGACCTGACCTACTTCGCCGAGTCCGACTTCATCGTGCCCAGCTTCGGCGAAGAGCTTGGCCTCATCGGCCTGTTCGCCCTGCTGGTGCTGTACGTGCTGCTGGTCGAGCGGGGGCTGCGGACCGCGCTCGGCGTTCGTGATGGGTTCGGCAAGCTGCTCGCCGCAGGCCTCGCCTTCGCGGTGGCCCTGCAGTGCTTCGTCGTGGTCGGCGGCGTCACCCGGGTCATCCCGCTGACCGGCCTGACCATGCCGTTCCTGTCCTACGGAGGCTCCTCCCTGCTCGCCAACTGGTCCCTCGTCGCCCTGCTGCTGCGCATCAGCGACGTCGCGCGCCGCCCCGTCCAGGAGGTCCAGCCCGGAGCGTCCCCGTCCGCCCAGGCCAGGACCGAAGTGGTGGCGGTCCGGTGAACGCCCCCATCCGCCGGCTGTCGACCGTCGTCGCCCTCCTGTTCACCGCCCTGCTGCTCTCCTCGACGTACATCTCCTTCGTCCAGGCCCAGTCCCTGCAGAACCGCCCGGAGAACCGTCGCACCCTGCTGGCCAACTACGCGCGCGAGCGCGGCCAGATCCTCGTCGGCGGCGCGCCCATCGCGAAGTCCGTCGCCACCAAGGACGAGCTGAAGTGGCTGCGCACCTACCCCCAGGGCCCCCTGTACTCGCACGTCACCGGGTACTACTCGTTCACCTACGGCGCGGGTGGTGGCATCGAAGGTGCCGAGAACAGCCTGCTCGCCGGGTCCTCGGACAAGCTCTTCTACCGCCGGGTCACCGACATCCTCACCGGCAAGAACCAGACCGGCGCCAGCCTCGAGCTGACCATCAACGCCAAGGCGCAGGCAGCCGCGGACAAGGCACTGGGCAACCAGCGCGGGGCGGTGGTGGCGCTCGACCCCACGACCGGTGCGATCCTCGCGCTCGTCAGCCACCCGACCTACAACCCCTCGGTGCTCAGCAGCCATGACACCAGCAAGGTCGTCGCGGCCTGGCAGCAGCTCAACGCGGCGCCCACGGCGCCCCTGGTCGACCGAGCCATCGCCGGTGACCTCTACCCCCCGGGCTCCACGTTCAAGCTGGTCACCGCCGCAGCCGCCCTCGAGTCGGGCAAGTTCACCGAGGAGAGCCAGATTCCCGGACCGGCCAGGCTCAAGCTGCCGCAGACCACCATCGACCTGCCCAACGACTTCCCGGGCAACTGCGGGCCGAACGACAAGACCACCCTCACCCACGCGCTCGAGATCTCGTGCAACACGGCGTTCGGGTGGCTCGGCATGCAGGTCGGCGCCAAGGACTTCCGGGCCCAGGCGGCGAAGTTCGGCATGGGTGACCGCCTTTCCGTGCCGATGACTGTCACGCCGAGCTCGGTGCCGGCCGACCTCAACCAGCCGCAGCTCGCCCAGTCCGCGATCGGCCAGTACGACGTGCGGGTCACCCCCCTGCAGATCGCGATGATCTCGGCGGCCATCGCCAACCACGGGATCGTGATGCGCCCGCACCTCGTCCAGAAGGTCACGTCCTCAGACCTCGCGGTGATCGAGGAGACGCAGCCCGAACAGCTGTCGCAGGCCATCTCGGCCGACACGGCCGCAGCGCTGACGCGGATGATGGAAGCCGTCGTGCGCAGCGGCACGGGCACCGCCGCCCAGATCAGTGGCATCGCCGTCGCCGGCAAGACCGGCACCGCGCAGCACGCCACAGGCAAGGCCCCCCACGCCTGGTTCACCGGGTTCGCCCCCTCGAACAACCCCAAGGTCGCCGTCGCGGTCGTCGTCGAGGACGGCGGCAACGTCGGCAACGAGGCCGTCGGCGGACGGGTCGCGGCACCGATCGCCAAGGCAGTCATGGAAGCGGTGCTGGGCAAGTGACCTACGAGACCGGACAGGTGCTGGCCGGCCGTTACCGGCTCGTCGAGCGCATTGCCCTCGGCGGCATGGGTGAGGTGTGGCGGGCCCACGACCAGACCCTCGATCGCGAGGTCGCCGTCAAGGTCCTGCTGCCTGCCAGCGCCCAGGACGAGGGCTTCCTCGAGCGCTTCCGTGCCGAGGCGCGACACAGCGGCGGGCTGACCCACCCCAACATCGGGACGGTCCACGACTTCGGCGAGGAGGACGGCAGTGCCTTCCTCGTCATGGAGCTCCTGCAGGGAGAACCCCTGTCGACGCTGATCCGCGAGCGCGCCCCGATGCCCCAGGGCGAGGTCACCGACATCCTGTACCAGGCAGCGCTGGCCCTGCAGGCCGCGCACGACGCCGATGTGGTCCACCGGGACGTCAAGCCCGCCAACATCGTGGTCGACGCGAACGGCTACGCCAAGCTCACCGACTTCGGGATCGCCCGCGCCCTCAACGAGGCACCCCTCACGCAGACCGGGGAGGTCCTGGGCACGCCCCACTACCTCGCGCCCGAGCAGGCCAAGGGCGAGCCGGCGGGTCCGCTGAGCGACGTCTACGCGCTGGCCGTCGTGGGCTACGAGATGATCACCGGTCAGCGACCGTTCTCCGGCGAGACGATGGTGACCACCGCGCTGGCGCACGTCAGCCAACCCGCGCCGCAGCTCTCCGACGAGGTCGAGGAACCCCTGCGCACCACCGTCATGGCGGCGCTGGCCAAGGACCCGTCGCTGCGACCGCAGAGCGCAGCGGCGTTCGCCGAGGCGCTCAGGCTCCCCCCTGGAGAGGTGCCCAGCCACCTGGTCGCGGGCGCGATGGCGGCGGTGTCACCGGTCATCGTCGGTGTCCCTGCCGACCTCGGGCCGGAGGGGACCCTGCCGACCTCCGTCATGCTGGCCACGACGATCGTCGGCGCGGGGGGCGCCCCGGCAGGCGTCGGCATCACGCCGATCTCTGGCACCACGGCCGGGCAGGACCCGGACGCGGCTGTGCACGACACCCGTCGGCCTGCGTGGCTGATCCCCGCGGCCGTGGCACTCCTCGTCCTGCTCATCGTCCTCGTGGCGATGGCCCTGAGCAGCCGCGGATCGACGGCGGCGCCAGTCAACCGGGGCGCCATCACCCGCACCACACCAGCCACCTCGGGCACGACACAGGCCACGGCACCGACCACGACACCGACTGTGAAACCGTCCACAGCGACCACGACCACGGCCAGCCGGCCCTCCGTGGCCATCGCCACTCCCATGCCGCACAAACCCGCCCACGCGGGCCACGGCAAGGGCAAGGGGGGAAAGAAGAAGTGACTGCACCACGCCTGCTCGGGGGACGCTACGAGGTCGGGGAGCTCCTCGGCCGCGGTGGCATGGCCGAGGTCCACCTCGGGCACGACACCCGTCTCTCGCGTCCCGTGGCGATCAAGATGCTGCGCTCCGACCTCGCCCGGGACCCGGCGTTCCTGGCCCGGTTCCGCCGTGAGGCCCAGTCCGCCGCGGGCCTCAACCACGCCTCGATCGTCGCGGTCTACGACTCGGGGGAGGACTACGCCACCGAGACCGGCGGCGCCAGCGTGCCCGTCCCGTTCATCGTCATGGAGCACGTCGAGGGACAGACCCTGCGCGAGCTGCTCAATGACAGCTCACCACTGGCACCGGCTGAGGCCGCGCGGATCACCGAGGGCGTGCTGGACGCCCTCGCCTACAGCCACCACATGGGCATCGTGCACCGCGACATCAAGCCTGCCAACGTCATGATCGGTCCCCAGGGACAGATCAAGGTGATGGACTTCGGTATCGCCCGCGCGGTCGCCGACGCCAACGCGACGATGACCCAGACCCAGGCCGTCATCGGCACGGCGCAGTACCTCTCCCCGGAGCAGGCACAGGGCCACCACGTCGACGCCCGGTCCGACCTCTACTCCACCGGCTGCCTGCTGTTCGAGCTGCTGACGGGGCGCCCGCCGTTCCAGGCCGACTCCCCGGTGGCGATCGCCTACCAGCACGTCGGGCAGCCCCCGCCGCGTCCCTCGACCCTGCACCCGGGCATCGACCACAGCCTGGACGCCGTGGTCCTGCACGCCCTGGCCAAGGACCGCGAGGCGCGGTACCAGGACGCCACCTCCTTCCGCGCCGACCTCCAGGCCGCGCGCCTGGGGCGACCGATCAGCGCGGCCGCCCGGGGCACTGCCGCCGGCGCCGCCGACGCGACGGTGGCCCTCGCACCGGTGGGCGCTGCCGCAGCCACCACGGCACTCCCGGTCGCCGGGACGTATGCCGGCCCGCCGGCCGCCGTGGGCTCCAACACCGCCACCCTCCCCGCCATCGGTCACGACCCGGACGACGAACCACGCAAGCGTCGTGGGCTGGCGTACTTCCTGCTCGTCCTGGCCGTGCTCGGGGCCCTCGCGGTGATCTTCGTGGCCGGCAAGGCCTTGATCGACCGCCCCGGGCAGAACCAGCCGAAGGTCGCGGTCCCGTCGGTGATCGACCTGCCCGTCGCCACGGCCGAGGCCAAGCTCCGCGCCATCGGCCTGGTGCCGGTGGCGAGCTCCGTGGCGAGCCCCAAGGAGGTCGGCCTCGTCGTCGACCAGACTCCCGGGGCCGCCGAGATGGTGGCGACGGGGTCGAAGGTCACCATCAGCGTTTCCGGCGGTCCCGACACCGTCGACCTGCCAGACCTCAAGGGCTTCACCAAGGACGAGGCGGCCACCCGGCTGGCCGATCTGAACCTGAAGGTGGGGACCATCAAGGAGGTCGACGACACCGGGCTCGACAAGGGCAAGGTCGCCTCGACCTCGCCCGCGTCCGGCGGTGCCGTGCCGGTGGGCTCTGCCGTCGACCTGAACGTGTCCTCGGGCAAGGTCACCGTGCCCGACGTCGTGGGCAAGACCCGGAACGAGGCGGCCGACCTGCTCGGCCAGGTCGGCCTGAGTGTGAAGACGACCTACGTCGACAGCACCCAGCCGGAGAACACCGTGCTCAAGCAGAGCATCAAGGCCACGACGAAGGTCAACGACGGATCCACCATCACCCTGACCATCGCGCAGCCACCACCCCCGACCCCGACGACGACCACCGCACCCCCGACGACCAGCGCGGGCCCCACCCTGCCCACCGTCACGACGACGACGCTCCCGTAGCGTCCCAGCCCGCGGCGTCCCAGCCCGCGGCGTCCCAGCCCGCGGCGTCCCAGCCCGCGGCGTCCCAGCCCGCGGCGTCCCAGCCCGCGGCGTCCTGACCCGTGGCGTCCTAGCCCGCGGCGACGGCCCGGGCCACGCCCTCGGCGTCGTGCACCAGCGGGCTGAGCCCGGCGGACCGCGTGACCGCGTCGTCCAGGCCGCACAGGACCAGCCAGTTGGCGAGGATGCGGTGCCCACCCTCGGTCAGCACGCTCTCCGGGTGGAACTGCACCCCGTGCAGGGGGAGGTCGCGGTGGCGCGCGGCCATGATGATCCCGGACTCCGTGTGCCCGTTGGCGACCAGCGTCTCAGGCACCGTCGAAGGGTCGATCGTCAGCGAGTGGTACCGCGTCGCGGTGAACGGGGACGGGAGCCCCTCGAGCACGCCCGTGTCGTCGTGCACCACCCGGGACGTCTTGCCGTGCAGCAGCTCCGGCGCCCGCCCGACGATGGCCCCCGTCACGACCCCGAGGGCCTGGTGACCCAGGCACACGCCGAGCATCGGCTGGGCGCGCTCGCCGCAGGCCTCGATCATCGCCATCGAGACGCCCGCCTCCTGCGGGGTCCCCGGCCCGGGCGAGATCAGCACGCCGTCGAACTCGGCACCATCGGGGGGACGCACGGCGTCGTTGCGGACCACCTCGCACTCCGCACCGAGCTGCTGGAGGTAGCCGACGATCGTGAAGACGAAGCTGTCGTAGTTGTCGACGACGAGGATGCGGGTCATCGGGCTCCCTCGACCAGGTGGGTGGACACGTGCAGGGCACTGGGCTCCACGGTGTTGTCGTTGAACGGCATGTACGGGGCGATGCGCGGGAAGAGCCACAGGAAGCAGAAGGCGACCACGAGCAGCACCAGCACCGCGGCGATCAGCACCCGCACGACGAGGGGACCGGGCAGCGCCCGCCAGATCGCGGCATACAACATCGGTCAGGCTCCCTTCGGGGCGGCGAGCGTGCCGGCGGGCAGGCCCGCGGCGTGGGGGTAGGTCTTCACCAGCTGCGCGAACACGACGTAGCGCTGGGCCGCGCTGTACTTCGGGTGGCAGGCGGTCATCGTGAGCCAGCGCTCGGTCGGCGTCACGCCCGGCTGGTCGGGGACCGGGTCGATCACCTTCACGTCGGTCGGCGCGACGATCTCGTGCCGCTTCACGGCATACACGCTGTATGCCGTCCTGGTCTCGATCACGACGAGGTCACCGGGGCGCAGCGTGTCGATGTCGTGGAACGGTCGCCCGTAGGTCGTGCGGTGCCCGGCGATCGCGAAGTTGCCCACCGCGCCCGGACCCGCCGTCCCCACGTAGTGGCCGATGCCGTTCTGCAGGACGTCGCGCGTGGTGCCCTCGAGCAGGGGGCGGGCGTACTGCGCCCCGAACCGCGGGATCCGCACGATCGCGAACGCAGTGCCGAACGGCACGGCCCTGGGCTGCTCGCCGGGGGTCGGCGCCGCCGCGAAGTCGCGGGTCAGCCTCGTGACCGTGGCCTCCTGGGCCCGGTTGGCCGTCACGTCGGTCCACCACAGCTGCCAGCCGACGAAGAGCAGCAGCAGCAGCCCCGCCGTGACCAACACGTCGCCGACGACACCCACCGTCCAGCGGGCGACCTTCATCGTCCCGCCCTGGCGTGCTGGAGGTTGATCGAGCCGGCGTACGCGGGGAAGGTCTGCTGGGCGCTGGTCCGCACGTCGAACCCGACGCCGACGGCCCCCACCCACTGTCGGTAGATGGTGACCGCGGGGCTGCGGTCGAGGGCAGCCCTGAGGTTGTCCTGGCTGCCGATGGCGGTGATCACGTACGGAGGGGAGTAGACCCGCCCCTGGAGGATGAGGGTGTTGCCGACGCATCGGACGGCGCTGGTGGAGATGATCCGCTGGTCCATCAGCATCATCGCCTCGGCACCTCCCTGCCACAGTGCGTTGACGACGGCCTGGACGTCCTGCTGGTGGACCACGTAGTCGTCCACCGAGATGCCGTCCGGCAGGACTGAGGGGACGTTCTTGGCATCGGTCAGCGACACCCGCACGGTGGGACCCGCGACCGCCTGGGTGCCGGCCGCCAGCGCCAGCTTGTCGGCCTGAGTGGTCAGCTGGGTGATGCGCAGGTCTCCGGGGGCCCGCTGCCTGGAGAGCCGGTCGACCTCCGCGCGCAGCTGCGCGAGCCGACGCGCGACGACGGTGTTCTGGCGGGTCTGCTGCCGGATCAGGCCCGGGAGGTCACCGCCCGACGAGCGCAGGTCAGTCCCTCGGGCCGTGGTCGCACTGAGGGCGAAGAGGAGCCCTGCACCCAGCGCCACCAGCGGAACCAGGGCTGACCAGGGGGTGGGGCGCCGCGTCAGCCACGTCAGCCGCTGGTCCACCATGGCACTACGCTATGCCACACGTCGCGACGGCTGACGCAGTCGTCCGAGTTTCGAGGAGTGTTGTCCGTGCCTGAGTCCAAGGGTCGCGCCAAGCGCGTCTACACCCCGCCCAGCAAGCCCGCGAAGGCGAAGGTGGGCAACCCGCCCTGGTTCGTGCCGGTGATGCTGACCCTCATGGTCCTCGGCCTCCTGTGGATCGTCGTCTTCTACATCACCAGCCAGCGGTTCCCCGTGGAGTCGCTCGGTCGCTGGAACCTCGGCATCGGCTTCGGCCTGATGATCTCCGGGTTCGCGATGACGACCCGCTGGCGCTGACCCACTGCCTGCTGACCACGGGCGCTGACCCGGCTCAGCCGGACTGGTCCAGCCTCCGACCCGAGAGTTGTCCACAGGGTTGTGCACAGCTGGGGACAAATGACAGGCGTGTAATACCGGCCCCCACCGCCGTCAGTGCAGGGAACAGCGCGGGGAGGTCCTCAGCCCAGCAGCGATGCCGGCGCCGTGGCGTACTTGCCGATCGCGACGGCCACCACGACGAGCAGCACCAGGGCCACCCCGGGCCACTGCCAGCGTCGCGTCTCCCGCGAGGAGGTCGCCGCGATGACCCCGGCAACAGCAGCCCCGGTGAGCAGGCCACCGAGGTGGGCCTGCCACGCGATGCCGGGCACCACGAAGCCGATGACCGCGTTGATGCCGATCGTCGCGTACATGCCGGCCGAGGACCGCCCGAGGTGCCGGTTGAGCACGAGGAGCGCGCCGAACAGACCGAAGACGGCCCCCGACGCACCCACGGCGCCGATGTACCAGGAGCTGGGGTTGAGCTCGTCGAAGGGAACCGCCGGCGACAGCAGCAGGTAGCACGACGAGCCGCCGATGGCGCTGACGAGGTAGACCGCGGCATACCGCGCGCGACCGAGCAGCCGCTCGAGGTACTGGGCGCCCACCATCCACAGCGCGAGCATGTTGAACAGGATGTGCGTGATCGTCGCGTGGGCGAATGCTGAGGTGATGAACCGCCAGGGCTGGCTCTTGCCGAGGTAGGGCACGAACGAGATGTCGCCACTGACGCCCGGCCGGGCCGTCTGCAGCACGAAGACCAGTGCACAGATCGCGATGATCGCGTACGACACCACAGGGGTGTCGGTGACGTTGCCGCCGAAGACGGTCCGCGCGGTGCGGACCGTCTTCGCCTGCTCCTTCACGCAGTCGACGCACTGGACGCCGACCGCCGCGGGTCGCTGGCACTCTGGGCAGACCGGTCGCGAACACCGCTGACAGCGCACGTACGAGACCCGGTCGGGGTGCCGCGGGCAGACCGGTGTCGTCTGCTGCTGCGGGTATGCCGTGGGCTCACTCATGCGCGGTCCTCGCCTTCACGGGGTGCCATGGACCGGGGCCTGGGACCGGTGCCTTCGAGGTGATGCTGGTCGACGTCAGTCGTTGACGACGACCGACTCGATGACAACGTCCTCGACCGGCTTGTCGTTCGCGCCGGTCGGCACGGCCGCGATCTTGTCGACGACCTCGCGGCTCGGACCGTCGGCCACCTCGCCGAAGATCGTGTGCTTGCCCTGGAGCCAGCTCGTGTCGCCGACGGTGATGAAGAACTGCGACCCGTTCGTGCCCTTGCCCATTCGCTTGCCGGCGTTGGCCATGGCGAGCATGTACGGCTTGGTGAAGTCCTTGTCGGGACTGATCTCGTCGTCGAAGGTGTAGCCCGGGCCACCGAAGCCCTGACCGAGTGGGCACCCACCCTGGATCATGAACCCGGGGATGATGCGGTGGAACACCAGGCCGTCGAAGAACGGCGTGGGGTTGGATCGGCCGGCGTCGTCGCGGTACTCCTGCTCGCCCTTGGCCAGTCCGACGAAGTTCTTGACGGTCTTCGGGGCGTGGTCGGGGAACAGCGTGACGTTGATGTCGCCGTGGTTGGTCTTGAGGGTGACGTCCATGGTGGCCATCCTTCCATGCGGGGTGACCCGAGATGGCGCTCAGTACCCCCGCGGGCTTGCCCACCAGCGGAAACAAGGCAGGATGGGTCGGGAGAAGTCGTCCGTCCGATCGTCGTCCAGGCCCTCAACAGCACTGCTTCGCCGACCGGAGGAAATCCCCCAACGCCAAGTCACAGGAGGCACGGTGTTCCGCACCAAGACCAAGACTGAGCAGGCCAGCGAGGCTGTCAGCAGCTCCGCGCAGACCGCCGCCGAGTACGCAGCATCCCTCAAGGAGCGCGTCGGTCCGGCCGCCGAGGTGGCCAAGGAGCGCGCCGTCCAGGCCAAGGACTGGAGCAAGCCGCACGTCGAGGCCGCCCGCGAGTGGGCCAAGCCGCACGTCGAGCACGGTATCGAGGTCGCCGCCCCCAAGCTCCAGGGCGCCGTCGAGGGCCTGGCGCCCAAGGTCGACACCGCGCGGGACACCATCGTCGACACCCTGCTGCCCAAGGTCGCCGAGGCCATCGCGGCCCTGGCCGCAGCCTCCGCCGCCGCCAAGACGGCCGCCGGCGAGACGGCGGACCGGTCCTCCGACGCCTACTCGGTGCTGACCGGCAACGCCGTCGCGAAGCCGCGCCGGCGCAAGCGCAAGATCTTCATGTTCTTCGGGCTCGCCGCGGCCGCCGGGGCAGCCCTCGCCGCGTTCAAGAAGTCCACACCGCGCGAGGACCCGTGGGCGACCCCGCTCGACGACCCCTACACCGCACCGTCGACCGGCCGTGACTCGAGCGTCAGCGCGAGCAGCAAGGTGGCCAGCCTGGCCGACGCCGCCAAGGACAAGGCCGGCAGCGCCGCCGAGACGGTCAAGGACAAGGCCGCCGAGGCCAAGGACAAGGCCGCCGACGCCGCGTCCGACGCGAAGGACAAGGTCACCACCAAGAGCAAGGATGCCGCCGTCGACGCCGCCGATGGCGTGAAGGACGCCGCGGACACCGTCTCGGACACCGCGCAGGACGCCAAGGACACGGTCGACTGACCCGTCGCGCCCACCGCTGACCGGGGGCTGCTCGACACACAGGACCGAGAGGTGCCGTCGTGTCGAGCAGCCCCCGGTCATTGGGTACCGTGGGCACGGATGTGGAACTTGGCCGCGGGACCGTTCCTCGCTGCGGCGGGGCTCCTCGTGCTGGCTGGGGTCCCCAAGGTCCGTGACCCCCTCCCGCTCGTGCGGTCGCTGCGCGCCGCAGGGATGCCGGCCGGTCGCGCGCTGGTCCGAGTCTTAGCCGTGGTCGAGATCGGCGTGGGCAGCTGGGGCGTGGTCGCGCCGGGCAGGCTCAGCGCCGCCCTGGTGGCCACGGCATACCTCGTCTTCACGGCCTTCGTCGTCCGCGTCCTCTCGCGCGGGGGCGTGCTCGGGTCGTGCGGCTGCTTCGGCAAGCCGGACACCCCCGCGACCCGGACCCACGCCGCCCTGACCGGCGTTGCGGCCCTCGCCGCGCTCGCCGTCGCCCTGGACCCCCCGACCGGAGCCTGGTCAGGCGTCGACGCGGCCGCCCTCACGACCGTCGGGCTCGCGGGCGTGATCGGGTTCCTCGCCTGGCAGGTGATGGCCGTGCTGCCGACCACGTCCCCCGCAGCCGTCCGCAGCACCGTCCCCCCGACCTCCCGCGTCCGACCTGGAGACACCGCCTGATGCTTGCCGCCGTCATCGCCGAAGCCGTGGCCATCGTGCTGCTCGGCGTGCTCGTCCTGGGGTTGCTGCGCAGCCACGCGCTCATCCTCAAGGCCCTGCACGAGCTCGGCGCCGGGCTCGAGCTGGAACGAGAGGCCGGCACCGGTGTCACGACGGCCACCACCGGGGGCACGCCCGGACCGGTGCCCGTCGAGCTCGAGACCGGGGTCGTCCAGGCGACCCGCAAGGACTCCGCCACCGCCCACGACATCATCGGCACCGACCTGGACCGGGTGGAGCAGCAGGTTGTCGTCACCGCCGCGGGGTCGCGGACGCTGCTGGCCTTCCTCACCAGCGGGTGCAGCGTCTGCCAGACGTTCTGGGACGAGTTCCAGGGCCCGGTGGATGTCCCCGGAGACGGGGACCTGCGGATCATCGCCAAGGGTCCCGCCGAGGAGTCGAGCTCGAGCCTGCGCTCGCTGGCCGGCGACCGGGACGTCATCCAGTCCTCGGGGGCGTGGGTCGACTACGACATCCCCGGCTCGCCGTACTTCGTCTACGTGGAGGGGGGCGTGGTCACCGGCGAGGGTTCGGCGACCACCTGGGGCCAGGTCCGCGACCTGATGGCACAGGGCGTGGCCGACAACGCCGAGGCCCGCGCCGCGGCAGGCCGGACCGGGCCCGGACTGCTCGCCGGCGCGGACGTCGGGCCCGGCGAGCGCGACAGCCTGCCCCGGATGGACGCCGAGCTGCTGGCCGCGGGCATCGGTCCGGGCAACCCGAGCCTCTACCAGTCGCCCGACGCCGAGCACGACGCCTCGGAAGCCCAGCCGGACGCCGACGCAACCCCCGGTCCGCACCCGCAGCACGACCACCGGCACGGACAGCACGACCACGAGCCCTCCCAGCACGACCACCGGCACGACCACCACGGTCACTGACATGTCGGTGACCGTGCTCGCTCTCGCCCTCGGTCTGCCGATGGCGGCGATCGCGGCGGTCCGGGCGACCTGGTCCCCTTGAGGTGAGTCGATGCTCTCCAGCATCAGCCCGCTCGGCGAGCGGGCCAGACACTCGCGGTGGTGGCTGACCACCACGGCATACCTCCTCGGCTCGCTGGCGGGAGGACTCGCGGTCGGAGGACTCGCCGCCCTGCTCGGTGGGCTGTTGCCCGACCCTGTGCGCGACTCGCGCTGGACGCTCGTCGTCGTCGCCGGACTCCTGGTGGTGGGGCTGGTGCTCGACCTGCGCAACCAGCGCTCGGTGCCCTCGTGGCGCAGGCAGGTCGACGAACAGTGGCTGACCCGCTACCGCGGCTGGGTGTACGGGGTCGGCTTCGGCGCCCAGCTGGGGTTCGGGCTGGTCACGATCATCACGAGCACGACGACGTATGCCGCGGTGCTGCTGGCCGCGCTCACGCACCACCTCGGCGCGGGGCTGGCGATCGGTGCGACGTTCGGGATGGTCCGCGCGCTGCCGTCCCTGCTGATGGCTCGGGTGCTGGACCGGGCCGACCTGCACCGGGTCTTCATCCGCGTCGAAAGATGGGCAAATCCGGCAGGAGTCATGGCTAAGGTGGCTCTAGGAGGAGCGGCGGCGATCCTGCTGGCCGCCGCCGCCTATGGGAGCTGACGTGGGAGTTGAGACCAGTGGCTGACCACTACGGCCTGCGGGCTGACACCCCGCCGGGCTGGCAGGTGGCCGTGAGCCGTAGGGCAGGTGCCGAGCCTGCGGCGGCCGCGGCACGCAGCGCGGTCGCCGACGCCGACGTGTCCAGGCCGGTGCTGCACGCCTGCACCCGCCCGATGCCCGCCGACCGCGGCGACTTCGGCACCAACGTCGTCGACCTGCTCGGCCCCGACGACGTCTTCGTGGCGCTGGTCGACTACGGCACCGAGGTCGCCGACCAGGGCCTGTTCGAGAAGCAGGGCCTCCCTCGGCTGGCCCCGTCACAGTTCGGACCGAACCGGTTGCAGCGGCCGCTGCCGGGGTTGAGCGCCTCCCAGCACTTCTTCAGCTCCGGCGGACGGGCCTTCTGCCTGTTCACCGTCGTGGGCAGCCACGCCCGCCGGATGGCCTCCGTCCCCCGCGCGGCGGCCCTCGTGTCGAGCATCAGGATCACCGACCGGGCCACCCTGGCCCGCCAGGGAGGACGGCCGTGAGCACGCTCGACGACCTCAATGCCGGGCCTCGCGGGATGGCCGGCTTCGTCAGTGCGCTGTCGCGGCGGATGCGTCCGGTGTCCCGGCGCGACGTGCTGGTCGGCGCCACGGTGGCCGCGGCCGCGCTGGCCACCAAGCCCAAGGAGTACGCACTCACTCCCGTCGCGGCATACGCCACCATCTGCGGACCGGGCAACACGGCCGCCAGTGGCTGGACGGTGTTCTGCGCCACGGTCAACAAAGGCGTCAACGCCTGTCCGCCGGGCAGCTTCGCGGCCGGCTGGTGGAAGGCCGCCGACTCCTCGTGGTGCGGGGGCGGCTACCGGTACATCGTCGACTGCAACGCCTCCTGCTCGAAGTGCACGACAGGGTGCAGCGACCACCTGTGCGACAGCCGGTGCTGGAGCTGTTCGTGCGGGTCCGGGTCGACGGCGACCTGCGACCAGCGGCGGGTCTGCTGCAACGCCTTCCGCTACGGGCAGTGCAACACCCAGGTCAGGTGCAGCGGTGGCGTCCACTGCCGGGTGGTCAGCTGCGTGGCCCCCTACCAGTGGACCAACTGCACCACGACGTCGCTGGTCGACAACCGGACCAGCGAGCACAGCGCCCCCAGCCTGCCCGCGTGGGGGCCGATCGAGCAGCGCTACATCGCGATGGGTGCCCAGGGGTCGTTCCTCAAGGCGTCGATGGGGCCGGTGCGCGCCGTCGGAGACGGCGTCGGCACGTACGTCACCTACCAGGGGGGCACGATCTACCGGACGGCTGCGACGGGTGCGGTGCCCGTGACGGCCAGCGTCAACGCCATCCTGCTGGGGAAGGGAGGCGTGCGTGGCCCGCTCGGCTACCCGACCGCCCCCCACCAGAGCGGCCTCGTCAACGGCGGGTGGATCCAGCTCTTCCAGCATGGCGCGCTGACCGACAGCGTGGGCACGACCCCCCAGATCGTCACCGGTGACGCCTACACGGTCTGGGTCGCGAACGGTCGCGAGCGCGGCGTCCTCGGCTACCCCACGGGGCCGATGGTCACGCCGACGGTCCGAGGCTGGGTGCAGGCCTTCGAGCACGGCGCGATCGCCGACAGCAACAGCACCCAGCCGCTCGTGGTCGGTCCCACGATGATCGCGGCCTGGAACGCCGCCGGCGGAGCCGCCGGGGTGCTCGGTTACCCCCGCACCGCGCTGGTCAGCGATGCTCGGGGTTCGCACCAGCTGTTCCGCACGGGCGAGCTGTGGGGGCTGGGGACCGGAGCGGTCCGACGGGTCTACGGTCCCGTGCTCACGCAGTGGCAGAGGGCCGGCGGGAGCACCGGCGCCTACGGCTACCCCCTGACCGACACCGTGTCCACCCCGAGCGGCCAGCTCACCTGCACGTTCGAGGGGGGCACCATCACGGTCTGACGTCGCGAATCGCCTGCGCCACCACCGGATCCGCGTCGGACGGTAGACAGCGCAGGTCGACCAGGCACCGGCCGCGCTCGACCCGGGCGAGAACGGGACGGTCGTGCAGGCGCAGCGACGCGGCATACGACTCAGGGAGGGCGACGGCCCAGCCCGGCAGGGCGTGACCGGGTGCGCCGCCGCCGCCCACCACGCCGTCGGCGGGAACCGTCGAGGCCAGCCCCGGGGGCAGCGCGGCGACGAGCGCGTCGCAGCGGGCACGGAGGCGGTCGGGATCCGCCTCGAGCGCCTCCCACACCGGGGGTCGGGGACCGCGGACGGTGGCCTCGAGTGCGGCCAGGGTGGTCTTGTCGGCGCGGACCGCCCGGGCCAGCGGGTGCCGACGCAGCCTCGTCACGGTGTCGGTGCGGCCGAGGACGAGGCCCGCCTGGGGGCCGCCGAGGAGCTTGTCGCCGCTGCAGGTCACCAGTGCGGCGCCGTCGGCGAGCGATCGCGCGGCGTCGGGCTCGCCGGGCAGCAGGCGGTGCGGGCGCAGCAGGCCGCTGCCGATGTCGTGCACCACCGGTGGCCCGAGCACGGCGAGCGCTGCGACCGGGACGGCCGAGGTGAACCCCTCGACGCGAAAGTTGCTGGGGTGCACCTTGAGGATGCAGCCGGTGTCTGGACCGACCGCGGCCTCGTAGTCGGCCAGGGTCGTGCGGTTCGTCGTGCCGACCTCGCGCAGTCGGGCGCCAGTGCTCGTGATGAGGTCGGGCAGGCGGAAGCCGTCGCCGATCTCCACCAGCTCACCGCGGCTGACGACGACCTCACGCCCGGCCGCGAGGGCCGTGGTGGCCAGGACGAGCGCCGCCGCACCGTTGTTGACGACGAGGGCGGCCTCGGCCTCGGGCACCACCTCGAGGAGAGCGGTAAGGGTGCCGCGCCCTCGCGTGGAGCGACGCCCGGTCGACAGGTCGAGCTCGACGTCCACAGTGCCTGCGGCGGCGGTCATGGCCTCGACAGCCGCATTCGACAGGGGTGCCCGACCGAGGTTCGTGTGGATGACGACACCGGTCGCGTTGAGCACGGGCTGCAGGCTGGTGGTGCGGGCCGGGAGTGCCGCGAGGGCGGCTGCCACCACCTCGTCCGGCGCGATCACGCCGCTCCTGGCCGACTCCTGGGCGGCCTGGACGACAGCGCGCACGGTGTCCCGGCCGAATCGCGAAACAGCTTGCGCCACAGCAGGTTCCGCGAGCACGGTGTCGGTGCGCGGCACGAGGCGACGCGCGTCCGCGGGGGGCGGTTGCGGCATACGGCCTCCTCTCGTGGGTGGCGCCGGCTCGACGACCGGGACGGTCACCAGGCGCCTGTGCTCCTCCGTTCGCGAGGTTAGCGCAGGGCTCGCAGGGCTCGCAGGGCCGAAGGCCTTGTGGGCGACTGCCGTTCTGCGCACGCTGGGTGCATGGCCAGGTACGAGCTCATCGCGCACAACCGGGCCGGACAGCCGCACGGCCGTCCGGTCTTCGTCACCGCGGACAGCCCCGCCGAGGCGGTGATGATCGGGGCCCAGACGTTGCGTCGCGTGACCGAGCGCGACCACGTCCATGCCGACGTGTATGCCGTGTACCGCCATCGTCGGGTGCGCGGGCGCCGGCTCGTGGGGGCCTTCTCGCCGGACGACCCGGAAGCCGGGACGGCGGGGGTTCGCGAACCGCGCAGACCGCTGCCGACCCCGCCGAGCCTGCGGGCGGAAGCCGACTTGCCGGCATACCCGGACAACTGACGCGGGCCCTCCTGCGTGCGGCGCGCAGGCAGTAGCGTGTGCCCACTTCACCTTCTTCGGAGGCCACCATGCCGCAGTTCTCCCACACGCTGTCCGTCAGCGCTCCGCCGTCGACCATCTTCGCCATCGTCGACGACTTCACCAAGACCCCGCAGTGGCTGTCGCGGTGCACGGGGATCGACAAGCTGTCCGAGGGCGCGAACGACGTCGGCACCCAGCTGAAGTACCACTACGACGACGGCCGGCGCAGCGGCACGATGGACGGCCAGATCATCGCCCGCGAGCCCGACCGGCACTTCGCGATGAAGTTCACCGACAAGATGATGGACGTGACCGTCGACTTTGTCGCGGCGTCCGACGGGGTGGGCTCCACGCTGACCCACAGCATCGACATCGCGACCAAGGGCTTCGGCAAGCTCCTCACGCCCCTGATCAAGCGCGACCTGCCCAAGCAGACGATGGACGCGATGACCAAGCTCAAGGCGATGGCGGAGGCTTCCTGAGGCTCGGCGCGAGGGGGTGTACGCGGCATACCCGCGGCCCTAGGCTGCAAAGGTTCGCTCGTGCCGGATCACACACGGAGGTGCACTGATGGCGGGGAAGTTCGAGCTCTATCAGGACAAGTCAGGCAAGTACCGCTTCCGGCTCAAGGCCGGCAACGGCCAGGTGATCGCCGTGGGCGAAGCCTATGAGTCGAAGTCCGCTGCCCAGGACGGCATCGCCTCGGTGCAGAAGAACGCGCCCGGAGCCGCCATCGTCGAGGTCGACGGCTAGCAGACGAAGCACGGGCGCGGCCCCGCTCGGCATCCACTTCGGTATGCCGCGGCGGGGCCGCGTCGTGTGGCCGGTAGCTTCTGCGGCGGGGACTGTGTCGAGCTCAGGCGTTCGCCGGAGTTGCGGGGGGCACGGATGCCACGAGGATGGGCCCGGTGAGCGCGGAGCAGTGGAAGCCGTGGGCGGCCCGCATCGCCGTGGTCGTGGCGGTGGTCGTGGTCTACGTCGCGCTGTCCCGGTTGTGGACCTTCGCGCACACGGACAACCCTGCTCTGGTCGAGGACGACACCATCGTGCGCGTGGCGTCGAGTGCGTGCGCGCAGATGCGTGATGCTGCGGCGGCCGCGGCCGTCCCCCCGACCGCGCCCATCCCGCAGCGGGTCGGCGCCATCAACGCCGAGAACGACGCCGTCACCCAGCTCGTCGCGACGATGAACGGGCTCGGACAGGCTCGGCTCCAGGCGGACCAGCCGGCGTCCCAGTGGCTCGAGGACTGGGGACGCCTGGTGACGGCTCGCGACGCCTACGCGCGTGCCCTGGCCGCCGACAGACCCAAGCCCCTGGTGCTGCCCACGATCGACGGGAAGGGTCTGGTCGACCGCCTCAACAACGTCGGCCTGAACTGCCGCGTCCCCCTGGTGATGCTCGCGCCCTAGCTCGGACTCCTCACGCCCGCCCGCCCGCCCGCCCGCCCGGCCGCCCGGCCGCCCGGCCGCCCGCTCCAGCGTGGTTCAGAACGGGCGGTAGACGTCGCGTCGGTGTTCGATCCGGAGGACGACGACCTCACGCTGGGCCTCGTTGATCCGATAGAGAACCCGGTACGTCCCGCGTCGCGCAGACCAGATTCCGGCCAGGTCGTCACGCAGTGCCTTGCCGACCCTCTGGGGGTTGCCGATGAGGGCCGTGGTGAGGAACTCGATGACCGCGACGGCCACGGGTTCCGGGAGTTTGTCCCGCAGGGCTCGGGTGGCGGGGGGAGTGAGGACGAGCTCGTAGGGCTCCCCCTCGGTCATCGACGAATTTGCCGCGCGGCGTCCGTGCCGCGAACCACGTCACCCCGCGAGTAGGCGGCATCGGCTTCGCGGATGTCAGCCAGGGCCTCCGGATTGCCCAGGACGTCCAGAGTGTCCTCCAGTTGGGCCAAGTCCTCGGGGCTGATGAGCACGGCGGCCGCGTGACCGTTGCGGGTCACGATGACTCGCTCATGGTGGAACTCGACCCGGTCGACCACCTCGCTGAAGTGGTCTCGGACGGCGCGCAGCGGCTCGGTGCTCATGGCCACAATTGTGGCGCATGCCGTTCCCGGTCGCAACGACATGATGACGAGGCGTTCTTGCTGCGAGTCGAGTGTCCGATGGCTGCGCTAACTGCCAGTAGCCCCAACGGCCCAGGCGCAAGCGTCGGACGCCACCACTTCAGACGAGGCGGCCGTAACCGAATACATGGCAGGTCAGCACGTCGATCTCGCGCCGGGGTTCGCCGAAGAAGGCGCTCATGCGATGCTGACCCGCAGGAACGGCCGCTCCCGCGCGCGACCGTGTTCCTTCCAATTGGAATTCGGCACGATGAGGAACAGGTGCTGGGCATCCGGGGCGATGTGCGCCTTCCAGATGTCCTTGAGGTCGTGATTGTTGTTCACGGTGCCGCCCCGCTCGACCTCCGCGATGACGCCTTCGCCGGGACCCAGCCGATAGAAGAAGTCAGGCCTTGGCCGCGAGACGATCCCATCCTCGGCAGTGAGAAGGACCTCTTCGTCGAATCCAAGGCGCCCCTTGAGGATCGCCGGAACGATTCCTTGGATCGCCAAGCTCTGCGCACCGTGGATGTGGGCCGCATCAATCGCCGTCGTCTCGAGCTCTAGGGCAGTGAGGAGTTGGGCGGCCAGGATGTCCACTGACCGGATCGACTCCACGTGGTGGTCCTCGAGGGCGGAGCGCTGAAAGCGCTGGTACTCGACGGCCACGTCGCGCAGCTTCGCAGCTGAGGCGTGGAGAAGCTAGTTCTTACCGGCTTCCAGTGTCAGCGAGCAGCGACGGGCGGCCTCTGACCTGTGGTGGAGCCAAGGGGACTCGAACCCCTAACCCCCTGCTTGCAAACTCGGCGCGAGACCTCCGGGCTGCGTCGTTCGCGCCTGATCAGCGCCGTGGATCGGATGGTGACAGCACCGCCGGGGACACCCGTTGCAGTACTTCGCTGCAGTACATCGCCCGAGGCGGGTTCAGTGTCGACGGCGCTCGAAAACTGAACAGTTTCGGCGGGGTGGTTTCCAGTGATCGTCGCAACGTGGTCACTCATGTTGGAGGTCATGTTGTCGTCACGTCGCGTTCGCAAGGGTCCGGGTCGAAGGCCGAAGTCGTTGGCTCGGAAGCGGTTCATGGAGTTGCTCGGACAGGGGTGGCCGATGGCTGCGGCGGCCCGCGAGGTTGGCGTGAGTCGATCGGCCGCGAACATCTGGAAGAACGGCACGACGGTGCGACGCAAGGATGGCACGGTGAAGATCGTGCCACCGCTCGAGCCGCTCTCGCTCCGTCCGCTCTCGCCGAGGTTCCTCTCCGAACAGGAGCGGATTCAGATCGCCGACCTAGCCAGCCGAGGCGCTGGGCCGACGGAGATCGGGAAGCAACTTGGTCGATCACCCTCGACGATCAGCCGGGAGTTGCGCCGCAACGAGCACGGATCTGGCCAGTATCGGCCGTTCCACGCGCACAGCATCGCTGCGACTCGTCGTCGCCGGCCCAAGCCATTGAAGCTGTCGTTGAATCCGCAGCTGCGCTCTTATGTGACCGCGCGGTTGAAGGAGCGCTGGAGCCCTCAACAAATCAGCCGTGCCCTGCGTGGGGTCCACCCGGACGACCCGGCGATGCGAATCGCGACAGGGAGCATCTACCTCGCGATCTATCGGCCCGGATCAGGGCTTCTGCGTAAGCCGGACACGTCGCCGTTGCGAACCGGTCGTGACCATCGTCGCGCGCACACCCGGATGATCCGTGCGGGGCGACGGTTCGCTCAGCCGATGCTGTCTATTCATGATCGCGATTTCGGACCCGCGGATCGCAGCGTCGCGGGGCACTGGGAGGGCGATCTCATCCTCGGTCCGCACAACCGGTCCGCGATCGGGACGCTGGTCGAACGGCAAACCAGATACGTCAAGCTGCTGCACCTGCCAGCCCACACCTCCGCGGGGCTCCACGAAGCAGTGGTCAGATCGTTCGGCCACCTCCCGCCCGGGTTACGTAGGTCGATCACCTGGGACCAGGGCACCGAGATGGCCAAGCACCTCGACATCGCGAACGACACCGGCGCGAAGGTCTACTTCTGCGACGCCGCCAGTCCCTGGCAGCGCGGCAGCAACGAGAATACGAACGGGTTGCTGCGCCAATACTTCCCGAAGTCCACCAACTTGGCCGTCCACTCGCCAGGCGACCTCGCCCGGGTCGCGCACGAGCTCAACCGTCGCCCACGAATGACTCTCGGTGATCGAGCGCCTGAAGACCTGTTCGACCGCCTGCTACTGTCCCAGAATCCGCCGCCGTTGCGATGACCGCTGGAAACCAAGCCGCCGAAAGCGACCAGTTTTCGGGCGCCGTCGACATTCAGCGCACGTGCCCCCAGTAATAGTGACGGCGCAACGTGGTCGCTCCGGGAGGCTGAGGACAACTTGCGGTCGCTGACGGACCGCCATTCGTTCACCGCCCTGAGCGATCGGTTACGGGGCATCGCCTGGGCTTTGCCGCACTGTTCGCCGCTGCCTTCACCGGCGTCGTTCGCAAAGCCTGAGAGCGACCGAGACCGATCGCCAAGAATCCTCACCCCCCTGGGCTCGTCAGGACTGGGGACGGAAGGTGCCAGGAATCGGGTGGCTGCGAGGTTCGAGATGCGAGCCGGCGCCCTCGAAACATGGGCCGGACGCTCCCAAACAGCCGTGATCAGCACAAAGGTGTGGTGCTGTCGGCAGATTGCCGACACCCGCCTTAGGAGCGAGCCCGGCTAGAAGAGGCCGCGTGGATTCCATTGTGCTGCAACGGTTCCTGCCTTACTTTGTGTCGGGTTGTTCGGGCTGTTTCGGACCTTGCAGGTACCTCTGAGGTACCTATCGAGTATGGGTGCCCGCGGCGGGGGCCTCCGCCGCGTCCTCCACCTCGTCTGGGGTGGCGGGCTCGCGATATGCGCGAAAGCCACAGCTACGACCAAGACGATGAAGCCCACGGTTTCCCCGTGCTGAGAGGTCGCCATACGCCCAGGCTTATGGCCCGCAAGGTGGACGAGGAGCCATCGCCTGCCGGCCCAGGTGGTGACGGTCCACACGGTGGCTCCCCGCACTCCCCGCCAGCTGCGGAACCCAAGTCGACGCACGCGCGTGCGATACGGGACGCAGATAGGTTCGCGCTGCCATTCCATGATGTGGGACGGCCAGGGAGAGCCACCGACCCGATAGCGGAGAGTGGAGCGCAGGGTCGGCGGCGGGGTGAGGTTGCCCGAACAGATCGCGATGACCTAGTTGTCATCAGGCAAGGCGTAGACGTCCACGGGCCCCCGCTTACGCAGTTCGCGAAGGTGGTTGGCGAAATCGCGCCTGGCATCGGAGAGGCTATTGGTGGCGTCCTGGACTTTGTGTGCTTCGGGTCCTGGCAAGCCGCGCGCGGCCGTGACGACAAACCCCGTTGGGCCTCGTCGCTGTCCCGGCAGAACGGCAACCGCCAGAGCCTTTGCGGCCCGGAGTACTTGGTTGCAGAGGACGACGGTCTGCTGGTCTGCGTGAAGGACGACCCGCGCGCCGGCCATGTGCATTTGCTCTTGGTCGTCAATGAGCGGCGCAAGTATGTCCAAAGGGTCGGCGGCGCGGCGGAGTCTCGCAAGGACGGCGAAGTTCCCGGCCGGGTGGCTTTGCCCTTGGAGTACCGCGGACCACAGGCGGGAGCGGTCGATCATCGTCAGCCCCTTCGTCAGGACGACTTGAGCCGCAGCGAAGAACTCATCATCTTGTGCCGCTCTGGCGCGACGCCGCTCTTGCAGTAGAACGGCCCCGACCGATGCGGCTCCCGTGATGGCGGAGGCGAGCAGTGCAGCTCCGGCGCTGATCAGGGCAATGGTGATTATGTCGGACACGCAGGCAACGTATCGGGGCGGGGTGACATACGGGCATGGGTGGCTTGAACGCAGACGTGGTTGCCGGAGCGCTCATCCAAACGGGTGGGCGCTTTGTGTGTACGGGCGTGGGGTGCGGTGGGGTGCGAGCAGGGCGCGAAGCGCCGGTAGCGCGGGGCCACATCGCGGGGTCCCACGGCTCCCGGCGAAGCCGCGCTTGAGCCAGTAGAGAAGTCCTCACGAAGGCGGCAGTTTCTGGACGTCAGGAACAAAGATGCACGTTACGGCTAGATTGTGGCGGAAACGGCGCCGTGGCCGCCGGGTGCCAAGCGTGGCGGAGGAGCAGGGTGTACACGGACAGCGAAACTTGGAAGCGGACCCTGGCAGACGGGCCCGAGGGCTCACCTCATCAGGCTGAGCGACAGTTCTTTCGCGATAGATACGAACAGTTCAGATCCCGGGTGGAACCACTCGCGAGCGAAATTGCGAGCAGCGTTCCGGGCTACACGGATCATTCAATCTTGCATTGCGACAGCCTGTGGGACATCACCGACGTTGTTGTGGGGCTCGACCTGCCACTGAATCCCGCCGAGGCATTTGTTCTCGGTGGCGCGTTCCTCGTTCATGACCTTGGCATGGGGTTGGCTGCCCACAATGTCGGCCTGCGGGGCATTCTTGAGCGTGAAGACTGGCTAGACCTTCTCGCGGGCATGTATCCCGATGACTTTCGCGAGTTGCAGAGAGTGGCGTTATCAGATTCCGAGTCCAACCCAAATTGGGACGGACTCACAAACCAGCGGGTCAAGACCGCACTCACCGTATTCTTGCGAGAGCACCATGCCGAACAGGCCGAAAAGATCCTTACCCAGCAATGGAAACTGACGAACAACGACAACTTCTACCTCTTGGAAGACTCCGAACTCCGTCACTGGTATGGAGACTTGATCGGGCGGATCGGCCGCAGCCACTGGCAGTCAGTGGAGGAGTTGGCGTCCCTCTTTCCTCAAGCGCTCGGAGCCCTGCCGCGAATGCCTCCTGCTTGGACTGTGGAGCCCCTCAAGTTGGCCTGTATCCTCAGATGCGCAGACGCAGCACAGATCGATGCGCGCCGGGCGGACCCACTTCATACGCCATTCCGCAATCCTCAAGGTGAGTCGCGAGATCATTGGGTCTTTCAGGAGCGACTGCTGCATCCGCAAATAGCCGAGGGACGGCTCGTCTATACCAGCAGCGTGGACTTCACGGTTGAACAGGCGTCTGCATGGTGGTTGGCATTCGATACCGTGCGAATGGTGGACTCTGAGCTGGGCAAGGTGGATGCTCTGTTCGCGGATCTTAACCGGCCACGCTTCCTGGCTCGCGGGGTAGCAGGCGCGACTTCGTCGAAGCGCTTCGCAAATTATGTTGGCGCGGAAGGGTGGGACCCGATTGACGCCCGTCCTGTCATCTCCGACACGAGATCCGTTATCAAGAGTCTTGGAGGCAGGGCTCTCTATGGGGGGCGTGACGAAGTCGTGTTGCGTGAGCTAGTCGCGAACGCTGTTGACGCTACCCGCCTTCTGGAGGCCGCATATCCCTCGGCCCGAACTAGACCGGTGCGCGTGAGTGTGAATAGAATGGAAGATGCAGACATTCTGACCATTCAGGATTTCGGAATAGGAATGTCTGCACAAGAAGTCGTTTCCTATCTTTGCGACTTTGGTCGCTCCGGATGGGTTAGCCATGCCACTAGAGGCCATTACCCCGGCGCCTTAGCGTCGGGGTTTAGGTCTACTGGTCAATTCGGGATCGGATTTTACAGTTCCTTTATGGTCGCAGACGACGTCACGGTGGTAACCCGGGAAATGACCGGAGGACCTGGTGACACCGTAATTCTCCATTTTGCGGATGGTCTGGATTCTCGACCCATCTTGCGTGAGGCAGCGAGAAGTGAGTGGCTCCTTGAACCTGGTACCCGTGTGACGCTGCGGCTGCGGGAGCGCATGGAGGGACGACATGGGGTCTTCGCGGGCACGGCCCCCGAGCGCACGCAGGAGGTGCTTGTCGAACGGGTGCAGAAGTTAGCTCGTCTAAGTGATCAGCCTATTGAGGTGACCGTTAACGACGCCGAGCCGCGAGCTTGCGAGTTGATTGGTTCACGTTGGCTGGACATGCCGGCTGTTGAGTTCTGTGCGTTGCTGCTGGGTCTCGGACCCGATTCAAGGTCGGCGCCGGGGCTTGACGAGTTGCTAAGTGAACTTGCACGCCGCATGTCGCCGATTCACGACAAGGGCGGAGTGGTTGTGGGTCGTTTGGCGCTCACGATTGGTCTCGAAGAGGCAATGCCACGGAGTCGGGAACGTGGGGCGACCATCTATTGCGGCGGGTTCGAGAGCGGTCAATTGTCAGGTGCCCTTGGGATACTGACGGGGAAGCCGGAGACGGCCGCTCGGGAGTCGTCCACGCTCGAACTGAGTAGGGATGAGGTGTGGCGCTGGTTTCGCGATCAGGTCTCATTGATTGCTGAAGAAAATCTCACTGACTCGGATAGATTCACGCTCCAGCGGGAGGCCCTCTCAATGGGCGAGCGTATGGACGACTGGCCGATCGGATGGACGTCCGCGGGCCCTATCACAGCCGATCAGTTGGTTGCTTGGGCAAAGGCGCGTAGCGAGGTGACCATCCTGGACGAACTCTCGTCCGTATTCGACCTCGCCGAGGGTACGTTTGGATTTTTGGATATTGAGGCCCAAGGATATGTGGAAATACCTGACGATGCGGTCGGAATTCCATGGGGATTTGACTTCTTCTTGGCGCACGAGATAGATGGTCGGCAACAAGATGAGTTGGATGGCCTTGAGGCGATCAACCGTGATGTTGAGCCCGGAATATCTCTCGCGAGCTGGTGGGTACTAGCGAACGACGAGCCGGTGGGTGAGATCTTGCGCCTTCTCTCGAAGACGTGGGACAGAGATCTTGTTTCTCTCATGCAAGATATTGAGTTCCGCCAAAACTATTCAGAAAAAGGCCCGATTTTGCTCCAGGCGCACAATTCGAGGACTGGCAGATTCAACGGACTGATCGTTAGGCGCCGCCCGCACGGGGAGGGTGGATCCGACTAGTCATCCAGGCGCGCGCCGGCCCCCTCCTCCCCAGCGCAGTAGGAGGCGATGACCGCCCTATCTGAGAGCAGGGTCCTGGTACAGAAGCGAGCGCTGCTCTGCTGTTTGCGCTGGGTGCGGTGGGGTGCGCACAGGGCGCGAAGCGCCCGGACCGCGAGGCGCCATCGCGCCCCGCGCTTTCGCGGCGGAGCCGCGCTTGTGTCGACGACGCTTGAAAGCGAGGCCATAGCGTCGCAACGGCCTCATATTCGAGCGACGTCGACAGCTTGAAACCCAGTAAGGAAATTCCTCACGAGACATCCACGTAGGCACGCCGACCTTGGCCGTCACCCACCAACTGGCCAGGCACGCCCAGCTCGCTCGGTGAGCCCAGTGCCCAACCCCAGCCGGCGTGCGTGCCTCATTCGGAGGCCATTTCTGTGGAAAGAGAGAGGCCGGCGCGGCGACGGGTAAGCGGCCTTGCCGGACTCTGGCGCGTAGTAGCCTCACAGGATGTACGACGGGGACGGGGAGTGGGTCTGGACCGAAGAAGAGGAGCTTGCCTCCCAATCCTTCGGTCAGTTGATGGATGCCTGGACGGATGCCGCCAGTCGCGTACGTGCGAATGCCCAGACGATGTCAGACGACGAGTACAAACAGGCCGTGCTCACTTTCGTCAATCAGGTCGAACGAATATTGGGCGCCTTCGCGCAAGAAGGGCGCGGAAGCGCCGCCATTCTGGAACTCGGGCTCCTTGACTTGATCGTAAACATGACGAGCAACCTCGTTCCGCAGTCCATGGACATGAGGGCCTTCCTCCAAAGCAGCTCTGAGGTAGCAGCAATACTCAGCGACTTCTTCGCTCGGTCGCTAAACAACATTGCCTCCAACTCCAATCCCGTGGGCGTGCAGATGCAGCGCCGTTTTCCACAGTTGATCGACGCCCTGAGTACTGGTCGACAGAGCGCCATACTCCTGTCGGAAGAGATGGGTCAGCAGCAATTGGGCCACCTGCTCGAACGAGCAAACGAGGTGGCAGACACCCTTGAGCAGACCGCGGGAGACAAGGCTTCCGAAGCTCTGTGGCACCACTTTGATCAGTATGCAAGCGCCGAAAAGGGGCGAGCGGACGCGCTCCAGTTCATCGGCGTGGTCCTCGTGGCCGCGGGAGTTGTCTCGGCGGCCTTTGTCTTGAAGATGGCGGGTCCGAGCCTGGAATGGTCCGCTGAGCTTGCGCGGGTTTTTCTGACGCTGCCCATCTTCGGCCTATCCGCGTACGTGTTCAGAGAATCCGGTCAACACCGTGTGGCCGCACGGCTCGCACAGGAAACGTCTGTCAGGTTGAAGACCTTCAAGCTGTTTAGCGAGGACCTCCCAACGGAAGCGCGTCACGAATTGCGCGCCGACTTCGGACGGCAGATCTTCTCCCAGTCTCCACTGGTGCTATCCGACGTGGGGAGTTCAGAGTCCGCGGCGATCACAGCAGCTATCGGGACCGTTGCTACCCTGCTTGCTCGAAAGTAGTCGGGTACAAGCGCAGGACAGGTCCCTCATTGCGCTTGTCCTTGCTGGTAGCTACGGGCGTGAAGTCAGTTCCGCGTCCAGCCAGAGTAGAAAATCGCGAAGGACCAGGGCAGACGTATCCAGCCCCGTCCGCGTAACGCCTAAGCGATTAGAGGACGGTGAGATGTTGTAGCCAGCAGCCTTTAGTTGAGCTCTGGTATTGACTAGTTTGGGGCCTCGTAGTTGCCTCGGGGTGAATGAACCAACTCCGTGCACCACGGCGTTTCTGGCCTCAATGATGGCTTGCAGTCGCTGGTCTTGGGAAAAGTTGGAGAATTTCACACCACTCGCCCACTGTTCATACGCCGCTCTCATGCGTGGCCAGCTGGACGTCGAGACTTCTTCTGTCTGCGTGTACATGTGTTCAATCAGTGAAGTTCGCGGGGGAGGAGCGCCGCGCTCAAGTCGCCGGATAAGTTCAGCGCTAGCGAACGACTCCGCTATCGAGACAAGTCTCACGAGGCTCGACTCGCGCCGGACTTGTCCTGCCGCAGCGTCGGTCGGCAGAACGCTCAGCCGTCCCGCAATTCTGCCTCCGCCCGCGAGTGCGACTTCCGCTCGACGATGCTGAGCCAGGCTCGTCATGAGAGACCTAACGTACGTTTCGCACCGAGCGGAGGTGACGGGAGGAAAAGCCGCCGTCATAGCTGCGCTGGCTTTCGGCGAATGATTCGGGACGGCCGCCCCCACGGTTGCTCGGCCGCCCAAGCCGCCTGCCACCTTTCGATCTGTGTGTCAGCCTCAACCGGGAGCTTGCTCACGCCGCGCGCCGCGGCCAGGGCGATGAGAGCGGTCGGTTTGTGTACTAGCGGCAGGCGCTGGTATGCCTCCGCGGCGACGACGGGATCGAGCTTCCGCCGTTGCGCCAGTGCGAGAATCGCTTGGGCAGCGACGGCGGGGTGTTGGCCGTCTACCTGATCGCGAAGCCACTCAATGTGCGCGGTGCCGCCACGGGATCCGGTCACGGTGCCCGCGCAGTGACTGACCCAAAGGGCCTGCCACACGCTTACGATACGGCGGTTGCAAACAAGGTCCAGCGTCTCGCTGATCATCGTGGGCTCATCGGCAGAAAGAGCGGTGAGGTAGTTGCACAACTGTGGCGTCATGTGTGGTTCGCGCACCAAGATGGAGGTGACGTGGGGCATCGCGGCTGGGTCATTGCCCGCGCCAAGGACAAGAAGCGCCTTTTGGATGAGAGCTGACCTAGTGGTTCGGCTCCACGCAATCCCCGCAGTGGTGGCTGCATCCTCGTCGTTCCAGTAATGGACGACCAGAGCGGCAGCCTCTAGTTGCGTCGAGGTTGGCTCAAATTCTTCGTCGCCGCCGGAGGGTGGGGGATCGATCTCGTCGTCATTTACGCCTGGCGACGTCACCCCGAGGGAATCGCTCTCGTCCTCCTCGGCCGTGTCTTCGTAATGAACTTCGGGAAAGAAGAAGTCCTCCAACTCGGTGTCGTTTTGGCCGTCCTTGAGAGCCGCAAAGATGTCACGTTCGGCGGAGTCCGTTTCTTTGAGGCTCGCCTCGTAGGTCTCGCGGTGGGGGGTAGTCGTCTTGGCCTCGTTGAGTACGAGGCCAAGTTCGTGCGCGCTGCGCTCAGCAAGTTCAAGAGCAGCCAGTGCTTCGTTGTACGTCCGGCACGCGACTCTGAAGTCGTCGGCGTAGCGGACCGTGTCGAACTGACCGCGAAGCAGGCTCCGGCGGATCGGCTCGACATACAGGTCGCCAAGCACGTCCGACGGCTGAGTCATTTGTGGGAGCCCAAATTTGCGCCTGCTCACCGCCTGCAAAATGCCCAAGGCACCCGTGATAGCCACGTCATCACCGGTCTGCGCAACGACCTCGTCGGCGAGCCGCTCGTGGTCCACATATTGATAGAACGCCGCAATGTCGGTCTTCAACACAAACTTGCATTCGTCGCGCGTCAGGGGAAACTGCACGAAGTCGTTGTAGGCTTCCCGTCCACGCTCCGGCCGAGGAACCCGATCCGCGATCAGTGCGACGAGTGCGCGATACAGGAGGCGGTCTTGTAGGGCTATGTAGGGGAGCGGCCGCGAGCCTCCGCCAGATTTTCTCGCCATGACTGTGTCCATCAGGGCGGGAGTTAGGTCGCGCCTCGCCAGAGACTTGAGTGAAGCCGTGAGCTCCTTCTTCCTCGGCGTTAGCGCAAGATCGCCGTAGTTGGGGGGCATAAACCTATTGACGGACGCCAGCTCCGCCGCCACGGCGCCTCCGTAATCGATTTCGTCGACGAGGGTATTCGGGAGTCGCATGGTTCCTTCCGTTTCTTCGGGAATGACTTGGTTGCCTCAGGTCTCGCTCTCCGGCCGTGCCTGGGTCGACCGAGCCGCGCCGACGATTAATCGCATTCTGGTCGAATCGCGAAGGGTCCGCCTGGCGGAGTGCGCGACTTCGGTGACTGCCACAGTCAGTGAGGTAGGGGGCAGAGACGCGTGCTCGGAAGGAGTATCCAGACGATGGTCGCCCAAAGCCGAAGGGCCTGAAACACCAACGCGCGGTGCAGGGTTGGGGGCCTCGTGGACAAAGCATCGCTCAAGTTCTTCCCCGGTGCCTTCGTGACGTCACGGGGCAGGCGCTTGGTGGTCGCATCGACCGGGATCACGGAGCCGACCCAACTCGAGGCTGGCCCTTGTCTGGATGAGTCGTGACCCCCGCACGCTCGTATGTTGTCACGATCGGATGGCGCTTGGGCCTGTTTCTACACATTTGGGAGTCGGTCAGAGGCTCAACGAGGGCATCGCATCGCGAAGTCGCTGGAGAAACCAGGACGTACCACTGACGAAAGACGCTCACAGCTAACCCATCGAAGGTCTGTGGCCTCCGTCGTCTCCTGTGCCGAGGGTGTCTCCCGGCTGCATCGGGGAGGTCTGATCGGTGCGCTGCCATGGCCGGATGCCTCACGGTCGGCGATGAAGGCGGCGCATGGCTGGTCGTTCGCGAACGACGGTCCCTCGTCGTCGAACCGGGGTCACCAGACCCTCGGCCTCGAGGAGGGCAACGGCGTTGCGGCCGGTCTTGACGTTGACCCCGAACTCGCTGCCAGGTCGTCCTGCTTGGCGGAGTGACCCGGGGCTGTACTCGCCCGCTTAATCTCGACGCGCAACTGCGCCGCAAGCACTCGATCGCCACGCCGCTCCGAGCAAGGAGTGTTAAGAATTACCCGGACCTAACGTCCCGCCTATCTCAATCTGCATCGCTTAGACGTGCTTCCAAGGCAGCGGCGACAGCCTCGAACTCGGCCAGTGCGGCGGTCAGGTCCTCGACGATCTCCCTGGCGATGACCTCGGGTGCGGGCAGGTTGTCGAGATCCTCGAGTGAGTCGTCCTTGAGCCAAGTGATGTCGAGGTTGGCCTTGTCACGGGCGACGATCTCGTCATATGTGAACGACCTCCAGCGCTCGCTCTCCTGCCGCTCCGACCGAGTCTCTGACGTCTTGTATGCCGCGACGAAGTCCTCTAGGTCGGCCCGGCGCAGCGGATTCTGCTTCAGGGTGAAGTGCATGTTGGTGCGCAGGTCGTAGACCCACAGCCGCTCGGTCCACGCCTTGCTCGGGCGGGCGACCTTCTTGTCGAAGAACAGGACATTGGCCTTGACGCCTTGGGCGTAGAAGATGCCGGTGGGTAGGCGCAGCACTGTGTGCAGCTCGTAGTCGTCGAGCAGCTTTCGGCGGATCGTCTCGCCTGCTCCGCCCTCAAAGAGCACGTTGTCGGGCAGCACGACGGCCGCGCGACCGTTGCTGTCGAGGATCGTCATGATGTGCTGGATGAAGTTGAGCTGCTTGTTGCTCGTCGTAGCGACGAAGTCCTGACGTTCGATTTCACGGTCCTCGCGGACGTCGCGCCCGTCCGCCCCGACCATTGTGACCGACGACTTGCGCCCGAAGGGCGGGTTCGACAGGACCACAGACCAGCGCCGGCCGGGGTCGACAATCAGCGAGTCCCCGACCTCGATGAGCGAGTCCCCGTTGGACGTTCCCATGCCGTGCAGGAGCAGGTTCATCGCTGCCAGGCGTGCGGTGCCGTCGACGAGCTCGTAGCCGCTGACCAGCCCATCGCGGAGGTGGTCGCGCTGCGTGGGAGTCATGGATGCGGCTCCCTGCCCCGCGTGGTCGTGGGCGACGAGCAGGAATCCTCCCGTGCCGCATGCGGGATCGACGACCGTGTCGGCCACGGTCGGTTGGATGACGTCGACGATTGCCTGGATCAGTGCGCGGGGTGTGAAGTACTGACCGGCTCCGGATCCCTTGTCCGATGCGCCCTTCGAGAGGAGCTCCTCGTAGGCGTCACCCTTGATGTCCGTCCCTGCTTGTGACCAGTTCTCCTTGTCGATGAGGTCGACGATCAGACGCCGGAGCTTTGCGGGGTCCTGGATGCGATTCTGGGCCTTGCGGAAGATGGTGCCGATGACGCCCTTCTCGCGAGCCAGACCGACGAGGATCTTGGTGTAGGTCAACTCGAGCTCGTCACCTTGGGCATCGAGCACCCGCTGCCACGAGTACTCGTCAGGGACGATCTGTTCGGCCGCGAGCTTCCGCGTCGCGCGCTCGTGAGCCATCTTGAGGAAGAGCAGGTAGGTCAGCTGCTCCGTGTACTCGATGACGCCAACACCGTCATCGCGTAGGACGTCGCAGTACGACCACAGCTTGTCGACGAGTCGCCGTGCGTCGGTCATTTGATCCTCTTACCCTTGATCTTTCGGTACACGTCGACTGCCTTGCCTGAGCTGCGCCAGACCCCGTCCGAGCCTTGGAATGCGTCCAGCCTTCCTCGCTGAGCCGCCTGCCGAAGGGCCGCAAGACTGAACTCGTCACTCACCAGTGCCGCCAAGGGCACCATGCGAGCAGGACCAGCGACATTCGGCACGATGAAGCGGTTGAGGTTGTCATACATCGCTCGGGCGAGCAGCTCTCCGAGAGGTCCGTTGTCGCCATCGTCAGCCTTCTGGAGTGCGGAGAGGTATGCCGCGCGCTGCTGCTTCAGGATGACGACCGGTGGGTAGCCGAGCCGGACGAGTACGAGGTTCAGGACGAGCCGGCCGCTGCGACCGTTGCCGTCGATGAACGGGTGGATCCGCTCGAACTGGTTGTGGACCCGCGCCAGCATCTCGGGGAGAGGCGAACCGGGTTGTGGGATACGGAGGCTTTCCTCTTGCGTCCTGAGCTGGTCGACCCAGGCGAGAATCTCCGCATCCACGAGGGTCCACGCCGGCGGCGTCATCCCCGCCCCGAACGGGTGGATGTCGTGCTGGCGGAAGTTGCCCGGGCCCTCGCCGTCGTGGGCGTCCTGATGCGGAGCAACTTGCCACACTGGGTTCATCGCGAGGAGATGGATGTTGCGGATCTCGTTGACGGAGAGCAAGGACCCGTCGTGCCAGTCGCCCGGTTCCAACGCCTGTGCGTACACCCACTTGGCGGCGTCGGCGTAACCCTTGACTTCGAGGTACTCCTTGAGCGGCTTGGCCCCCACTGTCTTGCCACGGTCGAGAAGCTCTTCGACCTCGCGCAGGACCAGGGTGTTGCCTTCCAGGGCTGTGGAGTGGTGGGCCTCCAGGTGCCATATGTCGGACCAGATTGCCTCGGACTCCTTCGGCGAAGGCAGGCCACCAAGGCGCTCGCGCAGATCTGCGAGCGCGGAGTCGAGGCGGGCATACACCGTTGCTCGTGATGGTCGACCACGCTGCACGAGTGCTCCCTAAGTTGATATGGGCTTGAGCGAGCTAAAGTATCTTATCGACTCTGTTGATAGAGCATGAACGTGCCCAATTGATCTAATCAACTTGCCTCGTAGCTCAAGTGGATTAACGGCTGGGCGCGCGCCAAGTCCGCCGCGTTGCGCACCCGGATCTCCAGATCGCCAGTCCCGTAGTGCCCGACCTGACGCACGTCTCGCGTGAAGCCCTCGACGAGGTCCACCGTGTCGGGATCGACCTTGACGTAGAGAGCCAGCTCACGACTACGGGACAACACCTCCACACACAGGAAGTTCTTGAGCCGGCGGTACGCCACGTAGTACTTGAGCGTCTTCTGCGTGACGTCGTCACCCAAGGCCGCGGCATAGGCGTCGAGCTCCAGGTAGAGGTCGCGCAGGTCCGGCGGCGACTGCTCTAGGTACTCGGTAACCGTCTTGTATGTCTGCGACCCCCCGGGAGGGGTCATCGAGGGGGCGACGGCATCAGGCGCGCCGGTCGACGACGTCGCGTCGATCCGGCTGGAGTGGACGAGCTCGAGGGCTAGGAGCTCGCCAGAAAAGTCCCGGTAGCGCACGAGGTCAATGCTGCGGTTGATCTGCTGGACGGCGTGCTCGTCGTACTTCGTGAACCCGCTTGCGACGCAGATGAGGCGCGGGTTGCGCCAGTCGATCGCCGCCGCGGCATCGGGCCCAAGGCGATCGTGGACGAGGACCTGGAAGTCGCCACGGTGATCCATCAGCCAGTCGAGGTAGAACAGGCCTTGGTTGATTACGCTCTCGTTGACGGCGCGCTTGTACTCGAAGATCACCGGGGACGAGTTCTCGTCGATCCCGATGGAGTCCATGCGGCCGCCGTGCCTTGGCCCGGTGGAGAACTCCGACTGCAGCAGGCGCACCCCGAACAGCGTCTCCATGTTGTCTTCGATGACTGTCTGGAGCGACTTCTCCAGCGCAACCGACGCACTTGGCAACTCAGTCGCCGTGCCGTGGATCAGGCGAAACAGCTTGAGGTCAGACATCCGCGAGCTCCTCGATGACCTCTTGATCGGCATGCCGACCGGTCAGCCTTCCCGAGAACGCGGCGGCAAGCAGCGCCCGACGGAGCCCCAGACACCTGGTCCGCGCCGATTTCAACTCTGCTGCCACTCGGTCCACTGACGCGAGCTGGCCGTGCAGCTCCTCAACGATTGCGCGCGATAGGTCCCCTGGAGGGACTATGACGGGCATTCTGCGGATCATCGAGAGGCTAATGGAAGCGAGGTTCACGCTCTGCTTGCCGTTGCGCTCGGCCCAGCGCCCCCCGATCGTGTTTGCGGTCCACGAGAGGAAGTACGGGTCCAAGTCGCCACGGACCCGAGCGCGGAAGACGTGGTTCTGATGGATGCAGTCATCGACCTGTCCCGCCCAAACCCATCCCCGAGCAAGCTTGTCCCTGTCGCCGCCCTCGTTCAAGAGGACGTCTCCTGGCTCCAGCCTTAGCGCCTCCGCCTTGGAGGGAGCGACGCGAATCGTGGTCACATTCTCGAGTCTGAGCTCGGCACGCTGAACGTTCGCCACGCGGAGGTAGGGCACCTCAACGAAATCCGGATTGGACTGCTTGTTGGCGTCCTTGGTAACGCCCCCGGCCACGTCCGCAACCTCGCCGAGCCGGCGCCACGCCCAGCCAACCGGCAACGTGGGCAAGTCACCGTCTCGCGTTCCCGCCTCGATGAGGTCAGGTGCGTGACGCTGGCCCGAAACGCCTGAGCCTGTGATGGCATCTCTCACGAGTCGCTCACGGAGGACTGCCATACGGCGCTGTGCATCGACCAACCCAGCGTCCGCCGCGTCGAGGCGGGACAGGTGGTCCTCGAGGATTTCGACGATCCGCCGCTGTTCGTCCAGGCAAGGCAATGGAACTTCGAGGCGCACGTACTCGCTAGCCTTAATGTTCCGGATGTTGGTGGACGCGGTTTGCATCGTCGCCGTTAAGCCCGAGGCGTGGAAGTGGTTCAGGTAGAAGTGTAGGAACCTAGGTTCGACTTGGTCTTGATCCGGCCGAAGCAATTGCATGAAGTTGGCACAGATTGAAGGTTCTTCGAGCCCCATCACCAGCCCGACTCGACCGACTGGCGTCGTTGGCCCACCGCCAGACTTTTCTAGAAGTAGGTCACCCGGACGCAGTTCGCGTGTGAGCAGTTGGCGCTTGGAGATCGACCGAAGGGCGGCTGTTGAGACGTTCAACCTTCCATGGTTCTTCAACTCGGTCACGCGAATGACTCTGACGTCGACCTCACCCGAGCCAGCCTCACCACCCCAAACACCACCAATGGTTGTCTCCAAGAGCGCCGCAAGGGTCGCGCGGTTCCAGCTCATGCTGTGAGCTCCGTGTTGAGCTGCAGCAGGATCGATTCGGCGTGGTCGCCGAGGTCTCGCAGGGCTCCGTCAACGCCACCTCGCTCGGTGAAGGGTGCCTCGTCGAGGTCCTCGGTCGAGATGCCGGCTGACGACGCGATCACTTCCACCATACGGTCCAGCCACCACCTCTCCAAGGGCGAGAACGACGTCCCAGCCTGCTCCTGCTGGGCCAGCCACGCGGCATACCTCTCCTGCACGCGCTCGGCGTAGGGCACCAGCTCCGTGTCGAGCCCGACCGTATAACGAAGCAGGGAAACCAGGTCTGTCAGGGTGTGCCGTTCGCTGCGCCGCACCCTGTCGGTGTCGGTGACCTCGTAGGCGTTCCAGATGACCTCGGGAGTCCAGTTGAGGGGTGGCCTCGAGATGCGGTCCGCGAGGTTCTGGATATCGGCGAAGGTGACGCGTTGTTCACGCGCCTCGGTGAGGAGCTGGACCGCCGTGATCTCGTCGCGGTGCTCGTCGAGATAGGCCCGCCATGACTTGACGACGGACGTGGCCCGGGTGGGGTCGACGACACCACCAGCGTCGAGCAAGGTGTCCCGGTTGACCTCGTCGATGACACGGTCATGTGTGGCGCGCAGCTCGAGGATCCGGCCGCGCAGCGCCGGAGCAGACGCGATCGGTCGCACGGCCCGCTCGAGCAGGGCCGCGACGGCGGCATCCGGGTCGGCCGCCCCCGCCCGCGCACGCGCCTGGATGTCGGGCTCGACCGCGTCCACGAGTCCGCGCACGATGTCCCGCACCGGGACCCCCGCCACCTCGTCGAGCTCCGCACGCTCGGCCGGCGTCAGCTCGAGCTCCAGCTTGGCGAGCCGCGAGGCGAGGGTCGCGGTCTCGTCCTCGGTGAGGGTCAGGGCAGCGGCCTTGTCGAGCAGCTTCTTCAGGGGCATGGACTTGTCGCGGTTGAGGGGAGGGTCGACGAAGTCGTGCTCGGTCACCCCCACCGCGTCGACGATTACGAACCGCGTCTTTGCTTTGGCATCGGGCGTGAGCGCCTGGAAGTCGGCTGGCGCGATGGTCCGTGCGCCGCGGCCCTTCATCTGCTCGAAGTACTGCGCCGACCGGACGTCGCGCATGAAGAACACGCACTCCAGCGGCTTGACGTCTGTGCCCGTGGCGATCATGTCGACGGTGACCGCGATGCGCAGGGTCGGCGACGTGCGGAACGCCTTGAGCTGACCCCTCGGGTCCTTGGCGTGGTACGTAATCTTGGCTGCGAAGTCGTTGCCCTTGCCGAACACCTCACGGACCGTGGTCACGATCTCCTCGGCGTGGGCGTCGTCCTTGGCGAAGATCAGCGTCTTGGGCACCTCGCTGCGCCCCGGGAAGATCTCGGTGAACAGGCGGTCACGGAAGGTCTCGAGGACAAGCCGAATCTGGCTTCTCGACGTGACGGCCCGGTCGAGCTGCTTGTGGGTGTACTCGAAGTCCTCGTCGATCGCCTCGAGTCGCTCGATGCGAGTTCGCCGGTCGACTTTCGGGACGATCGTGCCCGCCTCGATCTCCCCACCCTTCTCGGAGATCTCGGTGCGGATCCGGTAGAGGTCGAAGTCGACATTGACCCTGTCTGCCACCGACTGCGGGTACGTGTACTCCGAGACGAGGTTCTGTCGGAAGAACGCGAAGGTCTGCTTGCCCGGCGTCGCCGTGAGTCCGATGACGTGGGCGTCGAAGTACTCCAGCACCCCACGCCACAGCCCGTAGATCGAGCGATGCGCCTCGTCGACGATTACGAGGTCGAACGTTTCGGGCGGCAACGTTGAGCTGTAGGCGACCGTGACCGGCGCATCCGGCACGTAGTCGTCAAGCCCGGGATCGTCCTCGCCGGTCACCTCCTCGTTCTTGATTGCCTTGAAGACGCGCTGGATCGTAGAGATGACGACCTCACTGGATGAGGCGAGGCCGGCAGAGGTGAGCTTGTCCACGGCATACAACTCGGTGAAGAGGCGCCCGTCGTCTGGTGTGCGGTAGGTGCCGAACTCACCGATCGTCTGGTCGGCCAGGTTGTTCCTGTCGACCAGGAAGAGGATCCGCCTGAAGCCGCCGTACTTCATCAGTCGGTATGCCGTGGTGACAGCGGTGTACGTCTTGCCGGCTCCCGTGGCCATCTGGACCAGGGAGCGGTCGAAGCGCTGCTCGACCAAGGAGCGCTCGATGCCCTCTATCGAGGTGATCTGCGCCGGACGCAGGGGAGTCACGTCGAGCTCAGGGAGGTGACGGACCTTGGCCCGCCAGGTGGGGCTTTCGGGCTCGGCCTCGGCGTCGCGCAGGATTCGAGCCAGGCTCGACGGCTTGGGGAAGTTGAAGATGCGGCGGGCGCGGGCATCGGGGTCATATCCGTTGGTGAAGTGAGTCTCCGTGCCGCTCGCCTCGAACACGAACGGCAGGCGGCCGTCCACCGTCAGGGCGCTGAGCCGGACCTCCGCCGGCAAGCCCTCGGCATACATCGCCGACTGCCACTCGACACCGCTGAGGGTCGTGCCCGCAGACTTGGCCTCGATGACGCCCACGACCCGCTTCTCCACGTAAAGCAGGTAGTCGGCCCGCCCATGGCCAGGCTTCATGACGACCTCGCGGCAGGCGACGCCGTCCTCGTAGAGGTTGAGGTCTCTCTTGTCCTGGACGGACCATCCGGCATCAGCGAGCTGGCGGTCGATAAGCACGCGCGCACGCTGCTCTGCGGCCAGCCGGTCTGTGTCGTTCCCAGGCATCATCAGACGTCACAGTAGGCCGAACGCCGTCTACCTTGCGCAGCTTTGCGCCGATTCACGAGCCCTGCTGACCGTCCTTGGGCTGACGGAATGCTCGCTCCGTGATCCCACTGGAGAGCTTCCCCGTCACCGAGCGGGCCCTGTCTCGGGTCTCTAGGCCGAGGCGCTTGCCGGCGTCGACGCCCTCCGCCCCTCGGACCAGCACTGTGTCTCTAACCTCTGTGGCCGCGTCCGCCCACCGCTTGGCGGCCAAGGACTGGCGGCCCGACTCGATCCCCAGCCGCTCGTGGAAGTCGACTACGCCCACGGCAACCCGGTTCGTCGAGTGCACCACGGTCTTGGCAGCAGCCGGGTGCAGCAGGACCTTTGCGTTGGCCGTACCTGCGGCAGCGTCCATGCGGGCCATCAACCGCTCTGTGCTCCGCGAGATCAGGTCGCGCCGGTTCTGGCGCGCGATCCGCAGTCCGACGCGGTGCCGGCCCAGCTCATCAGGCGAGCCGTCCAACACACGATCGAGCTCGAGCACGGCGATCGCGTCCTGCAGCTGGAAACACCGGGCCAGCACGGTGAGCCAATCCTGAACCGTGGACTCCGCCTCTCTGGCGGCCTTGGCGAGGTCTCCCATCGCCTTCTTGCCCTCCAGCTTCTCGGCGAGTGCATCGAGCTGCCGCAACGCGTACGCCTGAGTCCGCGCGAGCGTTGCCGACGTCGCCTGGACCTTGGACCAGGTCACGTCCGACACGTGGCCGACCTGCTCCCGGATGGTCATGGCCTCCTCGATCACGAAATCGACCCCAAGCATGTCCGCCACCACGGCATCCTTCTGAGCTCGGAGCACGTCTTCGACCTTCTCGTCGATCGCGGCGAGGTAGTCGGTGATCTCGTCCATGGACTGCTGCATCGCAAGCTGGGCCATGATCCCGGCAGCACCGGCCAGCAGCGCAGGGTTGGCCAGGTGGGTTCCCGGACCTTTGGCGAATTCGACGAATCCCTTGACCTGACCGCGGTCGCCCTTGATCACCCCCGTCCTGAGACCGCCGCCGCTCTCCCGGAGTCCGTGCTTCTGGACCAGGTCGGCGGACTTCTCGGTCAGCTTCACCCATCGGCCTGAGCTCGCGGCGATCTCCGAGCCAGCCCGCGCAGTGGCAGCCCCCACGCCCAAGGCGCTTCCCAGCCGTGGAAGCCCGAGGTCCGTCGACGACGACAGGCCCTCAGAGACGAGAAAGCGCTCGACGTCTTTGGGGTTTCCGATGACAGCCAGTCCCTCGCCGTCACTGATCAGCTCGATGTCGGTGTCCATCGTCGGCTCCTCATTTGGCCTCTCGACAGGAGAGGAAGGTTTGGGGGCCGGTGCGACCACCAAGCAAAGGCGGAGAGCTCAGAAGGATGAGACACCTACCCCACCACACCTGAATCCCCCAACGCGCGCCACGTTACCTCTGGGCCGCACCCGACTTCAGGGCGTTCGGCCAGCTTGCGCGCTCGGCCTCCTGCTGAGACCCGAAGGCTAGGTGCAGAACCGCCGAATGCCTGAGGGGCGTTTTGCTGAGCCGCCTGTCGTCGCAGTCGCGTCATGGGTAGCGCGCCCTCGGGTCAGAGCTCGATCGTTGGGGCGTCCCTGCTTGGGGGCCGAGTCCGAGTCAGGTCACGCGCGGCCGCACCCTGTGCACGACGCCATACGTCCGTGGCTGCGACATCTGCGCTGCTGGTGGCGATGGCCTTCTGCAGGACCTCGACTGGCTCGACCGCGGCGGCCTCCGGATGCGCCGTCGCCGATGTCCGCACGCACGCTGCGTCAATGTAAAGCCGGTTCAAGTCCCGGCCTCGAGAAGCCATCACGTAGAGCGGTTCGCGGGTGATTTCGTCGGTGACGAAAGCATGGGCGGCATCGACCGTGCGTCCTTGGGCGCGGTGGGCCGTGGAGGCGTAGCCGAGCTCGACGTGTTCGGTCACGTAGTCGGCCGGCAGGAAGGACGTGGTCTCGCTTCCGGGACGTGTCACCTCGAGCGACCCGTCGTCGCGGACTTGGTTGACGATCCAGTCGTCACCATTCTTGACCCACCCGCGGCTGGTAGCCAGGGTACGTCGGTTGAGCCTGGTGACGATGGAGTCGCCGATGCCTGCGGTGGTGCCGTCGGCAAGGTGTACCCCGTCTGCCATGACGTGGCCGGTGCGGACGAGGTAGCCGCGCGCGCGTTGGTTGAGGTCGGTGACTGTCTGGGTGTCGACGGCGAGCATGAGCGATGTTCGCCCGGCTTGGATGTCTGTGAGCCAGGCGTCGAAAAGAAGGTCGAGCATGTCCTCCCGCGCCCCATACTCGATGCGCCCGTTGGCGACGTAGGTGTGGCCGATGTCGGCGTTGCCGAGGCGGAGCTGAAGTGAGGCGTCGCGTTCCCAGTCGTGGCTGAAGCGGTGCACCTCGTGCAGGGTCGGGGTGTCGGTGCCGCGGTCGTCGGCGAGGAGCTTGAACGCGCCCCCGGCTTGGACGGGTGACAGCTGGGCCCAGTCGCCGACGAGCAGCACCTTCGCCCCGGCTTGGCGTGCTTGTGTGGTGATGTGGTCGAGGTCTTTGGTGGCGGCCATCGAGGCTTCGTCGAGGATGACCAGCTGGCCCTTGTCCAGGGACCAGCGCTGGTGCTCAACCAGCGCGGCCTTGGCGCGCAGCTGCAGCTGACGGGTGGCCACGCAGGGGTAGGCGTAGGCCAGTTTCGCGGCATACCCCTCCAACGCCTCCCGCCGTTCGGGTGTGCGCTGGTTCTCAGCGATCCACTTCGCGGTGTTCTCCGTCGGGACCCCGACCGCATCAGCGAGCACCTCCGCGGCCGCGGCCGACGGTGCAAGCCCGACCACAGACCCACGTCCGTGCTCGGCCTCCCACGCCGCCCGCACGGTGGCCATGGTTGTGGACTTCCCGCTCCCGGCCGGCCCCACCAGCACATCCAGCACCCGGCCCGAGGTGATGATGGCCGCGACCGCGGACGCCTGTTCCGCGGATAGCACATGCTCCCGGCCAGGGGCGACCATCCGGCCCAGCTGTGCGGCCACCTCTCGTCCGACGACAGGCCCGTCCACAGCCCGCCCGGCCTCGAGAAGGCGGGTTTCGGCGTCGAGGATCTCTGCGGTGGCGTAGACCTCGCTGTTACGAGCCCGCAAACGCGAGGTGCCGTCCGGGCGACGCAGATGCTCGGGTAGCAGGTCAGGCTCAACCGGCGTGAGCATCACCGATCTCTTCGTCGCGAGCGTTGCCACGTGCTCCGTCACCGCAATCCGGTCGGTGGGGGTCGCGAACCGAACACCGGCCAGCTGCCGGCTGGTCTCGGCGAGCAGGTTGACCCGGGTGAACGTGGCCCGCTTGTCCGCCACCGTGTCCACGACGACGCCGGCAAGGTCGCGCAGCATCCCATCTTCAAGGTCGCCTGCGGTCAGGAGTCGCTGGGTGTGCCGACCGCCCAAGGCGGCCACCCAACCCTCCTGGCGGCCGGCGTCGCGGATCGAGTCCGCTCGATCACGCCACCCGCTGATGAGGTCGTTGAGTGGTTTGACGTCCTTGTCAGGGCGGGTGGCGAGGGTCGCTTGTTGGCGCAGCTTGATCACCTCTGGACCGGACGGCGCCCGCCCGCGCGCGGCCACGAACTCGTTGACGAGCTGGTCCTTGGCGGTCTCGATCGCGGTCGACCGTTGCGAGAACTCGTCCCGCAGTTCGGCAGTGACCCCGTCGACCTCCCACTTCGGCACCTGCGACCGACGCCGCGCTTCGGGCACCCACGCCCACCCGAGGTCACGGGTCAGCTCGTCCGCGAGCAGCCCGTTGTACAGCTCCGACATCCCGACCGACGCGGCAAACAGGGTCTTGGAGTCCAACGTCTTCCACGCCCCGTCGACAACGGACTGTGCCCGGTTGAGCACCACAACATGGGTGTGCAGCTGAGGGTCCCCGGCCCGCGAGTCCCAGTGGTCGAACGCGGTCGCGACGATGCCGCGAACGTCCTCGGACACGGCGCCGGCATGGCCGCTGCGCGTGGCGAATACCTGCGCTTCCCCGTACGCGATCACCTGCTCCAGTGCGCGCCGGTGCGCGGCGTGGATCCGCCCACGGGTCGGCTCGTCCGCCAGCGCCCACGCCACCGACACGGACTTGGGGGCGGAGAACGTCAGGTCGAACCCGGCCACGCTCGCCGGGGCCTTGCGCACCCGACCGAGGTGGTCGACGAACACCGTCCCTCGGCCGCGCGGCAAGCGTCCGAGCGCCTGTCCGGTGACTGGGTCCCGGAGCATGCCGAGCATTCGCCACAGCGCCTCTTCCGAGACCGGGGATCCCCCGACCACGCTCCGTCCATCGTTCAAGCCGGCGAGACCAGCACCCAGGAACGTGCCTGGCGGCGTCCCCTTCGCGGCGTAGTAGTCCGTCAGTCCCCGTGCCGGACCGGCCTCGTCCATGCGGGCCACCGAGGACATCAGGTACCGGTATCCGGCACCCAAGGTCATCCGGCGGATGGACATGGTCATGACAGGACAACGGGCTACCGGGGGCACCACGTGGTCCGCACGGCCCACCGTTGGTGCCAGACGTGTGAAACGAGATTGGCCGTGGACGAAGTGGGGGTGCGGCGCTGGGGTCGTGTCGTGGAGGGGGCGGGGCGAGCTGAGCGGGCCGGCGATGGGGGAGGTCAGCTAGGGAGTGGAGCAGTCGAGGTGGCCAAGAGGGATGCGACCAGTGAATCGGGGTTGGGGTCGCGATGTGCGGATCGTCGTGCACGTCCGGCCCCAGACCTGTGTCAGCAGAGACGTCGGTGTTCGCCTTATCCACAGTCGCCAGCAAGGACCTTGACCGAGGGGCTGTCCGATGGCGAACTCAGATGGTGCCCCCTACGAGCCGTTGTCTAGCTAGTGGCGAAACCAAGCGTTCGATGACGGTGGACGCGGTCACCACGGACGAAAGGAGAAGTTCATGTCTGATGTGGTGCTGACGAGGCGCTGGCACACGGTCGCGGAGGTCGCCGAGATGCTGGGGTACGGCGAGACAAAGGTCCGCATGGCGATCTTGTCCGGCGACCTCAAGTCGGTGAAGGACGGCAAGCTCCGCCGGATCCTGCCCGAGTGGGTGGACGAGTACGTCGCGCTCAAGGTCGCGGAGTCAGAGGCCGACCGCTGATGGCCAGGCGGCACAACGGCGAGGGGACGATCTACCCCTACCGCAATGGCTACGCCGCGCAGGTGTGGGTGACGACGCCGCAGGGACGGCGCGAGCGCAAGACCGTGTACGGCAAGACGCGCGAGGTGGTCCACGACAAGTGGGTCCAGCTGCAGGAGCAGGCGCGCCGCGGGCCGGTGACGACCAAGGTCCCGCGGCTCGAGGAGTTCGCCCTGGGCTGGCTACGGGACGTCGTCTCGCCCAACCTGGCACCGACCACGGCCGCCAACTACGAGCTGTTCACCCGCCTGTACATCGCCCCAGACCTGGGGATGAAGCGTCTCGACCGGCTGAGCGTCCGCGACGTGCGGCTCTGGCTCAACGAGCTCAAGCAACGGTGCCAGTGCTGCGCGCAGGGCAAGGATGCGGCGCGCGAGAGCCCGCGGTGCTGCGCGGTCGGCCGGTGCTGTCACCAGGTCGCCTCGGAGTGGACTGTCCACCAGGCCTGGACGGTTCTCCGCAGCATGCTCAGCGAGGCCATGCGGGAGGAGCTGGTGTCGAGGAACGTTGCCGGGCTGGTCCGCGTGCCGGTGCCACGAGCCGGGAAGCGCGTGATGTGGACCGTCGAGGAGGCGAGGCAGTTCCTCGAGTCCGCACGCACCGACGACGACCCGATGTACGCCGGCTACGTCCTGCTGCTCATCCTCGGACTGCGTCGCGGCGAGCTCCTCGGACTGGCCTGGGAGGACCTCGACCTCGACGCCGGCGAGGCACGCATCGCTTGGCAGGTCCAGCGGGTCAAGGGCGAGCTGGTCCGGCGACAGACGAAGACACCATCATCCGACGCGCCCCTTCCGCTGCCGGACCTCTGCGTCCGCGCCCTCGAGGACCGCCGTCGGATGGAGGCGCGGCTGCGGCTGGCCTCGGGCGAGGCTTGGGCGGGCACCGGCCTCGTCGTCACCACGCGCTTCGGCGATGCCCTGGATCCTCGGAACTTCCACCGCGCCTTCAAGACGCGGGCCAGCAAGGCCGGCGTTCCCGTCATCCCTGTCCACGCCACCCGCCGCACCTGCGCGAGCCTGCTGGTCGCGCTCGATGTGCACCCACGAGTGGCGATGGCGATCCTTCGGCACAGCAAGATCGCGGTGACGATGGACATCTACTCCCAGGTGTCAGCCGCGTCGACCCGAGAGGCGCTCAAGCGTCTGGGGGAGGCCTTCGGATGAGCCAAACTGCAGTACTTATTTGCAGTACGAGGCTGAAATCAACGGCATCGGGGACATTGCTCGGGATCTGCAAGCCTCTGAACTGCGGAAATGTGGGTGGAGCCAAGGGGACTCGAACCCCTAACCCCCTGCTTGCAAAGCAGGTGCGCTACCAATTGCGCCATGGCCCCCGTCGATGCCCCGGACGGGCCGGGGCATCAGGATGCTGCTACTGGGGGGAGTCCGTGGCCTCGGCCCAGAGGTCCTTCTCGGCCTGCTGGGCCTTGAGCTTCCGCTGGATTGCCGTGGCACCGATGGCCGTCACGATGAGGAGCAGGAGCTTCTTCATGGGCCGTCGCCTTCCCTCGCTGAGCAACCGCGGGGATCGGGATTGGTGGGCCTAACAGGACTTGAACCTGTGGCCTCTTCCTTATCAGGGAAGCGCTCTAACCGTCTGAGCTATAGGCCCGTGAGCCCAATCTCCGCTGCGCCACGGGAGGTGGCGCGAGGCACGAGGTTACATCACCGGCATACGCACGACCAAAACGGTTCCCGTGCACCCGCCTCGACGGCCAGAGGCCATGCAAAACGGCAGTTGCGTCGTCCCCCGCCCAGCAATAGATGGGCGGGGGACGACGCAACTGCCGTGTCGCGAGCGAGGTGCGGAGCGAGGCCGGATCAGTCGTCGGTCAGCGTGAGCTGGAGCCCGCCGACGAGGGCCGAGCAGATGTTGTAGAGGAACGCCCCGAGGGTCGACAGGGCGGTCATCAGGATGACGTCGATGACCCCGATCACGATCGACAGGGACAGCACCCGGCCGAAACCGACGAAGTCCATGATGTTGAACGGGTTCTGCGCGTCGCTGATGATCGTCCCGACCAGGCGGTTGACCTCGCTGAAGACCCCCATGCCGGACAGGATCATCCACAGGACCGCCACCATGACCACGCCGGCGATGCCGAGGGCGACCGAGATGAGGAACGACATCTTCATCGCCGACCAGGGGTCGACCCGCGAGACGGTCAGCTTGACGCGACGAGCTCGCGCGGCGGCCGCCGCGTTCTGGGCGCCCGGGGGACGACCCGGTGCACCGGCCGGTCGCGAGCCGGCCGGGGTCGACCCCGCCTGGCCCGTGCTCACAGTGGGGGCGGAACCTCCCTGGGGGAGGGCCGACCTGCTGGTCTGGCCTGCCGTGCTCACTCGCTACCTCCACTGGCGTCGCTCTCAGGTGCGTCGGGCGCCTGCTCGGCACCGCTGACAACCTGCTCGTCTCCTGACGACGGTACGGCATCAACCGCCGCAGGCGCGCCTTCAGTGCCCGCGTCGGCGCCGTCAGCTGCACCGCCCGCGTCGACAGCACCGCCCTCGAGAACCTCCACCGGCTCGGCGGCATCGGCCCCGTCGCCTTCCTCCACCGCGCGCTCGGGGTTGCGGGCGACCGCCACGACCGAGTCCCCGGCGCCGGGGTTGGCGAACTTCATGCCCTGGGTGTTGCGGCCGCGCCGGGTCACCGGGGCGACCGGCATACGCACGATGTTGCCCTTGGCCATGATGACCAGGACCTCGTCGTCCTCGCTCACCGTGAGGGCACCGACGAGGTCGCCGTTGCGCTCCGTGATCTTGGCGACGGCGACACCGAGGCCACCACGACCCTTGGCGTTCCAGTCCGAGGCGGGGGAGCGCTTGGCCATGCCGTTCTCGAAGACCACGAACACGTCGGGGTCCTCGCCCTCGTGGATGACGCTCAGCGACAGCAGCGAGTCGTCGCCACGGAACCGCATGCCCGTGACGCCACTGGTCGCGCGACCCATCGGCCGCAGCTGCTCGTCCGTCGCGTGGAAGCGGACCGACTGCGCCTTGCGCGAGACCAGCAGGAGGTCGTCGGTCGGGGATGCGAGGTCCGCGGCCACGAGCTCGTCGCCCTCCTTGAGGTTGACCGCGATGAGCCCACCGCTGCGGGGGGAGTCGTAGTCGCCGAGCCGCGTCTTCTTGACCAGGCCCTTCTTGGTGGCGAGCACCAGGTAGGGCTGCTGGGCGTAGTCGCGCACGTCGAGGACCTGGGCGATCTTCTCGTCGGGCTGGAACGCGAGCAGGTTGGCGACGTGCTGGCCCTTCGCATCGCGTCCCGAGTCGGGCAGCTCGTACGCCTTGACCCGGTAGACCCGGCCGAGGTTGGTGAAGAAGAGCAACCAGTGGTGCGACGTCGTGGTGAAGAAGTGGTCCACCATGTCGTCGCCCCGCAGCGCGGCGCCGCGCACGCCCTTGCCGCCCCGGCCCTGCGACCGGTATGCGTCGACCCGGGTGCGCTTGGCGTAGCCACCCCGGGTGATCGTGACGACCACGTCCTCCTCGGGGATGAGGTCCTCCATCGACATGTCGCCGTCGAAGAACTCGATCCGGGTGCGGCGCTCGTCGCCGAACTTGTCGACGATGTCGCCCAGCTCGGTCGACACGATGGTCCGCTGCCGTTCCGGCTTGGCCAGGATGTCCTCGAAGTCCAGGATCATCGCCTCGAGCTCGTTGTGCTCGTCGATGATCTTCTGGCGCTCGAGGGCCGCGAGGCGACGCAGCTGCATCTCGAGGATGGCGCGGGCCTGCAGCTCGTCGATGCCCAGCAGCTCGATGAGCCCGTCGCGGGCCGCCTCGACGGTGGGCGAGCGCCGGATGAGGGCGATGACCTCGTCGAGGGCGTCGAGGGCCTTGAGCAGACCACGCAGCACGTGGATCTGGGCCTCGGCCTTGCGCAGCCGGAAGGTCGTGCGCCGCTGGATGACCTCGATCTGGTGGTCGACCCAGTGCCGGATGAAGGCGTCGATCGGCAGGGTGCGCGGCACCCCGTCGACCAGGGCGAGCATGTTGGCGCCGAAGTTGTTCTGCAGCTGGGTGTGCTTGTAGAGGTTGTTGAGCACGACCTTGGCGACTGCGTCGCGCTTGAGCACGATGACGAGCCGCTGCCCGGTGCGCCCCGACGTCTCGTCACGGATGTCGGCGATGCCGGAGAGGCGGCCGTCCTTGATGAGCTCGGCGATCTTCAGCGCGAGGGTGTCGGGGTTGACCTGGTAGGGCAGCTCGGTGACCACGAGGCACTGCCGGCCCTGGATCTCCTCGACCTCGACGACCGCGCGCATGATGATCGAGCCGCGGCCGGTGCGGTAGGCGTCCTCGATGCCCTTGCGACCCAGGATGAGCGCCCCGGTCGGGAAGTCGGGTCCCGTGATCTGCGCGGACACGGCCTCGAACGTCTCGTCCCGGCTGGCGTCGGGGTGCGCGAGCAGCCACTGGGCGGCGTCGGCGACCTCCCGCAGGTTGTGCGGCGGGATGTTGGTGGCCATGCCGACCGCGATGCCGGAGCTGCCGTTGACGAGCAGGTTGGGGAACCGGCTGGGCAGGACGACAGGCTCCTGGGTCTTGCCGTCGTAGTTGTCGCGGAAGTCGACCGTGTCCTGGTCGATGTCGCGCACCATCTCCATGGCCAGCGGGGCCATCCGGCACTCGGTGTACCGCGGCGCAGCGGCCGGGTCGTCGCCCGGGCTGCCGAAGTTGCCCTGGCCGTCGACCAGCGGGTAGCGCAGCGACCAGTCCTGCACGAGCCGGACGAGCGCGTCGTAGATCGAGGAGTCACCGTGCGGGTGGTACTGACCCATCACCTCACCGACGACGCGGCTGCACTTGTTGTAGCCGCGGTCGGGGCGGTAGCCACCGTCGAACATCGCGTAGACGACCCGGCGGTGCACCGGCTTGAGGCCGTCGCGCACGTCGGGCAGCGCACGGCTCACGATCACCGTCATCGCGTAGTCGATGTAGCTGCGCTGCATCTCGGTGTTGAGGTCGACAGCTTCGGTGCGGTCGTACTCGATCGGCGGTATCTCAGTCATGAATTCCCTTGTCCCTCAATGCAGTTCAACGATCTCGGGGTATGCCGCCCGCGTGCGTTCCACGTGAAACGTGCGCCGGCGGCATACGGCACGGCGGTCAGCTGTCGGTCAGATCTCGGTCAGGTGTCAAGGCTCAGATGTCCAAGAACCGCACGTCGCGGGCGTTGCGCTGGATGAAGCCGCGTCGGGACTCGACGTCCTCGCCCATGAGGATCGCGAAGATCTCGTCGGCGGCTGCCGCGTCGTCCAGGGTGACCTGGAGGAGCACCCGGTGGTCGGGGTCCATCGTGGTCTCCCACAGCTCCTGGTAGTCCATCTCGCCCAGACCCTTGTAGCGCTGGATGCCGGCGTCCTTGGGCAGGCGCCAGCCCTGGGCCTGACCCGCCTGGACCATGGCGTCGCGCTCGCGGTCGGAGTAGGCGAACTCGTGCGGGTGGTTGCTCCACTTGAGCCGGTAGAGCGGGGGCTGCGCGAGGTAGACGTAGCCCTCCTCGATCAGCGGTCGCATGAACCGGAAGAGCAGCGTCAGCAGCAGCGTGCGGATGTGCAGGCCGTCGACGTCGGCATCGGCCATCAGCACGATCTTGTGGTAGCGCGCCTTCGTCTTGTCGAAGTCCTCGCCGATGCCGGTGCCGAACGCCGAGATCAGCGCCTGGACCTCGTTGTTGGCCAGCACCTTGTCGATGCGGGCCTTCTCGACGTTGAGGATCTTGCCGCGGATGGGCAGGATCGCCTGGTTGTGCGGGTTGCGACCCCGCACCGCCGAGCCGCCGGCTGAGTCACCCTCGACGATGAAGACCTCGGAGATGGCGGGGTCCTTGCTCTGGCAGTCGCGCAGCTTGCCAGGCAGGCCACCGGACTCGAGCAGGCCCTTGCGCCGGGTCGCCTCGCGCGCCTTGCGCGCGGCCATCCGGGCGGCCGCGGCCTGGACGGACTTGCGGACGATGTCCTTGCCCTCGGTCGGGTGGGTCTCGAGCCAGTGGCCGAACTCGTCGGTCATGGCACGCTGGACGAACCCCTTGACCTCGGAGTTGCCGAGCTTGGTCTTGGTCTGGCCCTCGAACTGCGGCTCGCCGAGCTTGACCGACACGACGGCGGTCAGTCCCTCACGGATGTCGTCGCCGGTGAGGTTCTCGTCCTTCTCCTTGAGCAGGTTCTGCTTGCGCGCGAAGTCGTTGATGAGCTTGGTCATCGCCGCGCGGAAGCCTTCCTCGTGGGTGCCGCCCTCATGGGTGTTGATCGTGTTGGCGTAGGTGTGCACCGACTCGGAGTAGGCCGTGGTCCACTGCATGGCCAGCTCGAGCGACAGCTGCCGTTCGGTGTCCTCGGACTCGATCGAGATGATGTCGGCGTGCACCGGCTCGGCCTTCTTCGAGCTCACCAGGTGCGTGACGTAGTCGACGAGGCCGTTGTCGTACCGGTACGTGACCTTGCGCGGCTTGCGCTCCGAGGCGTCGACCGTCTCGGCGTCGTCGGCGGCGCTCTCGGGCTCGCGCTCGTCGACCAGGTTGATGGTCAGGCCCTTGTTGAGGAAGGCCATCTGCTGGAACCGCGCCCTGATCGTCTCGAAGTCGTAGGTCGTCGTCTCGAAGATGCCGCCGTCGGCCCAGAACGTCACCGTGGTGCCGGTGCGGGGGGACTCCTCCATCCGCTCCAGGGGTGCGGTGGCCTCGCCGCGGTTGAACGAGATCCGGAAGACGTGCCCCTTCTGGTGCACCTCGACGTCGAGCCGGGTGGAGAGGGCGTTGACGACCGAGGACCCGACGCCGTGCAGGCCGCCGGAGACCTTGTACCCACCGCCGCCGAACTTCCCTCCGGCGTGCAGCTGGGTGTAGACGACCTCGACGGCGGACTTGCCCTCGCCGGCGTGGATGTCGGTGGGAATGCCGCGGCCGTTGTCGGCCACGCGCACCCCGCCGTTGGCCAGGAGCGTGACGTCGATGGTGTCGGCGAAGCCGGCGAGCGCCTCATCGACCGAGTTGTCGACGATCTCCCAGACGAGGTGGTGCAGTCCGCGCTCACCCGTCGACCCGATGTACATGCCCGGGCGCTTGCGCACCGCCTCGAGACCCTCGAGGACCGTGATCTGGCTGGCGTCGTACTCCGATCCCGGAGCCGCACCGGCGAGGTCCGCCTCGACCACCTCGCGGGCTGCCTCGGCCTGGGCGGCCGTGAGGTTCTCCGTGGCGGGGCTGGCGCTGCTTGCCGCCGGGTTGCTGCCCGGGGCGTCGAGGGTGCTGCTCGGGGTGCTGCTGTCTGCGGGGGCGTTCTGGTCTGGCGTGTGGTCAGCCTCGGACACGGTGCTCCTTCTCCGGTGGCACAGCGAGCACGGGGTCTCCCTAGTGCTCACCGAACCCGCTCATGGCACGCGACCAGACTGGAGACCAGCTGGTCGCGAATTCACCTCACAGTCTACCTGTCGCCACCGTCAGATCTCACGTCAGGAGGCCCGGGAACGCGGATTTGGGACAAAAAACTGCCCTTTCACGGGTGGGGATACGCGGACCGCCCCCTGAGCGCCCGATTCTCGCGTTTCCGTCAGTCACCCAGGGTGCGCTGGAACAAGTCGCGCACCGGCTCCGGTATGCCGTGCTCCGGCAGCGTGATCTCCTCCCCATCCGGGGGGCACGCCACGTGGTACGTGAAGGCGTCCGGGACCGCCCGGTCGGGCGGGGACGCGGCCAGCTCGCGCAGGCGGTCGTCGGCCAGCAGTGAGCGCCATCCCTGCGCGTCCTCGTCGGGCAGGTCATCGAGGGCAACTGTGCGCGCCCTGCGCAACCCGGCCAGGCCACCCGTCCGCCGGACCTGCACCTGCGTCGCGGTGGGGGCCGAGCTCCCCGCGGGGGCGTCGCCGGCCGACCCCACGCCGCCCCCCACACCTCCGCCGGGGGCGTTCCCCGCCACCTGGCCAGCAGCGAGCACGCCGACCCGCTCCCACGCGGCCTGGATCGCCCCCGCCTGGGGTGAGCCAACGGCATACTGGCTCTCGGCGGCGGCCACGGTCAGCCGCGCGAACGCCGCGAAGTCGGCGGTGGCGGGCAGCCGGCCACCCGTGAGCACGTCGAACCAGACCTGTCCTGCGCCCTCCCAGGCGTTGCCGCCGATCGCGGTCGCGGCCAGGTAGAAGGCGTGGTTGGGGATGCCCGAGTTGAGGTGCACGCCGCCGTTGTCGTCGGTGGTCTGGACGTAGTCGGCCATCCTCGCGGGCTGCGGGTCCTTGCCGAGCTGGGGGTCGTCGTAGGCGGTGCCGGGGGCCTTCATCGAGCGCAGGGCCACGCCCTTGACCTGCGCGTTGAACAGTCCGGCGCCGATCAGCCAGTCCGCGTCGGCGGCCGACTGGCCGAGCGTGCGCTGCTTGACCAGTGACCCGAAGACGTCGGACAGGCTCTCGTTGAGCGCGCCGGACTGCCCCGAGTACTGCAGGGCGGCGGTGTGCTCGGTCACCCCGTGGGTGAGCTCGTGCCCGATCACGTCGAGGGCGATGGTGAAGCGGTTGAACACCGTGCCGTCGCCATCACCGAAGACCATCTGGGTGCCGTCCCAGAAGGCGTTGTCGTAGCCGGTGCCGTAGTGCACGGAGCCGAGCAGTGGCAGGCCCCGGCCGTCGAGGGAGTCCCGGCCGTACACCTGGTCGAACAGGCTCCAGGTGTGCCCGAACCCGTCATAGGCCTCGTCGGCAGCCGGGTCGCCGGTGGCCGGCTGGCCCTCGGTGCGGACGGTCGTGCCGGGCGTGGTCTGAGTGCCGTGGGCGTCCGCGATGGTGCGCTGGGGTCCGGTGCCGTCGTCGGCGTGCGGCGCCCGGATCCCGCCCTGGTGCTCCACCGGGTGGTCGGTCGTCGAGGAGGTGCGGGGCGCGGTCGCCGAGCGGTGGCTGCGCAGGGACCGGTCGCGTTCCAGCGATCGCCGCGCGCACTCCGCGACGGCCTCGTCGCGGTGACCGGTCAACGCCGCCAACAGGTAGGGCGGGACGATCCCGCAGGGGTGGCTCGGGCGATCGGTCATGGCTTCATCGTGCGCCGGGGGACCGACACCCGCATCCCGTGACAGGTCCGGATCAGAACTCGATGACCTGCCTGACTGCCCGTCCAGCGGCCAGCTCGTCCATCGCGTGGTTCACGTCGTCGAGCCCGATCCGCGCAGACACCAGCGCCTCGACCGGGAGCCGGCCCTCACGCCACCACTGGGCGAGCACCGGGATGTCGCGCGACGGCACGGCCGAGCCGAGGTAGCTCCCCATCACCGTCGTGGCCCGGGCGACCAGGGCCAGCGGCGAGATGCTCGCCCGGGCGTCGGGGTGGGGCAGACCGACCGTCACCATCCGTCCCCCCGGCGCGGTCGCCGCGAGCGCCGCCTCGAAGGCCGGGACCACCCCGGCGGCCTCGACCACCACGTCCGCCGTGGTCCCATCGCCGGCGAGCTCCTCCGGGCTGAGCGCCCGGCTCGCCCCGAGCGCGAGGGCCTGCTCGCGCTTGGCTGCGACCGCGTCGACGGCCACGACCTCACCGGCGCCGATCGCGACGGCGGTGAGCACCGCGGCCATCCCGACGCCGCCGAGCCCCACCACCAGGACCCGCTGCCCGGGCGACGGGGGAGCCGCGTTGAGCAGGGCTCCGCCACCGGTGAGCACGGCGCACCCGAGCACCGCTGCCACCGCGGGCGGCACGTCGTCGCCGACAGCCACCACGGAGCGCGTGTCCACGACCGCGTGCGTCGCGAACGCCGACACCCCGAGGTGGTGGTGCACGGGTATGCCGCGGCGGGACAACCGTCGCCCGCCCCCGAGCAGCTCGCCCGCGTTGTTGCTCGCCGAGCCCGGACCACACGGCATACGCCCGTCGGTGCCGCAGCCGGCGCACTCGCCACACCGGGGAAGGAAGGTCATCACCACCCGCTGGCCCACCGCGAGGTCGGTGACGCCCGGGCCGAGCCGTTCGACGCGACCGGAGGCCTCGTGGCCGAGCAGCATCGGCACCGGCCGCGCGCGGTTGCCGTCGACGACCGAGAGGTCGGAGTGGCAGACGCCGGCTGCCTCGATCCGCACCAGCACCTCACCGGCCTCGGGCGCGGCCAGGTCGAGCGGGCCGACGGTGAGGGGCCGGCTTCGACCGAAGGGAGCGTCGCGCCCGACCTCCTCGAGGACCGCCCCGACGATCTCCATCAGCGCGCCGCCACGGCCTGCTCGAGCAACTCTCGCACCGTGGCCGGCATCGGCACGGAGGCACGCGAGTCGCGGTCGATGTACACGTGCACCCAGTGGCCCAGCGCCGCGAGCTCGGCGCTCTGCGCGTCGAAGAGCCCGAGGGAGTAGGTGATGCTGCTGCGCCCCAGCCGCTCCACCCGGACCGCGACGTCGAGGGGACGCGGGTACTCCAGCTCGCGGAAGAACCGGCAGCCGGACTCCGCGACGACCCCGAGCTCGGGCGAGGCCATCACGTCGAACTCGGCCCCGGTGACCAGCCACCCGTTGATCGCCGAGTCGAACAGCTCGTAGTAGACGGCGTTGTTGAGGTGGCCGTACATGTCGTTGTCCGACCAGCGGGTCGTGACCCGCACGACGTGGTCGAAGTGGTCGCGCGTGAGGTTTCGGTCGGCGTCGGCCGTCATACCTCGATCCTAGGGAGCGACCGGAGGGTCACGCTCGCGACCGGCACCGGCCGGGTCAGCCGTAGGTGTCGCGCGGACCGGGACCGGTGGAGCGCCGTGGACCCTTGGACCACGACGGCGCGCTGGGGCCGACGATCTTCAGGGCCGTCACAGTGTCCTTGCCGACCTCCCCCTCCAGCCTGGACATGATGGATGACTCCAGGAGCTTGAGCTGGGTGGCCCAGGCGGTCGAGTCGGCGCGGACCGTGAGGACCCCGAACTCGAACGTCACCGGCGTGCAGTGCTGGGCGACCTCTTCCCCGACGATGGCCGGCCACCGGCCCATCACCGAGCCGACGGCCACGTCGACCTTCCAGCCGCGGTCCGCCATCAGCCGGTCCATCTGGTCGCCGAGCAGCAGCGGGTCGCGACGGTCGGCCTTGGAGCCCGGCGTCTGGACGCCGATCTGCCGCCGCCGCATGGGCTTGAGTCCCGGTCGCAGCCCTTTCTCACGGGCGGCCGCGCGGGCTCGCGCCAGTGCGGCCTCCGCGGCGTCATCGACCAGGGCCGTCGGGTCCGGTCCACCTGCGGACTGGTCGACGCCCACCTGGTCGACGCCCGCCTCCGGCTCCAGTGCCCCCTGCCGCTCCGTCTGGTCACTCACGACGGGCCACCTCTCCCAGGGTCACCGCGAAGGTCTGGCCCACCAGGCTCCGGGGCACGTCGGCGTCCACGGCCGCGGTGATGAGCACCTGCTCGCAGTCCGCCACCATAGCCGCGAGCCGCTCGCGTCGGCCGGTGTCGAGCTCGGCGAACACGTCGTCGAGGATGAGCACCGGGTCCTCACCGAGGTCGTGTCGCAGCAGCTGGTATGCCGCGAGCTTGAGTCCCAGCGCGAAGGACCAGCTCTCGCCGTGGCTGGCGTAGCCCTTGGCCGGCAGGTCGCCGAGCGACAGCACGAGGTCGTCACGGTGGGGGCCTGCGAGGGAGATGCCCCGCTCGATCTCCTTGTCCCGCGCCTCGTCGAGGGTCGCCAGGAGCTCGGCCCGCAGCGCGTCGATCTCGGGCACCTCGCCGGCGGCCAGCGACGCCGCGGCCGCCTCGCGCAGGGAGCTCTTGTAGGACACCCGGGCGTCGGACTGGCCGGCGCTCACCTCGTCGTAGGCCTTGGCCAGGTAGGGACCGAGGTCGCGCAGCAGCCGGAGCCGGGCGTAGAGCAGCTGGGAGCCGACGGTGCTGAGGTGGTCGTTCCAGATGTCGAGGGTGTGCAGGGCCGAGGCGCGGGCGTCGTCGCCGGGTTCGTCGCCGGTTCGCGAGGGGGGCCTGCGCCGGGACCCCTTGCGCAGCAGTGGTTGCGCGGACTTGAGCAGCGCGTTGCGTTGTCTGAGGATCTTGTCGTAGTCGCTGCGCACCGCGGCCCAGCGCGGCTGGCGGGCGACGAGCAGGTCGTCGAGGAAGCGACGGCGCTCCGACGGGTCACCCTTGACCAGGGCGAGGTCCTCCGGGGCGAAGAGGACCGTGCGCAACGTGCCCAGGACCTCGCGTGGTCGCGACACCGGGGAGCGTCCGAGTCGCGCCCGGTTGGCCCTGCCCGGATTGAGCTCCAGCTCGAGCATGGTCTCGCGGCCGCCGCGCACCACGGCCCCGCGGATCACCGCCTGCTCGGCACCGAAGCGCACCAGCGGCTGGTCGGTGGCCACCCGGTGGCTCGACAGCGTGGCGAGGTACCCGATGGCCTCGACGAGGTTGGTCTTGCCCTGACCGTTCAGTCCCACGAGGGTCGTAACGCCGGGCTCCAGGGGGAGCTCCGCCGCGGTGTAGCTGCGGAAGTCGGCGACGGTCAGGTGGCGGACGTGCATGGTCGCCCGATCGGGTGCTCGAGGGATCGGCCGCTGGGCGCGGGGCGCTGGGTCAGCTGGACTTCTTGGCGGCGCGCTTGGTGGTGGACCCGGTGCCGGAGGACGGGCCGGCACTGGCTGCCTTGCGTCCCTTGGCAGCCGCCTTGGCCGCACTCTTGGTCGGCTTCTCCTTCGTGGCAGCCTTGGCCGCGACGGCCTTCTCGTGCTTCGGCGCCCCTTCGGCGCGCAGCTTCTCGCCCTCGGCGACGGACATCACCTGGTGCCCACCGAACCCGCCGCGCAGCGCCGCCACGGCCTGCATGGTGGGGGACTCCTGCTGGCGGGAGGCGAACCGGGCGAACAGCGACGCGGAGATGACCGGCATGGGGACGGAGTTGGCGATCGCCTCCTCGACGGTCCACCGGCCCTCGCCCGAGTCGACGGTGTAGCCCGAGACGTCCTCGAGGTGCGGGTTCTTCTCCAGGGCGGCGACCAGCAGGTCGAGCAGCCACGACCGGACGACGGTGCCGCGGGTCCAGGCCTTGAAGGCCCCCGGGACGTCGGTCACGATGTCCTTGGCCTCGAGCAGCTCGTAGCCCTCCGCGTACGCCGCCATCAGGCCGTACTCGATGCCGTTGTGCACCATCTTCGTGTAGTGCCCCGCGCCGACCTTGCCGGCGTGGACGAAGCCCTCCTCGCGCGGACCCTCGGGGCGCAGCGCGTCGAAGATCGGCATCGCCTTGCGCACGTTGGCCGCCGAACCGCCGACCATCAGGCCGTAGCCGTTCTCCAGGCCCCAGATGCCACCGCTGACGCCGCAGTCGAGGTAGCCGACGCCCTCGGCCTTCAAGAGCTTCTCGTTCTCGAAGTCGTCGGTGAACCGGCTGTTGCCGCCGTCGATGACCATGTCGCCCTTGTCGAGCAGCTTCGCGAGCTGGGTGACCGTGTCCCGCGTCGGGGCGCCGGACGGCACCATGACCCACACGGTCCGGGGGGCGTCGAGCGCCTTCACCAGGGCAGCCATCGACTTCACGTCCGACACCGCGGGGTTACGGTCGAAGCCGACCACCTCGTGCCCCGCGCGGCGCAGCCGCTCGCGCATGTTGCCGCCCATCTTGCCGAGACCGATCAGACCGAGCTGCATGGAACGACGCCCTTTCGAATGGGTGGAGCGTGTGGGTGGTGCGGTGTGCCGCGAAGCCGGCTACGCGGCATACCCCGTGGTGCGCGTGCTCAGGCTACGCCCGGGGGTGGTCAGCTCGCGAAGCGAACAGGCATCAGCACGTAGCGGTAGGAGGTGTCGGCCTCGCCGTCCAGCTCGTCCTGGCCGGACAGCACCGCCGGGCGCGAGGGCTGGGTGAAGGAGAACCGCGAGTAGTCGGTGCCGACCGCGCCGAGGCCGTCGAGCAGGAACTGCGGGTTGAACGCGATCTCGAGCTCGGGCCCGGTCAGGGTCGACTCGACCGCCTCGGACGCCTGGGCGTCGTCACCGGTGCCGGCCTCGATCGCGACCTGGCCGTCGGTGAACTTCAACCGGACCGGGGTGTTGCGCTCTGCCACGAGGGCGACGCGCTTCACGGCCTCGGTGAGCTCGGAAGTCTTGAGGACCGCCTCGGTGTCGACGGTGGTGGGGAAGATCGAGGTGACCTTGGGGTACTCGCCGTCGAGCAGTCGGGTGGTGGTGCGGCGCTGCCCGGCCTCGAAGCCGACCAGCCCGTCGCCACCGGCCGAGGATCCGAGGGCGACCTCGATCGACCCTGAGGCGCCGAGGGCCTTGGCCGTCTCGGACAACGTGCGCGCCGGGACGAGCGCGAGGTGGCTGGCGTCGGTGGCCTCGGGGTTCCAGGTGAGCTCGCGCATGGCCAACCGGTAGCGGTCCGTCGCGAGCAGGGTCATCTTGTCGCCGTCGATCTCGACCCGCACGCCCGTGAGAATCGGCAGGGTGTCGCCGCGGTCGGCCGCGATGGCGACCTGGGCGACGGCCTGGGTGAACACGTCACCGGCGATGGTCCCGCTGGCCGTGGGGGAGGTCGGCAGGGTCGGGTAGTCGTCCGCCGGCATCTGCATCAGGCTGAAGCGCGAGGAGCCGCACACCACGGAGACCTTGGATCCCTCGGTGGCGATGTCGACCGGCTTGCCGGGCAGGTTGCGCGAGATGTCGGCCAGCAACCGGCCCAGGACGAGCACCGTGCCGCCCTCGGCGACCTCGGCAGCGACGGTGATCTTGGCCGAGACCTCGTAGTCGAAGGCCGAGAGGGTCAGGGTGCCCTCGTCGTTCGCCTCGATGAGGACACCCGCCAGGACCGGGACCGGGGGGCGGGCCGGGAGGCCGCGGGCCACCCAGGTCACGGCGTCGGCGAGGACTTCACGTTCGACCCGGAACTTCACCGTGACTACCTGCCCTTCGCACGCGGCCCCGCCGCCGAAACTTCAAGAATGTGACTCACGAATGTGACTGCGCACTGACCCTAGTGCTCAGGGTGCACTCGGCCAACCCGGATGGGTCAATCCGGGTCGCTGATCGTCGCTGCGTTTTGTTCTTGTCATTCGTGGGTCTGGAGCTGGTGCTCGTCAGGGTTGGTACTCGGGGCTGGATCGCTGAGTGGAGATGGGTAGTCGTTGTCATAGGGGGTGTGGATCCTGTGGACGACGCGCATCGGTGCAGGTCACGGCGGCGCGTCCGGTGTGTATGCCGGGTGGACAACGCAGCGGACAACCTGGTGCGGGCTGTGGAGACGCCGACGCCGCCCACACCCTCTCCACACGGCATACCCCGTTGTCCACAGGCAGGGCGGACCTCGTGCACGGGTTGTCCACTGTTTGTCCACAGCCCTGGTTGCCGACGGCGAACGGGCGGGGAACGGAAATCAGCCGTTCGGTGGATGGCGGGACGGACAGTCCACATACCCACAGAGTTGTCCACAGGTGTGGACCATGGGCCAGGTTCCCGAAATGTCCGGATGTGGGGCGCGATCCACGCTCGGCTGAGCACGAGATGCGCGAAGGTCGCGCGGAGGTGAACAGGCCCGCACACCTGTGCACAAGCCTGTGGAGAACCCGTCGGCGGGTGGGGAGATCTCGGTGGATCCGGCCTGGATCGGCCCCGAGTCGGGCGGAAGATGTCAGCGGGACTGCTGCTTGATCCGGTTCGTGAGCTCGGTGACCTGGTTGTAGATCGCCCGGCGCTCGGCCATCAGCTGACGGATCTTCTTGTCCGCGTGCATGACCGTCGTGTGGTCGCGTCCACCGAACTGCTGGCCGATCTTGGGCAGCGAGAGGTCGGTCAGCTCGCGGCAGAGGTACATCGCGATCTGGCGGGCGGTCACCAGGACGCGCGAGCGCGAGGTGCCGCAGAGGTCCTCGATGGTCAGGCCGAAGTAGGCGGCGGTCTGGGCCATGATCGTCGCGCTGGTGATCTGGGAGCCCTGCTCGTTGGGGATGAGGTCCTTGAGCACGATCTCGGCCAGGCCCATGTCGACGCTCTGCCGGTTCAGGCTGGCGAAGGCGGTGACCCGGATCAGGGCGCCCTCGAGCTCGCGGATGTTCGTCGAGATCCGGCTCGCGATGAACTCGAGCACCTCGTCGGGCGCACTCATGCGCTCCTGGATGGCCTTCTTGCGCAGGATCGCGATGCGGGTCTCGAGGTCGGGCGGCTGGACGTCGGTGAGCAGGCCCCACTCGAACCGGCTGCGCATCCGCTCCTCGAAGCCGGACAGCAGCTTGGGCGGGAGGTCACTGGTGATGACGACCTGCTTGTTGGCGTTGTGCAGGGTGTTGAACGTGTGGAAGAACTCCTCCTGCGTCTGCACCTTGCCCTGCAGGAACTGGATGTCGTCGATGAGCAGCACGTCGACGTCGCGGTAGCGGCGCTGGAACCCGGCCGCCTTGTCGTCGCGGATGCTGTTGATGAAGTCGTTGGTGAACTCCTCGGAGTTCACGTAGCGCACCTTGACGTGCGGGTAGAGGTTGCGGGCGTAGTGCCCGATCGCGTGCAGCAGGTGCGTCTTGCCGAGCCCGGACTCCCCGTAGACGAACAGCGGGTTGTACGCCTTGGCCGGCGCCTCGGCCACGGCCACCGCGGCCGCATGGGCGAACCGGTTGCTCGCACCGATGACGAACGTGTCGAAGGTGTACTTGGGGTTGAGCCTGGTCGCCGACTCGTCGGTGATGCTCGGGACCTCGTCGCGGGGGCGGCGCTGCGGCTCGGCGGCCGGGGTGAGCGGGTAGACGTTGTCGACCGGGGCATGGTGGGCGGGCTGGCCGTGCTGCGGCGGGAGCTGGTGACCGAGCTCGTGCTGGGCCGCGCCCAGCTGCTGGTCGCCGACGAACCCCGTCGTGTCCTCACCGTGGTGGGACTCGTCGAGGGACGTGTCGACCGTGACGGCGAGCTGGACCGGCTCGCCGAGCTGGGAGGACAGCGCCTGGGTGACGGCGTCGCGGACCCGCTGCTCGACGACGTCCTTGGTGTAGTCGTTGGGCACCTTGACCAGGGCGGTCCCGTCGAGCAGGCCGGCGAGGCGGGCCAGGGTGAGGAACGCGCGCTCCCGGGCGGGGAGGCCGTCGGCATCGAGGGTGGCGATGGTGTTCTGCCAGATCTGTGTGAAGTCCAGATCTGTCTCACTCACCGGTCCCACATCCCCTTCCGACTGTCTGGCTGCTGCGTGACGCAAGGGCCGTCGTGCCTGGTCCGCCGTGCCCGACCATCACTGTGCCTTATCCACATAGTTATCCACAACCTGTGGGCAAGGGATGGGACGAGGAGGGACGCTAACAACCGCGGGCTGGCCGGGCAAGCGAAACGGCGGAAATTGGGTGCCCCCCTGCGGAAAATGAGCCTACCTCCACGGCGTGTCTGGGGGAAATGCGCCAAAGTGGGTGCTATTGACGTTTCACGACCCCCTCGTATGCCGCGTGGCCGGCGCTGGTTTGACCCTGCCGTGGGCGCTCGCGTACCTTGGAACCGGCCTGTCGGCCGTTTTCGCATGCCCGTGACGCCCTCGATCGCCGGTGCCAACCACCGAAGATCGGCTTTGCGGGTCTCCGATTGCGGCCGACCCCCAGCCGCCCATGCACTCAGCAGGCCACCCGGGCCTGACCAGTAACGGAGATCCTCGTGAGCAAGCGTACTTTCCAGCCGAACAACCGTCGTCGGGCCAAGACCCACGGCTTCCGCCTGCGCATGCGCACCCGCGCCGGTCGCGCCATCCTGTCGGCCCGCCGCGCCAAGGGCCGCACCGAGCTCTCCGCCTGAGGCCGACCCCGTGCTGCCCGCGGGGCACCGGCTCCGTGCGAGTTCGGACTTCGCGGCGACCTTTCGGGGGCCCAGGGGAGCTCGAGCTGGCTCCACGCTGATCGTGGTTCACGCCAACCAGGCCGACGCGCGTGCGGGACAACCGCCGCGGGTCGGTTTTGTTGTCTCCAAAGCCGTGGGTGGAGCGGTCGTCCGGAACCGGACCAAGCGTCGCCTGCGCGCGCTGATGGCTGCTCGGGTGGGCTCCCTGCCCCTGGGGGTCGACCTCGTGGTCCGGGCGAATCCTTTTGCAGCACAGGCGAATTCGTCGTCACTCGGCCTCGAGCTGGACGGTCTCCTCGCACGGGTGACCGCACGACTCGGCGGAGTACGGGCATGAGCGTGCTCACGAAGGTCGTCGCCGCGCCCCTGATCGGGCTGCTGGTGTTCTACCAGCGCTTCATCTCCCCCATGACTCCCCCCAGCTGCCGGTACTACCCCTCCTGCTCGGCCTACGCGCTCACCGCGATCAGGCGCTTCGGGCCGGTCAAGGGAACCTGGCTGGCCGCCAAGCGGTTGGCTAGGTGCCACCCCTGGGCCGCGGGTGGGGTCGACCACGTTCCAGCACGACCAGCTCACGCCGCCTAGCGGCGGGCACCAGACCTGCCGGCCGCGCGGCATACCCGTCGCACGGCCGGAACCACCGGTGAACCGTCACCTCGACGGCCCACCACCAGATTGAGGACGACATGAGCTTCAGTGACCTGATCTACCCGTTCGAGTGGATCGTGTCGTGGATCCTGTGGGGTTGGCACTCCCTGTTCACGACCCTCGGCATCCCGTCCGACTCGGGCGTCGCGTGGACGTTGTCCATCGTCGGCCTCGTGGTGGTGATGCGGGCCGCGATGATCCCGCTGTTCGTCAAGCAGATCCACGCCTCGCGACGGATGCAGCTCATCCAGCCCGAGATGCAGAAGATCCAGGCGAAGTACAAGGACAAGAAGGACCCGGACTCCCGTCAGGCGATGACGCAGGAGACCATGGACCTGTACAAGCGGACCGGGACCAACCCGTTCAGCTCGTGCCTGCCCATCCTGCTGCAGTCCCCCTTCTTCTTCGGGCTGTTCCGCGTGCTCAACGGGCTCAAGAACATCTCCAACGGCACGATCGCCCCCATCGGCCCGATCACCCGCAAGCTCGCGGGCGAGGCCGAGACGTCGACGTTCTTCGGTGCCCAGCTGTCCGACAAGTTCATCGGCGCCAACAGCATCACCGTGCAGATCGTCACGATCCTGCTCATCGTGCTCATGTCCGCCAGCACCTTCACCACCCAGCGCCAGCTGATGATGAAGAACATGCCGGCCTCGGCGCTGGACAACCCGTTCGCCAAGCAGCAGAAGATGCTGCTCTACCTGATGCCGTTGTTCTTCGCCATCTCCGGCGTGAACTTCCCCATCGGTGTGCTGCTCTACTGGCTCACCACCAACGTCTGGTCCATGTGCCAGCAGTTCTACGTGATCCGCAAGATGCCCGCACCGGGGTCGCTGGCCGAGAAGGCCATGCAGGAGCGGCGTCGCAAGAAGGGCAAGCCGGTCGAGGAGTTCACCGTCAAGGGCCTGGACAAGGCGGAGGACACCGAGGCGCCCAAGCCGAGCGGCCAGCGGGTGCAGCCCACGCGGAACAAGAAGAAGAAGGGCGCTGCGGTGGGTTCGGCCAAGAAGCCGACCACCGGCGGTGCCACCACCGACCCCAAGCCCCAGACCGACAACTGAGAGTGACCACCATGACCGAGCAGAACAACACCGTGGTGGACGACACCCAGACCGACCCCAACCAGACCAACCCCAGCCAGACCACCGAAGCCCAGACCGGTGAGACGGTGCCGGCGCTCGACGCCCCCGCCCCCGACGCTCCGGCGACCGCTGAGCCCGCGGGAGACGACGACGACACGGTTGACGACACGGTTGACGAGGCGGGCGAGGCCCGCCGTCGCCCGACGAAGGTGGCCGACCTCGAGCGCGAGGGCGAGGTCGCGGCTGACTTCCTGGAGACCCTGCTCGACATCGCGGACCTCGACGGTGACATCGACGTCGATGTGGACGGCGATCGTGCCGCGGTATCCATCGTCGACTCCGACGAGGGCCGCGTGCCGCGTCGGCTGGTCGGCCAGGACGGCAAGGTCCTGGACGCGCTGCAGGAGCTGACTCGCCTCGCCGTGCAGTCGGCCACTGGTGAGCGCAGCCGTCTGATGCTCGACGTCGCCGGCCACCGGGCCGAGCGTCGGGCATCCCTGGTCGAGGTGGCCCACGCGGTCATCGAGCAGGTCAAGGCATCGGGCGAGAAGGCCGAGCTGGAGCCCATGACGGCCTTCGAGCGCAAGGTCGTGCACGACGAGGTGCTCGCTGCCGGCCTCACATCCGAGTCTGACGGTGTCGAGCCCCGGCGCTTTGTCGTGGTGCTGCCGGCATGACCACGGTCGACACCTGCGTGTTTCACGTGAAACAGGACGCATGACGTCGCACGAACGCACTGACGACGGGCGCGGGACCGGTGAGACCGGGACCGCGCCCGTCGCGTCGTCCGAGGGTGCTCCCCCCGCCGCCCTTCCGGCTCCCACCGCGCCGGCTGCCGCCGCGGTCGTCTTCGGACCCCATGTGGCCCTGGCCGAGCGATTCGCTGCGATCTTGGCTGACACCGGGGTGTCGCACGGGCTGATCGGTCCGAGGGAGGTGCCGATCCTGTGGGACCGGCACATCCTGAACTGTGCCGTGGCGCACGAGGCCTTCCCTGAGGGTGCAAGCGTCGTCGACGTGGGTTCAGGCGCGGGACTGCCCGGCCTGGCCCTGGCCATCGTGCGACCCGACCTTCACCTCCACCTCGTGGAGCCGATGTTGCGTCGGACCACCTGGCTCTCGACCACCATCGCCGAGCTCGGGCTCGAGAACTGCACCGTCCACCGCGGGCGGGCCGAGGAGTTCGCCGGGACGCTGACGGCGCCGTATGCCACGGCACGGGCGGTCGCCCGGATCGACAAGCTCGCTCGGTGGACGTTCCCGCTACTCGCCGACGGCGGCACGCTCGTCGCCCTCAAGGGGGAGTCCGCCCCGGCCGAGCTGGCAGCTGAGGAGAAGGTGCTGCGCAGGTTGGGGATGGTCGAGGCGAGGGTCGTGACCTATGGCGCGGGGTTGCTGCCTGTGGCGACGACCACGCTCCAGGTCACCCTGGGCGCCCGTCCGGCTCCCCGGCGCGCCTCCGCCCGTCGTTCCGGGAAGCGCTCCTGATGGACTCGTGCGTCCGGCGCCGCCTCCCGCGTTGTGACCCTCGCGCGATCTAGGGTTGGATGATGTCCATGGCCAACGAGGTAAGTGCGTGAGCACAGCAACACTCCAACTGACCAAGGGACTCGGATGGCCGCGGCGGCCAGACCGCCCCAGCACCCCTCTCGGCTGGCCCCTCGATGGCCGGCAGCCGAAGGTCGAGGCGGTTTCACGTGAAACGGCCTCGATCCCCGTCCGCGAGACCGAGCGGGACGAGCACTCCACGAACGGCACGAATCTGACGGCAGGGGATGACTCGGTGACCGGAATCGGCGCAGGGGACGGCAGCGCCGTCACCGTTTCACGTGAAACGGATGGTCTCGACGAGGCTGAGGTCGGGACCACGCCGGCCGGCAGCTCCAGAGTCGACTCGGCGGCGGCCGAGGAGGCCTTGGCTGCTGTCGTTTCACGTGAAACGGAGGAGCGCGAGGAGCTGGCTTCCTCTCTCCCCGTCGCTGACCGGGACACGCCTCTGGCTCAGGCGGTCGCGGAGGATGCGCGCAAGCGGATCGCCCTGACCGGGCGGGTCTTCCCGAAGCCGACGGCCACCCGCGTCCTCACGGTGGCCAACCAGAAGGGAGGGGTCGGCAAGACGACCACGACGGTGAACGTGGCCGCCGCGCTGGCGCAGGCCGGGCTCACCGTGTTGGTCATCGACATCGACCCCCAGGGCAATGCGAGCACTGCCCTCGGAATCGACCACCACGCCGAGGTGCCGAGCATCTACGACGTCCTCGTGGATGGCACGCCGATGGCCGACGTTGTCCAGGAGTGTCCGGATATCGCCGGGTTGTGGTGTGCTCCCGCCACGATCGACCTCGCCGGTGCCGAGATCGAGCTGGTCTCGCTGGTGGCCCGCGAGACGCGCCTGCAGAAGGCGATCGCGACCTACCTGCGTGAGGCCACCGAGAATGACGGCCCGGCGCCCGACTACGTCCTGATCGACTGCCCGCCGAGCCTCGGCCTGCTCACCGTGAATGCCTTCGTCGCGGCGCAGGAGGTCTTCATCCCGATCCAGTGCGAGTACTACGCGCTCGAGGGCCTGTCGCAGCTCCTCAAGAACATCGAGCTGATCCGCAACCACCTGAACCCGTCGCTGCACGTGTCGACCATCCTGCTGACGATGTATGACGGTCGGACCCGGCTCTCGGCGCAGGTCGCCGAAGAGGTCCGCAACCACTTCCCCGCGCAGGTCCTGCGCAACACCGTGCCTCGTTCCGTGCGCATCTCCGAGGCGCCGAGCCATGGCCAGACCGTGATGACCTACGACCCCAACTCCAGTGGCGCCCTGTCCTACCTCGGGGCCGCTGCCGAGCTTGCCGACCGCGGCGCCGCCACCGCCGACCACTCGACCGCGTCCACCCAGAACTGAGAGAAGACACCATGAGCGAGAAGCGCCGCGCACTCGGCCGGGGCCTGGGTGCCCTCATCCCCAACGCCCCGACCTCCCCCAACGGCCGTCCCGTGGACGTCTTCTTCCCGGACCAGCGCCCCGGCGCCACTGCCACCATCGACGCTCCCGTCGACGCCCCGGAACGCCAGGCTGACGGCTCCGCCGGCACGGAGGGCTCGAACGGTACGGCGCAATCCAACGTCACAGCGGACTCGAACGGCACGGCGGACTCGAACGGCCGGGCGAGCTCGGATGACTCGGCGCCCTCTGCCGCGACGGACAACCCGCACGGCCTGGCGCCGGTGCCCGGGGTGTCCTACGGCGAGATCCCGGTGGAGCAGATCCGCCCGAACCCGCGTCAGCCCCGGTCGGTGTTCGACGAGGACGACATGGCCGAGCTGGTCCACTCCATCACCGAGATCGGCGTGCTCCAACCCATCGTCATCAGGCCCATTCCCGCAGGTCAGGGGCCTGACCAGCTCGGCCACGCCCCCGATGGCGTCCTCTACGAGCTCATCATGGGAGAGCGTCGCTGGCGCGCCTCGCAGGAAGCCGGCCGCGCCACCGTGCCCGCGATCGTCAAGGAGACCGAGGACGACGACCTCCTGCGGGACGCCCTCCTGGAGAATCTGCACCGCAGCGAGCTGAACGCGCTCGAGGAGGCCGCGGCATACCAGCAGCTGCTCGAGGACTTCGGCTGCACGCACGACGAGCTGGCCGCCCGGATCGGCCGCTCGCGGCCGCAGATCTCCAACACGCTGCGACTCCTCAAGCTGCCCCCACTGGTGGCCCGTCGGGTCGCCGCCGGCGTCCTGTCAGCCGGTCACGCGCGCGCCCTGCTGGGGCTCCCGGACAGCGCCGCCATGGAGCGAGTGGCCCAGCGGATCGTGGCGGAGGGACTGAGCGTCCGCAATGTCGAGGAGATCGTCGCCGTGGGCGGACCGGACGACGTGGCGAAGCCGCGTCGCCCGCGGGCCGGCAACCGGCATCCGCAGCTCGACGACCTCGCGGCTCGGCTGTCCGACCGGTTCGACACGAGGGTCAACATCGCCCTGGGACAGCGCAAGGGCAAGCTGACGGTGGAGTTTGCCTCGGTCGAGGACCTCAACCGGATCGTCGACATGCTCGGCCTCGACCGCAGCAGCTGACGCGGGCCGCTCGCCAGCGCACCCCGCCCTTCCGCGCGCGGAATTTCGTTGGGGGAGTAGCGGATTCGCCGCAGGATCAGCCGTGGGAGGCGAGGTAGTCGCGCAGGTCCCCGAGCCGCAGGACACCGGTGGTCGCCGTGTCGTCGTCGCCGAGGTACAGCCGCTGCAGACTGACCAGCACGGCCTCGGCGAGGGTGTCCCGGAAGGCGGGGTCGGCCAGCCGTGCGGCGTCGGCGGGGTGCGACAGGTAGCCCGCCTCGATGCGCACGGCCGGCATCCGGGTCTGCTGCAGCAGGGCCCAGGAACGGCCGTGCGAGCGGCAGTTCTCCAGGCCCGTGCGGGCCACGACCTCTCGCAGCACGAGGTCGGCGAGGTGCTCGCCGACGGCGGACCACGAGGTCTTGCGGTCGCGGCCGAAGAAGAAGGTCGCCACCCCGCTGGCCCCCGGGGCGCCGTGGGAGTCACAGTGCAGCGACAGGACCAGGTCGGCTCCGGCGTCGTTGGCCAGGGCGGCGCGCTCGTCCTCGGTGGGGCAGGTGTGCTCGGTGCGCGTGTAGAGGACCGTGACGCCGATGGCCGTCAGTCGACCCTCGATCCGGCGAGCGAGGTCCATGACGAGCTCGGACTCGACGAGTCCGTGGGCTGTCGCGCCGGTGTTGCTGCCGCCATGGCCGGGATCGAGCACGACCGTGCGGCCGGTGAGGCTGTGCCCGGACCGGCGCACGAGCTCGCGCTCACGCAGGACGTTGGCCGAACCCCCGGACACCGAGCGCCGCAGGTCCATGAAGGCTCGCAGTGTGTCGGGACCGACCGAACCGTCGCCCGACAGCCCGTAGGCGCGCTGGAAGCTGCGTACGGCCCGTTCCGTGGCGGGTCCGAACCGACCGTCCACCCGGCCGGCCGCGAAACCGAGGGTGTTGAGACGCTCCTGGAGCGTCACGACGTCCTCGCCGCGCAGCAGGTGGCCCGGGACGTGCTGGAGGATGCGGTCGCCGAGGGCCCAGCGGGCGCCGTCGATGGCGGTGAAGGTCTCAGGGCCCACGACGCCGTCGACGATCAGGCCCTTGTGCTGCTGGAAGGCCCGCACCGCGCGCTCGAGGGACGCATCGAAGAGGGCCGGGTCGAAGGGCGCCCCGCCCGCACCGTCCGCGCTTCCGTTGCCGTGGGCGGCATCGGTCGCCGGAGGGCCGAGATCCGGCCTCTCGGGCAGCTGGTCGGGTGGCAGGGCGGCGAGCCGGGCGCGCACGTCCAGGACAGCGGGGCCGTGGCTGCCGAGGCCGAGCAGGCCGTTCTTGCTGTCGGACACACGGCCTCCTCAGGTGATCGGCGTTCGGCCCGGTGTATGGGCTGGTGGATGGCGTTTGCGCAGGTCAGCGGTGGTGCACCGGGGTCACGGAGCATGGTGGCCGACGCCCGAGCCTAAGTCAGAACGCGGCCACGGACCAACCGGACCAGGTCGCCCGTGGACGCCCTGACTGGCATGCCCTCGGCGCGAAGGACGGCCCGACGAGCACGCGGGTAGACGACGACGCCGGCCGCGCCCGGAGGGGGCGCGGCCGGCATACCGCCAGAGGGTGGGTCAGCCGAGGTAGTCGGCGAGCTCGCGCACGAGCTTCGGCTTGGGCATCGCACCCACGAGGGTCTTCACGACCTCGCCACCGACGTAGACGTTGAGCGTCGGGATGCCGGTGATGCCGTAGCGGCTGCTCACCGCGAGGTTCTCGTCGGTGTTGAGCTTGACGATGTCGATCTTGTCGGCGTGCGCGACGGCCAGCTCCTCGAGGACCGGGGCGACGGCGCGACACGGGCCGCACCAGGGTGCCCAGAAGTCCACCAGGACCGGCTTGTCGTTCTGGAGGACGTCGACCTCGAAGGTTGCGTCCGTGGTGTCCTTGATGGCTCCCACTCGGGGGCTCCTTTCGGTGGTGCTGTGGTTGGGGGTCGGATCAGTGGGTGAGGGCGGGCTCGTCGGTCAGCGCGGCGTCGCTCGCGGGGGCGCCGGCGTGCTCGCGGGCGGCCAGGAAGCGCTCGGCGTCCAGGGCCGCGGCACAGCCCGAACCAGCGGCCGTGATGGCCTGCCGGTACGTGTGGTCCACGAGGTCGCCGGAGGCGAAGACGCCCGGCAGGTTGGTCAGCGTGGTCCGACCCCGGACGAGCACGTAGCCCTCGTCGTCGAGCTCGACCGAGCCCTTGACGAGCTCGCTGCGCGGGTCGTGCCCGATGGCGACGAACAGGCCGGTGACAGGCAGCTCGCGGGTCTCGCCGGTCACGGTGTCGCGCAGCGTGATCCCGGTCAGCTTGGCGTCACCGTGGATGGCCTCGACGGCGGAGTTCCAGGCGAACTTGATCTTCTCGTTCGACAGGGCGCGTTCGGCCATGATCTTGGAGGCCCGCAGCTTGTCGCGGCGGTGCACGATGGTCACCGAGCGGGCGAACTTGGTGAGGAAGGTGGCCTCCTCGACGGCCGAGTCCCCGCCGCCGACGACGGCGATGTCCTGGTCGCGGAAGAAGAAGCCGTCACAGGTCGCACACCACGACACCCCGTGGCCGGAGAGCCGCTTCTCGTCGGGCAGGCCGAGCTCACGGTAGGCCGACCCCATCGCGAGGATCACGGCGTGCGCCCGGTAGGTGTTGCCCTCGGCATCGGTGACGGTCTTGACGTCTCCCTCGAGGGACACGGACTCGACGTCGTCGGTGATGATCTCGGCGCCGAACCGCTCAGCCTGGGCCCGCATGTTCTCCATCAGGTCGGGACCCATGATGCCGTCGCGGAAGCCGGGGAAGTTCTCGACCTCGGTGGTGTTCATCAGCGCGCCACCAGCGGTGACGGCGCCCTCGAACAGCAGCGGCTTGAGGTTGGCCCGAGCCGCGTAGACGGCGGCGGTGTAGCCCGCTGGACCGGAGCCGATGATGATCAGACTGCGGATGTCGGCAGGTGCGGTGGTGCTCACGCGGTTACAGCCCCTTGTGGTCGAGAAGGCGGTGCACCGCTACATACGGTGCCTGTGTCTGCAACCGATCGTAGGCCCTCGATGTTCCCCACCGGTGCGCCGTGCCACGACGCGCCGAACAGCTGCCGCCCCGCTTCAGAGCCGCCCCCCGCGCGCCCTGCGCGCCGTGCGCCTGCTCAGGGGATCGCGAGCGGCCCGGCCAGCACCAAGGGGTGCGTGGCGTCGCAGGCCGGGGACACGGCATACACGGTCCGCCGGGTGCCGCTGGTCACCACGGCGACGACGGCGGGGGCCCCGTCGAGGGTCGCGATGTCACCGCGCACCGCCATCCAGGCCTTCACCCCCAGGGCGGTGAGGCAGGCGCGCAGGCCGAGCGCGCTCTGCGCGGCTGCAGCCCCGTTCGCCTTGGGGGCCGCGCCGCTCTCCAGGACGCCGTGGACGGCCGTGCGAGCCTGGGTAGCGAGGCGGGCGGCGGTGTAGGCCGTGCCGCTGGTCCCCAGCACGACCGGACCGAGCGCCCCGCCGGCCCGCTGGTCCGCCGCGCTGGCGGGTGGGGCGCCCGGGGAGGCGCTGGAGGCCGTCATCCCCTCACTCCTCGCAGCAGCCCCGCTGCTGGCGCTGTGGGCGGAGCCCAGGCCACTGAGGGAGGCAATGACGTCCCCGGGCCCGGTGCCGGTGAGCAGCGCCGGGAGGCCGAAACCGAGGATCGCGGCCGCCGCGGCCGCCACCCCGACCTGCTGCCACCCCCACCGACGGCGGCGCAGCGGGACGACGGTGCCACCTTCGCGGGCCAGCTGCTCGGCGGCGATGGAGGCGTTGATGCGTGCGACCAGGTCGGCCGGCATCGGGCCCGGGTCTGGCAGGGCGGACAGGAGCTCGCGGATACCGGTCGGGTCGTGCTCGGGGTCGCCCTTGTCCACGGGGGGCACGGGTGGGGTGCTCACCACGAGAACCTCCAGACGTCGAGGACCAGGAATCGAGACGCGCGGATGCCGGGAAACACACAGCAGGAGCGACATGTGTACGACGTCACGGCTGCCCCGATGGTTCCCTGAGCAGCTCTGCCATGGCATCACGACCGCGGCTGCAGCGCGACTTCACGGTGCCCTCGGCGACCTCCAGGACGGCGGCCGCCTCGGCGACGGACAGGCCGTGCATGTCCACCAGGATGAGCGCCATCCGCTGACCCTCGGGCAGCCGGTCGAGAGCCTCGCGGACGTCGAGCCTGGTGTCGACCGACGCCTGCGCGTCGCGCTTGTCGGACAGCTCGTGCTCGGGCAGCTGGCTGGTCGGCCGGTCGCGTCGCAGCCGGTCGAGGCAGGCGTTCACGACAATGCGGTGCAGCCAGGTCGTGACGGCTGCGTCGCCGCGATAGGACTCGGCCCGCCGGAAGGCCGAGATGAAGGCGTCCTGCACGCAGTCCGCGGCCAGCTCACGGTTGCGCGTGGTGCGCAGGGCGACCGCCCACATCCGGTCGCGGTGCCGGCGGAACAGCTCACCGAAGGCGTCCGGGTCGCCGTCGAGGTGGGCGCGGAGCAGCTCGCGGTCGTCGCGTTCCTGCAGCGGGAGGGTGCTCATCGGTATGCCGCCCTGCCGCCCGGTGCGGGTCAGCTGACCGTGACCTCGGCCAGCGTGGCGCGGAACCGCCCGTCGCTGACCTGGGACACGCTCGTGAACCACACGAAGACGTACTGGCCCTTGACCGGGGCGGGGGCCTTGAGGACCACCTCACCCGACTTGCCCTGCGAGGAGCCGACCTCCTTGGCGCTGCTGAGGCTGCGGGGGTCGTCCCCGACGTACACCGTCACGTCGGCGGGGTTGGGCAGGACCAGCTTGACGGTGGTCACGGCACGGGCCTGGCCGAGGTCGAGGCGCACTCCCACCCCCTTCTTGAGGCCGCCGAGCTTCGCTGACGCATACCCCTCGGAGCTCCAGAAGGTGGTGTCCTTGCCGTCGAACACCCGCGGGGCCTCCCCGTTGCGCTCGGCACCGTCCCCCTCGGGATCGAAGCCGGTGGCGCCGAGGATGGGGAAGGTCTGCTGGCCGCCCGAACCCGCCAAGGCGCCCGGCTGGGTCGGCGTGACCGTCACCGCCGGGGCCGTCACCTTGACCGTGCCCCTCGGAGCGGGAGGGTTGCCGAGACCGAGGTTGGTGTTGGAGCCGATCTTCGACGCACCGTAGAAGCCGACCACGATGGCCAGGATCAGGAACGCCGCCACGATCGCCAGGACGAACTTGGACTGGTCGCGGGTGGGCGGGGCCCCGGTCTCGGCCGGCAGGAGCAACGGCAGAGGGGGGTCCAACGGCTCCGCCCCCTCCACGAGGGCCTCGTCGAGGGAGATCCGGCGCTGGTCGGCACGCTCCTCGGCCGCCTGGCGCATCGCGCGCCGCTCGGCAGCCTTGTCGGCGGCCGCTCGGGCGAAGCTGCCCACGCGCTGGGCCGCGGCACCGGCCGCCTGACCAGCCACCTGACCGGCGGTGCCGAGGGCGGCCCCGACCGCGCTCGCCGCGGCGGCGGCCTGGGCTGCTGCCGCCGCTCCCGCGCCCGGCTCGCCGCTCCCGGGAGCAGCGGGGTCAGCCTGACCTCCGACGCCTGCCGCGCCTGCCGCGCCTGCCGCGCCCGAAACGCCTGAGTGGGCGGCCGGACCACTGAGCGGGTCGAACCTGGGCGCCGTGCTGCCCGTCGCGGGGGCCGCTGCGGCGGGGCGCGGGCTGTCCACGGCCGGAAGCAGCACGGTCTCGGCGGCGATGCCGGACGCCTTGCCGCTCTGGTCCGCGAGCTCGGCGCGCAGCTCGTCCATCGGCAGCGCGATGGTCCGCGCCATGCCGTCCTCGACCGGGGTGGTGCGCCCGACCCCGTTCACCTGAGCCGTGGCCCACGGCGCGATCTGGGAGGCGAAGTCCCCGGGTGTGAGCGGGCCCTGGTCCTCGTTCAGGGTGAGGCGGCAGAGCGCGTCGAGGTCACCGGGGACACCCGCGGCGATCTCGGACGGAGCCGGGACGCCCCCGACCACGCGCGGGGCGGACTCCACGCCGGCCACCGAGCCGGGCAGCGGCCACCGGCTGGTCAACGCGGCATACGTGAGTGCGACGACCCCGATGGCGTCGACGCGCGCCGCCTGCGTGGCGTCGAGGTCGTCCTCGGCGGCCATCGCGGCGAGGGTGGCCACGCCCCGCACCTTGATGGTGCCGTCGTGGTCGCGCAGCACCGAGTGAGGGGTGAGGCGCAGGTGGTGCAGTCCCCGGCCGCGGGCGGCCTCGAGGCCCGTCGCGGTCTCGCCGACGATGCGGCGGACCTCCTCGGCGGGCAGTCCCCCCTGCTGGAGGATCTGGGCGAGTGAGTGGGCGTCGTGGATGGCCTCCTCGACGAAGAAGGCGATCCCGTCGGACCGGCCCACGTCGAGCACCCGCACGAGACGGTGGTTGTCGAGGCCGGCCACGCGACGGGCGGCATCGAGGGTGGCCTCGGCGTGCGTCTCGTCCTCCGCGAAGCACACGATGACGACGTCGCGCTCGAGCGTCGTGTCGGCGGCTGACCAGCGCTCGGCCCTCGGCAGCTGCTCGATCCGGCGCTGCACGGCATACCGGCCGCCCAGCACGGTCGAAGGGCCTACCCCGTGCACGCTGCCTCCTGCGGTGTCGATGGACGGGTCGCTCCTGGTGCACCAGTCCTGAGGTCCCAGCACGGGTGCGGGGTCATCCTATGGCGTGACCGCTCAGGAGCGGCGTCGCCGCAGGCGTCGTACCAGGGGATCGAGCAGCAGCCCGACCTCCTCGACCCGCATCGCGTGCGCCAGACCGAGGGCGAGCAGCACGAACACCCCACCTCCGACGACCACCTCGGTGAGGGCGCCGGTCCACGACGTGCGCTCCTGCCCGGCAGCCTCGAGGGCACGGAGCACCAGCCAGGTGACGGCCCCGGCGGCGACGGAGGCCAGGCCGAGCCGCACGTAGCTGCGGACGCTCGCGCTCAGCCTCAGCGACCCGAGCCGGCGACGCAGCAGGACGAACCCGAGCACGGCGGCCGCGAGGTTGCTCACGGTCTGCCCGAGGCCCACGACCACCCCGGTGTGCGTGGGGTCTACCACTGCGGCGACGAGGTTGGCGATGGTCGCCACGACGGTGACGACGAGCTGGAGCCGGAACGGCGTCCGGGCGTCCTCGTAGGCGTAGAAGACCCGCTGGATGAGGTACAGCCACCCGAACGGGACCAGCCCCAGCATCATCGCGATCATCACCCGGCCGATGGCGGAGGACTCGGCGGGTGAGTTGTCGAAGAACGCCACCCGTGCCACCTGGGTCCCGAGCAGGATCATCGCCACCGTGCCCGGCACGAGGAGGACGGCCGGCATCCGCAGCCCTCGTCCGAGGTCGGCGACGACCTCCGCGTCGTCGCCCTGGTGCGCGGCGTTGGACAGCCGGGTGAACAGGGCGGTGACCAGCGAGACGGTGATGAGCGAGTGGGGGAGCATGAACAGCAGGAAGGCGTACCCGTACGCGGCGAGCCCCGCGCCCTCCTCGCCCCGGACGTACAGCTGGTGACCGGCCCGGGTCATCACCTGCGACGTGACGATGTAGCCGACCTGGCTGAGGGCCACCGCGGCGAAGGTCCAGCCCGCGACCCTCGAGGCGCTGCCGAGACCGACGCCGCGAAACCCCCAGACGGGGCGGTAGCGGAACCCGCTGGCGCGCAGCGGCAGCCACAGGGCGACCGCCTGCACCGCCACCCCGAGGGTGGCGGTGCCGGCCAGGACCCAGATCATCAGGGGGGTCCAGGCGCCGACCTTGACGTTGGCGGGGAAGGCGAGCTTGAACCACAGCAGGCCGCCGATGGCGACGAGGTTGGCCAGCGCCGGTGCCCACATGTATGCCGTGAAGTGCCCGCGGGCGTTGAGCACCTGGCCGAAGAGCGTGTAGAGCCCGTAGAAGAACACCTGCGGCAGGCAGATGAACGCGAACGCCACCGCCAGCCCGACGGCGTGGGCGTCCCACTCGCGGGTCGCGAAGACCCGGACCAGGAGGGGAGCGGCGAGCGTCACCAGCACGGTCGCCCCGACGAGCAGGGCCAGCGACAGGGTCAGCAGCCGGTTCACGAAGGCGTGCCCGCCGTCGTCGTGGCTGGCGGCCTTGGTGATCTGCGGGACGAGGACGGCGTTCAGCACCCCGCCGGCGAGCAGCAGGTAGAACTGGTTCGGCAGGGTGTTGGCGACCTGGAAGGTGTCGGCGGCGAGCCCGATGCCGATGACGCCGCTGAGCAGGGCCGCGCGGCCGAACCCCAGGACGCGGGACACGACGGTGCCGGCCGCCATCAGGGCGCTGGACCTGGCGAGGCTCTGCTCGCCGGCGGGCCGGTCCGTCATGAGAGGCCTCTCATGACGTGGTCGTCGGCTGGTCGTCGGTCATGCGGTGGTGGCCTCTCGCGGGAGCCGGGCGCCGGGGCGTCGTCGGACGGTGCGCACGATACCGAGCAGTAGGACGAGCCCGCCCACCGCGGCCAGCCCGCCGTAGACCCAGTTGCCCGTCGGGGTGACGCGGACCTGGACGTCGGCGCCCTCGCCGATGACCGTGCCGTCCGGCGTGGTCAACCTGGTCCGGAGCGGGACCGACCCGGCGGCGAGCGCGGTCACGCTCACGGACACGGTGGCCCTGCTCTTGGGGCCGATCCGCAAGATGGGGGGCTGGCTGTCGATGCGCAGGCGCAGGTTGGACGCTTCCACCGTGAGCTTGACGTTCCCGACGGGCACGGCCAGGTCGTTCGTCACGGTGATCTGCAGCCGTCCGGAGTCCGCCAGGAAGTTGATGGTGCTGGCCGACACCTTGACCGCCGTGGTCGTCTGCCTGGCCGCCTGGGTGACCCCGCCGCTGAGGGTGTCCCAGGCGGTCGGGGCGGCTCGCCAGCGGGTCGAGGCGAGCTGTTCGGCGGCGCGGGCCCAGGTGCGCAGGAACTCGTTGCCGTCGTCGCGGATCTGGGCGACACCCCGGACGGTCCGGACCGTCTGCTCGAGCTGGCTGATCCGGGCACTGGTCAGGACGGGCTGGCCACCGCCGGGCTCGACCGTGGGCCGGGTCACCGGCGCGGCTGCCGTCCCGACCGCGTGCCTGGCGCTGGCCAGGAGGACGTCGGTCGTCGTGGGGGTGAGCCAGGGGATGCTGTCCACGGCGGCGAAGAAGGCCCGGGCTGCCGCGGGGTCGGGGTTGAACGAGCGGGGGGCCGCGACGAAGACGCTGCGCCCCTGCGTGCCGGGCAGCTCGTTGAGCAGTGCCACCGAGTCGGCCACGAACTGCTGGGTGCTCAGCACCCCTGCGGATGCGGACGTCGTCTGGGTGAGCAGGGTGCTGAGCGCGTCGTCGTATGCCAGGAGGGGCAAGCCGGTCGTGCTGCGCTGCGCCGAGCCGGGCGAGTTGGTCGTGCCCGGGGTGGTCAGCACCGCGGCCGAGGTCACCTGTCCGGCGAGGGCCGGCTGTTGGAAGAGCCGCCGCAGGGCGGTCTCACGGGTCAAGGTGTAGCCGCCGTCGGCCGGCCACGCCACGTCCGCGCGTCCGCCGAGCCTCTGGGCGACCGCCTGCGAGCGCGCCACCAGGGTGCGCATCAGGGACTGGGCCGTGCTGGCCCCGGCGACCGCGGCGAGGTCGGCGTCGGTGTCAGGCAGGACCCACGGGGTGTGCCGCGCTGCGGCGTCGGTGATGCGGGTCTGGGTCGCGGTGCGGATCGCCGTCTCCGGGTCACTCTGGGCGGCGCTCGAGCCGATGTCCACGCCCCTCTGGAGCAGCGTGGGGGTGAGGGTGGGGTCGATCGCCCAGGTGACGGGCGCGTCCTGGGTGGCGTCGATGACCCGGCTGACCCGGGACCCGTCGGCGAGGGCGTCGCTCCAGGCCTTCTGCCGGCCGGCGCCCGGGCCGCCGAACAGCTGGGGGTCCGGGTCCAGGGTGAGCGGCACGGCCCAGCTGATCGAGATGGGTTCGTACTGCTTGGTCCGTTGGTAGCCGGCGAAGGTCCGGACGCTGGCGGTGCCGGTCTGCACGCTGAGCGGGATGGCGCCGTAGGCCGCCCGTCCCAGCGAAGCCAGTCGATGCACCGTGACGTAGAAGGTCGCCGTCCCCCCGGCCGGCACCGCGCCGGCGAGCCGGGTCCGGCCGACGACGGTGCCCTGGGCCGGGCCGACCTCGGTCGCCCAGTTCTGGACGGCCTCGCGGGTCGACCGCAGGGAGGTGTCGTCGGTGGGCATCACGACGGCCACGGTGGGTCCGTTGAGGGGCCTGGAGCCGTCGTTGCGCATCGTCCCGGTGACGACGAGGTCCTGGCCGGGCAGGGCGACGGCGGGAGTCATTCCCGTGAGGGCGAGGGCGACGCTCGTGGCCGACGCCGAGCCCCTACCCACACCTGCCCTCGAGGCCACACCCGAGGCCGTCCCGGGAGTCGCGGCTCCCAGAGGCAGCGCGATCGCGGCCGCGAGGAGCACGCGGCATACGGAGGCGCGGTGCATCACCCGTCCCCGGCCAGACGCGCCCAGGCCTGCCTCGCGATGCGTCGCTCATTGGGGAAGGTGAGGTGCTCGTGGGCCTCGCGCAGCGGCAGCCAGGCGACATCGATCGCCTCGTGGTCGGGGTCGTTCTCGATGGTGAGATGGCCCCCGGTGGCTTCGAGCAGGTAGTGGTGGACGAACTTGTGCACCCGTCGCTGGCCGGTCGCGAACCAGTAGTCGATGGTGCCGAGCTCGGTCAGGACGCGGCCCTCGATGCCGGTCTCCTCCTCGACCTCGCGGGCCGCCGCCTGCTGGAGCGTCTCGTCGTTCTCGAGGTGCCCCTTGGGCAGGCACCACTCGATCCGGCCGGCGCGGTTGCGGCGCGCGATCACCGCGATCCGGGCGACGCCCTCGTGCACGTCGACGACGATTCCCCCGGCGGAGCGCTCCTCGACCGCGGGCAGCCGGGGCCGGGCGGGCACCAGCCTTTCGGGGTCGCGAGCGGGGGAGGTCACGCTGCCACTCTAACGAGCGCCTACCCTTGACCTCCGTGTCCACCGCCGATCCCCGCGAGCCGCAGACCGGCCCTGCCCCCGCGTCCGGGGCGCCGCTGCTGCCCGAGCTGATGCGTCGGGCCACGGCCCACCTCGCGCCGGTGGTGCCGCTGCTGACCGAGCTCGGTGAGCTCTTCGCGGCGCAGGGCCACGAGCTCGCCCTGGTCGGCGGTCCGGTGCGCGACGCCTTCCTCGGCCGGCTCTCGCCCGACCTCGACTTCACCACCAGCGCGACCCCGGACGAGACGCTCGCGATCCTCCGGCCGTGGGCCGACGCCCACTGGGACATCGGACGCGAGTTCGGCACGATCGGTGCGCGGCGCGGCGAGCACACGGTCGAGGTCACGAGCTACCGCGCGGATGCCTACGATGGTCAGTCCCGCAAGCCCGTGGTGGCCTTCGGCGACAACCTCGGGGACGACCTCGTCCGGCGTGACTTCACCGTCAACGCGATGGCGATGCGGCTTCCGTCGATGGAGTTCGTCGACCCGTATGCCGGGTTGGCGGACCTCGCCGCGCGGCGCCTGCGCACCCCGGGGCCCCCCGAGGTGTCGTTCGGCGACGACCCGCTGCGGATGATGCGCGCCTGCCGGTTCGCGGCGCAGCTCGGCGTCGACGTCGCCCCCGAGGTGCGCGAGGCGATGAGGGCGATGGCGCCGTCGATCGAGATCGTGTCGGCCGAGCGGGTCCGCGACGAGCTGACCAAGCTCCTGCTCGCCCCGCAGCCGCGGGCCGGGTTGCGGCTGCTCGTCGAGTCGGGTCTGGCCGACCACGTGCTGCCCGAGCTGCCGGCGCTCAAGCTCGAGGTCGACGAGCACCACCGCCACAAGGACGTCTACGAGCACTCGCTGACCGTCCTCGACCAGGCGATCGCGCTCGAGGGACCGCCCGACGGACCGGAGTCCTCGGTGCCGGGACCGGACCTGGTGCTCCGGCTGGCCGCGCTGCTGCACGACGTCGGCAAGCCCGCGACCCGCCGGTTCGAGGCGGGGGGCGGCGTCTCGTTCCACCACCACGAGGTGGTCGGCGCGAAGCTCACCGCGAAGAGGCTCAAGGCGCTGCGCTTCGACAAGGACACCGTCAAGGCGGTGTCGCGCCTGGTCGAGCTGCACCTGCGGTTCCACGGCTACGGCGACGGCGCCTGGACCGACTCCGCCGTGCGCCGCTACGTCACGGATGCCGGGCCGTTGCTCCCGCGGCTGCACCGGCTGACCCGGTCGGACTCGACCACCCGCAACGCCCGCAAGGCGGCCCGGCTCTCGCAGACCTATGACGCCCTCGAGGTCCGCATCGAGGCCCTCATGGAGGCCGAGGAGCTGGCCAAGGTGCGGCCCGAGCTCGACGGCAACCAGATCGCGGCCGTCCTGGGCATCAGGCCGGGCCCGGTGCTGGGTCGCGCCTACGCCCACCTCCTCGAGGTGCGCCTCGACCGGGGGATCATCGGCCAGGACGCCGTCGAGCAGGAGCTGCGCGACTGGTGGGCGCAGCAGCCCGAGTCCTCCGCGGAGCCGACCGGTCCGTGAGCGTCGCGGGGAGCGGGGGTCTGTGCACAGAGCTCCGTGCCAGTGCGCACGGAGCCGGTCTCCGCGCAGAAGGCGCCACGTCTGTGCACAGACTTCCGCTCCTCGGGGTGCGAGGGCCTGGCGCGCCGTTCCGGCATACGAAAGGGGCACCCGACCACGTGGTCAGGTGCCCCTTTCGTATGCGTCCGAGCGTCAGCGCTCTTCGGTGCCTGCGATGAAGGCCTCGAGCTTGGTGCGACCCTCGGTGTCCTCGCGCTGCACGGGCGGGGACTTCATGAGGTAGGACGAGGCGCTGATCAGCGCGCCGCCGATGCCGCGGTCCTTGGCGATCTTCGCCGCACGGATGGCGTCGATGATGATGCCGGCCGAGTTGGGGGAGTCCCAGACCTCGAGCTTGTACTCGAGGTTCAGGGGGACGTCGCCGAACGCGCGACCCTCGAGGCGGACGTAGGCCCACTTGCGGTCGTCGAGCCACGCGACGTAGTCCGACGGGCCGATGTGGACGTTGCGGCTGTCCGTCAGGCCGGCCAGCGCGCCCGTGAGGTTGGACGTGACGGCCTGGGTCTTGGAGACCTTCTTGGACTCGAGGCGCTCGCGCTCGAGCATGTTCTTGAAGTCCATGTTGCCGCCGACGTTGAGCTGGTAGGTGCGGTCCAGCGTCACGCCACGGTCCTCGAACAGCTTGGCCATCACGCGGTGCGTGATGGTCGCGCCGACCTGCGACTTGATGTCGTCACCGATGACCGGCACGCCGGCAGCCTCGAACTTGGCAGCCCACTCGGGGTCGGAGGCGATGAAGACGGGCAGGGCGTTGACGAAGGCCACGCCGGCGTCGATGGCGCACTGGGCGTAGAACTTGTCGGCGACCTCGGAGCCCACCGGGAGGTAGGAGACGAGCACGTCGGCCTTGGTGTCCTTGAGGACCTGGACGATGTCCACGGGCTCGGCATCGGACTGCTCGATGGTCTGGGCGTAGTACTTGCCGATGCCGTCGTAGGTGTGACCGCGTTGCACGGTGACGCCGGTGGGCGGCACGTCGGCGATGCGGATGGTGTTGTTCTCGGAGTTGCCGATGGCCTCGGCGAGGTCGAAGCCGACCTTCTTGGCGTCCACGTCGAAGGCGGCGACGAACTCGACGTCCTTGACGTGGTAGTCACCGAAGGTGACGTGCATGAGCCCGGGGACGTTGCCAGCCGGGTCGGCGTCCTTGTAGTACTCGACACCCTGCACCAGCGAGCTGGCGCAGTTGCCGACGCCAACGATGGCGACGCGAACGGATCCCATGGGTTACTCCTTCTAGAGCTTTTGTGCGGTGGGGTTGGTGGCCGAGGCGGGGATGTTCCGCTCGGCGGTGATGAGCTCGTTGAGCCAGCGGACCTCGCGCTCGGCGGAGTCCAGGCCGTGCCGCTCGAGAGCGGTGGTGTAGGTATCGAAGCGCTCGCGGTTCTTGGCCGAGCTGGTGCGGATGTTCTCCAACCGCTCCTCCAGCCGGCTCCGGCGCCCCTCGAGGATGCGCAGCCGCACCTCGGCCTCGGTGCGGGCGAAGAACGCGAGGTGGACGTCGAACGTGTCGTCCTCCCACGCGGTGGGCCCGGCCTCCTTGAGCAGCTCCTGGAAGTGCTCCTTGCCGTCGGCCGTCAGCTCGTAGACGATGCGGGCCCGCTTGGATCCGGAGGTGGCTGCCGTGTGCTGGGTGCTGACTGCCTCCGCGATGAGGCCCTGGTCGAGCAGCCCACGCAGGCAGGGGTACAAGGTGCCGTAGGAGAGCGCCCGGAAGACGCCCAGCGCCGCGTTGAGGCGCTTGCGCAGCTCGTAGCCGTGCATGGGGCTCTCGTGCAGGAGACCGAGGACGGCGAACTCGAGCAGTTCGGAACGACGGCTCATGACTGGCAGCACCTCCCTTCGCGTTCAACGCACGGACCTCGTCCGTGGCAGTCCCCGTGTGTTCGGCAGACGGAGGTAGCGTACACCAGATATATCGAACCGATATATCTGGAGTACGTTCCGGAAACGAGCGGCGCTGAGAGTGCGTTGAGAGGGCGAAATGCACGTTTCAGATGTCAGCCAGTCATACTGAGGGTCAATTCGCTGTGCGCGGGTGGCCCCTGGGCCGCACCCGCGCCAGTTGTATGCAGATCGGGAAGGTCAGATGAGTACCTCACGTCCGAAGACGCGCGCCCAGGCCAAGGCGGGTCAGGAACGCGGCGCGAAGTCGCCGAAGACCGCGAAGCCCAAGGGCAGTGCCGCCAAGCGGTGGGCCAAGTGGCTCGGCATCACGGCGCTCGCGGGGTTCCTGCTCCTGGTGATCGGCTTCTTCGTCGCCTACTCGATGATCGACGCGCCCAAGCCGAACGACCTGGCGGCCGCGCAGGCCTCGATCATCTACTACGCGGACGGCAAGACCGAGATCGACCGGATCAGCCAGGTGAACCGCCAGTCCGTGCCGCTCAAGCAGGTGCCCAAGGCTGTGCAGGAGGCGCACCTCGCAGCGGAGGACCGCAACTTCTACCAGAACTCCGGGATCAGCCCGACCGGCATCCTGCGCGGCGCCTGGGCGACCCTGCGCGGGGGCACGGCGCAGAGCGGGTCGACGATCACCCAGCAGTACGTCAAGAACTACTTCCTGAGCCAGGACCAGACCCTGACGCGCAAGGGCAAAGAGATCATCATCGCCATCAAGATCGCCAAGGAGCAGTCGAAGGACCAGATCCTCGAGAACTACCTGAACACGATCTACTACGGCCGCGGGGCGTTCGGCATCGAGACGGCCTCCAAGGCCTACTTCAACAAGGACGTGTCCAAGCTGACGCCGTCCGAGGGCGCGCTGCTGGCCTCAGTGGTCAAGGGCCCGTCGTTCTTCGACCCCGGCCTGGGGGCCAGTGAGAAGGCCAACGCCGAGGCTCGCTGGAAGTACGTCATGGATGGCATGGTCACCGAGGGCTGGTTGACTCCGCAGCAGCGGGCCGCCGCGCAGTTCCCCACCAAGTCCCTGATCACCTACAAGCCGAACCGCAACGCCTCCGGACCCAACGGCTTCATCACCGACGCGGTCAAGCGCGAGCTGAAGGCCACGCTCAAGCTCAGCGACACCGACATCGACAGGGGCGGCTACCGGATCGTCACCACGATCGACCAGAAGGCGCAGAAGGCCGCGGTGGATGCCATCAAGGCCCGGATGCCCACGGGCAAGGGCACCTCGTCGCTGCGGGTCGGGCTGACCTCGATCCGGCCCGGTGACGGTGCCGTGGTCGCGATGTACGGCGGTGCGGACTACCAGAAGGAACAGTTCAACACCGCCACCCAGGCCTCGATGCAGGCCGGGTCGACGTTCAAGATCTTCACCCTCCTGGCTGCCCTCTCGCAGAACAAGCCGATCAGCACCAAGACCAAGTTCGACGGACACAGCCCGCAGTACTTCAAGGAGTTCCAGGACCCCAATGCGAAGACCGACTTCCTGCGCCGCGGAGGCGTCCGGAACTTCGGGCCCTTCCCCGGTGAGCAGTTCGGCAACATCGACCTGCGCAAGGCCACGGGGCACTCCGTCAACACCGTCTACGCCCAGCTCAACATCAAGGTCGGGCCCCAGGCCACCAAGGACGCCGCGGTCGCAGCCGGGCTGCCCGCCAAGGGGATCGGCACCAACTACGCCAACGTCCTCGGGACCTCGCACGTCACCGTGACGGACATGGCGAACGCGTACGCGACCATCGCGTCGCAGGGCACCCGGGTCACGCCGTACTTCATCCGCTCGGTCACGGGCGGTCCAGGCAACCTGGACTACAAGGCCAAGCCGGTCAGGAAGGTGGCGTTCGACAAGGGCGTGACGGCCGACACCGTCGACGCCATGCAGCAGGTCGTCCAGGACGGCACCGCGGTCTACGCGCAGAACGTCGGCCGTCCGGTCGCGGGCAAGACCGGCACCACGACCGACAACAAGGCGGCCTGGTTCGACGGGTTCACCCCCCAGCTGGCCACCGCCGTGGGCATCTACAGCAGCGGCCCGAAGGGCGAGGAGCTGTCGATGAACCACGTCCCCGGGGTCGGCGAGCTCACGGGCGCGACCGTGCCCCTGCACATCTGGACGGACTACATGACCGCCGCGCTGCAGGGCCAGAAGGTCATCGACTTCCCCAAGCGCGCGGGTCTGGGTGACAACCAGATCTACACCCCGCCGCCGACGACCACGTCGACGACGACGTCCAGCACGACCACGACGACGACCACCACGCCGCCGACCACGACGACGACCACGCCCACCCAGACCACGACCAGCCCCACGATCAAGCCGCCGCCGACCCTTCCCCCGCCGACGACCATCACCCTCGGCGCGGGCGGGCCATCCTCGACGACACAGTGACGACCACCCAGTGACGACGACACAGTGACGGGGCGGTACGCCCCGGGGTCGCGAGCCATCGTGAGCTCCGGCCCGTTGCCCGATGGCGCGCTGGCGGTCGCCGGTGGGCCACTGGGCAGGCACGCCTCGGCGCGGGCGCGGTCGTGGGCAGCCACCGTCGTGCCGCTGCTCGTCGCCGCGGCCGCGACCATGGCGCTGTCGGTGGTGGAGCGCGCCCACTGCATCCAGAAGGGCTGGACGGGCTCCGACCAGTTCTGGCACGCCTGCTTCTCGGACCTGCCCTCGCTCTACCAGCTGGGAAACCTGCACCACGGGCTGGCCGCCTACCTCGCGGGTGACGGCTCCAGCGCCGACCACCCGGTCCTCACCGGAGCGGTGATGGCGTGGCTGGGAGGTCTCGTGCCCGACGGGCCGTTCCTCGACCAGACCCGCTGGTACTTCGCCCTGTGGGCCCTGCTCGGCACGGCCCTGGCGGTCGCCGTCGTCTACCTCACCGCCGCATCGCGTCCGCTGCACTCCGCGAACGCCGCGCAGGTCGCACTCAGCCCCGTGCTCCTGCTCACGGCGATGCTGTCGCCCGACCTGTTCGGGGTCGCGCTCGCCAGCGCCGGCATCTGGGCCTGGGCCCGGCGTCGCCCGACGCTGGCCGGTGCCCTGCTCGGACTCGCGGTCGCTACTCGCACCTACCCCGTCCTGATCCTGCTGGCGCTCGTGGTGCTGGGCCTGCGCACCGGCCGCCTCCACGCGGTCGGCCGGACGCTCGCAGCCGCGGCGGGCGCTGTCGGTGTGGTGCTGCTGCCGTTCCTCATCGGCAACCCCGGCGCCATCGCGGTGCCGTACGAGCGGTGGTGGGACAGCCAAGCGGGCCTGGGTTCCCTGTGGATGGTCCCCGAGCTGGTCGGTCATCCCCTGCCGACCGGAGCGACCACTCTGCTCACGGTGGTCGGGCTCGTCGTGGCGGTGCTGATGGGCGCGCTGTTCGCCTTGAGCACCCGACGTCGACCGACCGTGGCCGAGGTCGCCCTGGTCCTGGTCGCGCTCGCCCTGGTCACCGGCAAGACCTTCCCGGTCCAGTCCTCCCTGTGGCTGGTCCCGCTGGTGGCCCTGTGTGGGCTGCGCTGGCGGGATCACCTGGTGTGGGCGTCGGCGGAGGCGCTGCACTTCGTCGCCGTCTGGCTCTACGTCGGGGGTCTGTCCAGGCCCGAGCGCGGTCTTCCGCCCGGCTGGTATGCCGTGGCCCTCATCGTGCGGGTCGCGGCCGTGGGCTACCTCGTCTGGCGGGTCTGGGACACGGCGTCCCAGCGCGCCGAGGCCCCCGACCTCGACGCTGCCGACCCCTCGGTCTCGCGCGGTGACGAGCTGTCCGAGGATCAGTCCGACGCGGTGGTCGACGAGCTGGCCGGCGACTTCACCGACGCCCCGGACGAGCTGCTGGTGCGCTTCGCCTGACCCTGTGGACAACGATTCGGTCGTTGTCGCTGTGTCCCGGTACTCTGTGTCAGGTTCCCCGGCGGTGCACCTCGACGGTGCCTCGCAGGGGATCGCACTGCAACCCTCCTGTCACGGAGAGACCGTGACCGCCATAGACCAAAGGAGGCGGGTTATCAGCATGCGTCAGTACGAACTCATGGTCATCCTCGACCCCGAGCTCGACGACAGGACCGTCGCGCCCTCGCTCGACAAGTTCCTCACCGTCGTCACCAAGGACAAGGGCACCGTCGACAACATCGACATCTGGGGCCGCCGTCGCTTGGCGTTCGAGATCAAGAAGAAGGCCGAGGGCATCTACGCCGTCGTCAACTTCACCGCAGAGCCGGCCACGGCCAAGGAGCTGGACCGCCAGCTCGGCCTGAACGAGTCGGTCATGCGCACCAAGCTCCTGCGCCCCGGCGCCTGAGCTGCACCGATCTGATTCTGTTCCACTAGCTCCACCGACCTGACCCAAACGAACAGGGGACATGCTCCATGGCTGGCGACACCGTCATCACCGTCATCGGCAACATCACCGGCGACCCTGAGCTGCGCTTCACCCCCTCGGGTGCTGCCGTCGCGAACTTCACCGTGGCCTCCACGCCGCGGCAGTTCGACCGGCAGTCCAACGAGTGGAAGGACGGCGAGACGCTGTTCATGCGCTGCTCGGTGTGGCGTGACGCGGCGGAGAACGTCGCCGAGTCGCTCCAGCGGGGCACTCGCGTCATCGTCTCCGGCCGTCTGAAGTCTCGTTCGTACGAGACCAAGGAAGGCGAGAAGCGCACGGTCGTGGAGATGGAGGTCGACGAGGTCGGCCCCTCGCTCCGCTACGCGACCGCCAAGGTCAACCGCACCCAGCGCGGCACCGGCGGCGGCCAGGGTGGCTTCTCGGGTGGCCAGGGTGGCCAGCAGGAAGACCCCTGGGCGACCGGTCCCTCCGGTGGCCAGCAGTCGGCTCCGGCCGGCAGCGGCCAGCAGTCCGGTGGCCAGCAGGGTGGCGGGTGGGGCGGCGGCGCGCCGTCCTACGACGAGCCCCCCTTCTGATCCGTCAGGGTCGGACAGACCAGATCATCCGGTATGCCGGGTAGTGGGCCTCCGCAGGAAGCCAGCCGCACGGCATACCCACCTCTTGAACAACTCGAAACACACCATCCCTGGGAGACCAGGGCTCATCCGCTGAGTTCCTCAGCAGAAGGAGAGCACCACGATGGCCAAGCCCGTTGTGCGCAAGCCCAAGAAGAAGGCCAACCCGCTGAAGGCGGCGAAGGTCGAGAACATCGACTACAAGGACACTGCGCTGCTGCGCAAGTTCATCTCCGACCGTGGCAAGATCCGCGCGCGTCGTGTGACCGGTGTGTCCGTCCAGGAGCAGCGACTCATCGCCACCGCGGTCAAGAACGCCCGCGAGATGGCGCTGCTGCCCTACTCGAGCTCGTCCCGCTGAGCTCGGGCGCTAGGAGGATCTGAACCATGAAGGTGATTCTGACCCACGAGGTCTCCAGCCTCGGCACCGCCGGTGACGTCGTCGACGTCAAGGACGGCTACGCCCGCAACTTCCTGTTCCGTCGTGGCCTGGCCACCGCGTGGACCAAGGGCGGGCAGAAGCAGGTCGACGCGATCGCCAAGGGCCGTGAGGTCCGCGCGATCAACTCCCTCGAGGAGGCCAAGTCGATCAAGGGCAACCTCGAGAACAAGGCCGTCAAGGTCGTGGCCCACGCGGGTGACTCCGGTCGCCTGTTCGGCGCCATCTCGACCGCCGACATCGCCGCTGCTGTCAAGGCGGCCGGTGGCCCCGAGCTCGACAAGCGCAAGATCGAGGTCCTGACCCCGATCAAGTCGGTCGGCAACCACGAGGCGCTCATCCGCCTGCACCCCGAGGTGCAGGCCAAGGTGACCCTCGACGTCGTCGCCGGCTGACCCAGCCGCCGCACGACCAAGGCCCGGCTCCCGCAGCACGCGGGGGCCGGGCCTTCGTCCTGTCCCGACCCGGCCGGCCCCGGGCGTAGCGCCGCCGCCGTCGGTCGCACGAGTCGAGGGCATGGGACAGAATCGGCGCATGCACCCACGCGTGGCGATCGCGGCGACCGGGCCGGCGTCGGCTGACGCGGGACTCGCGGCAGCGGCGGCGGGGGGCAACGCGGTCGACGCAGCCATCGCCGCGATGGTCTCGGCGATGACCACGGAGCCGGGCATCGTGTCGGCGGCCGGCGGGGCCTACGTCAGCGTCTGGCCTGCCGGGGGCGACCCCGAAGTCATCGACGGCAACGTCGAGATGCCCGGGCGTGGGCAGGACCCTGCGCGGTTCGGCGCGGGGTTGCGGGAGGTGACCACCTCCTACGGAGGCGGCCTCACCCTGTATGCCGGCCACGGCTCGGTCGCGACGCCCGGCGCCTTCGCGGCCCTGGGCACCGCGCACGACCGCCATGGCAGGGCCCCGTGGTGGGAGGTGCTCGCACCCAGCATCACGGCCGCCCGCACCGGCTACGCGATCGGCGGCGCCGCGGCGAGCTATCTCGCCATCACCGGGGACTCGGTCTTCGGCTGGGACGAGCACACCCGTCCCCTGGTGAGGGGTGCGGACGGCGCGGTCGTCGTCGCCGGACAGCTGGCGACGAACCCCGACCTGGCCGACACCCTCGAGCAGATCGCCACGCAGGGAGCGCGCTCGCTGTACACCGGCGACCTGGCCGCCCGGATCGCCGCGGACAGCGAGGAGCGGGGTGGCCTGATCACGGCCGCCGACCTCGCGGCCTACCGAGCCGTGGTCCGCACGCCGCTGCGGCTCGCCCTCGGGGAGTGGGACCTGGCCCTCAACCCGCCTCCCTCGATCGGCGGCCCGATGCTCGCGATCATGCTGCGCGAGCTCGCCGCCGGTGGCTGGGACTGGTTGCGCATCATCGAGATCCAGCGACAGGTGCTGTCCTACCGCCATCAGGTGCACGACCTGTCCACCGACCTGGAGGAGGACGGCTACGCCCTGCTGGAGTCGGTGGACCTCAACGGCTTGGCCAGCCTGCCGACCTCGTCGTCCACGGCCCACGTCTCGGCGGTCGACAGCGACGGCACGGTCTGCGCCATCACGGCGTCGAGCGGATACGGTTCCGGCGCAACGGTCCCCGGCACCGGGCTGATGCTCAACAACTGTCTCGGCGAGCCCGAGCTCAACCGGCTGGGGCTGCACGCCCTGGCGCCGGGCACGCGACTCGCCTCCAACATGTCCCCGACCGTCGCCCGCTCGCCGTCGGGCGCGGCGCTGGCGATCGGCAGCCCGGGCGCCGACCGGATCACGACGGCGCTGATGCAGGTGCTGGGTCGCCACTGCCTCGAGGGAATGCCCATGGACCAGGCCATCGAGGCGCCCCGGGTCCACGTGCGGATCCTCGACGACGGCACGCCGCGCGTGGACCTCGAGGACGACGAGGGCATCTCCGCCGCGGTGGGGGCGCTCGGGCTGCCGTCGTTCTCGCACGGTCCGAGGTCGATGTTCTTCGGTGGGGTGGGCGCCGCTCGGCTGCTCCCGGACGGCACCGTGGACGCGACCGGTGACCCCCGCCGCGAGGCGGCGACCCGCGTCTCCTCCTGAGGCCGACCCACCGTGACAACGGGCTGCGGCGGTCAGCGGGCTGCCCCGGTCACCGCCCACGCGTCGCCGCGGATCCGCCACCAGAAGAAGCACGCCCGGATCGCCATGAAGGCGGTGAACACCACCCAGAGCACGGTCACCGCCCGCGGTGCGCCCTGGGCCAGGAGCTCGTCGCCGGTGCCGTGCACCCAGCCGGCGAGCGGAAGGTAGAGCACCAGCGTCGCCGCCATGGCCCCGGCCAGCCACCGACCGTCGCCCGCGCCGATGAGCACGCCGTCCACGACGAAGACGTAGCCGGCCAGCGGTTGCCCGAGCGCGACCACCACGAGCGCGGCCGACAGTGCGCCCCGCACGGCTGGGTCGGTGGTGAACAGGGAAGGCAGCAGCGAGTGCACGGCCAGTAGGGCCAGGCCGAGGACGGCACCGACCCAGATGCCCCAGCGGACCATCGTGGTGGTCGCATTGCGCGCGGCCTCGACGTCGCCGGCCCCGAGGGCCTTGCCCGTGAGGGCCTGCGCGGCGATGGCCAGCGCGTCGAGGGCGAAGGCGAGGAAGCTCCACACCGTCGCCGCCACCTGGTGCGAGGCCAGGGGCACGTCGCCCAGCCCGGCCGCGACCCAGGTGGTGACCAGCAGGATCGCGCGCAGCGCCAGGGTCCGTACGAGCAGGGGTATGCCGGTCAGCGCCGCCCGCAGCACGCGTCCCGGATGCGGGCGCAGGGTGGCCCCGGCCCGGCGCGCGTGCCGCACCAGGACGGTTACGAGTCCGATCGCCATACCCGTCTGGGCGATGACGGTGCCCCACGCGGATCCGGCGATGCCCCAGCCGAGTCCGTAGACGAGCAGGAGGTTGAGCCCGATGTTGGAGGAGAACCCCGCGACGGAGGCGACCAGTGGCGTCCGGGTGTCCTGCAGCCCGCGGAGCACGCCGGTGGCGGCCAGGGCCACGAGCATCGCCGGGATGCCGAGCGCCGAGATGCGAAGGTACGTCGCGGCATACCCGATGGCGTCGTGGGACGCACCGAAGGCGCGGCACAGCGGTTCGGCCGCCAGGGCAACGACGACGGAGGTCGCGGCCCCGAGCCCGACTGCGAGCCAGGTGCCGTCGATCCCGGCCCCCAGGGCCCCGCGCTCGCTGCCCGCCCCGATCTGTCGCGAGACGATCGACGTGGTGCCGTAGGCCAGGAAGACGAAGATGTTCGCCGCGGTGATCAGCGTGGCGCTCGCGACCCCGAGGCCGGCGAGCTGGGCAGTGCCGAGGTGGCCGATGATCGCCGAGTCGGCCAGCAGGAACAGGGGTTCGGCGACGAGGGCGAGGAAGGCCGGGATCGCGAGGCGCAGGATGTCGCGGCTCTGGGCGGACCGCGCTCCGACGTCCCCTCTGCTCACCGCGCCACGCTAACGGTTTGCCGGTGGGCTACCCGCCGGTGGTCGCCCAGCGGTCCTTCAGCGCGGCGACCTGGGTGGCGACGTCGGCGGCCATGTCCACCTCGTCGGGGGCCATGAGCCACTGCAGCTGCAGTCCGTCCATGAGGGCGACGAGCTGCCGTGCGATGGTGCCCGCGGGTATGCCGGGTGCGGCGGTGCCGTCGGCGACGGCGTCGGTGAGGGCACTCGTGAGCGAGTCGACGGCACCTGCGTGGTGCCTGCGGAGCCAGTCGTGGCCAGGGTGGGCCGGGTCGACCGCCTCGCCGGCAAGGGTGGTGAACAGCCGCACCATCGCCTCGCGTCCGGCGTTGAGCCGCACCAGCTCCACCATGTCGTCGAAGACCTCCCACCCCCGGGCGGGCGCCCCGCGCCGGGCCGACAGGCTGGCCAGGTCGCGCAGGTCGCGCTGCTCGAGGACCGCGGCGAGCAGGTCCTCCTTGGTGGGGAAGTGGTGCAGCAGGCCGGTCTGGCTCAGGCCCGCTGCGGCCGCCAGGGCGGTCATCGGCGTCGCGTGGAAGCCGCGTTCCGCGAACAGGTCGGCCGCGGCGGCGACGATCCGCTCCCGGGTGCCGCCCGTACCGGCGGCACCCCTCGGTCGACCGCGCCCACGCCGGGTGGCGGGTGGGCGGTGCGGCACGCTCACAGCGGTCAGGCCAGGGGAAGTCGGGAGCGGATGTCGCCGAGGCCGCGGGCGACCAGCAGCTCCCCGCCGGACAGGGGGGCGCCCCACGTCCCGGCGGCGGTGTCCCACCGCCGCCACAGCCGCGCGTCGGTCGTGACCTCGACGTCGGCGTGCCCACCCGCCGGCACCGTGGCGGTGCCCCAGCCGACGAGCCGGACCGGCTGGTCGGCCTCGTCGGGCTGGAAGTAGGCCTGCACGACCTCGCGGGACTCGCGATCGCTCGTGTTGCGCACCGTCACCCGCACGGTGACGCCCGTGTCGGTCCCGGTGAGCTCGGCCGACTCGTACTCCCATGACCCGTAGCCGTCGCCGGCGCCCAGCCAGTGGGCGGGCGGCTCGGCGTGACCGGCATGGAAGCCGCGGTAGCCGATGAACACCCCGTCCGTGTACTCGAGCTGCAGGTCCGTGGGCTCGACGACCCAGGCCGGGGCCGCGCCGTCCGCGGCCGGCCACGACGTCACCAGCCGCCCAGCGGGCTCGCGCAGGCCCAGCAAGGCGTCGGCCACGGCGTGCCCGCCCTCCTGACCCGGCAAACCGACGACGAGGATCGCGTCGACGTCCTCGGCCCACGGCATCAGCACCGGGGTCGCGGCGTTCAGGACGACCACGGTGCGGGCTGCGGCGGCCGCGACGGCCGACACCAGCCGGTCCTGGTCTCCCGGCAGGGCCAGGGTGGACTTGTCCGTGCCCTCGGTCTCCTGCTCCGGGGTGAGCCCGACGACGACGACTGCCGTCTCGGCGTCACGCGCGGCCGCGACGGCCGCCTCGATGACCTCGTCCGTCGGCGCAGGCACGGGGGCGACGACGAGGGACTTGACGCCCATGCCCGACGCCAGGACGTGGGACAGCGTGCTCAGCTTGCCGTCCGGTCCGGGTTGGGGCTCGGTGCGCAGGATGGTCAGCACGGCTTCGACCAGCGCGCCCGGTGCTGCGTCCACATCGGCAGTCCAGTGCGGCGGCTTGAACATGCCCTCGCCCGGGTCGGCGCCACCGGCGACGAGATCGGCGCCACCGAGGTCGGCGCCGTCGAGACTGACCCGCCACCGGCCGGTGCCCAGGGCGCCGAGACGTACGCGACCACCCTTGGCCAGGCGGGCGCGCAGCCGGAGCTGCTCGGTCGGACGGGGCGGGGTCTCGTCAAAGCCGGTCGTCACGTCGGCACCGTCCACGTGCTCGGAGAGCATGACCACCCCGTCGGCGTCGAGGTGCTCGACCTGCATGCCGGGCGCGCCTGTCACGGGGTCGCTGATGGAGTCCGGCGCCGCGGGCAGCGGTCGCTCGCGGACCTCCACCCCGTCGACCACGGTCAGCCGGTCGCCGATCGCGGCACGCAGCCCCTGGGCGATGGAGACCTGGTAGGGCGGGTTGACCTGGGCGGAGCCGCCGCCCATGCAGACCGTCTCGACAGCGTGCCGTCCGATGAGCGCCACCGTGCCCGAGGTGGCGCTGGCCGCGGTCAGCGGCAGCGCGCCGCCCTTGTTGCGCAGGACGACCATGCCGTCGGTGGCCAGCCGACGCAGCTGCTCGCGGCGGGCGGGCGCGTCCGGTGCCCAGGAGTCGGTCGGCCACACCCGGTGCGCGTCGGGACCACCGAGGGCGCCGACGCGCTCGGCGAGCCGGAGCAGCCGGCATACGTGCTCGTCGATGACGGACTCGGGCACGGCGCCGGCCTCGACGTCGGCCACCAGCGCCGCGCCCCACGGCCCATCCGGGCCCGGCATGACGAGGTCGAGGCCGCCGAGAGCGGCCGGCGCCGAGGTCTTCGTGGCGAACCAGTCGCTCATGAGCAGGCCGTCCCAGCCCCACTCACCCTTCACGACCTCGTTGTTGACGTGGTCCTGCTCCGTGGCCGGGACGCCGTTGACGTCGTTGTAGGCCGCCATGATCGACCACGGGTTCGCGTCGTCGACGGCGATCTCGAACGGCAGGAGGTAGACCTCGCGCAGCGCCTCCTCGCTCACCACGGAGTTCATGTAGTTGCGCAGGGTCTCGGACTCGTTGGCCACGAGGTGCTTGAGGCAGGCGCCGATGCCCTGGCCCTGCAAGCCCTTGACGTAGGCGGCGGCGAGACGCCCGGTCAGCAGCGGGTCCTCGGAGTACGCCTCGAAGAGCCTGCCCCCGAGGGGGGACCGGTGCAGGTTGATCGTCGGCCCGAGCACGACGTGGATCTGCTGGCGCTGGGCCTCCTGCGCCAGCATCTCACCGACCTCGTGGGCGGTGTCCTCGCTCCAGGCGCTCGCCAGCAGAGTGGCGTTGGGGAAGAGAGCCACCTGCTCGCCGCCGGTGAACTTGAGGCCGCGGACGCCGGTGGGTCCGTCGGAGAACGCCATGGGCGCCAGCCCGATCGAGTCCTCCCCGTGCAGGGTGAACGACGTGGCGCCGGTGAGCAGACGCACCTTGGTCTCGAGGTCGAGGTTGGCGACGAGGGCCGGGAAGTCGGTGAGGTCGGTGCTGGTCACGGCTCCCAGTGCAGCGGTCCGACCCCGGACAGTAAATAGTTAGGGCTAACTATTTCGCGGACTGAGACGGACGAGCGTATGCCGCGTGGCCCTGCGGCGTGGCCCGGTCGCGGCCGGCGCCGCTCGTCCTCGTCGGTGGGCGTTGGCATGATTGCGTCGTGTCCACCATCGTGTTCCTCCACGCACACCCCGACGACGAGGCGTCCCAGACCGCGGGCGCGATGGCTCGCGCCGTCGCCGAGGGGCACCGCGTCGTCACCGTCTTCGCCACCCACGGCGACCACGGTGAGCTCCCGTCCGGTGGCCTGCCCGAGGGCGAGACCCTCGTCGACTGGCGGCGCCGGGAGGCTCAGGCGAGTGCAGACGCGTTGGGCGTGCAGCGGATCGCGTGGCTGGGATATCGCGACTCCGGCATGACCGGCTGGGCGCAGAACTCCGAGGAGGGCGCCTTCACCGGGGCGGACCTCGACGAGGCAGCCACCCGGCTCGTGGCGATCCTCGACGAGGAGGACGCCGACGTCCTGGTGGGCTACGACTGGCACGGCGGCTATGGGCACCCCGACCACGTCAAGGTCAACGCCGTCGTCCACCGCGCTGCCGAGCTGGCGGCACGCCGGCCGCGGCTGCTCGAGTCGACGATGAACCGCGACCTCGTCCGCGGGGTCTTCCAGGCGGCGGTGGCCGCCGGCGCGGGGGACCGGGCGTTCGACCCCGACAGCCCGATGGACGACGGCAATCCCCTCGGCACCCCCGAGGCCGAGATCACCTGGCAGGTCGACGTGGGCGACTACCTCGCCCAGCGCCGCGCCTCCCTGGAGGCGCACCGCAGCCAGGCGACCGACATCGAGGGGATGCTCTCGATGCCTGCGGAGTTCTTCGCGGTCTTCTTCGGGCGCGAGCACTACATCGAGCCCGGCCTCGACAGGGCACAGCACCCGCAGATGCAGGTCGGCTGGCCGTTCGGTGACTGACCGTGACTGACCATGACTGAACGGGCGGCCACGCTCGGCCCGGTGGCCCTGCTGCGCCTCCCTCAGGTCGCGCGCCTGCTGTTCTCGGCCCTGGTCGGGCGGCTGCCCAACGGCATGGTGCCGCTGGCCCTGGTCCTGTTCGCCCGCGACACCGGCAGCGGCTACGGCCGGGCGGGGCTGCTCACCGCCGCGTACTCGCTCGGGTGCTGCCTGGGTGGGCCGGCCCTGTCGCGCGTGATGGACCTGCGCGGGCAGCGCAGCGCTCTCGCCCTGGGCGGTCTGGTCTCGTCCTGTGCGCTGGCGGCGCTGCCGTGGGTTCCCTCCGCAGGGGCGATCGCCGTGGCGCTGGTGGCTGGGCTGGCCACGCCCCCGCTGGAGCCTGCCCTGCGCACGCTCTGGCCGTCGGTCCTTCCACCGCGCCAGGTGCCGTCGGCCTTCGCCCTCGATGCGGCGGCGCAGGAGCTCATCTTCGTCCTGGGCCCCCTGGTCGTCCTGGTCGCCCAGCTGGGTGGCAGCGGTGGCGGTCTCGTCGCGGCGGGAGTGATCGGGGTGGTGGGCACCGCGTGGTTCGTCGCCTCGCGAGCCTCCGGGGCCTGGGTGCCGCCCGTGCACGAGGACCGGCACTGGCTCGGCCCGCTGCGTTCGAGGCGGCTGTGTGTCCTCTACGCGTCGGTGGCGCTCGTCGGGCTGACCATCGGGGTGCCGGCCGTCGCGCTGGTGGCCTACGCCGAGTCCACCGGTGACCGCGGGCTGGCGCCCTGGCTCGTGGCCGCGAACGCCCTCGGAGCCCTCATCGGCGGGGTCGCGTACAGCCCGCGCGCCCCGCACCGCGACCCGCGCACCGACCTGCTCCTCGGCCTCGGCGTCATCGCCCTCACGTATGCCGCCCTGGCCTGGGTGCCGTCGAACGTCGTGGTGATGGGTCTGCTCACCGTGGCCAGCGGTCTGGGTCTGCCTCCGGTGCTCGCGTGCGTCTTCCAGCTGGTCGACCGGCTGGCGCCACCCGGCACGACGACCGAGGCCTTCGCGTGGCTGATCTCGGCTTTCCTCGTCGGCTCCTCCGCAGGGGCGGCAGCGGCGGGGTCGCTGTCGGACAGCGGGCGGATCGGCGGTGCGTTCCTCGTGGCTGCGGGATCGGCGCTCGCCGCCCTGGCCGTCGCGCGGGTCGCCGCACAGCCCCGCCGGCTGCTCACAGGTGCTTGAGGGCCTCTCGACGGCTCAGCCCGCTGAGGCGGTCTCCGTATCCCGACACGGTCGCCCGCACCCAGGCCGGATCGGTCCGTGCGTGCTGACGCAGCGCCCACCCGATGGCCTTGCGGATCCAGAAGCTGGAGTCCGCGAGGTTCGGCTCGATGACGTCGGCCAACAGCTCAAGGTCCGTCCGCTCCTTGAAGGTCAGCTGGCTGATGATGGCGGTACGCCGCAGCCAGAGGTCGTCGTCGGTGGCCCACGAGCGCACCGTCGGGGTCAGGATCTCCTGGTGTGACAACAGGATCGGACCGATCCGGTTGGTGGCGACCTCGTCGACGTGGTCCCACCAGGCGCCGGTGACGACCAGGTGCCGGTAGAGCGGAACCGCCCCCGGGTCCTGCCACGCGCGGTAGGCGCGGTGCCCGGTGAGTGCCGTCGCGGCATACCTCTCCTCGCGGTGCGTGGCGTGGTCCCAGAGGTCGCGCACGGCGCCATCCCACTGCGTCCGCTCCTCGATCCGGTATGCAGGGTCGGCCAGGATCGGCCGCAGCAGTGCCTTGAGCTGGGGCGAGGTGATGCCGCGGTAGGGCATCGACGACTTCATGTAGGCCTGCTGGCTGGCCGCACGCTGCGGGTCGCCCGCCCCGGCGAGGGCGGTCCGGATGGCCTCGACGACGGGGTGCGTCACGGTGCCAGCCTGGCGTCCGGCGCGTCCGGACACGATCATGGCGCGAGGCCGCCGAGCAGGTCGTCGCGTCGGGACACGAGCAGCGCGCGGGTGCTGCCGAGCAGGGCGCCCGGCTGGCCGGTGGCCCGCAGGCGCGGCGCGCCGGGTGGGGTCAGGAGCTGGTCGGCTCCCGGGGCCAGCCGGTCCAGCAGTGCGCCCCCTCGGCCGGCCGCCGACGGCGGGACTCCCAGGCGTGGCCACAGGTCGCGCGCCAGCAGCTGACCCGTCGGCCCGATCAGCCCGTTGGCCTGGGCGCCGGCCCAGACCACCGCCCCCATCGCGGTGTCGTCACGCGTGCTGCGCAGGAGCATCCCGGGGTCGGCGACCAGGGCGGCGGTGAGCAGTACCCGCAGCGCTGCGGCCAGCTCCACCAGCCCGAACACCTCGACCGCCAGGCGGTCGCACTCGGCACTGATCGCGACGGCCCTGCCATGGGTCTCCGGGGGCAGGTCAGCCAGCTCGAGCGGTCGCGCGACCAGCGGCCGGTCGTCGAGGTCGAGCAGGGCTCGGCGGCCACCGACGAGAGCGTCCAACCACCGCAGCTCGCGCTCGCGCTCGTCGTCCGGCGTGGCCAGGGACAGCGACGCACGGCTTCGCCGCCGGGGCTGCCACCGACCATCGCTGGAGTCCTCGACCCAGTGGTCGGCGGGAAGGCCGTCGACGAGCACCAGATGGGTGACGCGCGGCCCGCGGTCGCGGGTCGGCGCTGCGGCCCCGTCCGTCATGGCCCCGTCTGCAATGGCATCGACCTCGTCGGCCCACCGACTGGACCAGTCGTCGACATCGGTCGTGGGACCCGCGGCGACGGCCGGCCCGGGCGTCAGCGGACGGATCGGCGAAGGAGGGTGGGAGGGCATATCCCCACGATGACAGGACCCGAGCGACCTGCCGGTAGATATCCACAGCCCCTGCGCGGCCTTGCGGGCCCAGGTCCCCGCTGGCGAGCAGCCGGCATACCCCGTGGTCGGTGTGCCGTGGAGGTCAGGCGGCGCCGTAGCGCGCCTGGGCGCGGGCCCTGGCCTTGGCTGCCTCGGTCTCCCGGTCCTTGGGCGCGGCCGTCGTCGTCAGGTGGTCGAGCAGGTGCTGGGTCGCGTGCGCGACCTCCGCGACGGCCTCGTCGAAGGCAGCCTGGTTGGCCGCGCTGGGCTTGGTGCTGCCACTGACCTTGCGGACGTACTGGAGGGCGGCGGCGCGGACCTCCTCGGAGGTGGCGGCGGGCTCGAAGTTGTGCAGCTGGCGGATGTTTCGGCACATACCGTCAGGCTACGACGAGGCGGCGGAATGTGTCGCGCGTCATGTGGATGACTCGCAGCCCGGACACGCCCGAAACTTTCCTGGGTCCACACCCGGTGGATCATGAACCTGCAGGTCAGCGGTCATTTGTGGGACGCTCCGTCGCGAAATCCACAGGGTTATCCCCCGACTGTGCACAAGCAGGCCGGGCGTTGCGCACACGTTGTCCCCACCCTGTCCACAGGGCCCGTTTGAGTCGGGGGGCGGGCGGCCATACGTTGTGCCGGGTCACGGGATCCGGTGTCGCCGAAGAGGGTTGTCGGTGAGTGGTGGTGTACTCGAACCACACCGGTGGAACTCGTGGCCGGGGCCGGGGATGTCGTGACCGGTGGGCGCTGTATCTGATGGAAGCTGTAACTGATGGACGACGGGTCGAATGACGTGGCAGGGGAGTTGCACGGGTGTCGCTTGCGGAGTTGAGCACGAGTGCGTTCGGCACGGGGGGCGACGGTCCCCCGCCGAGTGACGACCGCGTCCCCCCGCAGGACCTGCACGCCGAACAGTCCGTCCTCGGCGGCATGTTGCTGTCCAAGGATGCGATCGCCGACTGCGTCGAGGGGCTTCGCGGCACCGACTTCTACCGGCCCGCTCACGAGCTGATCTACGACGCGATCCTCGACCTCTATGGCCGGGGTGAGCCGGCCGACGCGATCACGGTGTCGGACGAGCTGTCCAAGCGCGGTGACCTGCAGCGGATCGGCGGCCAGGCCTACCTGCACACCCTGATCCAAGCCGTCCCCACGGCTGCGAACGCCGGCTACTACGCCGAGATCGTCAGCGAGCGGGCAGTGCTGCGCCGCCTCGTCGAGGCCGGCACCCGCATCGTGCAGCTTGGCTACCAGCAGGGCAACGGCGACGTCGAGGACATCGTCAACGCCGCCCAGGCCGAGGTGTATGCCGTTGCCGACAAGCGCGGGGGCGAGGACTACCACGCGCTCGGCGACATCCTCGAGGAGACGCTCAACGAGATCGAGGTCGCCGCTGGGCGTGACGCCAGCGAGATGATCGGGGTGCCGACGGGGTTCATCGAGCTCGACGAGCTGACCCATGGACTGCACCCGGGACAGATGATCGTCCTCGCCGCTCGACCGGCGGTCGGCAAGTCGACGATGGGCCTGGACGTGGCACGGTCGGCTGCCATCAAGCACAAGATGGCGACCGCCGTCTTCTCGCTCGAGATGAGCAGGTCGGAGATCACGATGCGTGTGCTCTCGGCCGAGGCCCAGATCCAGCTGCAGGACCTGCGCAAGGGCACGATCGGCGACGCCGGCTGGAAGAAGCTCGCGCGCATCATGGGTCAGATCTCGGACTCTCCCCTCTTCATCGACGACTCGCCCAACATGTCGCTGATGGAGATCCGGGCCAAGTGCCGCCGCCTCAAACAGCAGCACAACCTCAGACTCGTGGTCATCGACTACCTCCAGCTGATGAGCTCGGGCAAGAAGGTCGAGTCGCGTCAGCAGGAGGTGTCGGAGTTCTCGCGTGCGCTCAAGCTGCTCGCCAAGGAGCTCGAGGTGCCGGTGATCGCGATCAGCCAGCTGAACCGCGGGCCCGAGCAGCGCACCGACAAGCGCCCGCAGATGTCCGACCTGCGTGAGTCGGGCTCGATCGAGCAGGACGCCGACATGGTGATCCTGCTGCACCGGGACAAGGCCGACCCCGGCCGGGAGGGTGAGGCGGACGTGATCGTGGCCAAGCACCGTAACGGTCCGACCAAGGATCTCGTGCTGGCCTTCCAGGGCCACTACTCCCGCTTCGCCAACATGGCGCGCGACGGCTTCTAAGCGCCGACCTGATTCAGCCATGAGGGGCGATTCGACTGAGGGCTCGACCTGCGTGGCCGACGAGTCGTGGTCGGATGCTCCCTCAGGGTCTCGACCGTTCGAACGGACCGTCCTCATTGGCGACACTGCCGCTCAGTGGCTCCTCGCGACGGAGGCAGTTCTGGCCTGGGGCGTGAAGACCCGAAGCGGGTTCGCCGTCCTGCACAGTGCCGGGACCGACGGGCACGTGGTCGACGGCGCCGAGTACACCTTGGTCGCGGAGGTGGGGCCGCTTCGCATCCACGAACCCGTCCGGGTGGTGTCAGTCGTGGACCTGCCCGACCGGTGCGGATTCGCCTACGCCACCCGCCCTGGGCACCCCGTCACCGGGGAGGAGGCGTTCATCGTTCACCGCACCGCCGACGGGCGCGTTTGGTTCACGCTGCGATCCCTGACTCGACCTGGGATCGGACGGTGGCGTCTGGCATTCCCCGTCATCCTGTTAGCTCAACGCTGGTACCGCCGCCGCTACCTGAAAGCAATGCGTGAAATCGTCAGTACGGCGGACTGAGCATGTCCAGAATGTCTCTGTGAAGCTCCTGCCCCTGTCGTGGACCGCACCCGGTGGAGCCGCCGGGCCAACCTGTGGCTGTTCGCGTTGTCGGGCCTGTGCATCGCCTTGGCCGTCCTGGTGTTCTTCGCCGGGGACACCTACTACCTGGTGGACCGGGTGCTTCCACCGGCGTTCTGGTTCTTCACGGTCTCCACGGTGATTCAGGCGGCGTCGTCGTTCGATGAGCGCCGGGGTGCGCCTGTCTGGGGACTGCGCGCCCTCGTCGTCGTCCTGTGTCTGGCGGGCGCGCTCGGCGGTTACATGGTGCACTCGGCGAACCCCCCTGCACTGTCGAGCGCCCGGTCCCCGGACGGCCGGATCACGGCGGAGGTCCGGGACGGCGCGCCGACTGTCAACATCGCGCGGATGGTGATCGTGCACCAGAACGCAGGGCTGCTCTCGCGCAAGTGGACCGTGGGTTGCGTCCACGGGGACGGCCCCGATGCCTACGAGAGCGTCGCGTGGCTGGACGACATGACCCTTGAAGTTCGCACCCAGAACGGCCAGCGCTTACCGGTCAGTCTCGACCCGACCGGACGACCCCTCAACCGCTTGTCCGCGCTCGAGGACACGTGCCCATGACCAGACTCAACCTTTGGACGAACCGCGGTGCCTGCGGGCCTCGACCGTCATCATGCTCATGTGCTTGGCGGGGCGTGTGAAACGACTGGCCGTACTCGAAGGTCTGGTGCTGTGTGGATCGCTTCTGTTTGGCGCCGCTGACCAGTACCTGGGCAGCCTGAGTGCGCACCCGTGGGGGGCGTACGTCAGCGGCCTGTCCGCACCGTGGTTGCTCCTGCCGTTGATCGTCGGTGCCACGCAGCCCACGGCCAAGACCGCGGTGGTGATGGGGACCGCGACCACCTTCGCAGCGCTGACCGGCTACTGCCTGATGGGCCTGAGCCCATTGGAGAATGCCCACCTCAGCGTGGCATCCGTCTGGGCGTTTCTGCGTGCGGGCAACTATCGCTGGTTCGTCGCAGGGGCTATCACCGGGCCGCTGTTCGGCCGCGGTGGATGGGCTTGGCGCCGAGGTCGAGTCCGTTGGGCGATCGTCGCGGTCGCGGCCTTCTGCTTGGAGCCGCTGCTTCACGCAGTGCTGGGCAGCCCGATCCCCGTGCCGGAAGTCTGGCAAGGCGAGGTCATCTTCGGCATCCTCGCTGCGATCCACGTGATCCAACGGTCTCGAGCACGCGCAGTCCCGTCAGACGGGGCCTGAGCGCGCCGCGCCTGGCGATAGGTGACCAAACCGACCGCGATCACCATCAACGCCCCCACGGCAAGGCTGATCGAATCGAGGGGCTTGTTCGTCGCCGCGATCAAGAGCGCAAGCACCACGACAGTGACCAGTGCCGCACCGAGTGCCTTGAGAGCTGCCATACGTCGCCTCACGATCGACCGCCGGGTTGCGAGCCAAAGGTATGGGCCGATGACTGGACATGACAAGGTTTCTATCGATCAAGAAAAGTGCGCGTGGGCCCGCTATGCCGTGCCCCACGCTCAGGGGCACGGCATAGCGTGTGCCACGATGCGAAAACGGCGACCGAACGCATCTGCCTGCTGACAGGCCACGTCGCGCTCAGACCCAGATCGCTGCAGGTATGCCGTCCGAGAAGGTCTCCGGTGTCTCCGGCAGGGACCGTGCCAGACCAGTCGTGCGACGCGCGGCGGTCCACGCAGCCGCGCACGCGTCGAGGACGTCGTCCGCGGCATACCCGTCGCCCTTGAGCACGGAGGGTGACGCGATGCCGGCTGCGGCGAGGGCAGCGAGCCGGGCGGCGCGGCCCTCGTCGGTCCTTTTCGCGGCCCGGATCGGCGCCCCGGCCATGATGGCGAAGCTCAGCTCAGGGTGGGCTTCGAAGACCGCGACCGTCGGACGGCTGCGCACCCACGCGTCGACCTCGAGGACCTTGTCCCGCAGCCTGAAAGCCTGCGCACCCACGCCCTGACCTGACCTGGCGCGGTTGGCCGTGTCCGCGGCAGCCCGCGTCTCCTGCTCGTAAGCCTCCCGGGTCAGGGTGGTGAAGACCGTGGAAGCCTTGCCTTTCAACGCCTTTCGCGCCAGGACATCGGCCTGGCGAGTGCTGTCGTCGGGCAGCCCGATGGGGATGTCGATCGCCACGGCCTGGAGGTCGAGCGTCTGGCGCACCGCCTCGACGAGGGCGCCGATACTGGCGGCCACGGCGATCCGAGGGCGCGGAGCGTTGGGGTCCAGGATGGCGCCGACCCATCCGGCCGCGCAGGCGTCGACACCGAGCACGGGGACGATCACCTCCACCGGCGGGGCGGGTGACGGGGCGCCCGATGAGGTGGTCAGCGAACCGGCCACGCGCATGGCAGGGTCGTCGACGTCCACCCCCAGTGCGGCCCCGAGCCGTCGCACGGTGCTGGCGATCTCGGCCAACGCCTGCCTCTGCGTCACCTCGAGCCCGCCGTGCGCCTCGAGCCCGCCGTCCATCTCGAGCCGCGCAGCCAGGGCTGCTACCTGCTGGGTGAGCTCGACGGAGAGGTCGCGCGCGTTCGGGAGGTCTCCCACCTGTGCTCACCGCCCTTCGTCCGGCTGTCACCCTTGCGGTTCCCGGCTGATCGTAGTCAGCGGGCGACGACCAGCCCGAGCCACTCGGCGAGGTCCGCGATCTCGGCGTCGACCGCGGCGCGGACGTCCGCCGGGAGTGGTGCGTCCTCGTGGACCGCATCGACGCGGAGCACTCCCGCCGCCAGATCGGCCGTTGCGTCGAGCTTTCCGACGAAACGGTCGCCGTGCAGGATCGGCATGGCCCAGTAGCCCCATCGCCGCTTCGCGGCCGGTTTGTACATCTCGAGCTGGTAGTCGAACTCGAACAGCTCGGCCATCCGCTTGCGGTCGAAGACCAGCCGGTCCAGCGGGGACAGCAGCACGGTGCGTCCGACGAACGGTTCGGCGAGGCGGTCCAGCTGCTCCGGATCGACCCGCCAGGGCCCCCGCACCCCCTCCACGAACGCCACGGTGCCGACCTGCCCCACGTCGTTCGGCTCGCCGGGCGCCTCGGCCGCCTTCTCCCGGGCCAGTCCGAGCGCGGCCAGCCGCCGCCGGGCCCGTTCGAGAAGGGCCTCCTGTAGAGGCATCGCAGCCGTCTCCGGAAACACCCGAGTGGCGAGGTCCCACTGCCGCTCGCGGCCCTCGCGACTGACCACGGCGACCTCGCCCCGGGCCTCCATGAAGTCGAGCATCCGCTGGGTGTTCTTGTTGTTGGTCCAACCGGTCGAGCGCCACGGCACCACGCACGAGTCGGGCAGCCGGCGCGCCGACAGCGGAGCCTCCGACTCGAGCTGCTCGAGGATGTCGAGGCGACAGTCGTCGTTGGCCGAGACCCACTCGGCGACGTCCATCTGCCAGTCGCGCAGGGGTTCCGGGCCGGGCCACTGGGCCATCTCCGCGCGGTAGAGGCGGATGTCCTCGGCCGGCCTCAGAAAGCCTCGCAGCTCGACCACGGCCCGCTCCTGGAACAGCTCGTCGAGGTCGCCCACCGTGTAGCGCCGGCCAAGACGGCTCCAGCAGACGAGGTCGGCGCTGGGTGCCACCGCAGCCGTCAGGTCCACCTGCACCGACGCGAGATGCCGCACCGCGTCGAGCAGGTCAGTCGGCTGGGGCGCGTCGAGCAGCTGCGCCCGCACCGCGATGCGTCGCGCCTCCGCACGGGACAGCAGGATCTCGTCCATCAACCCCGGCCGGACTCCAGGGCCAGACGCCGCTTCAGGATCTTCGCGAGATAGTTCATCTGCGCGACGTGGGCCGAGTCGCCGTCGCTCTGGAGCACCGCCGGGCCTTGCGCGTCGGTGATGATCGCCACGGCATACCCGTCCACGATGCCCATCTGGCGGGTGACCGTGTCGCTGCGCAACCAGCCACCCTTGAACGGTCCGGCGCTGATCGTCCCCAACCCCCAGCGGTGCGCGGGAATCGGCCGCATCGACGACAAGAGGTAGGCGCTCGCCGCCCTCGAGACGACGCGCCCTGCGCTGAGGGCGGCCATGAACCGCACCTGTTCGCGGATGGTCCACTGCATGCCGCCCTGGGACGTGTCCGGGGCGACGGTGCGGCTGTCGCCGATCGACCGCAGCACCCGCGTGATCGCCGCGCCGGGGCTGCCGGGGATCGCGTCACGCAGGGCCAGCACGGCGTCCATGTCCGAGGCGGTGAGGGCGGCCGTCACCCAGCGTCTCTGCTGGGCGCTCGCCCTGGCGGGGTCGCCGCCGCACACGGTGTCGAGGAACGCAGCAACCACGAGCACCTTGGACGTCGACCACGCCTTGTAGCTCGAGACCGACCCCTCGACGGTGACGTGGCCCGGGTTGCTGAGCGGGGCGAACGCGAACGCGTCGTTGGGGTCGCCCCGCAGGCTGGTGCGCACGGCGGCTGACGGTGCGCCAGACCGCGGCGGCTTGACCGGCGCCGGCGCGGTGGTGGTGGTCCTTGCGGGGGTCGTCGGCGCGCTGCTGGCCGGGCCCGCTGCCTCCGTGGAGTTCGCCGTGGATGTCGCGGTGGACGTCGGCGTGGACGTCGACGTGGGCCTCACGGCCGACGTGGGTGGCGTCTCCCGGCGCGAGTCCGTCGTGCCGGCACACGCGACGAGCAGGAAGCACGCCATCGCCCACCAGACCGTATGCCGCATGGTGACCGAGGGTAGCCCGGCCGTCCAACAGCGCGCGTCCCCCGAGGATGCCATGATCGCGGAATGCCCTACCTCGTCAGGCAGGACCACCTCGCGCCCCCGGTCACCGCGCCGATTCCCGTCAACCCGTCCCTGCCGCGGGCCTGCGTCATCGGTGCGGGGTCCTCCGGCCTGGCCGCGGCGAAGGCGCTCTACCAGGCGCACGTCCCGTTCGACTGCTTCGAGCGCGGCAGCGTGGTGGGCGGCAACTGGGTCTACGACAACCCCAACGGGGTGTCGGCCTGCTACGAGACGCTGGAGATCAACACGTCCGGCCCGCGGATGGCCTTCTCCGACTTCCCGATGCCGCCGGACTACCCGCCGTATGCCCGCCACGACCAGGTCGCCGCCTACTTCAACGCCTACGTCGACCACTTCGGGTTCCGTGACCGGATCACCTTCCACACCACCGTCACCGACGTCTCGCCCGGACCGGGCGGCACCTGGCTGGTGAGCACGACGGGCCCCGACGGCGACCACGTCCGGGAGTACGACGCCGTCCTCGTCGCGAACGGCCACCACTGGGACCCGCGGTGGCCCGACCCGGCATACCCGGGGGTGTTCGACGGCGAGCAGATCCACGCGCACGACTATCGCTCCGGGGCGCAGCTGGCCGGCCGCGACGTCGTCGTGGTGGGGTCGGGCAACTCGGCCCTGGACATCGCCGTCGAGGCCGGCAAGGTCGCGCGCTCGGCCAACCTGTCGCAACGCCGCGGTCAGTGGGTGCTGCGCAAGTTCGCTCTCGGCCGTCCCGCCGACCAGGTCGTGCTGCCCGGCTGGCTGCCGTGGTGGGCGACGGCCGCCCGGCTGCGGGTCGGGGCGCTCCTGTCCGGCAACGTCGCCAAGCTCGGCCTCCCACAACCCCACCACGCGCCTGGTCAGTCCCATCCCGTGCAGTCCGAGGGCATCCGCGAGGCGCTGCGATCCGGCAGGGTTACGCCGCGTCCGGCCATCGAGCGGCTCGACGGCGACCACGTCGTGTTCGCCGACGGTGCCCGCGTGCCGGCCGACCTGATCGTCTGGGCCACCGGCTACCGGGTGAGCTTCCCGTTCCTCGACCCGTCGCTGGTGGCGGCCAAGGACAACGACCTGCCGCTGTGGAAGCGCACGATCCACCCCGACCTGCCAGGGCTGTACTTCATCGGGCTGGTCCAGCCCGTGGGCGCGGTCATGCCCTTGGCCCAGGCGCAGGGGGAGTGGGTCGCCCAGCTGCTCATCGGTCGCTACGCGCCGCCGCCGGACGCCGAGGTCCGCCGCCAGATGCGAGCCGACCACGAGCGCAACAAGCGACAGTTCTACTCCTCGGTGCGACACACCATGGAGGTCGACTTCGACCACTACCTGTGGGACCTGCGCCGCGAGCTGCGCCGAGGGTTCGACCGGGCCAGGGCCCAGGTTCGTGCGGGCCGGGCCCACCGGCCATGATCGAGCCCATGGCATCGAAGGCGACGAAGCACCCCGACATGTGGGTCGACCCCGAAGACGACCCCCGCGAGGCCGCCGGCACCTCGGCGAAGGACGAACGCAGCGTCCTGCTGGACTACCTGCGACATTTTCGGATGACCTTCGAGATGAAGTGCGACGGCCTCGACGCCGAGCAGCTGGCGCGGCGCTCGGTGGAGCCGTCGACCATGTCGCTGCTGGGGCTGCTGCGTCACCTCGCGGCCGTGGAGCAGACCTGGTTCCGGATCACGATGGTCAACGAGGACGTGCCGCGGCTGTGGGGCAAGGACCAGCACCGCGACGCCGACTTCGACGGCGCGGTGGCTGACGAGGCCGGCGTCGCCGAGGCCTGGGAGTCGTGGCGTCGAGAGGTCGCGTACGCCGAGGAGTTCGTCGAGCGCACGGAGTCCCTCGAGGCGGTCAGCACCCACGCGACCCGCGGGCCGATCACGTTGCGGGAGCTGCTCGTCCACATGATCGAGGAGTACGCGCGGCACTGCGGTCACGCCGACCTCATCCGCGAGCGCATCGACGGCCGAACCGGACAGTGACGGTTTTCCGCGCCCCGGCCCCATAGCCTGTGCAGCGTGAGCGACCAGGCCGCACGTCCCGAACCCGTCAGCGTCCATGACGCGGTGCAGGAGTATGCCGTGCGGCAGCCCGGCCTGCGCGTGCACGCAGACCAGTTCGTGGCGCTGGTCACCTCACTGCTCGACGACGCGGGCATGAACTACGTCAGCGTCACGGGTCGGGCCAAGTCGGTCGCATCCTTCGCGGCGAAGGCAGGCCGCACCATCGACGGCGAGCAGGTCTACACCGACCCGCTCACCGAGATCACCGACCAGATCGGCGTCCGGGTGGTCACCTACCTGCACGGCGACGTGGACGCCGTGGCGGGCCTGCTGTCCGACCAGTTCAGCGTCCTCGACGACCGTGACATGGGCCGTGAGACGGCCCGTCAGGGCCGGTTTGGCTACTCGAGCCGTCACCTGCTCGTGGCGGTCGACCCCGTCAAGGGCGTGCCCGCGGCATACGAACCGTTGAAGGGGCGCAGCGCCTCGGTGCAGGTGCGCACGATCCTCCAGCACGCGTGGGCCGAGTTCGAGCACGACGTGCGTTACAAGGGGACGATCCCCGAGGAGCACGTGCCCGACCTCGACCGCCGGTTCACCCTCGCGGCGGGTCTGCTCGAGCTGGCCGACCGGGAGTTCTCCGAGATCCGCGACACCCTGCAGGCGACCATGGGCGGCCAGCGGCTGACCGTGGACGAGGACGACCCGCGGATCAGCGCCTCGGACCTCGCGACCTTCCTCGCCGGTCAGTTCCAGGACGCCGGCTGGTCGCGCACCGACCACTACGCCTGGATCTCGGGCCTGCTGCTCGAGCTCGGCATCACCTCACTCGACGAGCTCTCCGGCCTGCTGTCCTCGATCGACCTCGAGGGGATCAACGCACGGATGGGCTACCGGTATCCGGCGGGCGCGGTGCGACGCCTCGACGACGCCCTGCTCGCGGTCTACGGCGGCCGTTACCTCGCACTGCACGGCAACGCCCATCGCGAGGCGGCCCTGCGCACCCGCCTCGAGAAGATCCGAGCCGTCTGAGCCGGCTGAGCCGCCCACCTGACGGTGTCACCGTGCAGGGCTAGTCTGCGAAAGGTCCCCATCCTTCCCGGCAGGAGTGCGTCATGGCCTCGATCCTCAACCCCTACATCCAGTTCCAGGACAATGCCCGCCAGGCTCTCGAGTTCTACCAGGAGACCTTCGGCGGCGAGCTCACCGTGAGCACCCTCGGAGAGTTCGGCGACCCCAGCCAGCCGGGTGCCGACGGCGTCATGCACGGCAACCTCAAGACCCCCTCCGGCTTCACGATCATGGCCGCCGACACCCCGCCCGGCATGGACTACGACCCGGGCAGCAACATCGCGATCAGCCTCTCCGGAGACGACGGCGACGAGCTCCGCGGCTACTGGGACAAGCTGTCCGGTGACGGCACGGTGCGGGTCCCGTTGGAGAAGCAGATGTGGGGCGACGAGTTCGGCATGTGCACCGACCAGTTCGGCATCGGCTGGATGGTCAACATCGCCGGGACGCCCGCCTAGCTCACCGGGCGCCCATCGGTCGAGCCGGGCGGTCAGGGGCGCAGCCAGGCGGTGGCGTCGCTGGGCAGACGCCCGTCCTCGAGCGGGATGCTGGACAACAGCACCCGGTCCTCGGGGACCTCGACCGGCTCGTCCGACAGGTTGACCACGCATCGAAGGACATCGCCGCGGTCGAAGTCGAGGACCTGCGGTGAGGACGCGCGCCACGCGAGCCCGGCGGCATCGAGGCCGTCGGTGTCGCGGCGCAGCCGAAGGGCCTCGCGATAGAGGGTCAGCATCGAGGCGGGGTCGCCGTCCTGGGCCTCGACGGTGAGCGCGCTCCATGACGCTGGTTGTGGCAGCCAGGGCGCGACACCATCAGGGGAGAAGCCGAACGGCGGCTCCTGGCCGCTCCACGGCAGCGGGACGCGACATCCGTCGCGCCCGCGCATCTGCCCGCCGCTGCGCAGGAACATCGGGTCCTGCAGCACCTCGTCGGGAAGGTCGTCGACGTTCGGCAGACCGAGCTCCTCGCCCTGGTAGACGTAGGCCCCGCCAGGCAGCGCGAGCATGAGCATCGCGGCGGCCCGCGCCCGGCGGGTCCCGAGCACCAGGTCGGAGACCTCTCCCTCCCCGTCGCTGATGAAGTACGAGCTGGTGGTCGGCCGACCGTACCGCGTCACAGGGCGGGTCTCGTCGTGGCTGGTCAGCACCCAGGTCGAGGGAACGCCGAGGGGTGCGAACGACGACAGGGTCGCGTCGATGACCTGCCGGAGGGCTGCGGCCTCCCAGGGCCCCTTGAGGTAGGGGAAGTTGAAGGCCGTGTGCATCTCGTCGGGTCTCAGGTAGTGCGCGAGGCGCTCGGGCGAGCTGACGACGGCTTCGGCCACGAACGCGCGGTCGCCGTCGTAGGTGTCCGCGATGGCCCTCCAGCGACGGAAGATGTCGTGCACGGTGTCGACGTCCCAGTGCGGGTTGTCGTCCCAGTCGACCGTCCGGAACTGCAGCACCCCGCCGTAGTCGGCGTCGGGCAGCCCCGCCTTCTTCGACATCGCCGGCGCCGCGTCGATGCGTAGCCCGTCGACACCGCGGTCGAACCAGAACCGCAGCACGTCGTCGAAGTCGTCCAGCACCTGCTGGTTGCTCCAGTCGAGATCAGGCTGCTCGGGGGCGAACAGGTGCAGGTACCACTGCCCGGGTGAACCGTTCGGCTCGACGATCCGCGTCCAGGCCGGACCCCCGAACGCGCTGATCCAGTTGTTGGGTGGCTCGTCGCCGCTCTCTCCGCGGCCGTCCCTGAAGAAGTAGCGCGCGCGCTCGGCTGACCCTGGCTCGGAGGCGAGGGCGCTGAGGAACCACGGGTGCTGGTCCGAGGTGTGGTTCGGGACGAGGTCGATGATGACCCGCAGGCCCAGCGCGCGCGCCTCACTCAACACCGCGTCCGCGTCCCCCAAGGTCCCGAACATCGGGTGGATGTCGCGGAAGTCGCTGACGTCATACCCACCGTCAGCCATCGGCGACGGGAACCACGGCGAGATCCAGAGGCCGTCGACGCCGAGCTCGGCGAGGTACGGCAGCTTGGCGCGCAGGCCCTGCAGGTCGCCCTCGCCGTCGCCGTTCCCGTCAGCGAAGCTGCGCGGGTAGACCTGGTACATCACAGCAGACCGCCACCACGGGGACGGCTCTCGGTCGACGGCCACACGCCGAACCTAGTGGCTCCCCGCGGCTTCCGACAGGGCTGGACCGGGCAGGCAGAACCCCGGTCGGACTGGGCGGACCCGGGCCGGGCCCGGCCGGCCGTCAGTGCATGAGCACCGCGGCCGACTCGGTCCCGTCCTGGTCGTCGAGCAGGTGGGCTCCCTCCCGCTTGCGGGGCAGGAAGAACGCCGGGATCAGCGTCAGGCTCACGAGGATCGCTGCCCACCAGTACGTGTGGGCGAAGGCGGCAGCAGCTGCCACCGGTGCCTGCGCCGGGCTGGACGGCGGGTTGTCCTTGAGGGCGTTGGTCAGGACCACGGAGAACAGCGCGACACCGACCGAGCTCGCGATCTGTTGGGTGATGTTGAGCAGCGTCGACCCTCGGGCGACCTCGTGATGGGTCAGGGTCTTCAGCGCGGTCGTGAAGATCGGCATCATCGTGCCGCCCATGCCCAGCCCCATCACGAACAGCACCGGGATCAGGAATCCCCAGTGTGAGGAGTCGGCCTGGATCTGGGTTAGCGCGAACATCCCGCCGATGATGAGCACCAGGCCGAAGGGAACGATCCGCCCGACCGGAAACTTGTCCACCAGGGTGCCCGCGATCGGCATGGTCAGCATGGCGCCGACACCCTGGGGCGCGACCAGCCAGCCGGCGCTCAGGGGCGTCTCGCCCTGCACCTGCTGGAGGAACTGGGGCACGAGCAGCAGTCCGCCGAAGAACGACGCCGCGAAGATGAACATCGTGATCGTCGAGACGGTGAGGTTGCGGTTCTTGAACAGCCGCAGGTCCAGCAGCGGGTGCTTGGGCCGGAAGCTGTAGAGCACGAACGTGACCATGAGCGCCAGGCCGATGAAGCCGGGCAGCAGCACCTTGGCGTGACCGATGCCGCCCTCACCCGGGATCGACGAGACGCCGTAGAGGAACAGCGCGAGGCCGGGGCTCATCATGAGCATGCCGACGAAGTCGAACGACTCGGACGGCTGCGGGTCGTCCTTCGCCAGCGCGAACTGGGCGTAGATCAGCGCGACGATCCCGATCGGCGCGTTGATGAGGAAGATGTAGTGCCAGCTGAAGTGGTCGATCAGCCAGCCGCCGAGGATGGGGCCGAAGATCGGGCCGAGCAGCATCGGCACCCCGAGGATCGCCATCAGCCGGCCCATCCGGGCCGGACCGGCGGCGCGGGTCATGATCGTCATGCCGAGCGGCATCAGCATGCCGCCGCCGAGGCCCTGCAGGACGCGGAACCCGATCAGCATGCCGATCGAGGTCGCCGAGGCGCACAGGAGCGAGCCGAGCGTGAACAGCAGGATGGCCAGCATGTAGAGGCGCTTGGTGCCGAACCGGTCGGCCGCCCAGCCGGACAGCGGGATCACGGTCGCGAGGGCGAGCGTGTAGCCGGTCACGGTCCAGGCGACGGTGGAGTAGGCGAGCGGCGCGCCGCCGAACGCGGTCTGGAAGGTGCGCAGCGCGACGTTGACGACGGTGATGTCGAGGATCGACATGATGGCCCCGAGGACCACGACGCCAGCGACCTTGAGCACGGCGGCGTCGATCTTCTCGGGGTAGACCACGGGTGTCGTGGCAGGTGCAGTCACTGGGAGTCCTCTCGGAAAAGGTGTGAGCCGTCGCGCTTCCCCGCAACGCTGCGTGACGCAGGAAAAAGCCTAGCCCCGGCTACCGACAGCCCACACGTGCTTTTCGGGGTGGACCGACTCCGCCGCCCGAACTCATCGGGCGCCATGCCGTAGCGTCGCCACCGTGGTCCCGCCGTCGCCGTCGCTGCTCACCGCCCCGCGGTCGGATGCGGAGGTCCCGGCCTACTGGCAGGCGCTCGGCGTCCCGGGTCTGGCCGACATCCACGTGCACTTCCTGCCCGAGCCGATGCTCGCCAAGGTCTGGGCGTACTTCGACCACGCCGAGCGCAACTACGGGCAGCCCTGGCCGATCCACTACCGCGACGACGAGGCGACGCGGCTCGCGACGCTGCGGGCACTCGGGGTCCGAGCCATCCCGGCGCTCGTCTATCCCCACAAGCCCGGGATGGCGGCCTGGCTCAACGACTGGTGCACCGACTTCGCGGCCCGCGTGGACGGAGCTGTCCACTGCGCGACGCTCTTCCCCGAGCCCGGCGTGGGCGACCAGGTCGAGGGGTCGCTGGAGCTGGGTGCGCGGCTGTTCAAGATGCACGTCCAGGTCGGTGGCTACAGCCCCGACGACCCACTGCTCGAGCCCGCCTGGAAGGCCCTCGAACGCACTGGGGCCCCGGTCGTCCTGCATGCCGGCTCCGCACCTCTGGAGGGCGAGCACACCGGACCGGGGGCCGTCGCCGCGGTCCTCGACCGCCATCCCGAGCTCACCTTCGTCATCGCCCACCTCGGCATGGGCGAGTACGAAGCGTTCGCGGACCTCGCCGAGACCTTCCCCCGGGTGCACCTCGACACGACGATGGCCGGCACCGACTTCAGCAACAGGTTCGCGCCGTTGACCCCGGCCTACGTCGAGCGGCTTGCCTCCCTCGGCGACCGGGTCGTGCTGGGCACCGACTTCCCCAACATCCCCTATCCCTACGCCCACCAGATCGAGGCGCTGCACCGCCTCGGACTGGGTGACGAGTGGATGCGGAAGGTGTTGTGGCACAACGGCGCCCGCCTTCTCGGGTTGGAGGACGCCGGTGCCTGAACCCGAAGTGGTGACCGATCGCCTCGCCACCGCCATGCAGAGCCTGTATGCCGCCGCGCCGGACGAGTTCATGGCCGCGAGGTCCGCGCTGGTCGCCGCCGCGAAGGCAGCGGGAGACACCCCTGCCGCGACGGAGATCGGCAAGCTCCGCAAACCCGGTCTCGCGGCCTGGGCCGTCAACCTGGCGGCCCGAGTCGCCCCGGACGTGGTGGCTTCGCTGACCGACCTCGGCTCCCGGATGCGGGCTGCCCAGTCGCGGATGGATGCGGGCGCGCTGACGGCCGTGCGCGGCGAGCGCGACGCCGCGGTGGACGCCTTCGTCCGGGCCGCGTCGGACGCCGCCGGTCAGTCGGGGCGCACCCTCAGCACGGCAGCCCTCCAGGACGTCCGGGCGACGGCGATCGCCGCCCTGGCCGACGAGCGCGCTGCCGCGGCCGTGACGTCCGGCCAGCTCACGCGGGCGTTGTCCTACAGCGGATTCGGTGAGGTCGACCTTGCCGAGGCCGTGGCGCGCACGGCTGGTGGAGCGATCCTGACCATCCTCCCGGGCGGCCGCGGACGACGTGCGGGCGGCGGCGATGCCGGGCGCGCATCGGGCCCTGAGGAGGGGACGGAGGAAGGGGCGCAGGAGGGGGCTGACGACCTCGCCCCGGATCGGGGTGCCGGGGAAGACGATGAGGCCGAGGAAGTGCCTTCCGCCGAGCAGCTGGAGGAGGCGCTGGCCCTCGCCGAACGCCGTCTCGCGGACGCCCAGGCGGCGGTCGAGACGGCACGCGAGCGGGCGCAGGACACGCGGGAGCGGCTGGCCGTCGTCGAGCGTCAGCTGGCCAAGGCCAGGGAGGCCGACGAACGGGCGCTGGAGGCGGTCACCGACGCGGTCCGGGCGCGCAAGCAGGCCGAGGCCACCCGGCATACCGCTCGGCAGGCCCTGGACGAGGCGTCCGGCCGCGACTGACGGGCGCGACTGTCAGTCGACTGACGGGCGCGCCTGAGGGTCGGCACCCTGCCCAGGTGTGCTGGTCAGGGCGCTGGCTCACCACCCGTGCGTGCCGGGGCCGCCCTTGAAGGGGCCGACGACCCGGTCGGTGATCCAGCCGCCGTAGAAGCCGCCGGCCTGGGGGCGGACGACCTCGCCGTCCACGACGCACCGGTCGACCAGTGCAGGCATCACGGCCACGGCGTCCGTGATCACCGCGAAGCCCGGGGTTGGCCGTGGGTAGTACCACCCGGCGCGGGTGGCCACGACGGCACCGGCGACGAGGTCGACGTACGACGCCTGACCCTTCCACTCGCACCACGACGACCCTTCGACGGGGCGCAGCGCACCCTCCGCAAAGGCCTCGCGCGGCAGGTAGTACGTGGGCGGGTGGCTCGTCTCGAGCACGCGCCATGACGACGTGGTCCGTGCGATCGGTCGGCCCCCGAGCCACACCTCGACAACCTCAGTGCTGGGCTCGACCCGAGGCGGCCTGGGGTAGTCCCAGACCGACTCCTGACCGGGCGCGGTCGGGTCGGGGACAGGTCTGGCCATGTCGTCAGGGTAGGTCCGCGGTCCGGGGAGCGGTGACCTGCCCACCCCGGTACGTTGGGCCGGACGGAGGAGGCAGATGGCACAGCAGCAGACAGGCATCAACCCCGAGGTCCGCCCGAGCGGCGACGGATGCGTGGAATGCCTTGCCGCCCAAGGGTGGTGGGTGCATCTGCGACGCTGCGCCCAGTGTGGCCACATCGGCTGCTGCGACTCCTCGCCGAGCCAGCACGCGTCCCACCACTACGAGGACACCGGCCATCCGGTGATCCGGTCGTTCGAGCCGCGGGAGGACTGGTTCTGGGACTTCGAGGAGAGCAGGGGCTTCCTGGGTCCCGAGCTCGCCGCGCCCCTGCACCACCCCCTCGACCAGCCGACCCCCGGGCCTGCCGGTGCGGTGCCCGACGACTGGCAGGAGCACGTCCACTAGCCGGTCGGGACCAGTCACCTCAGGCACGTCCCTCAGGGAGGTCCCTCGGGGTCGACCCTGAGGTGACTAGTCACGACCAGGGGTAGGTCTAGGTAGGTTGCCGGATGCGGGGGCCCGCAGCTTCGCGAGACCGTTCCAGGTATGGCCCTCCACCCCGACCTACTCCCGCCGACGGCAGGGACCGCATCGCTGCGGTCGCTGACCGCGCGGGGCCAGGTCGCCCGCCGCGCGCCGGGGGGCAGTCGCGGCGGGAGGAGGGCCGCCAAGCTGCTCGTCTCCGGAGCCCTGGCGACCGGCATCCTCGCGCTCGCGCTGCCCAAGGTCGCCGGTGCCCAGTGGGCCGACATCGCCACCGCTCTCAAGGGTCTGTCCACGGGACAGCTCGGCGCCCTGGCGCTGCTGTGGATGGCCGGGCTGTGGGTGCACACGCCGGCCCTCACCGCAGCCATGCCCGGGCTGTCTCACCGCCGGGCGCTCCTGCTCAACCTCACCGGCTCGTTCGTCTCCAACCTGCTGCCCCTGGGGGGAGCGGCCGGCACCGTGGCCAACTGGCGGATGGCGCGGTCGTGGGGTTTCGAGTCACCCGCCTTCGCGCGCTGGGCCCTGCTGACCAACCTGTTCGACTCCCTGCTCAAGCTCGTGCTGCCCGGCCTGGCGCTGTGCTGGCTCGGCGTGGCCGGCGTCGAGGTCTCCGGCAACGTGAGCACCGCGGCCTACGTCGGTCTGGCCCTGCTCACCGGCACGCTGCTCGCCGTGTGGCTGGTCGCGCGGGACGACTGCGCAGTGCGGTGGGTGGGGCACCTCGCCGACGTGGTGGTCGCGCGGGTGCGCTTCCTGCCCGCCGCCGACGAGGGGTATGCCGAGCGGGCGGTGTCGTTCCGTCGCGAGAGCGCCGGGCTGGTGGCGGCCGGCTGGGGCCGGATGATCGGTGGCAAGCTCGCGTACTCCGCCCTGCAGGCCGTCCTCTTCTGGGAGTGCCTACGGGTCGTCGGAGCCGACGTGCATCCCGCCGTGGTCGCGGCCGCCTTCGCCGTGGAACGCATCCTCAGCATGGTGGCGATCACGCCGGGTGCCAGCGGCATCGTCGAGCTCGGCATGACCGGGGTCCTCGTGGCCTTTCATGGGGAGCCGGCCCTCGCAGCTGCCGGAGTGCTCCTCTACCGGGCCTTCATCTTCGGGATGGAGATCCCCGTGGGCGGACTCTCGATGCTGGCCTGGTCACTGCGCCGGCGCCCGGCCGCCCCCTGACCCAGAGCCGTCCAGAGCCGACCCGGAGTCGACCCAGGGCCGTCAGTGGGAGGCCTGGAAGCCGCGCAGTCGAAGGCTGTTGGTCACGACGAAGACAGACGACAGCGCCATCGCGGCACCCGCGATCATCGGACTGAGCAGGCCGAGCGCGGCGAGCGGGATGGCCGCCACGTTGTAGGCGAAGGCCCAGAACAGGTTGCCCTTGATGATGCCGAGGGTTCGCCTCGCCAGCCGGATCGCATCCGGGGCCGCCCGAAGGTCTCCCCGCACCAACGTGAGGTCGCTCGCCTCGATGGCCACGTCACTGCCGGTACCCATCGCCAGGCCGAGATCTGCCTGGGCCAGGGCGGCCGCGTCGTTGACCCCGTCGCCGACCATCGCGACCGTCCTGCCCTGTCCCTGCAGGCGTTTCACCACCTCCACCTTGTCCTGGGGCAGGACGTCGGCGATGACCTCGTCGATGCCGACCTGGCGCGCGATCTCCCGCGCGGCCGGTTCGTTGTCACCGGTGAGCAGGATCGGGTGCAGCCCCAGGGCCTTCAGCTCTGCGACCGCGTCGGCCGAGCTGTCCTTGACCGTGTCCGAGACCACCAGGACACCCCTCGGTCTGCCGTCCCAGGCCACCAGCACGGCGGTGGCGCCGCGCTGCTGGGCCGAGCTCACGGCATACCGGAGGTGGTCCGGGACGGGCACTGCCCAGTCGGCGAGCAGCTGCGGTCGACCCACGATGACGGCGCGGTCGTCCACGGTGCCGTGGACGCCGAGGCCCGCGGTGCTGACGAAGCCCTCCACGGTGGGGAGTGTGCCGATCCCCCGCGCGGCGGAGGCGACGGCGCGGGCGACGGGATGCTCGGAGGCGTCCTCGAGCGCTCCGGCGAGGCGCAGCACCTCCTGCGCGTCCTCGCCGTCGGCCGGCACCACCTCGGTGAGGGTCATCCGGCCGGTGGTGACGGTGCCTGTCTTGTCGAGCACGACGGTGTCGACGCGCCGGGTGGACTCCAGGATCTCGGGGCCACGGATCAGCAGCCCGAGCTGGGCGCCACGTCCGGTGCCGACGAGCAGGGCGGTCGGCGTCGCGAGGCCGAGGGCGCAGGGGCAGGCGATGATCAGCACCGCGACCGCTGCGGTGAAGGCCGCGGTCCAGCCTCCGCCCGTGGCGACCCAGACGACGAGGGTGAGGGCGGACAGGACGATCACGACGGGGACGAAGATGCCGGAGACGCGGTCAGCCAGGCGCTGCACGTCGGCCTTGCCGTTCTGGGCGTCCTCCACGAGGCGGGCCATCTGGGCGAGCTGGGTGTCGCCGCCGACCCGGGTGGCCCGCACCACGAGCCGGCCCCCGGCGTTGACGGTGGCGCCGACGACGGCATCGCCCGGTCCGACCTCCGCGGGCACGGACTCACCCGTGACCATCGACGCGTCCACGGCGGAGGTGCCCTGCTCGATGGTGCCGTCGGTCGCGACCTTCTCCCCCGGACGGACGACGAACCGCATCCCCACGCTGAGCTGGTCCACCGGGATGCGTTCCTCGCGGCTGTCGCCTTCGCCGCGCAGGACCGCGACGTCCTTGGCGCCCAGCTCGAGCAAGGCCCGCAGGGCAGCGCCGGAGGTCCGTTTGGCGCGCGCCTCGGCGTAGCGCCCGGCCAGCAGGAAGGCGGTCACCCCAGCCGCCGCCTCGAGGTAGATGGTGTCTGCCCCGTTGCTGCGCTCCAGCGTGAACCGGAACGCGTGGGTCATGCCAGGGTCGCCGGCCGTGCCGAAGAACAGGGCGTAGACCGACCAGCCGAACGCGGCCAGTGTGCCGACCGAGATCAGTGTGTCCATGGTCGACTGGCCGTGCCGCAGGTTGGTCCACGCGGCCCGGTGGAACTGCCAGCCACCCCAGACGACCACGGGCGCCGCGAGGGTGAGCGACGCCCACTGCCAGTTGCGGAACTGCCACGCCGGGACCATCGCCATCGCGATGACGGGAACGGCCAGCGCGACGCTGACCAGCAGCCGGTGGCGCAGTGCCCGCGTCGGGTCGGCCTCGGCGTCCTGCTGCGCGCCCTGGTCCCGGGCGACCACGGGCAAGGCGGCTGTGTAGCCGGTGCGCTCGACGGTCTGCAGGAGGTCGTCGGTCGTGACGCCCTCGGGGAAGGTCACCTTGGCCTTCTCGGTGGCGTAGTTGACCGTCGCGACGACCCCGTCGATCTTGTTGAGCTTCTTCTCGATCCGGGTCGCGCAGGAGGCACAGGTCATCCCGCCGATGACGAGCTCGACGCTGCTGGGCACGCTCATGGCACGAGGGTGTAGTCGCCCGCCTCGTCGAGGGCCGCCGCCACCTCCGCGGGAGTCAGCTCACGCGTGGCGTCGACGGTCACGGCGGAGGTGCCGCCCGCCACGAGCGAGACCTGGACGTCCGTGACGCCGTCGAGGGCCTGGAGCTCCTGCGTCACCGCGCTCGCGCAGTGGCCGCAGGTCATGCCGTCGACGGCGAAGTTCTGGATGCTCACGAGGTGCTCCTTGCTGTGGTGGTTCGGGGTTGGTGACTGGAGAGAGCCGGGGGGTGGTCGGTCAGGACCGGACGAGCCGCGCGATGGCGTCCGACGCCTCACGCACCTTCTCCTGCGCCTCGGGCCCACCCCGTCGGGCGGCGTCGACGACGCAGTGCTCGAGGTGCTCCTCCAGCAGCTCGAGCGAGAAGGACTGCAGGGCCTTGGTCGCAGCGGACACCTGGGTGAGGATGTCGATGCAGTACTTGTCCTCCTCGACCATGCGCTGGAGGCCGCGGACCTGGCCCTCGATGCGGCGCAACCGCTTGAGATGGCTGTCCTTCTGGTCGTGGTACCCGTGGTGCGTCTCGTCCATGCCCACGACTATACCCCCCGGTGGTATCTGAACGCACGTCTGTGCACAGACAAACGTCCCGCTCCGCAGAGAGCAGGTCTCTGCGAAGCGGGACGAAAGTGTGTGAAGAGGAGGCGACCCGGGGTCAGCGCATCGGGTCGAACGGCTTGAGCTGCTCGACCTGCTTGCCGGTGACCATCGTCTCGGCGAGGAGGCGGCCGGTAACCGGGCCCAGGGTGATGCCCCACATGCCGTGACCGCCCGCGGCGAAGACCCGCGGCGACTTCGTGGCACCGATGAGCGGCAGGCCGTCGACGGTGCAGGGGCGCGAACCGACCCACTCGTCCTTGCGGTTGTCGAGGTCGGCGCCGCGCAGCAGCGGGCGCGCAGCCTCGGCGATGGCGCGGATGCGGCGCTGGTCGAGTGCGGCCTCGGGCTTGCGGAACTCCATCATCCCCGCGACGCGCAGCCGGTCACCGATCGGCGTGCAGGCGACCCGCTGGGCCGGGAAGTAGACCGGGCCGTTCGGCACGTGGTCGATCTCGACGGAGAACGAGTAGCCGCGGCCGGCCTGGACGACGTTCTTGACGCCGAACTGGCGAGCCAGCTTCCCGAGCCAGGCACCCGTCGCGAGGACCGCCGCGTCGAACTCCTCGACCGAGCCCTCGGCGGTGGTGACGACGACGCCGGCACCGGTGTCGCGAAGGTCGGCCACGGTCGAGGCGTCCATGATCTTGCCGCCGCGCTCCCGCACCGAGTCGGCCAACGCGTGGACGTAGCTGCCCGGGTCGATGAACCGCTGGCCCTTGAGCAGGATGGCCGAGCCGATCTCGTCGGACAGGCTCGGCTCGATGGCGCGAGCCTGGTCACCGGTCAGCGCGTCGAACTCGATGTCCTGGCCGGCGGCGTGGATGTGCTCGATCTCCTCGAGCAGCGTCACCCGCTCGGCCTCGGTGCGGTACGACGCGAGGAACGACTTCGCCTCGCGGGTCTCGGCCTGCACGCCGCCCTCACGCAGCAGGTCGAAGCTCTCCAGCGACAGGTCGTTGACCGGCACGAGCGAGCCCATGGCCTTCTTCCAGGCCTTCATCGTGGAGTTCCGGGTGAAGCCCGTGACGAACTTGAGGAACTTGGGGTCGGCACTCGGCGGCACGTAGACCGGTGAGGACGGCGACAGCACCGCGCGCAGGCCGTACTTGAGGACGGCAGGCTCGGGCAGCGGCGTCGCGATGCCGGGCGTGAGCCACCCGGCGTTGCCCCACGACGAACCCGCGGCCACGCCCTCACGGTCCAGGACGGTCACGTCCACCCCGTGCTCCTGGAGGAACCAGGCGGTCGACAGACCGACCATGCCGGCGCCGACGACAGCGACGCGCTGGGGGACGGGGAGACCTGCTGCGGTGATGGGAGCCATGGTTCGAGCGTGACAGTGCGTGAGGTATGCCGCCTTGTCCCGACAGCACGAACATCACCGACTGACTTGTGCCCCCGACACAAGCACAGGCATGCTGGTCGGGTGCTCGCCGTGACCGATCTCGTGGCCACCCTCGGTGGCCTGCTCGCCCTGGGGGTCGAGCGGGACGGCGCCGAGGTCGACGACCTGACGATCGCCGAACCGGGTCAGGGGATCGTCGGGCAGCCGGGGGACCTGGTCCTCGGGGTGGGTGTGGAGTCGGCGGAGGCCGCGGCCGACCTGGTGCGCCGTGCTGCGACGGCCGGAGCCGGCGGCGTGGTCCTGCGGCGCAGCATCGCCCGGCGCCGCACCGTCCGTGACCGGGCACGCAGGAGCGGGATCGCCCTCGTCGAGCTCGCCGAGCAGGCGTCCTGGGCCCACCTCGTCTGGCTGCTCCGTGGCGTCATCGACCGGGCGGCGGTCGGACCGGGTCGGCGCGGTGACGCGCCGGTGCAGGACGACCTGTTCGCGCTCGCCGACGCCGCGGCCGCGCTGGTCGACGCCCCCGTCACGATCGAGGACGCCCAGTCCCGAGTGCTCGCCTACTCCTCACGACAGGACCTCACCGACCCGGCTCGAGTCTCCACCATCGTGGGCCGCCGGGTGCCCGACGAGGTGCTCGCGAGCCTGCGGGCCCAAGGAGTCTTCCGCCGGCTGGCCCGCTCCGCCGAACCCGTCTTCGTCCCGGCCTCGGGCGGCACCAAGCCCCGCCTCGTCATCCCGGTGCGTGCGGGTGGTGAGTGGCTGGGCTCGATCTGGGCCGTGGTCGAGGAACGCCCACCCGCCGCCCTCGTCGGCGAGCTCGTCCAGACCTCCTCGGTGGTCGCCCTGCACCTGCTGCGGCTGCGTGCCCAGGCCGACCTCTCGCGGCGGGTCGCGGCGGACCGCCTGCGCGGGGTCCTTTCCGGGAACGTCGCGGGCGCCGAGGACTGGCTGCCTCCCGGCCCGTGGCGCGTCGTCGTGCTCGGCGGGGAGGGCGACGCCACCCGCCTGCTCGACCTGTGGGAGTCCGTCTGCCGCCGGCACGCGTGGAACCAGCCGCTGCTCGCCGACCTCGACGGCCGCGTGTATGCCGTGGTGCGGGATGCCGTCGACGACTCGCCGGGCGCCTGGGGCTGGCTGACTGCGGTCGTCGCGCAGGTGGGCGACGAGACCGGGGCGCTGACGGCGCGCGCGGGCCGCACGGCATACGGACCGGGGGAGCTCCAGCGCTCGCGGGGCGAGGCGCAGGAGGCCGACCGGGTCGTGGACCCGGCGACGGCGGTGGCCACGCACGAGCAGGTGTGGGCCGAGGTCACCGTCGCCAGGGCCGCGAGCACGCTGGTGGGAGATCCGCTCGGGCCGATGGAGGTGCTGCGGGACCACGACGCCGAGCACCACAGCGACTACCTGCTGACCCTGGCCGCCTGGCTCGACCACCCCGGGGCCCCGACCCGCGCTGCCCACTCGATCCACGTGCACCCCAACACGATGCGCTACCGGATGGCCCGCATCGCCGACCTCGCCGGTCTCGACCTGGACGACCCGACGGTCCGACTCGCCATCCGCCTCCAGATCGCAGCAGCGGTGGGTCAGTCCACCCAGTAGTTGTCGTGGTGCCGCATGAACTCGTCGCGCTCCTGGGCGCTCATGGTCTCGCCGGCCGCGACGCGGGCCAGGCCCTCGAAGTAGGCCTCGCGGGGTGCGCCCGGCGCGAAGTGCAGCAACATCGAGGCGGGGCCCCACTCGTTGCGGAAGCCGTGCAGCCCACCGGGCGGGACGTGCACGTAGTCGCCCGGGCGGCTGCGGTTCCACCTCTTCCCGTCGAAGATGCTGACCTCGCCGGACAGGACGTAGAACGACTCGGCCAGGGTCTTGTGGAAGTGCGCATCCGGACCGCTGGGCGGGCCGGCGAACTCCCACCGGTAGAGGCCGAACAGGCCGCCCGTCGACTCACCGGTCGAGAGGTAGTGGACCCGGTTTCCGTTGGGGTACAAGACATCTGGCGCGCTGTCGGCCAGACGGACAGTGGCACTGACCTCGCCGCTGATGCCGTCGTAGAGGGGCGGTGGATAGCTCATACCGGCCATCCTGCCTGACCCTCGCAGCCGGTCAATTGGGGCTTCGCAGGACAACCCTCACGAGCGGTACCTCTTGCGCTAATCGCCTGACGCTGGCATGGTCGTTCTCAGATGTAAGCGCTTTCAACGAGGAAGGCAGACCTGTGGCGACCGGCCAGACACCCACCAGCGGGACGACGATCTACTCCGTCGCCGAGCGTGCTGGCGTCTCCATCGCCTCTGTCTCCCGGGTCCTCCAGGGCTCGACGGCAGTCTCCGAGAAGACCCGTCGGCGGGTCCTCGAGGCGGCCGACGAGCTCAGGTACGTGCCCCTCGCCGCCGCCCGCAGCCTCGCGGTCCGCCATCACGAAGCCCACGGCCTGGTCCTCCCCGAGCTGTCCGGTCCCTACTACTCCGAGCTGCTGATGGGCTTCGAGTCCCGCGCCGCCGAGCTCGGGCAGAGCGTCGTGCTGATGCTGGCCGAGGGCAAGCACGACCTCGTCCGCGCCGTCCGCAAGCTGGCGACCCGCGTCGACGGCCTGGCCATGTTGGGCTCCGCGGCCATCCCGGAGGACACCGTCACGGCGCTGCACGGCTCCAAACCCGTTGTCCTCATTGCCGGTGACCCCCGTCCCGACGTCGACAGCGTCACCTCGGAGAACACCGGGAGCGCCGCCGAGATCACCAGTCACGTGCTGAGGCACGGTCGCACCCAGGTCCTGTTCCTCGGCGACCCGGCCTCCGGCCCCGACGTCCGAGACCGGTATGCCGGCTTCGTCGCCGCCCACGAGTCGGCTCGCCGCGTCGCCGCCGAGCCGGTGCGGATCCCCTTGCGGGAGCGCGACGGCACCGCTTTCGCCGAGCGGATGCTGGCCGGGGACCTGTCGGCCGACGCCCTCGTCTGCGCGAACGACGAGCTCGCCCTTGCCGTGATGAAGCGACTGCGCGAGGGCGGCAGAACTGTCCCCGGCGATCTGGCCATCGTCGGCTGGGACGACGTCATGACGGCTCGGTACGTGGAGCCGGGCCTGACCACCGTGCGCCAGCCCGTCCGCGAGCTCGGCGCGATCGCCTCCGACCGGCTGCACCAGCGCATCACGGGGGCAGTCGTCGGAGTGGAGCCACAGGTCATCCCGACCAGCGTGGTGATCCGGTCGTCCTGCGGCTGCCCGCCCCGAGCAGACCCCGGCTGAGCCGGCCGCGCGGCACCCCTGACCGGACGCCGCACCGACGCACAACTGCTGTTTCACCTGTTCCCCGATGAAAGAGAGAAACCCGATGAGACGCACCTCCGCCGTGGCGGTCGCGACGATCGCCGCCACCGCGCTGACCCTGACGGCCTGCGGCCGTGGTGGCAGTGGTTCGACAGCAAGCGAGACAGGGAAGAACGTCGGCTCTGGCAAGGCCACCGGCACCATCACCGTCTGGGCGATGGGTGCGGAGGGCGACAAGCTCCCCACGCTGGCCAAGGAGTTCGAGGCCGCCAACCCCGGCGCCAAGGTCAACGTGACCGCGATCCCCTGGGACGCGGCCTACCAGAAGTTCACGACCGCCATCACGGCCGGCACGACGCCGGATGCCGCGATGGTCGGCACCACCTGGATGGGTGAGTTCGCCGGCAACGACGCGCTCGACCCGACGCCCCCGTCGATCGACAAGTCCGCGTTCTACGACGGCGCGCAGAAGTCGACCGAGGTGAAGGGCACCTCCTTCGGTGTCCCGTGGTACGTCGAGACGCGTCTCGTCTACTACCGCAAGGACCTCGCCGCGAAGGCCGGGATCACCACGCCCCCGACCGACTGGGCCGGCCTGAAGGCGATGGCCAAGGCGATGCAGACCAAGGCCGGGGCCAAGTGGGGCATGGGGTTCCAGGCCGGTGGCCAGGGCTCCTGGCAGTCGATCATGCCGTTCGCGTGGTCGAACGGCGCCGACCTCACCAAGAACGGCGGCAAGGGATACAACTTCGACAGCCCGCAGGTCCTCGACGCCGTGAAGTACTACCAGAGCTACTTCACCGACGGCATCTCGAACAAGGCCGCTCCGGCCACGCCGACGACCGAGCCCGACTTCGTCAGCGGCAAGGTGCCGATGTTCATCTCCGGCCCGTGGGAGATGTCGGCCGTGGAGAAGGTCGGTGGCGCCGGCTTCAAGGACAAGTACGACGTCATGCAGGTGCCCGCCAAGGTCAAGTCGTCGTCGTTCGTCGGCGGCTCCGACCTCGTGGTCTTCAAGAAGTCCAAGCAGCGCGACACCGCCTGGAAGTTCATCCAGTGGCTGAGCGACCCCAAGACCCAGGTCAAGTGGTACCAGTCCTCGACCGACCTCCCGGCAGTCAAGTCCGCCTGGCAGGACCCGGCCATCAGCGCCGACACCAAGCTCGCCACCTTCGGCAAGCAGCTCGAAACCGCCCAGGCCCCGCCGAGCTTCCCCTCGTGGGAGCAGGTCATCGCCAGCTTCGACACGGAGATGGAGAAGGTCACCAAGCAGGGCGCCGACCCGGCTGCTGCCCTCAAGACGGTGCAGCAGCAGGCTGACTCGATCGGCACCGGCCAGTAGCCATGGCCACCACCACCGAGGTGACCCCGCGCGGGGAGACGGGCCACACCAGCCCGTCCCCCCGCCGGGGAGGCGCCGGGATGCGAGCCGTGCGGGAGGGGCGGGCCGCGTGGACGCTCGCCCTGCCGTTCTGCCTGTTGTTCCTGGTCTTCACCGCGTGGCCGGTGCTCCAGTCGCTCTTCATGAGCTTCACGGACACCAAGTCCCGCGACCTGAGGAGCCCGTTCTCGGTCAACGTGGTGGGCTTCGACAACTTCACGAAGGCCTTCGCCGACCCGGTCTTCCGCAAGGCGGCCCTCAACACCGCCTACTTCGTGCTGATCGGCATGCCCCTCACGCTCGGGATCGCCCTGGCGGCGGCGGTGGCGCTGGACAAGGGGATCACCCGGTTCCGGTCGGCCTTCCGCCTCGGCTTCTACCTCCCCGTGATCACCTCGATCGTGGCGGTGGCCGTGGTCTGGCGGTTCCTCCTCCAGCAGGACTTCGGCCTCATCAACACGGTGCTCGGCTGGGTCGGCATCCCCGGGCCCAACTGGCTCGGCGACCCGAACTGGGCGATGCCCGGCCTGATCCTGATGGCCTCCTGGCGCAACTTCGGCACGGCCATGATCATCTTCCTGGCGGGCCTGCAGGGCGTGCCCTGGGTGCTCCACGAGGCCGCCGCGATCGATGGTGCCGGTGCGTGGCAACGGTTCCGGCACATCACGCTGCCGATGCTGCGGCCGACGATGCTCTTCGTGTCGGTCACGACGTCGATCGGCTACCTCCAGTTCTTCGAGGAGCCGTTCGTGATGACCAGCGGAGGTCCGCTCAACAGCACCATCTCGATGTCCATGTACACCTACAAGCAGTTCGGCTTCGGCAACTACGGCTATGCGGCCTCGATGAGCTACATCATCTTCGTCGTCATCGCGATCGTGGCTGCCATCCAGTTCCGCCTGCTGCGTGACAACACGTGAGGTCGTCATGAGTGCACACACCCGCGGCCGTTGGTGGCTCTACGCCCTGCTGACCGTCATGCTGGTCGCCGTCGTCGCTCCGTTCGCCTGGATGGTCCTGGGCAGCTTCAAGACCCAGGGCGAGCTGCTCCAGAACCCCCCGACCTGGTGGCCCCAGACGGCGACCCTGGACAACTACACCCAGCTGTTCTCCCGACTGAACTTCAAGCAGTACTTCTTCAACTCGACGGTCGTGGCAGTCGCCGTGACTGCGGGCAACCTGCTCTTCTGCTCGATGCTCGGCTACGCGTTGGCGATGCTGAGCTTCAAGGGCAAGAAGGCGCTGTTCGGCGTGGTCATGGCAACGCTGATGATCCCGGGCGTCGTGACGTTCGTGCCCTTGTTCGTCCTCGTGGCCAACATCGGTCTGATCGACAGCCTGCCCGGACTGATCCTGCCGTTCCTGGTGACGCCGTTCGGGGTCTTCCTCATGCGGCAGTTCTTCCTGGGCCTGCCGCGCGACCTGCTCGACGCGGGACGCGTGGACGGGGCAGGTGAGCTGCGCATCTTCACGCGGATCTTCCTGCCGCTGGCCGGGCCCGCCCTGGCCACGTTGGGGATCCTCACTTTCCTCGGCAGCTGGAACAACTTCCTGTGGCCGCTGGTCGTGGCCCAGCAGGAGCAGCACTACACGCTGCCGGTGGCGCTCGCGCTCTACTCCACCGGCCAGAACTCCACCCAGTACGGGCTCCTGCTCGCCGGCGCCACCGTCGTGGTCGTGCCCGTGCTGCTCGTCTTCCTCGTCTTCCAGCGTCGCTTCATCGAAGGGATCGCGACGACCGGCATCAAGTGACCGATCACGAAACCGCCGTAGCCGGCAGCACGACGCACCACTCGCCGGCGCAGGACCCACACCCTGATTGGAGCCTCACCCATGGCCAGCACCTCCTCCCTCACCCTGCCCAGCCCCTCCCGCAGGCAGCTGCTCGTCGGAGCCACCGCCGTGGCCGCGACCGGCTTCACGGCCAGCCGCGCCTCGTCCGCGGCGTCTGCCGCACCGGCACACCTCCGTCCTGGCAGCGCGTACGCCGCGCGGTCGGCTCGGCTGCACACCTGGGCCGCCGACACGTGGCACAGCCTCGTCGCCATGACCGACGAGAAGACCGGTCTTCCCGGGGACAACATCCCGGAGTCCCTGGCTGCGAAGGACCGCTCGGGCTACACCTCCCCGACCAACATCGGCGGCTACATGTGGTCCACCGTGGTCGCCCGGGAGCTCGGGATCATCTCCAGGGGTGAGTGCACCCGGCGCCTTGTCCAGACGCTGCACACGTTGCTGCGCATGAAGCACCACACCCCGAGCGGCATGTACTACAACTGGTACGACGAGGCGAGCGGCGACGTCATCACGAAGTGGCCCACCGACGGCAACCGCGTCTACCCGTTCCTGTCGAGCGTGGACAACGGCTGGCTCGGGGCGGCCCTGCGGGTCGTCATGACGTCCGACCGGGGCGCGGCGCCGCTGGCCAGTCGGTTGTTCGGCCGGATGCGCTGGGACATGTTCTACGACGCCGACACCTCCCACCCGGGGGTGCGACCCGGTGGGCTCATCCACGGTGGCTTCTACGACGCGCCGCCGCCGCCCGGGTTCTCCGGCTACACGGGCAACCACATCGGCATCGGGCCGGACGTCTGGTACACCAACCACCACTACGACACCACGGTGTCCGAGACCCGGATCACCTCCTACCTCGGGATCCTGACCGGGCAGATTCCGGCCAAGCAGTACTTCGCCATGTGGCGGACCTTCCCCGACACCTGTGACTGGTCCTGGCCGGAGAGCAAGCCCGTGGGCCAGCACCGGAGCTACCTGGGGATCGACGTCTTCGAGGGTGCCTACACCTACCGTGGCATGAACATCGTGCCCGGCTGGGGTGGCAGCATGTTCGAGGAGCTCATGCCCGACATGTTCGTCCCGGAGTCGAGCTGGGCGCCGCGGTCGTGGGGGCTGAACCACCCGCTGCACGTCCGCGCCCAGCGCGAGCACGGGCTCCTCGAGGCGGGGTACGGCTACTGGGGCTTCTCGCCGGCCAGTGACCCGTTCGCCAACTACCGTGAGTACGGCCTCGACCAGCTGGGCATGAACCCCGACGGGTACTTCTCCGACCGGGAGAAGACCAACGTCGACGCAGGTTTCGGAGAGTGTCGTGCCGGGACGAACCCGCACCCCACCTTCGGCGACGGTGTCGTGACCCCCCATGCGTCCTTCCTCGCGATGATGCACGAGCCCGACACCGCCTTCGCCAACCTGGCGCAGATCCAACACGAGCTCAAGGCCTACGGCGCGGGTGGCTTCTTCGACGCGGTCGCCGTGCGATCCGGCACCATCGCGCGTCGGTACCTCTCGCTCGACCAGGCGATGGTGATGGGCTCCATCGGAAATGTGCTGTCGGACAACGTGATTCGTCGCGCGTTCAGCACTCCCGCCGTGGAGCGCGCCATCCGTCCCGTCATCGGTATGGAAGAGTTCAGCGCAGGCATCGCCTAGCCGACCCCCGTCGTCGTGTGCCCCCGGGCGCCCTCCTGGAGGGCCCCGGGGGGCACGACGCCGGACACCGACGGACCCCGCGACAGACCCCAGCGACAGATACGACCGAGAGGACCCGACCCCATGCACCCGGTCAGGAAGACCAGCCCTGAGGGAGTCGAGTACCGCGACCTCAACGGGAACGGCCGCATGGACCCGTTCGAGGACCCTCGACGCAGCGTCGAGGAGCGGGTCGCCGACCTGCTCCCCCGACTGTCGCTGGAGGAGAAGGTCGGCCTGATGTTCCAGACCGTCATCGAGGCCGGTGCCGACGGCACGGTCAAGGAGGCGCCGGGGGACATCAGCAAGTCGGGCACCTCCGAGGTGGTGCTCCGCAAGCACCTCACGCACTTCAACGTCCACGCCCTCGACGACGCCCGGATGGCCGCGCGCTGGCACAACGCGCTGCAGGCCATCGCCGAGCAGGCCCCGCACGGCATACCGGTCACGATCTCCACGGACCCGCGGCACGCCTTCATCGAGAACGCCGGCGCCTCGTTCGCCGCCAAGGCGTTCTCGCAGTGGCCCGAGTCCCTCGGGCTGGCTGCGCTGCGCGACGCCGCCCTCGTCCGCGAGTTCGGTGACATCGCCCGCCAGGAGTACTGCGCCGTCGGCATCCGTGCCGCGCTGCATCCAACCCTCGACCTCGCCACCGAGCCCCGGTGGGCGCGCCAGTCGGGCACGTTCGGCCAGGACCCAGACCTCGTGACCGAGCTGGCTGTCGCGTATCTGCAGGGTTTCCAACAGGATTCGCTCGGCGCCGGCAGCGTCGCCTGCACCAGCAAGCACTTCCCCGGCGGCGGGCCGCAGAAGGACGGGGAGGACGCGCACTTCCCCTACGGCCGCGAGCAGGTCTACCCCGGAGACCGGTTCGCCGACCACCTCAAGCCGTTCCCGCCGATCATCGCGGCCGGGACCGCGGCGATCATGCCGTACTACGGGATGCCCATCGCGCTCGACATCGACGGCGAGAAGATCGAGGAGGTCGGGTTCGGCTTCAACAAGCAGATCATCACGGGGCTGCTGCGCGGCACCCTCGGCTACGACGGGGTCGTCGTCACCGACTGGGAGCTCGTCAACGACAACCACGTGGGCGACCAGGTGCTGCCGGCGCGGGCCTGGGGGGTCGAGCACCTCGACCCGGCGGCCCGGATGGAGCTGATCATCGAGGCCGGTGCGGACCAGTTCGGTGGCGAGGAGTGTGTCGAGCTCCTCCTCGAGCTCGTGGCGCAGGGCCGGGTCAGCGAGTCGCGCATCGACGAGTCGGTGCGACGGCTGCTCGCCGTGAAGTTCCGGCTCGGCCTGTTCGACGACCCGTTCGTCGACGAGGACGCCGCCGCGCAGACCGTGGGGCGCAAGGACTTTCGCGATGCCGGGTATGCCGCGCAGGCACGGTCGGTGACCGTCCTCCAGAACGGTGCGCACGGGCGCCCGCCGGTGCTCCCGCTCGCCCGGGACCAGCGGGTCTATGCCGAGAACATCTCCGCGGACGCGGTCGCAGCCCTGGGTGAGCAGGTCGACCGGCCCGAGGACGCCGACGTCGCGCTGGTGCGGCTGATGGCGCCGTTCGACCCGAGGTCCGACCTCTTCCTCGAGTCGTGGTTCCACCAGGGGTCGCTCGACTTCCAGCCCGGTCTGGCGTCTCGCCTGGCCCGGATCGCGGCGCACTGCCCGCTGGTGATCGACGTCGTCCTGGACCGACCCGCCGTCCTGACCCCCCTGCTGCCGCTGGCGAGCGCCCTCGTCGGCAGCTACGGCACGAGCGACGCGGCGCTGGTCGATGCCCTGACCTGCACGATCGCGCCGGTGGGCCGGCTGCCCTTCGACCTGCCGCGCTCGATGGAGCAGGTCCGCCGGCACGGCGAGGACGTCCCCGGCTACGACGACCCGCTGTTCGCGTTCGGGCACGGCCTCTCAGTCATCCCTACCGTTTGACCGCGTCACCCTTTATGTTTAGGCCGTGAATCCATCCCAGGCGGCCCCCGGCTCGCAGGCATCCCTGCGTGAAGCCAACAGGCTGCGCGTCCTGGAGGCTCTCCGCGACCAGGGTGCGATGACCCAGGTGGAGATCGCCGGGTTCACCGGGCTCAGTCCCGCGACCGTCTCCAACATGGTCAAGGAGCTGGACACCTCGGGGGCGGTCGAGCTCGAGCCGAGCATCAGGAACGGTCGTCGGGCCGTGCTGGTCTCGCTGGCCACGGGAAGCACGCTCATCGCCGGGATCGCCTTCGGCGACCGCGACGTGCGGGTGGCGCTGGGCACGAGCCCGCGCGACATCATCGGCCGCCAGCGCATGCCGCTGCCCGCCGACCACGCCGCCGACGAGGGGATGGACCGGGCGTCCCGGCTGCTGCTCGACCTGGTGGAGAAGGCCGGCAAGACCATGGCGGACGTCCGCGCGGTGGGCGTGGGCATCCCCGCCCCGGTCGACTCCGTCTCAGGTCAGGTGGGGAGCGAGAGCATCCTGCCCGGCTGGCGGGGGGTGGCCGTGGCAGCCGAGATGCAGGGCCGCATCCAGGCGCCCGTGGCGGTCGACAACACGTCCAACCTGGCGGCCCTGGGCGAGCTCAGATGCGGTGTGCTGCAAGGAGTTCAGCACGGCGTCTACATCAAGCTGTCCTATGGCGTCGGGGCCGGCCTGATCCTCGACGGCGACCTGTTCCGCGGCGCTGCGGGCACGGCCGGGGAGATCGGGCACCTCACGATCGACGAGAACGGGCCCGTCTGCCGCTGCGGCAACAGGGGGTGCCTGGAGACCTACATCGGAGCCCGCGGGCTGCTCGACGCGCTGGCCTCCTCGCACGGACCGCTGAGCCTGCGTGACGTGATCACCCGCGCGCTCGACGGGGACCCGGGCTGTCGGCGCGTGCTCGAGGATGCCGGTCGGCACCTCGGGGTCGCCGTCGCGGGCCTGGTCAACCTGCTCAACCCCGAGGTGATCGTGCTCGGTGGCCAGCTGTCCAGGGTGGGCTCGATCATCCTCAGCCCGATGCGCGCCTCGCTCGAGCGATGCGCCATCCCGAGCGCCGCGGCCTCCGTGGTGCTGCGCGAGAGCGAGCTCGAGATGGACGCCGACGTGGTCGGCGCCCTGGTGTCCGCAGCGGCTCTGCTGCCTGCCGGCGCGGGTGTGCTGGCGACCGCCGTATCCATTTCTTGAATTCAACTCTTGACGTCAAGGGTAGGTCGCGCTTAACTCAGGTGCACGCCCGCACCAACGTGGTTGTCGGCGCCTGACCAAGGGAGTTCAGCTATGCCCACCCGTTCCATTCGTCTCGCCGGGGCCGCTCTCGTGGCTGGCCTCGGCCTCGCGTCGCTTGCCGCCTGTGGCAACAGCGGCAGCACCGGTTCCGGTAGCAGCTCGTCCAGTGGTGGTGGCGGCGGCGGCAAGAAGATCGCCCTCCTGCTGCCCGAGTCCAAGACGACCCGCTACGAGACCTTCGACCGCCCGCTGTTCGAGGCCGCCGTCAAGAAGGACTGCGCGTCCTGCACGATCATCTACAGCAACGCCGACCAGGACCCTGCCAAGCAGCAGCAGCAGGCTGAGGCCGCGCTGACCCAGGGCGCCAACGTGCTCGTCCTCGACCCGGTGGACGGCAAGGCCGCAGCCTCGGTCGTCGCCAGCGCCAAGGCCCAGGGCGTCCCGGTGGTGGCCTACGACCGGTTCATCGCCGGCGCGGACTACTACGTCTCCTTCGACAACGAGACGGTGGGCAAGATCCAGGCCCAGACGCTCGTGGACACCATCAAGGCCAACGGCAAGACCTCGGGCGACATCGTCATGATCAACGGCTCGCCGACCGACCCCAACGCGGCGTCGTTCAAGAAGGGCGCCCACAGCGTCCTCGACTCCAGCGGCTTCAAGATCGCCGCCGAGTACGACACCCCGGACTGGAGCCCCGACAAGGCCCAGGCGTGGATGGAGGGCCAGATCTCGGCCGTCAAGGGCAACCTCGTCGGTGTCTACGCGGCCAATGACGGCACCGGCGGTGGCGCCATCGCCGCCCTCAAGGCCGGCGGCGTCAACCCGCTGCCCCCCGTCACCGGGCAGGACTCCGAGCTCGCCGCCATCCAGCGGATCCTCGCCGGGGACCAGGCCATGACGATCTACAAGCCGGTGCCGCCGGAGGCAGAGGCCGCAGCCAAGGCAGCCCTCGCGCTGGCCAACAAGCAGAAGCCCACGTCGACCGTCGACACCCAGGGTGTGCCCTCGACGATCCTCACCCCGATCGCGGTCACCAAGGACAAGGTCAAGGACACGATCCTCAAGGACAGCGTCTACAAGATCACCGACATCTGCACCGGTGCTTTCGCGAGTGCCTGCGCCAAGGCAGGCTTGAGCTGACGCACCCCGCACCAGCGGGTGGGAGCAGCGCCTCCGCGCCGCTCCCACCCGCCGGCGCACGCGGCATACCGGCACGACGGACCCGGTCCGCCACGGGACCCGCACCCGCTCCGGCCCACCGAACCATCGAAGGACTGACATGACCGCGACCCTCTCGCCGCCGACGACGGCCGTCCTGGCGCTGACCGGCATCTCCAAGCGCTTCGGCGCCGTGCAAGCACTCAAGGACATCGACTTCGACGTGCACGCCGGGGAGGTCGTGGCGCTCGTCGGTGACAACGGCGCGGGCAAGTCCACGCTGGTCAAGACGATCGCGGGGGTCTACACCCCCGACGAAGGGCAGATGACCTTCGACGGCACGGCCGCGAGCGTTGCCAGCCCGGCCGAGGCCCAGGGCCTCGGCATCGCCACGGTGTTCCAGGACCTCGCCCTCTGCGACAACCTCGACGTCGTCGCCAACCTGTTCCTGGGTCGCGAGCTGTACCGCGGCCGGGCCCTCGACGAGGTGACCATGGAGCAGGAGTCCTGGCGGCTGCTGCGCCAGCTCAGCGCCAAGATCCCCTCCGTGCGGATCCCGGTGGCCAGCCTGTCCGGTGGCCAGCGGCAGACCGTCGCCATCGCCCGCTCCCTGCTCGGCGCCCCCAAGGTCGTGATGCTCGACGAGCCGACGGCGGCGCTGGGCGTCGCGCAGACCGCCGAGGTGCTCAACCTCGTGGAACGCCTGCGGGAGAACGGCCTCGGCGTCATCCTCATCAGCCACAACATGTCCGACGTGATGGCTGTCGCCGACCGGGTCTCGGTGCTGCGGCTCGGCCGCAACAACGGCACCTTCAACGTCAGCCAGACCACCAGCCAGGAGATCATCGCCGCCATCACCGGCGCCACGACCAACGCCGTCTCCGAGCGCGCCGCCCGTCGCGGGGGTCCGGCTGACACCTCGAGTGCCACCTCCGCTGCCGCCCCCACGACCATCACGGAGGAGCAGTCATGAGCACCCCGACCCCCACCCCCGAGGCTCAGACGCTCGACGCGACGGCCGCCCTCCCCGCCGACCTCCAGGATGAGCGCCTCATCGCCTCGCAGGGCATCGGCGGCCTCGTGCGCGTGTTCCTCTCGAGGCTGCGCGGCGGAGACCTGGGGTCCCTGCCGGTCGTCGTCGGCCTCGTCGTCATCTGGGGCGTCTTCGCCTACGAGAACGACGCCTTCCTCTCGAGCCGCAACCTCGTCAACCTCACCCAGCAGAGCGCCGCCACGGGCACGATCGCGCTGGGCATCGTCCTGGTGCTGCTGCTGGGTGAGATCGACCTCTCGGTCGGCTCGATCAGTGGCCTCTCGGCGGCGATCCTGGCGGTCGGCTTCGTCGGGCACGGCTGGGCCCTGCCGCTCGCGATCCTCGCGTCCCTGGTGGCCGGTGCAGTCATCGGCTCGCTCTACGGCCTGCTCTACACCCGCTTCGGGGTGCCCAGCTTCGTCATCACCCTTGCCGGGCTGCTGGCGTTCCTCGGCCTCCAGCTCAAGGTGCTCGGCAAGGAGGGGTCGATCAACATCCCGTTCGACTCCGGGCTGGTGAAGTTCGCCCAGGCGAGCTTCCTGTCCACCGCGGTCTCCTACGTCCTGGTCGTCCTCGTCGTCGTCGCCTACCTCGCGACCCGGTGGCGGGCCAACCAGCGCCGCACCGCCGCAGGCCTCTCGACGACGCCCCTGATGACGCTCGCAGCCCGCGCCGTGGCGATCCTGCTCCTGCTGGGCATCCCGGTGTACGTGCTCAACCGCGACCGCGGGGTCTCCTACATGTTCCTGCTGTTCGTCGCGATGGTCGTCATCTTCGACTTCGTGATCCGCCGCACCCGGTGGGGTCGTTCGGTGCTGGCGATCGGTGGCAACGTCGAGGCCGCTCGCCGGGCCGGCATCAACGTCAAGCGGGTCTACGTCTCGGTCTTCGTGTTCTGCTCCACGCTCGCCGCACTCGGTGGACTGCTCGCGGCCGGACGCCTCGCGTCGGCCAACCAGGCCAGCGGCGGCGTGGACACCAACCTCAACGCGATCGCCGCGGCGGTCATCGGTGGCACCTCGCTGTTCGGTGGTCGCGGGTCGGCCTACTCCGCGCTGCTGGGCATCCTGGTGATCCAGTCGATCTCCAACGGGCTGAGCCTGGTCAACCTGGGCTCTCCGGAGCGCTACATGATCACCGGGGGCGTCCTGTTGCTCGCGGTCATCGTCGACTCCCTCAGCCGTCGCAGCCGTGCCGCCCACGGGCGCGCCTGAGGGTTCACCCCACCGTCGTCAGCGGGTGGCGTACTGCGCGGCCTGACGCTGCGACCAGGCGCGGTCGGCGGAGTCGATGCTGGCGCGTGAACCGAGGTCGACCCCCGCGCGCCGGGCCGCGGCCCTGGCGGCCGCGGTGGTCAGGTCGGGCAGCCGGAACTGCTCGGGAACGATGGACGCGTCGGCTGTCGCGAAGCGTCGCTGCTGGCTGGCGAGGCGGTCCGCCGACGCGGCTGCCGTGCGCAGGGTGGCGGTGGTGCTCGTGAACGCACTGCCGGTCAGCGGGGTGCTGACCAGCGGGGCGAGGCCGTCGCGGTGGCCGGCGACGTTGGGGTGGTAGCTCTCACCGACGGGGTTGGAGAGTCCGTTGAGCCACTCGACGGGGTCGCACACGGCGTGGCCGAGGAAGCGGCTGGTCGGGTTCGCGAAGATGAACCCCTTGGCGCTCGCCTGCGCCGAGATCTTGCTGTTGAGCAGGTCGGCCGTCTGGTTCAGCCGCGTCTCCTCGGCGGGGGAGAACCAGGTCAAGGCGTTGCAGTCCTCGCCCTGGAAGATCCGCGGGTAGCCGACGACGACGACCTTGGCGTTCGGTGCCTTGGCCCTGATCGCGGCAAACACCGTGGAGAGCCTGGCCGGCAGCGTGCCGGTGATGATGGACTGAGCGCCGTCGATGGCCCCGTTGCAGTTGCTCATCCACCCGGGCTTCGCACACTCGGTGAGGACGCTGGCGAATCCCGCGTCGTTGCCGCCGACGGAGATCGAGACCTGCGTCGTCGCCGAGCTGAGGGCGCTCAGCTGGGTGTTGGTCACATCGGCGACCGTGGCGCCCGAGCAGGCCCGGAAGTTCAGGGTCAGCCCCTTGCTCGCCGAGATGAGTGACGGGTATGCGTAGACCGAGCGCTGGCACGTGGTGCCGTCGCGGAGGTAGGTCCGGGTGCCCGTGCCGGAGGCGTACGAGTCGCCCAGCGCCACGTAGGAGCCCGCGGCCTGGGCGGGGGCCGCCGGGAGAGCGAAGGCGGCCGCGGCGCCGAGTGCTGCCACCGCGCCGAACGTCCGAGTCATCGCCATCGACATCTCCCCGTGCTCCGCTGGATCCGTGATCGCACAGTAGGGCCAGCAGGACCGGGTCGGGGGCTGCCGGAGGAAACGGGACGAAGACTTGCCAAGTTCTTACCCGCAGGAGTGGATCACCCCGGGGGGATGGCCACGCGCTCCCTGGTCTGCTCCATGGTCGAGGCGCAGGCCCGCGCCGGCGTCGCGGTGCCGGCGGTCGCCGCGGCGTCAGCCGGCCGGGTCGGCCGGGTCGGCCCGGTCGGCGGCGTCAGGTCGGGCACGCGCTCCTCGATCCGGGCCCCGTTGATGAGGGTCACGTCGTCGTAGGCGGGGCGACCCTCGATGACGTTGCGGAACTGGTACCGGGTGAGGGAGGCGAGTCGGCAGTCGGTGCCGAACGTCGCGATGTCGAACGCGGACGGCTGGCCGGTCAGCTCTCCAAGATCCGACGTGTCCCCGTTGGGGCCGACGGTCCCGCTGGCGATGAAGTGGCTGAAGGGTCCTCCGCCGGTGAAGGTGCCGACCCCGATCCGTGCCCCTTCGAGCAGAGCGGCGTGCATGTGGCCGTTGATGCGGATTCCCGCCCTGGCCACGTCCCTCGCCGCCGCGGGTTCGTGCGTCACGACGACGTCCGGGACCGGCTGGTCGGCCATCGCAGCGTTGAACCGCGCGGCGGCCGGCTTCTGCTTGGCGGCGTTGTTCGTGTTGTCGTCCCCGAACCACCGCGGGTCGTTGAACCCGGCGATCCGGATCCCGTGGATGCCCTCGACCGTGTAGGTCTGCGCATCGGGCTCGAGCAGCACGACGTTCTTGACACGGGCCAGCCGGTCCAGCAGCTCGCGGTCGACGTCGGAACGGGCGTCGTGGTTGCCCTTGACGAACAGGTAGGGCACGCCGAGGGAGGCGATGCCACTGAAGAGGTCGGCGGCGTCCGCCTCGGTGGCGCTGCCGAAGTTCACCAGGTCTCCGGAGTCGATCACCGCGTCGATCCGCTCCTGGTCGACGATGGTCTTCATGAGGGCGTACTGGTTGGCCCCGTGGATGTCCGACACCAGCAGGATCCGCGCCGCCACCGGTTGGTCGAGGACCTGCGGGCGGTACTTGTCCTGCAGGGCAGAGGACAGGGCCAGCAGGTTCTTGAGGTAGGGCGTGACCTGCTGGGCCCGTGTCTCGACGCCTTCCAGGAGGTCGGCGTTGCGCTGGACCGTCCCGAGGATGCCGGTCGTGGTGAAGCTGTCGAGCCGCTCTGGCTGGTAGGTCAGCCCGACCACGGCAAACGTCGCGACGCACGAGGCGACCCACACCGAGGCGACCGTCGCGCTCCATCGCACGCGCGGCCGGCGACGCCGCCACGCGGCATACCCGCCGAGGCTGAGGAGTGCGACGACGAGGGCACCCGCCGCGAACCGCCAGCCCAGCGCGATCGCGCCGACCCGGGCAGCGCGTTCCAGCTCGAGCGGACCGGGCTGGAGCGACCGGACCGAGACGTTGGGGCGCGCGAGCAGGTCGGTGATGCGGGGCTTGACGTGCACCTCTGCGACCACGCCGGGCGCGGGCACGAGGCTGGAGAAGTCCATCCGGATGTCGCCGAAGATGGTCGGGCTCTGGATGGCGGACACGTCGTGGGGGTCCAGTGACAGCCGCAGGTCGGCGCCGTAGTTGAGGGTCTCGGCGCTGCTCGGGAACAGCGTGGTCGCAGCCACGCCACCGCTGTTGCACGCCACGAAGAGCAGCAGCAGCGCGCCGATCCGCAGCAGCCACCGGGACACACGCCGCCACTGGTGTGGGCTCTCAGGGGGCGTGCTCACCTCTCCACCGTAACGGGCAGCGAAGGCGGTCGGCTGGACCAGTTCGCGTGACGGGCGAGGTTACCGGACCGTAGGTTGGGCTCATGGACGCTGACGTCATCGTGGTCGGAGCCGGTCTGTCCGGACTCGTCGCTGCCGCCGAGATCGCCGATGCAGGACGCCGCGTCCTCGTGGTGGACCAGGAGAGCGCGGCCAACCTCGGGGGCCAGGCCCACTGGTCGTTCGGTGGCCTGCTCCTGGTGGACAGTCCCGAGCAGCGCCGGATGGGGATCAAGGACGACGTCGACCTGGCGTGGCAGGACTGGCAGGGCTCGGCGGGGTTCGACCGGCTCGACGACGAGGACAAGTGGGGCGCGCAGTGGGCCCGGGCCTACGTCGACTTCGCGGCCGGTGAGAAGCGGTCCTGGCTGCACCAGCAGGGCATGCGGTTCTTCCCCGTCGTGGGGTGGGCCGAGCGTGGCGACGGCTCCGCGTCCGGGCACGGCAACTCGGTGCCGCGGTTCCACATCGTCTGGGGGACCGGGCCCGGGGTGCTGGCTCCGTTCCTGCGCCGCGTCGCCGAGCACGTGGCGGCCGGCCGGGTCGAGCTCAGGCACCGCCACCAGGTCGACGAGCTGGTCACCAGCGACGGCGCGGTCACCGGGGTGCGCGGGACCCTGCTCGCCGACGACCGCGCCGAGCGCGGCCGGCCCACCAGCCGCGAGGCCGTGGGCGAGTTCGAGCTCAGCGCCCAAGCCGTCATCGTCACCAGCGGCGGCATCGGCGCCAACCACGACCTCGTCCGGGCGAACTGGCCGAAGCGCCTCGGCAAGGCTCCCGAGCACATGCTCACCGGGGTGCCGGCCCACGTCGACGGCCGGATGCTCGCCATCACCGAGGCCGCGGGTGGCCGCCTGGTCAACCGCGACCGCATGTGGCACTACGTGGAGGGCATCGAGAACTGGGACCCGATCTGGCCGTCGCACGCGATCCGCATCCTGCCCGGGCCGAGCTCGCTGTGGTTCGACGGCAACGGTGACCGTCTCCCCGCGCCGCTGTTCCCGGGGTTCGACACCCTCGGCACCCTGGCCCACCTGCGGCAGACCGGCCACGACCACAGCTGGTTCGTCCTGACGAAGAAGATCATCGGCAAGGAGTTCGCGCTGTCGGGGTCGGAGCAGAACCCCGACCTCACCGGCAAGTCGGTCACGGACGTGCTCGGGCGGGCGCGGGCCGACATGCCGGCGCCGGTGCGGGCCTTCCTCGACAAGGGGGCGGACTTCGTCTCGGCCGACACGCTGCAGGACCTGGTCGCGAAGATGAACGCCCTCACTCCGGACGCCCCGCTGGACCTGGCCCACCTCGAACGCCAGATCATCGAGCGCGACCGGCAGATCGCCAACGACTTCTGCAAGGACGCTCAGGTGACCGCCATCCGGGGAGCGCGAAACTACCGTGGGGACAAGCTGATCCGCACGGCGACCCCCCACCGCATCTTCGACCCGAAGGCCGGTCCGCTCATCGCGGTGCGCCTCAACATCCTCACCCGCAAGACCCTCGGCGGACTCGAGACAGACCTCTCCTCGCGGGTCCTGTCCGCGTCAGGAGAGCCCGTGCCCGGCCTGTATGCCGCGGGCGAGGTCGCCGGCTTCGGCGGCGGTGGCATGCACGGTTACCGGGCGCTCGAGGGCACCTTCCTGGGCGGCTGCATCTTCTCCGGGCGCACCGCGGGCCGGGCGGCCGCGGCAGCCGTCGCCTGACCGGCCGTCGGCTGACGAGCCGAGCGCCTGATCAGGGGAGGCGGTCGCGGACGACCGTGTCGAGCACGGCCAGCGGGACGCTGCCACCGTCCAGGACCGCGTTGTGGAAGGCCTTCACGTCGAACGCGTCCCCCTGGCGCCCCTGCGCCTCGCGGCGGATCCGCAGGATCTCCAGCCGACCGATCATGTAGCCGCACGCCTGACCGGGGGTCACGGCATACCTGTCGATCTCGGCCTTGACCCCACCCACGCTGAGCGGGCAGTTCGCGACCATGTAGTCGACGGCTCGCTGCCGGCTCCACCCCATCGCGTGCACACCGGTGTCGACGACCAGCCGACAGGCACGCATGGAGTCCATCGTGAGCATGCCCAGCCGTTCGAGGGGACTGGTGTAGAGCCCCATCTCGTCGGCGAGGCGCTCGGTGTAGAGCCCCCAGCCCTCGGCGTAGGCGTTGAAGATCGTGAACTTGCGGTACTTCGGCACCTCGGTCAGCTCGCCGGCGATGGCCAGCTGGAGGTGGTGACCGGGGATGCCCTCGTGGTAGGACAGCGCCTCGAGCTCGAAGCGGCCCCAGTGCGCCGGGTCAGCCGTGTTGATGTAGAACGTGCCGCCGCGGCTGCCGTCGTCCGCGGGTGGGAAGTAGTAGGCGGCGGCGCCGACGTCGGTCGCCCGCACCACGCAGTCCGCGACCGGGAGCCGGTCGAACCACTGGGGCATGACGCCGCGCGCCTTGGCGAACGCCGCCTCGCAGGCGGCCACGATGTCGGTGGTGCTGGAGTGCCGCAGGGCCGGGTCCTCGCGCAGGGCACGGTAGATCGACGGCAGGTCGTCGGTGCCCACCACCGGCGGCGCGAGCGTGCGGTACTCGTCCTCGAGGGAGGCGATCTGCTCGAGCCCGATCTCGTGGATCTCGGCGGCGGTCAGGGAGGTCGTGGTGTCGCGGGCGAGGAGGCGGGCGTAGGTCTGCTCGCCGTCCGGCAGCCAGGACAGGCCGCACTGCTCGTCGGGGCGCATGACCGGGGCGACCTCGTCGCGCAGCACGTCGCGGAACGCCGCGAGGGCCGGACGCACCTCGGCGGCGATGACCTGCGTGAGACGGCCGCGCCAGGCCTCGACGTCAAGGCCCGCCGGGGGCTCGCTCGTGGAGGTGAGGAGCACGTCCTCGTCCAGCGGGGTGGCCAGCCACTGCTCCACCTGCTCGATCGCGCGTTCCACGGCGAAGGTGGTCGGAGTGCGGCCGGAGGCGACGCCCTCGCGGTGCCGCTCGGCGAACTCGCGGATGTTCCGGCCGATGCCCCGGTACTTGGACACCATGGCCTCGGCGACCTCCGCGGTCGGCAGCGACAGCCCCGCGACCGTCACGCCGAGGGCCACCTGCATCCCGAAGACGGGGTCGACCCCGAACTCCGCCAGGTGCGTCTCAGCGACGTCGGCGGACGTGGTCGCGTCGAAGGCGATGATGTCGCGGGTGACGCGGTCCGGTCCGTCGAGGCCGTCGTCGGGGATGGCCCGGGCGCGGGTGGCGAACTCGCGCAGGGCAGCGGTCTCGGCGTCCTCCGCCGCCCGCGAGCCGTCCTCGAACTGGTCGGCGAACCGGTAGTCACCGAGCATGTGTGCCCAGGTGGGCGACGTCCGCATGCGGTGGTCGTGGAAGTCGTCCGCCAGCTGCTGCACCGAGTCGTTCATGCCGCTGAACGTACCGGCTCGCTCAGAGGTACTGACCGGTTGGACCGCTGTCGCCGGGGCCAGGAGGTATGCCGGGTGCTCCCGGCATGCCTTCGACGCCCGGTCCGCCCTCGTGGGCGTGCCCGGGCGGCAGCGCCCGCCGGATCTGCTGGAGCTGCTGTTGGGCCGCCATCTGCTGGGCGAACAGCGCCGTCTGGATCCCGTGGAACAAGCCCTCGAGCCAGCCCACCAGCTGGGCCTGTGCGATGCGGAGCTCGGCATCGGTGGGAGGTTCGTTCTCGTTGAAGGGCAGGGCAATCCGCTCGAGCTCGTCGATCAGCTCGGGGGCCAGGCCGTCCTCCAGCTCCTTGATCGACCGACGGTGGATCTCGGCCAGCCGCGCCCGGCCGGCCTCGTCGAGGGGAGCGTTGCGCACCTCTTCGAGCAGCTGCTTGATCATCGAGCCGATGCGCATGACCTTGGCCGGCTGCTCCACCAGGTCGGCCGGGTTGGTGGGTCCGTCCTCACCGTCGCGGTGGGGCGCGACGCCCATGCCGTCCTGGGTCACGACCACGACTCGCTGCTGGTCGCCGTTGCCGGTCGGGACGGGCTCACTGTCACGCTCGTGTGGCGTCTGGGTCATGCCACCATCCTGCCCCACCGGCCCAGGGCGCGCGGGGTCAGCGGGCCAGGAGGACCGCGGCCAGTGCGAGGGCTCCGGGCACTGCCTGGACGAGCAGGATCCGGCGGCTGGCGGTCGCAGCTCCGTAGACGCCCGCCACGATGACGCAGAGCAGGAAGAACACCTGGAACCCGAAGCGCAGGTGGTCCGGGCCGACGATGCCCCAGAGGAGCCCGGCGGCGAGGAAGCCGTTGTAGAGGCCCTGGTTGCCGGCGAGCGTCCGGGTCTGCTCGGCGAACTCCTGCGTGAGGCCGAAGGCGGCCCGTCCGCGGGGAGTCGTCCAGAGGGCCATCTCGAGCACCACGATGTAGACGTGGATCAGGGCGACGACGGCGACCAGCACGGCGGCGACTGCGTTCATGGCCTCAGGGTGGCAGACGCCGCCGTTGCGCGCGGCCACTCTGGCCGACGCGGTCGGCGGGTCAGGGGGTCAACCGTCAGCTCACGGTCAGCAGGATCTTCCCGACGTGCCCGCTGGCCTCGAGCTCGCGGTGCGCGTCGCCCGCCTGTGCCAGCGGGTAGCGGCCGTGGATCACCGGCCTGACCCGACCCGCCGAGACCAGCGGCCAGACGTGTTCGCGAACGGCCGCGACGATGGTCGCCTTCTCGTCGGCGGGGCGTGATCGGAGCGAGGTGGCGATGACCGCCGCCCGCTTGCGCATGAGCAGCCCGAGGTCGAGCTCCGCCTTGACGCCTCCCTGGAGCCCGATCACCACGAGCCGTCCGTTCGGGGCGAGCGCGTCGACGTTGCGGGCGAGGTACTTCGCGCCCATGTTGTCGAGGATGACGTCCGCTCCGGCCCCAGCGGTGGCGGTGCGCAGCTCCTCGACGAAGTCCTGCTCGCGGTAGTTCACGAGGATCTCGGCGCCCAGCTCGCGGCACACCTCCAGCTTGGCTGCCGACCCGGCGGTGACCGCGACACGAGCCCCGACCTCGCGGGCCAGCTGGATCGCCATCGTCCCGATGCCGGAGGACCCGCCGTGCACGAGGAACGTCTGCCCCGGAAGGAGGTTCGCCGTCATGAACACGTTCGACCACACCGTGCTGACGACCTCCGGCAGGGCTGCCGCATCCGCCAGCGGGACACCGGTCGGCACCGGTAGGAGCTGGCCGGCGGGCACGCACACCAGCTCGGCGTAGCCACCCCCCGAGAGCAGCGCACAGACCTCGTCGCCGACGCGCCACTCCTCGACGCCGTCGCCGACCTGGTCCACGGTGCCGCTGACCTCGAGGCCGGGGTACTCCGGAGCCCCCGCGGGTGGCGGGTAGAACCCCATCCGCTGCATGACGTCGGCGCGGTTGACCCCGGCCGCCGCGACGCGCACCCTGACCTCCCCGGGGCCGGGCTGCGGGTCGGGGACCTCGGCCAGGACGAGGGCGGACGGGTCGCCGGGCTGCGGGATGGTGATCGCCTTCACGGGTCGAGCCTATGGCGCGCCGCCTCGAGGTCCTCGGCGGTGTCGACGTCGACTGCCGATCCCTCGGGCACGTCGACCACGAGGGTCGCCAGGAGGTCGACCAGTCTCATCAACGGGGTTCCGGCAGCCGGGTCTGGCATTGCCTCGCGCAGGGCGCTAGTCCGGTATGCCGCGAGCAGGGGCTGCAGGCGGCCCTCGCCATCGCTGCCGAGCACCGCCTCGACGTCGGGAGCATCCGCCAGGCGGGAGACGAGGCTGGGAGCCGGGCCGGCGGCATACGGCATGTCGCCACCGAGGAGGACGACGACCGGGGTCCCGACGTGGGGGAGGGCTGCCGCGATCGCGGCCACCGGGCCGCCCCCGGGTGGGCGCTCGCGACACCAGGCGGTCGGCCGTGCGGTGTGCCGCGGTTCGCCGACGCAGATCACCGGCCAGGTCGAGGGCAGTCCGTCGAGGACGTGGTCCAACACGGGGGTCCCGGCGAGGTCGGCGCGCGTCTTGTCGCCCCCGAACCGCCGTCCCGCGCCACCGCAGAGGACGACGGCAGTCACGGCGGGCTGGGTCATCCGGCCATTGTGGGGGCTGTGGACGCCGGCGCACGTCCGCGGGGCCCGCCGGTCGCGACGGCCCGCTCTGTCGCAACGGGCGCAGCGGCAGCACGCAGTGTCAGCGGCCGCCGCCGATCCGCGCCGACAGGGTGGCGGCCACGCGCGACACGGCGGCGGCGAGCCGGGCGCGCTCGTCGTCGTCGACGCCGTCACGGGGGAAGGTCAGGGCGATGCCCGCGACGGGGTGCCCGGTGTGGTCGAGCACGGCCTGCGCGACCGAGGACAGCCCGGCGCTCACCGAGTCGTCCTCCGTCGCATAGCCGCGGGCGCGCACGATGGTCAGCTCGCGACGCAGCTCGCTGACGGAGGTGGGTCCGTGCCCGTCGCGCTGCACGAGGGTGTCCTTGTGCGGGAAGAGCGCCCGCACCTGCGCGGCGGGCAGCCGCGCGAGCATGGCCAACCCGCTCGCGGTGAGGGTGGCCGGCAGCCGCACCCCGACGTCCGTCACCAACAGCGGACGGCCGGGGGCGCGTTCCTCGATGACGTAGAGGACGTCCCGGCCGTGCAGGACCGCCAGGTGGGCGTTGTGGGTGGTCTGGTCGACGAGTCGTCCCAGCAGGGGCCGCGCGATCCGCTGGAGGGGTGCCTGCCGCTGGTAGGCCGAGCCGAGCTCGAAGGCGGCGACGCCAAGCCCGTAGCGCCGTTCCTCCTCCAGGTGGGCGACGAAGCCGGCATCGCGCAGCACGGCGAGCAGGTGGTAGGTCGTGGAGCGGGGAAGGCCCAGCTCTCGGGCGATCGACCCCGCGGGCAGGGGCTCGGTGTGCCGGGCGAGGAGCGTGAGCAGCTGGAGGGCATGCCGCGCTGCGGGTGCGTTGGCCACGGTCCCAGTGTCTCAGGTGCGAGACGGTATGCCACCCACGGAGGGCGCGCAGGCGGCCCACCTCCGCTGCAATGGAGGCATGACGCAGACCACCTCCACGCACACCGTCACCGTCGGCACCGGCCCGGTGTCCTTCGACGACGTCGTCGCGGTCGCGCGGCACGACGCCAGGATCGAGATCTCCCCGGAGTCGCTCGCGGAGGTGCGGCGCACCCGCGCGGTGATCGAGGCGCTCGCCGACGACACCATCGCTCACTACGGCGTCTCCACCGGGTTCGGTGCGCTGGCGACCCGACACATCCCGGTCGAGCTGCGGGCCCAGCTCCAGCGCTCGCTGGTGCGCTCGCACGCCGCCGGGTCCGGCCCGGAGGTCGAGCGTGAGGTGGTCCGGGCGCTCATGCTGCTGCGGATCTCCACCCTGGCCACCGGACGCACCGGCATCCGCGAGGAGACCCTCCAGACCTATGTCGCGATGCTCAACGCGGGCATCACCCCGGTCGTCCACGAGTACGGCTCGCTCGGCTGCTCAGGTGACCTCGCGCCCCTGTCCCACTGCGCGCTCGCCCTGATGGGCGAAGGCGTCGTCCGCGACGTGGCGGGGGAGCGCATGCCCACGGCGCAGGCCTTCGAGGCGGCCGGGATCACCCCTGTCGAGCTGCGCGAGAAGGAGGGCCTGGCCCTCATCAACGGCACCGACGGCATGCTCGGCATGCTGGTGCTCGCCATCACCGACCTGCGCTCGCTGCTCACGACGGCCGACATCACCGCGGCGATGAGCGTCGAGGGGCAGCTCGGCACCGACGACGTCTTCGCCGCCGACCTGCACGCGCTGCGCCCCCAGCCGGGGCAGGCCAGGTCGGCTGAGAACCTGCGAAAGCTCATGCAGGACAGCGGGATCCGCGACAGTCACCGCGACCCAGAGGCGTGCACCCGCGTGCAGGACGCCTACTCGCTGCGCTGCTCGCCGCAGGTGGCGGGCGCCGTCCGCGACACCGTGGAGTATGCCGCGACGGTCGCCGGCTTCGAGCTCGCCTCCGCGGTCGACAACCCCGTCGTCACGCCCGACGGCCGGGTCGAGTCCAACGGCAACTTCCACGGGGCCCCGGTGGCGTACGTCCTCGACTTCCTGGCCATCGTCGCCGCAGACCTGGCCTCGATCTCGGAGCGCCGCACCGACCGGTTCCTCGACGTCTCCCGCAACCACGGGCTCAACGCCTTCCTCGCCGACGACCCGGGTGTCGACAGCGGCCACATGATCGCCCAGTACACCCAGGCTGCGATCGTCTCCGAGATGAAGCGGCTGGCCGCACCGGCCTCGGTCGACTCGATCCCGTCGAGCGCCATGCAGGAGGACCACGTGTCGATGGGATGGTCCGCGGCCCGCAAGCTGCGTCGCTCGGTCGACGGGTTGACCCGGGTCCTCGCGGTCGAGCTGCTCACCGCGGCCCGGGCCATCGAGCTGCGCGCTCCGCTCACCCCCGCTCCCGCGACCGGGGCCGTCGTGCGCGCCCTGCGTGAGGCAGGCGCACCCAGCCCGGGACCCGATCGGTTCCTCGCTCCGGAGATCGAGACGGCCGTGCAGTTCGTGGCCACCCGAGCCGCGGTCGCAGCCGCGGAGTCGGTGACCGGCCCGCTCCACTGACCACACGGCATACCCCACCACCCGACCACCCGAACCGGCCTGAAGGAGAACGACATGGAAGGCGCTCGCCCCGTCCGCGCACCCCGCGGCTCGCAGCTCACCGCCCAGCACTGGGGGGCCGAGGCCCCGCTGCGGATGCTCATGAACAACCTCGACCCGGAGAACGCCGAGCGTCCCGACGACCTCGTCGTCTACGGCGGCACCGGTCGGGCGGCCCGCGACTGGAAGTCGTTCGACGCGATGGTCCGCACGCTCACGACCCTCAAGCAGGACGAGACCATGCTCGTCCAGAGTGGGCGCCCCGTCGGCGTCATGCAGACCCACGAGTGGGCACCGCGCGTCCTGATCGCCAACTCCAACCTCGTCGGGGACTGGGCGACGTGGCCCGAGTTCCGGCGGCTCGAGCACCTCGGGCTGACGATGTACGGGCAGATGACCGCCGGCTCCTGGATCTACATCGGGACCCAGGGCATCGTGCAGGGCACCTACGAGACGTTCGCCGCGATCGCCGAGAAGCGGTTCGGCGGCACGCTGGCGGGCACGCTCACCCTCACCGGCGGGTGCGGTGGGATGGGTGGCGCCCAGCCGCTCGCGGTCACGATGAACGACGGCGCCTGCCTCATCGTCGACGTCGACGAGTCGCGGCTGCGACGTCGCGTCGAGCACCGTTACCTCGACGAGGTCGCGGACTCCCTCGACGAGGCCATCGACAAGGCGGTGGCCGCCAAGAACGAACGGCGCGCCTGGTCGGTCGGTGTGGTCGGGAACGCGGCCGAGGTCTTCCCCGAGCTGCTGCGTCGCGGGGTGCCGATTGACATCGTCACCGACCAGACGTCGGCGCACGACCCGCTGTCCTACCTGCCCGAGGGGATCGAGGTCGGCGACTGGCACGAGTACGCCGAGAAGAAGCCCGAGGAGTTCACCGACCGCGCTCGCGAGTCGATGGCCAAGCACGTGCAGGCCATGGTCGAGTTCCAGGACGCCGGGGCCGAGGTCTTCGACTACGGCAACTCGATCCGCGACGAGGCCAGGCAGGGCGGCTACGACCGTGCCTTCGAGTTCCCCGGCTTCGTGCCGGCCTACATCCGTCCCCTGTTCTGCGAGGGCAAGGGCCCGTTCCGCTGGGTGGCGCTCTCGGGCGACCCCAAGGACATCGCAGCCACGGACAAGGCCGTCCTCGACCTCTTCCCCGACAACGACCGCCTGCACAAGTGGATCAGGGGCGCCCAGGACCGGATCGCGTTCCAGGGCCTGCCGGCTCGCATCTGCTGGCTCGGCCAGGGAGAGCGCGACAAGGCGGGTCTGGCGTTCAACGAGCTGGTCCGCAAGGGCGACGTGAGTGCCCCGATCGTCATCGGCCGCGACCACCTCGACACCGGGTCGGTGGCCAGCCCCTACCGCGAGACCGAGGCCATGCTCGACGGCTCCGACGCCATCGCCGACTGGCCCCTGCTCAACGCGCTCGTCAACACCTCGTCCGGCGCGTCCTGGGTCTCGATCCACCACGGTGGCGGGGTCGGCATCGGACGCTCCCTGCACGCGGGCCAGGTTTCGCTGGCCGACGGCACCGAGCTCGCGGCGCAGAAGCTCGCCCGGGTCCTGACCAACGACCCCGCGATGGGTGTCATCCGCCACGTCGACGCCGGCTACGACATCGCCGAGCGGACTGCCCAGGAGCAGGGCGTGCGGATCCCCATGCGGGAGAGCTGAGCTCGCCCCGCCGGGTCAGGCGGGGTCGGTAACGTCGGCGACCTCGGCCCCCAGGGCGGTCACGACGTCATCGGCTCGCGCCGTCGCGGCGACACCGTGCCCGCCGGCTCCGATGGAGATGACCCGCCCGAGCACGGTGGCGTCGGCGACCACCGGCCAGGCCGTCAGCGAGCCGAACGGCGTGATCGTCCCGCGCTCGTAGCCGGTGACGGCCTTGGCGGTGGCGGCGTCCGGCATGGACATGCGGTTCACCCCGAGCAGGGCGCGGAGCTTGGGCCACGAGATCTCGCGACCACCCGGCACCAGGACGAAGAGGTAGTCGTCCTGCGCCCTGCGCACCACGAGGGTCTTGATGATGTCACTGGGCTGCACGCCTCGCGCCGCAGCAGCCTCCTCGAGCGAGCCCACCCGGCCGTGGCGGGTGATGGTGTGCTCGATGCCGCTCGCGGCCAGGGCCGCAGCAGCCCGGTCCGTCCCGTCGTCACTCACGCCGCAAGCGTAGGCGTCGTGCTCCCCGACCACCCATGGCCACATGCGAGTCTGCGATCCGAGACGGATTGGTGCCCGAGCCCCCACATCATCGGCTCCCCTGGTGTGGAATGGTCTGGTCGTCGGTCTGCGCGCGCCGCGGGACCGGCTCCAGTCCTGCCGCCGCCGCCAGAGAGGGCACCGTGAGCTTCGAGTCGATGTGGGCTGACCTCCAGCCCGTCGGACGCAGCGCCCAGTCAGGTGGCTATCGACGCTTTGCCTGGACCCGCGAGGACCACGACCTGCGGGAGTGGTTCGCCGGCGAGTGTGCCGTGCGCGGGCTCGACCTCACCGAGGACCGGATGGGCAACCAGTGGGCCTGGTGGGGCGATCCCGACGCGGCGGTCGCCCTCGGGGACAAGGGGGTCGTCACGGGATCGCACCTGGACAGCGTCCCCGACGGGGGCGCCTTCGACGGGCCGCTGGGGGTCGTGAGCGCCCTGGCTGCCATCGACCTGTTGCGGGACAAGGGTTTCGAGCCCGCCCGGCCCATCGGCGTGGTGAACTTCGTCGACGAGGAGGGCGCCAGGTTCGGTGTCGCCTGCGCGGGCTCGCGCGTCATCACCGGCGCCATGACCGCACGCCGGGCCCGGAGCCTGACCGACGCCGACGGCACCACCATGGCCGACGCCCTCAAGGCAGCCGGCCGCGACCCGCACCAGATCGGTCGCGACGACGATGCCATCCGCCGGATCGGCAGCTTCGTCGAGCTCCACGTCGAGCAGGGGCGCGGGCTCGTCGACCTCGACCACCCCGTGGCCGTCGGCAGCGACATCTGGCCCCACGGCCGCTGGCGGCTGGACTTCACCGGCGAGGCCAACCACGCGGGGACCACGCGGCTCGAAGACCGCCACGACGCGATGCTCGGGTATGCCGGTGCCGTGCTCGCCGCCCGTGAAGCCGCCATCACCAACGGCTGCGTCGCGACCATCGGCAAGGTCGTGGTGACTCCGGGCGGCGTCAACGCGATCCCGAGTGCCGTCACCGGGTGGCTGGACGCCCGGGGTGCGAGCCCACGGGCCGTCCGCCGGGCGGTCGCCGACATCAGCGCCATGGTCGAGCAGTCGGGCGGGCGGATCACCGAGGAGTCCTGGACCCCGTCCACGCCGTTCGACGCCTCGCTGAGCGCGCGGCTCGGAACGCGCCTCGGCGGCATACCGGTCCTCGGCACTGGTGCCGGGCACGACGCCGGCATCCTCGCGAACGCCGGCATCCCCACCGCGATGCTCTTCGTCCGCAACCCGACGGGCATCTCGCACTCACCCGAGGAGCATGCCGAGCCCAGTGACTGCCTCGAAGGAGTGGCGGCCCTGACCGCCGTCCTCGAGGACCTGGCGGGAGCCCTGGCGTGACGAGCGGGAGCGCGGCCAGCTACTGGGCCGAACACGCGTGGCTCCCGACCGGGCTGGCCACCGGAGTGCGGTTCGACGTGGTCGACGGGGTCTTCGCCAGGGTCCAGCGCGGGCGCCCTGAACCAGGTGACGAACGACTGCACGGCGTGGTGCTGCCCGGCTTCGCCAACGCCCACAGCCACGCCTTCCACCGTGCCCTGCGCGGGCGCACCCATGGCGACGGCGGAAACTTCTGGACGTGGCGCCAGCAGATGTACGCCGTCACGCGTCACCTCACGCCGGACACCTACCTCGCCCTCGCGCGGGCGGTCTTCGCCGAGATGGTGCTCTCGGGGATCACCGTCGTGGGCGAGTTCCACTACGTGCACCACGATGTGGACGGCCGGCCCTACGCCGACCCGAACGCGATGGGGCAGGCCCTGATCGAGGCCGCGCGGGATGCCGGCCTGCGCCTCACCCTGCTCGACACCTGCTACCTCGCGGGCGGTCTCGCGGGCGACGGACACCTGCCCCTCGACGACGTGCAGCGGCGGTTCACCGACGGCGACGTCGACACGTGGGCGACCCGGGTCGCCGCGCTGTCCCCTGACGCCACGACCCGGATCGGTGCCGCGGTCCACTCGGTGCGAGCCGTGCCGCGCGACGACCTGCGGGCCATGGCCGAGGTGACCCGGGGACGCATCGTGCACGCCCACGTGAGCGAGCAGCCGGCCGAGAACCTCGCGACCCAGATGTTCTACGACGCCACGCCCACCGAGCTGCTCGACGAGGCAGGCCTGCTGGGCGAGCGGTTCAGCGCGGTCCACGCGACCCACCTCTCGGAGCGGGACATCACTCTCCTGGGCGCGTCGGGCACGACCGCCTGCTTCTGCCCGACCACGGAGCGCGACCTCGCCGACGGGATCGGTCCGGCGAGGGCGCTGACCGAGGCGGGCGCGCGGCTGTCGCTCGGGTCGGACCAGCACGCGGTCATCGACCCGTTCGAGGAGGTGCGCGGGCTCGAGATGCACGAGCGCCTCGCGAGCAACGAGCGCGGCAGGTTCACCCCCGACGAGCTGCTGACCGCCGCCACCGCGCACGGCTACCGCAGCCTCGGCTGGCAGGACGCGGGGGTCATCGCGGACGGAGCGGCTGCGGACTTCGTCGTCGTGCGGACCGACACGGTCAACACCGCGGGCGCCAAGGCGGGTCAGATCATCTACTGCGCAACGCGGTCCGACGTCGACCGGGTGGTCGTCGGCGGGAGCACGGTCGTAGAGTCGGGCCGCCACCGGCTGGGAGACGTGGCCGCCTTGCTCGGCAAGGCGCTGTCCGACGTCAGGGAGCACCAGTGAGCAGCACGGTCGTGACCGGCATCGCTGAGCTCGTCACCTGTGACGGGACCACCACGGACGGGCTGGGCATCATCCACGACGCGGCGGTCGTCATCGAGGACGGGCACGTGGCGTGGCTGGGCCCGGCATCGGGGACGCCGATGACCGACCACCACCTCGACGTCGGAGGCCGAGCGGTGCTGCCGGGCTTCGTCGACTCGCACTCCCACCTGGTCTTTGCCGGCGACCGCGGTGACGAGTTCGCCGCGCGGATGTCCGGCACGTCCTACGACGGCGGGGGAATCGCCGCCTCGGTGACCGCCACCCGGGCTGCCACGGACGACGAGCTGCGGGCGCTCGTGGCCCTGCGGGTCGCCGAGATGCGCGCCCAGGGCACGACGACGGTCGAGATCAAGAGCGGGTACGGCCTGACCATCGAGGACGAGGCCCGGGCGCTGCGCATCGCCAGGGAGTTCACGACCGAGACGACGTTCCTCGGCGCCCACGTGGTGCCGCGAGAGTATGCCGAGGACCGCGCGACCTACGTCGAGCTCGTCACCGGGCCGATGCTCGAGGCGGCGGCTCCCCATGCGCGGTGGATCGACGTGTTCTGCGAACCGCACTCACCCCACGCGTTCACCCTGGACGAGGCGCGGGCGGTGCTCGTCGCGGGGCGCGCCGCGGGTCTCGAGCTGCGGGTGCACGGCAACCAGCTGGGCCACGGACCCGGGGTCCTGCTCGCCGTGGACCTCGGTGCGGCCAGCGTCGACCACTGCACCTACCTGTCGGCGTCCGACGTGAACGCGCTGGCCGACGCGGCGGACACGACGGTGGCGACCCTGCTGCCCGGGGTGGAGTTCTCGACCCGCTCGCCGTATCCCGATGCGGCCGCGCTGCTGCAGGCCGGGGTGTCGATCGCGCTCGCGACGGACTGCAACCCGGGCACCTGCTACTCGTCCTCGATGCCGTTCGTCATCGCGCTCGCGGTGCGCGAGATGGGCCTGACGCCCGGCGAGGCGGTGCTGGCGGCGACGACGGGCTCTGCGAAGGCGTTGCGGCGCGGCGACATCGGGCGGATCGTCGTGGGGGCCCGCGCCGACCTCACCCTGCTCGACGCGCCGTCCCACGTGCACCTGTCGTACCGCGCAGGGGTGCCGATCGCCAAGGCCCTCGACGTGCAGGCCTGACGCGGGTCGATGTGAACGCGCCGGGCATCCCCGGCGCGTTCACATCGACTCGGAAGAGGCGTCAGGCGTCGCCGTGCTGCATGGCCTTGGGGAGGTGCCCCGCGGACTTCTCGTAGTACTCGGCCGCCTTGCGGGTCGCGATCACGCGGGCAGCGCCAGCGGCCAGCCCGGTGAGCGCCGCGAACGCGATGGCGTCCTTCCACGGGGTCCGTGGGTCCCGCGGGTCGACGACGGCGTCGCGGCCGGTCTTCTTCCAGGCGGTGGTGACCAGCTTGTTGGCCACGACTCCAGCGAGCACCGCTGACCCGCTCCCCAGCACCCGCCACACCAGTGGTCCCATGTCGCACCCTCTCCCGTCGCCTCGCGATGTCCTTGCGTTCTCGCCGTGTCAGCGCTTTCCGCCGTGTCAGCGTCTCGCCGTCCCAGGTCGCGGCAGGAAACCGCCGACGACCTGAACCTCCACCCTGCCACACGCAGGAGTATGGTTCGACGGGTAACGACAGGGGAGCGCGCAAGCGCTGAGAGTGCGGGAGACCGCAGACCCTCACACCTGATCCGGTTCGCACCGGCGTAGGGAGTCGAGAAATCTCAGACACCTGTCGGGCGAGGTGCGCCACCACAGGTGTTCTCTCCCGGCACGCGTCTCCCCGAGGCATCCATCGGATTCCACGGGAGAAGAACACATGAGCACCACCAACCCCCCAGCCGCCTCGGCCGACCCCACCAGCTCGTCCAGGCCCGCTCGCCGCGGCAGCATCATGGCCAGCCGTCCGCTGGCCGGCTGGCGCACCGTCGACCTCCTCACGATCGCCTTCCTCGGCGCCGCGTTCGGTGTCGCCTACTGGGGCTGGGGCATCGCCTACACAGTCCCCTCCAATGCCCTCGGCGCGGTGTTCGCCCCGCTGGCTGCACTGATCTACGGTCCTTGGCTCATCGCCGGGATCGTGGGCGGACTCGTCGTGCGCCGCCCCGGCGCCGCCCTGCTCTGCGAGGTGGTCGCGGCCCTCGTCTCGATGATCCCCGGCACGGCCTGGGGCGTCGACACCCTCTACTCCGGGCTCCTCGAGGGCCTGGGCGTCGAGGTCGTCCTCGCCCTGTTCCTCTACCGCAGGTTCGGGTGGACCGTCGCGGCCCTGGCCGGTGCGGCCAGCGGCGCGGTGGAAGCCGTCTACGAGGTGTTCAAGTACTACGGCGACTGGGCCCTGGGGTGGCAGGCGATGTATGTCGTGTGCTTCGCGGTCTCGGGCGTGGTCATCGCGGGACTCGGCGGTTGGGCCCTGACCCGGGCGCTGGCGGGTGCCGGCGGTCTCGGTGCCTTCCCCGCAGGACAGGAAGTCCGGGAGTCACGCGCTGTCTGAGTGCCCCGGCCACGACGACCCTGCCGGGCGACGTGGCCACCTCGAGGTCCGGGGACTGACCTGGCGTCCCTTCGGGCGCCGGGTGCCGGTCATCCCCGGCCTCGACCTCGACATCCCGCCAGGGCAGCGAGTCCTGCTCGTCGGCCCGAGCGGCTCCGGCAAGTCAACGCTCCTGCGCGGACTCGCCGGGGTCCTCGAGGTCGCCGACTCGGGAGAGCGCGGGGGCACCGTGCTGCTCGACGGCGCGGTGCCGGGTGCGCGCGCCGGAGACGTCGGCCTCGTCCTGCAGGAGCCGGGCGCCGGCATCGTGTCGGCCACCGTCGGCCGCGACGTCGCCTTCGGGCTCGAGAACATCGGTATGCCGCGCGCGGACATGCCGGCGCGGGTCGTCGCCGCGCTCGGCGCGGTCGGTCTCGACATGCCCCAGGACACCCCGACGTACGCCCTGTCCGGCGGGGAGCAGCAGCGCCTCGCGCTGGCCGGGGCGCTCGCCCTCGAGCCCACGGTCCTGCTGCTCGACGAACCCACGGCGATGCTCGACCCGGCCAGCTCCGACTCCGTCCGCAGGACCGTCGACCAGGTGACCCGAGCCCGCGGGCTGACCACGGTCGTCGTCGAGCACCGCCTGGGCCCGTGGCTCGACGTCGTCGACCGGCTCGTCGTCCTCGACTCGAGCGGGCGGGTCATCGCCGACGGCGAGCCCTTCGGTGTCCTCGCCGATCATGGTGGATCCCTTGCGGCCCAAGGCATCTGGGTGCCCGGGCACCCCGATCCGCAACCACGCGGCATACCGGCTGGGGTGTTCGAGCCGCCACCCACCGGAGCCAACGTGCTCACCGTCGACGCCGTCGACGTGACGATCGGCCGGTCGGTGCGGGCGCTCGACGGCTCGACCCGCACGACCATCGCCGTGCGTGACCAGTGGTTCCAGGCCCGCGCCGGGCAGGTGCACGCGCTCGTGGGTCCGAGCGGTGCGGGCAAGTCGACCTTCATGCTGGCGCTCGCCGGGTTGTTGCGACGTGAGGGCGAGGTGCGGCTGAGGCCCGACCTCGCCGTCGACGGGGAGCGGGACCCCCACGCGCTGGGGACGGTCGACCTCGCCCGGCGAGTGGCCTGGGTGCCGCAGTGGGCGAGCTCGACGATCGTGCGCCACACGGTGCTCGACGAGGTGATGACCACCTCCCGGGCGGTCGGCCTGGTGGAGTCCGAAGCCATGGAGCGGGCCAGGGCCCTGCTGGACCACCTGGGCCTGGCTCATCTCGCGCAGGCGGACCCACGGCACCTGTCCGGGGGTGAGCAACGCCGGCTCGCGATGGCTTCCGCCGTGGTCCACGGGCCGGCACTCGTCTGCGCCGACGAAGCCACGGTCGGCCAGGACCGGCTCACCTGGGCCGCGGTGATGGGCATCGTCGAGGGCCTGCGGGACGCGGGTTCGGCCGTCGTGCTGACGACCCACGACGAGGCGGTCATCGCCCGCGCGGATGCGGTGACGACGATCGTCCGGCCGGTGCAGCCCCCGCCCGCCCCCGCCCCGCGACGTCCCCTGGTCGCGCGGGCCGGTCCACTGTCCCTGATCGTGGGGGCGAGCCTCGCCATCCCGGCGGGGGTCGTCTCGCCCCGGTGGTCGACCAGCCTCGTGGTCCTGGCGGTCCAAGCCGTGCTGGCGGGGATCGCACTGTCGGCGCCCGGCGAGGGGCCCTCGCCCACCGGCCGTCTGCGCGCCGTCGTGCTGCGACTGGGTCCGGCAGTCCTCGGCGGCCTGTCGGTGGCGTGGTCGACGTGGCTGCTGGGTGGCCCTGCCGTCGACACCGCCGTCACCGCGGGGCTGCGGGTGCTCATCATCGTGTTCCCCTCGGCCGTGCTCATCCAGCACGTCGACGCCGACGCCCTGGGCGACCACCTCGGCCAACGGCTGCGACTGCCTGCTCGGCCCGTGGTGGCGGTGGCGGCGGCGCTGCAGCGGGTGCACACGTTCGCAGAGATCTGGTCGGAGATCGCTCGTGCCCGCCGGGTGCGCGGGATCGGCGCGACACCCCGCTCGCCGAGCTCGGTGCTGGCCGAGCTGTGGGCCCTCACCATCGGGATCCTGGTGCGCTCCCTGCAGGCCGCGGCCACGCTGGCAGTCGCGATGGATGCGCGCGGGTTCGCCACGGCATACCGGCGCACGTGGGCTGCGCCGGCCCCGTGGCGCGGTGCCGACTGGCTGGTCGTCGCGGCGAGCCTGCTGCCCCTGCTCGTGGCGGCCGGCTGGCGCTGACCCGTTCGGGTCTTGTGCGCGATGGGGGACCGGAGCAAGGTGAACCCATGAACCGTGCCACCGACGCCGCGGGTCCGACCTCACCCGAGCAGATCCGCAACGTGGTCCTCGTGGGGTCGAGCGGGGCCGGCAAGACGGCCCTGTTCGACCAGCTCGTGGCGGCCCGGCTCCCGGGCCGCCGCGCTCGTGAGGGGGACTCGGCGACGTTGACGCTCGTGGCCGCCTCCGTCCCCACCGGTGGCCTGACCCTCAACCTGCTCGACACCCCCGGGCACCCGGACTTCGTGGGTGAGGTGCGCGCCGGGCTGCGAGCCGCCGACGCGGCCGTGTTCGTCGTGTCCGCGGCCGACGGGGTCGACGAACCCACCCGGCTGCTCTGGCGCGAGTGCGACGTCCTGGGTATGCCGCGCGCCGTCGTCGTGACGCACCTCGAGCAGGCGCGGGCGGACTTCGAGGCGACCGTGGACGCCTGCCAGCGTGCGTTCGGCGACGCCGAGCCGCTGGCGCTGCCCCTGGTCGTCGACGGGTCGGTGGTGGGTCTGCTCAACCTGCTGCGGCGCACCGTGACCGAGCGGCAGCCCGGGGGCGGTGAGGCCGACCGGGAGCCCAGCGTCGACGAGGGTGAGCTGATCGACGCCCAGCGTGGGGAGCTGATCGAGTCCGTGATCGAGGAGTCCGAGGACGAAGGGCTCCTCGAGCGCTATCTGGAGGGCGAGGAGATCGACACAGAGGTCATCTCCGGCGACCTGCGCCTGGCGGTGGCGACGGCCCGCTTCTTCCCGATCCTGCCGACGCATGCGCCCACGGGGGTCGGGGTCGAGGCGCTCATCGAGCTGTGCGAGAAGGGATTCCCCTCACCCGTCGGAGCCGCCGTGCCCACGGTCTACACCTCCGCCGGTGGCGACTTCGGTGCTGTGACCTGCGACCCGAACGGCCCGCTGGTCGCCGAAGTCGTACGCACCACCACGGACCCCTTCGTCGGCCGGCAGTCACTGGTACGCGTGTTCTCCGGGACCCTGCACCCCGACGACCCGGTGCACATCTCGGGGCACCTGCAGCACTTCGCGTCCCACCTGGTCGACGAGCACGCCGACCACGACACCGACGACGAGCGCATCGGGCCGCTGGCTGCGCCGGTCGGCGACGAGACCCGACCACTGGGCGCGGGGATCGCCGGGGACATCGTCGTGGTCTCCAAGCTGGCCGGCGCCGAGACCTCGGACACGCTCTCCCGCAAGGACAGGCCTGCCCTCGTCGAGCCGTGGCTGCTCCCGAACCCGCTGCTGCCCGTCGCGATCCACGCGCGGTCCAAGGGCGACGAGGACAAGCTGGCCACGGCCCTGCAGCGACTCGTCGCGGAGGACGTCACGATGCGCCTCGAGCACAACGCCGAGACGCACCAGCTGGTCCTCTGGGCGATGGGGCCGGCGCACGTCGACCAGCTCATTGCGATGCTGGAGTCTCGCTACCACGTGCCCGTCGAGGTCGAGCCGGTGCGGACCTCGTTGCGGGAGACCTTCGTGCGCCCCACCACCGTGCAGGGTCGCCTGGTGAAGCAGTCGGGCGGTCACGGCCAGTACGCCGTCTGCCACCTCGAGATCGAGCCGCTCGAGCGAGGCGCCGGGATCGAGTTCGTCGACAAGGTCGTCGGGGGCGCCGTGCCCCGCAACTTCATCCCCTCGGTGGAGAAGGGCGCGCGCACCCAGCTCGAGAAGGGCGTGCTCGCGGGGTACCCGGTCGTCGACGTGCGGATCACCCTCGTCGACGGCAAGGCCCACTCGGTCGACTCCTCGGACATGGCCTTCCAGACCGCGGCCGGCATGGCCCTGCGCGAGGCCGCGAACGACTCGACCGTCGCGATGCTCGAACCCGTCGACGAGGTGCACATCGAGGTCAGTGACGACGCGGTGGGTGGGGTCCTGGCCGACCTCCGCGGACGTCGTGGTCAGGTCCACGGCACCGAGCCCGCGCAGGTGGGCGGCCGCACCCTGATCCACGCGGAGGTGCCAGCCCACGAGCTGTCCCGCTACCCCGTCGACCTGAGGTCGGTCTCCCATGGGACGGGCTCGTTCACCCGCAGCTTCGTCCGTTACGACTACATGCCCCCGGCCCTGGCCCGCGAGGTCACCGCCGGCTGAAGCGCGCGGTGCCGGGTCAGGCGAAGAGGTCGCTCGGCGTCTCGACCCGTCCGCGCCGCACGAGGTAGCCGTGCCACAGGAGCCGAGCCGCGGTCGACCGGTGCGGGCGCCAGCGCTCACCCAGCTCCGCGAGGCGAGCCTGGTCGGGCACCTCGTCGAGGCCGAGCGTCTCGGCGGCGGCGACCTGCAGGGCCCGGTCGCCGACCGGCCACAGGTCAGGTCGGCCCAGACAGGCCAGCAGGTAGACGTCGGCGGTCCAGCGGCCGATGCCAGGCAGGGACGTCAGCGCCGCACGCACCGCGTCGTCGTCGAGGTCGGCGAGCCCGTCCAGGTCCAGGGCCCCGGTCGTGACCGCCGCGGCCAGGGCGCGCAGGTAGCGGTCCTTCTGCCGCGACACCCCGTCGACGCGCAGCTCCTCAGGGGTGCTCGCGAGCAGGGCTCGTGGCGTCATCGCGCCGATCCGCTCCACGACCTTGCGGTATGCCGCGGCGGCACTCGCGAGCGAGACCTGCTGCTCGAGGATGAACAGGACCAGGCTCGGAAAGCCGGCCGGCCGCAGCCACAGGGGCGGAGCCCCGTGGGTCGAGACGAGCTCGGCGAGGTCGGGGTCGTCGGCCACCAGGGCCGCCACCGTCCGGGCGAAGAGGTCGTCGTCCACGGCGTGACGCTACCCGAGGCGTCGCGCCACGCCCTGGCGACCCGAGGTCCAGCGATGGGCACCCCGGCCGCCGCGGGAGACCCTCAGGCCGGATCGCCCTCGATCTCCCGTGCCGCGATCGCCGGGTATCGGTCGCGCCGGGAGCGGGCGAGGTCCAGCGCACCCTGCACCACGGTGTGGTGCGCGCCGGCGGCGAGCTGGGCAGCGGCCTCGTAGGCGTAGGCCGTGCGCCACAGGACGTCGGACCAGTCGTAGGCCGGGGCGACAGCAGCGTTGTAGCGCTTGATGCGCGTCCGGAGAGCGTGGTCGGTGCAGAGCTGCCCCAGCTGGGTTGCCATCTGCGCGTCGCTGCCGGCCAGCAGCCCTTCGACACCGTCCGAGACGAAGTCGGCGACTCCCGTCCCGGCACGGGCGACCACGGCCAGACCGGCAGCCCGGGCCTCCAGTGCGGCGATCCCGAAGGACTCCAGGGTGGCGGGTGCCGCGAAGACGTCGGCGCGCTCGTAGAGGGCGCGGATCTCGTGGTGCTCCAAGGCCCCCGGAGCCTCCACCCAGTCCTGCATGCCCCACCGCGAGATGCGGCGCCGCACCTCGCCGAGCTGGTGTCCGTCGCCCACGAGCACGGCACGGACGTCCACGTCGGCGGGCAGGCCCGCGCGCATCCGGCGCAGGGCCGACACCAGGGGCAGGGGCCTCTTGCGACCGGTCATCCGCATGACGCTGACGATGGTGACGGGGCCACCCTTGCCACCCTCTCGAGGGACCAGCGCAGGCGCCGTCTCGGCCGCAAGGCCCGGCGAGCCATGGGCTGTCCGCGTGCCATCGGCGGCGGGGTGGGCGGAGGCCGGTGCCCACAGCGCCGTGTCGACGGCATTCGGGAGGACGAGGACCGATCGACCGGCCAGGGCGCGGCGCAGCGGGTCCGACGCCGCCTCGCTCACGGCTGCCCACTGGATCGGGAGGTCGGTCCAGCCGCGGACTGTCGCAGTGGCGCGGTACAGCGGCCACGTGCCCGTCCACATCGAGTGGACCGTCGCCACGACGGGGATCTCCTGGGTGGCAGCGAACTCCGCGGTGCGCAGGGCGAGGGGTGAGATGGCCGACACGTGCGAGTGGACGGTGTCGGACTCCGACGCCAGGGTGCGGCGCGCGTGGACGTCGCGGACCACCCTGACCCCGTTCGTGTCCCGGCCCGTGAGTCCAGCGGTGCGGGTGAGCACGGTGACCTGGTGACCCGCCGCCGCCTGGCGTGCGGCGAGCCCGTGGACCAGCACCTCGATCCCGCCGACGGTGGGGGCGTAGGTGTCCGTGACGTGCAGGATCTTCATGAACGCGCCGCCCGCACCCCGCGGCTGCCGGCCACCAGCCGGCATTCGCCCCATGAAGCCGCTCGCGATGGGGGCCGCACGGACGTGGCGTCCTGGTGCGTCATCGACGCTGCCAGTGCTGCCATGGGATCCCCTCGCTCGCAGGTACCCACGATGGTTACCCCAACCACCATGAAGTCTCGAACCTGTGTCATTCCTGAGGGATGCCTCAGAGCTGCTGGTCCTCAGGAATCGCTCAGACTCGAGCCCTGAGACTAGCGACCATACACCGCAGGGACCTCCACGCATGACTCACCACGCTGTGCCGCCGACCGCGGCGGGCGCGCCGGGAGCCGTACGCTGGGGCCCACGATCCACCGACGAAGGGGCAGGGTCCGATGCGCGTCTTGCTCGTTGAGGACGAGTTGGCTCTGGCCGACACGATACGCCGCGGCCTGACCAACGAGGGCTTCGTGGTGGACGTGGCCCACGACGGCATCACCGGTCAGTGGATGGCCACGGAGAACCCGTACGACGTCATCGTGCTCGACATCATGCTCCCCGGGCGCAACGGCTACGACGTGCTGCGCAACATCCGGTCCCTGAAGATCTGGGCGCCGACCCTGATGCTCACGGCCAAGGACGGGGAGTACGACCAGACCGACGCGTTCGAGCTCGGCGCCGACGACTACCTCACCAAGCCGTTCAGCTTCGTGGTCCTCGTGGCCCGGCTGCGGGCGCTGGTGCGCCGCGGCGCACCAGCCCGACCGGTGACGCTGACCGTGGGCGACCTGGAGCTGGACCCCACCAAGCGGACGGTATGCCGTGGCGGCCACCAGGTGTCGCTGACGGCGCGCGAGTTCGCGGTGCTGCACTACTTCATGAGGCACCCCGAGTCCGTGCTCTCCAAGGCGGAGATCCTGGAGAACGTGTGGGACCCGGCGTTCGACGGGAGCGAGAACATCGTCGAGGTGTACGTCGGCTACCTGCGCAAGAAGATCGACACCGCCTTCGGGGTGACCTCGGTCGAGACGGTGCGGGGCATGGGCTACCGGCTCATGCCGGTCAGGTCGACGGGTCAGGGTCCCGGGGCAGCCTGATCTCGAACCGGCACTGACCCGTGGGGGTCGTGCCGGCCTCCACGGTGCCGCCGTGCGCCTCCACCATCGTGCGCACGATCGCCAACCCGAGCCCGCTGCCACCGCGGTCGCGCTCGCGCGCCTCCTCGAGGCGGGAGAACCGGTCGAACACCCTCTGCCGTTCGCTCTCGGGGATCGGCGACCCGTCGTTGTCCACGGTCACGACGACCTCGTCGCCGTCGACGCCCACGCCCAGGTAGACCCCACCCGTGGTGTGCCGCGCCGCGTTGTCGACGACGTTGCGGATGGCCTGGCTGAGTCGGGTGGGGTCGCCGGTGACCCGGGCGGCCGAGATCGAGGCGGTGACGGGGAACTCCACGGTGGCGCGCAGTCGCCGCACCTCCACGTCGACCAGGTCGTCGACGTCGACCTCGCGCAACGCGAGGGGGAGCCCGTCGTCGGCCTTCGCGAGGGTGAGCAGGTCGTCGACGAGCTTCTGCATCCGCAGGGCCTCGGAGGCGATGACCTCGTCGCGGGCGGGGTCGGGTGTCGTGGCGCGGTTGGCCACGTCGATGGCGGCGATGATCGTGGCCAGGGGGCTGCGCAGCTCGTGGGACGCGTCGCTGACGAACCGCCGGGTCGTCGCGTCCGCCTGCTCCAGCCGGTCGAGCATCAGGTTCATCGTCTCGGCGAGGCGTGCGATCTCGTCCCCTGACGGGGGGACGGTGAGGTGGCCGCGCCCGCGGACCTGGGTGATCCGGGCGACCTCGCTGCGGATCCGCTCCACGGGCTGGAGCGCCTGCCTCAGGATGCGCCAGATGAGGAAGAGCAACAGCACCAGCATGGCTGTGGACACGACCGCGAGCAGGCCGGTCGCGGTGCGGACCGTGTTGGTGGCCACGTGCAGGGGAGCGCCCACCACCACCACGTACTGGGCTCCGGAGGGGTCGCGGACGCCCTGCGCCACGATGGCGTGCGGTTCTCCGCTCTCACCCGGGATCCCGCTGACCTGCTGGACGGCGACCTTGCCGGGAGCGGGGCGCAGGCGCGTGATCGGGAGGTCCTTGGCCACTTCCGAGGAGGCCACCACATCGCCACCGCGCGCGATGATCTGCAGGATCGAGCCCTGGGCCGGGATCTGCTCCAGAGCGTTCTGGGCCGGCGCCTCCCCGTCGGCGACGACCGCCGCGATCGGGGCAGCCTGGACGCGGGCAGCAGCCTGCGCCGAGCTGTAGAGGATGCGGTCCAGGGTCAGACCGAACGCGGTCAGGCCCAGCACAAGAATCGCCGTGGCGACGGCTGACGCGACGACGAGCACCCGGCGCTGCAGCGACCAGGACCGCCACGGCTTCACGTCGGTCCCCCTCGTGGGTCTCTGCCGGGGCGACACCTCGGCGCGTCGGGTCGTGCGAACCGGACTCTACCTCCGTGACCATCCGGGCACCTGAGCCGTCACTGAACCGGCACTGGGCCGGCGCTTGGCCGGCACTTGGCCAGGCCCTGAGCAGGTGCTGGGCAGAAAGTCCGCGATCTCGGGAACACTCGCGCGCTCCACGAAGTTGAGTCGAGTGAACGCAAGTTTGGCGCGAGGATTTGCCACGCGGCATACGTCGTCCTAACTTGAGTGCAGGCAACTCAACCCGCAGCACAACCCCAGACACACAGGAGACTCACCATGGCACGTGCGGTCGGCATCGACCTCGGTACCACCAACTCGGCTGTCGCCGTCCTCGAGGGCGGGGAGCCGACGATCATCGCCAACGCGGAGGGCGGTCGCACGACCCCGTCCGTCGTCGCGTTCTCCAAGGGCGGTGAGGTGCTGGTCGGCGAGATCGCCAAGCGCCAGGCCGTCACCAACGTCGACCGGACGATCCGTTCCGTCAAGCGCCACATCGGCCGCGACTGGAAGTCGCCGGAGATCGACGGCAAGACCTACACCGCGCAGGAGATCAGCGCCCGCATCCTGCAGAAGCTCAAGCGCGACGCCGAGGCCTACCTGGGTGAGGACGTGACGGACGCCGTCATCACCGTCCCCGCGTACTTCGACGACCACGAGCGCCAGGCCACCAAGGAGGCCGGTGAGATCGCGGGCCTCAACGTCCTGCGCATCATCAACGAGCCCACCGCCGCGGCCCTCGCCTACGGCCTCGACAAGGGCAAGGAGGACGAGCTCATCCTCGTCTTCGACCTCGGTGGCGGCACGTTCGACGTGTCCCTGCTCGAGGTGGGCAAGGACCCCGAGGACGGCTTCTCGACCATCCAGGTCCGCGCGACGAGCGGTGACAACCAGCTCGGTGGCGACGACTGGGACGAGCGCATCGTCAACCACCTCCTGACGACCGTGAAGAACACCTCCGGCGTCGACCTGTCCAAGGACAAGATCGCCATGCAGCGGCTGCGTGACGCGGCGGAGCAGGCCAAGAAGGAGCTCTCCTCCTCGACCAGCACCAACGTGTCGATGCAGTACCTCTCGATGTCCGAGAACGGCCCGATCCACCTCGAGGAGACGATCAGCCGCGCCCAGTTCGAGCAGCTGACCAAGGACCTGCTCGACCGGACCCGTCAGCCGTTCCAGAACGTCATCAAAGACGCCGGCATCAGCCTCTCCGACATCGACCACGTGGTCCTCGTCGGTGGCTCGACCCGCATGCCCGCCGTGAGCACGCTCGTCAAGGAGCTCACCGGGGGCAAGGAGCCCAACAAGGGCGTCAACCCCGACGAGGTCGTGGCCGTGGGCGCGAGCCTGCAGGCCGGTGTCCTCAAGGGTGAGCGCAAGGACGTCCTGCTCATCGACGTCACGCCGCTCTCGCTCGGCATCGAGACCAAGGGTGGCCTGTTCACCAAGCTCATCGAGCGCAACACGGCCATCCCGACCAAGCGCTCCGAGGTGTTCTCGACCGCCGAGGACAACCAGCCCAGCGTGCTCATCCAGGTCTTCCAGGGCGAGCGGGAGATCGCGCAGCACAACAAGCAGCTCGGCACGTTCGAGCTCAGCGGCATCGCGCCCGCCCCGCGCGGCGTGCCACAGGTCGAGGTCACCTTCGACATCGACGCCAACGGCATCGTCAACGTGTCCGCCAAGGACCGCGGCACCGGCCAGGAGCAGAAGATCACGATCTCCGGCGGCTCGGCCCTCGCCAAGGAGGACATCGAGCGGATGATCAAGGAAGCCGAGGCGCACGCCGAGGAGGACAAGAAGCGTCGCGAGGAGACCGAGGCCCGCAACACCGCGGAGAACCTCGTCTACTCCACCGAGAAGTTCCTCGGTGACAACGCCGACAAGCTCCCGGCCGACGGCCGCGGCGACGTCGACGCGGCTCTGGCGGACCTCAAGGAGGCCCTCAAGCCTGAGTCTGGCGCCACCCCCGAGGACATCTCGGCCAAGACCTCGAAGCTCTCCGAGGAGAGCCAGAAGCTGGGCACCGCGATGTATGCCGCGGCCGCCGAGTCCGAGCAGGCCGGCACCTCCGGCGACGGCGCGGGCTCCGACAGCGCGACGTCCGAGGGCGCTGCCCACGCGGGTGCGTCCGACGACGTCGTGGACGCCGAGGTCGTCGAGGACGACGACACCGACGGAGCCAAGAAGTGACCGAGCAGCGCCAGCCTGCTGACGGTGCCGAGGAGGTGGTGGGCGCCGGCGAGACCGCCGAGCCCACCACCGCCGAGGCGGCCCTGCAGGGCGACATCCTCGACGACGGCGAGCTCACGCCGTCCGCCGGTGAGTCGGCCTCCGCGACCGCTGACCCGTCCGCTGACCCGGTCGCTGACGCGGACGGGCCCAGCGCGTCCGACGCAGACGGCCCCGGCGCGTCCGCCGACCTCCACCCGGACACGTTCCTGGCGGCGGAGCGGCTCAGCGACCTCCAGCGGCTGCAGGCCGAGTACGTCAACTACAAGCGTCGCGTCGACCGTGACCGGGCCGTCGTGCAGGAGCGTGCCGCACGGTCCGTGATCGAGGCGCTGTTGCCGGTGCTCGACGACATCCACGCAGCGCGGGAGCACGGCGACCTCACCGAGGGACCCTTCTCCGCCATCGCCGACAAGCTCGAGTCCACCCTCACCAAGTTCGGGCTCCAGCGCTACGGCGCGATCGGCGAGGAGTTCGACCCGAACCTGCACGAGGCGCTCATGCACACCGCCTGGCCGCAGGACGGCTCGGTGGAGCCGACCGGCTCGACCACGGTCGTGCAGGTCCTTCAGCCCGGCTACCGCGCCGGCGAGCAGGTCCTGCGCGCGGCGCGCGTGGCCGTGGCCGATCCTGAGTGACGATGGGCTGACCGCCGGTCCCCCGCCGGCGGGGGACGAGAACCGCACGACGCAGCAGGGAGGAGGGCACCGACATGGCTAGCCAGGACTGGTTCGAGAAGGACTTCTACGCGATCCTCGGGGTCCCCAAGGATGCTGACGACGCGGCCATCAAGAAGGCCTACCGCAAGCTCGCGCGCAAGCACCACCCCGACCAGAACGCCGGGGACGCGACGGCCGAGCAGCGCTTCAAGGACATCGGCGAGGCGAACTCCGTCCTGTCCGACCCCGAGAAGCGGCGCGAGTACGACGCGATCCGGCAGATGGCGCATGGCGGTGCCCGCTTCACCGCGGGTGGTCCCGGCGGTCCCGGCGGTGGGGCCGGCGGCTTCGACGACGTCTTCTCGGCGATGTTCGGAGGCGGTGGCGGCGGCACGCGGGTCCGCTACTCCACCGGAGGTGGAGGCGAGCCCAACCTGGAGGACCTGCTCGGCGGGATGTTCGGGGCAGGTGCCGGTCCGGCATACGGAGGGACCGGTTTCCGTGCTCCCCAGGGTCCGCGCCGCGGCGCAGACCTCACCGCCCGCACGACCCTGTCGTTCCGCGACGCGGTCGAGGGCGCCACGGTGACGCTGAGCACCACCGGCGGCAACCAGATCACGACCCGGATCCCCGCGGGAGTCAAGGACGGCCAGAAGATCCGACTGCGCGGCAAGGGCCAGCCAGGCGACGCCGGGGCGGCCGCAGGCGACCTGATCCTCACGGTCAGCGTGGAGCGGCACCCTGTCTTCGGTCGTGAGGGCGACAACCTCACCATCGAGCTGCCGGTGACCTTCGCGGAGGCGACCCTCGGTGCCACGGTGGCGGTGCCCACGCTGGACGGGTCCACCGTCAAGGTGCGCGTCGCCCCGGGCACGCCGAGTGGGCGCGTCCTGCGGATCAAGGGTCGCGGGGTGCCGGTGAAGGACAAGCCCGGCGACCTGATGGCCAAGGTCGCCATCGTGGTGCCGCAGCGCCTGTCCGACGAGGCGAAGGCCGCCGTCGAGACGCTCCAGTCGCTGGACGAGGGGTTCGACCCGCGGGCCGAGCTGTTCGCGAACGCGAAGGCGTGAGGGGCGTGAGGAGGCGATGAGTGAGGTGCACGGGTTCTCCCCCGACGACGACGCCCCGATCTTCGTCATCTCCGTCGCGGCCACGCTCGCCGGCATGCACGCCCAGACCCTGCGGCAGTACGACCGGCTCGGGCTGGTCAGTCCGTCCCGGACCCGAGGCGGCGGACGTCGGTACTCCGGGCGCGATGTCGCCCTGCTCCGCGAGGTGCAGCGCCTGTCCCAGGAGGAGGGCGTCAGCCTCCCGGGCATCCAGCGGATCCTCGAGCTCGAGAACCAGGTGGCAGCACTGCGAGCCCGGGTGCTCGAGCTCTCCGACGAGCTCGAGCGGGCGCGCCTGTCGAGTGCCGCTCACTTGGCCTCGCGGGTCTTCGCAGTCGGCCCCAGCGGCGACGTCATCGCCGTGCGTGCCGGCCAGCGCCCTCGGATGCAGCGTTCCCAGGCACTCGTCGTGTGGCGCCCTACTTCCCCCTGACGACGGCAGCGGGGTCGCCCGAGCCGCTGGCAGGGCCCCCGCGGTCCACGAGGGTCAGGTCGACGCCCCGTCGCGCAACGGAGCGGTCGCGAGCAGCGCGCGGTAGTCGTCGATCTGCAGCTCGCGCAGCAGGGCGGCATACAGCTCCGGACTGACGCGGAGCTTGCTGCCGTTCTCCAGGTGCCGGATGTAGGACCGGTCGACCTCGAGCGCCGCCGCAAGGTCCGACACGCCGCGACCCCGTGCCTGACGGATGACGCGCAGTGCATAGCCGTGCACCTCGACCGCACCGCGCGGTGATGTTCCCCCAGACATGACCATTAACCTAGCCATCGACGGACAGTGCAGCAAGGGACACGCGCAAGAACCGACAGAATGATAGGCAGTGCACGCCGCCGAGCAGTCAGCCGCCCACGTCCGCGACAAGGAAGGGCTCTCGGAAGGCATCGAAGCGTGACTGAGCAGGACTAGGAGTGACTGGGGATGACTGGCAAGATACGGGCCATGAACCCCGAACAGCTGGAACGGCTCGGCAAACGGGTCGAGCGCGCGCGCCTGGCCCGTGGGTGGAGCAAGGAGCAGGCGTCGAGGGAGGCGAGGATCTCCTCGATCACGTGGAAGCGTGTGGAGGACGGGCTCGGCGTGCAGGACGTCAAACGCGCCAGGGTCCTCGAGGTGCTCGGACTGGACGACCGCGGTGAGCCTGTCGGTGAGTCGCCGCATGATGAGGGTTTCGTGACCGCTCCCGGTCCACGAGTGCGGCCAGCGGTCGGCGACGAGGAGGTCCTCGCGCTGATCGACGACGTGAGGAGCAGGCTTGACGCCCTCGAGCGACGCATCCGGGGTTCCTGACCCCTGGCAGCTGCTGGCCGCGATGCCGGATGTCGTCATGCTGCGCCAGCCCATCGCCGAGCCGGCCCGGTACTACCACGGACGTCGCGCGATCGTGCTCCGCTCCGGGCGCAGCCTCGAGGAGGAGCGACGCTCCCTGTGGCACGAGCTCGTGCACGCGGAGCGCGGCGACACCGAGTGCGCCGGCTGGGCCGGGTCCGCGGTCGAGCGCCGCGTCGAACGGGAGGCGGCGCGGCGCGCGATGCCGGTCGTCGTCATGGAGCGCCGACTGGCCATCGCCACCGACTGGCACGACTTCGTGTGGCACATGAAGGTGCCGGAGGGATGGGTCCGGTTCCGGCTGGCGCACGCGCTGCCGGCCGAGCGCGCACGGCTCGAGCGGGCCTGCTGGTGGTCCGACTGGACGGCGACCGCCTGATGCTGGTCGCGACGCGGCATACTCGTGTCCGTGAGTGAACACCTGCTGGTCTTCCCCGACCGTGAGACCGCCGACGACGTGGCCGCCGAGCTCGCCCATGAGGGTTTCTCCGAGGTACGGGTCGTGCGCGAGGCGCTCGCGGGGGAGGACGACTCCGAGGACCACGAGTGGGCCGTCCACGTCGTGGAGGAGAACGTCGCGGACGAGACGGGCCCGGTGGAGTCGGGGCTGCGTGACCGGTTCAGCGCCCTCGCCGAGGAGCACGGCGGCTGGTACGACCCGGAGCCCCGCACCGACTCCTGACCATCAGGCGTTGGGCTCCGGGGTGCCCCACAGGGGGACCAGCTCCAGGAAGTCCTGCACCCCGATCCAGCCGAGGACCGCGCGCTCGACCGGTCGGATGCCGTGCCTCTCGGCGTCCCGGTACAGCTGGGGCCGCCCGCAGGGCACCAGCCGTCCGCGGGTCTCGATCGTGCAGCCGCCGGCCGCCAGGACGTTGCGGACCCAGTCGGTCTGCGGGCCGTAGGTGAGCGCGATGACGTACCGGTCGCCGACCCTGAAGAGGTTCACCGGCGTCTGGTAGGCCCGTCCCGACCGACGGCCCCGGTGGTGGACGACGGCGTAGCCCGGCAGGTGGCGCGCGACCGGGGTGCTGAGCCGGTTGAACCCCACGCGGTTCCACCGCCCGACGGCCAGGGGAATGGGCACGCCCCCACCGTATGCCGGGTTGTGGGGCAGCGCACGGCGCCGGCCGGCACACCGGTCGACGCCCAAGGTTGAGTGGAATAGACTCAAGTTTGTCCCGGTTGTCGATGGTGAACCCGTCACCGATCACAGGAGAACACCCACGCATGGACCTGAAGCCGACCGCGAAGGTGGCCGAGGCGCTCGCCCTCGCGCAACGTGAGGCGCAGGGCGCCGGCAACCCGGAGATCACCCCGGCGCACCTCGCCCTCGCCCTGGCGGAGCAGCCCGACACGACCACCGACGCCCTGCTGACGGCCGCCGGCACCAGCGCAGCGGCCGTGGCGTCCGCCGCGCGCACGAGCCTCGCCGCGCAGCCGCGCACGTCGGGCAGCAGCGTCGCGACCCCGGGCCTCGGGCAGGCGACCCTGCAAGTGCTCCAGCACGCACAGACAGTCATGCAGGCCATGGGCGACACCTTCCTGTCCACGGACGTGCTGCTGCTGGCGCTCGTCGAGAAGGGCGCGGTCAAGGCCGACGCCAAGGCCCTCGAGCAGCAGATCCCCATCCTGCGAGGTGGCCACAAGGTGACCTCGGAGCACCCGGAGGCCGGCGGCGAGGCGCTCGAGAAGTACGGCACCGACCTGACCCAGCAGGCCCGTGACGGCAGGCTCGACCCCGTGATCGGGCGCGACGCGGAGATCCGCCGGGTCGTCCAGGTGCTCTCCCGGCGCACGAAGAACAACCCCGTCCTCATCGGCGAGCCCGGCGTCGGCAAGACCGCGGTGGTCGAGGGCCTGGCCCAGCGGATCGTGGACGGCGACGTGCCGGAGTCCTTGCGCGACAAGCGGTTGGTCAGCCTCGACCTCGGCGCCATGGTCGCGGGTGCGAAGTACCGGGGCGAGTTCGAGGAGCGGCTCAAGGCCGTCCTCGAGGAGATCCGGGAGAGCAACGGCCAGGTCGTCACGTTCATCGACGAGCTGCACACCGTCGTCGGCGCAGGGGCCAGCGGCGAGGGCGCCATGGACGCGGGCAACATGCTCAAGCCGCTGCTCGCCCGCGGTGAGCTGCGACTCGTCGGGGCGACCACCCTGGACGAGTACCGCCAGCACATCGAGAAGGACGCCGCCCTGGAGCGTCGCTTCCAGCAGGTCTTCGTCGGTGAGCCGTCGGTCGAGGACACCATCGCGATCCTGCGCGGGCTCAAGGAGCGCTACGAGGCGCACCACAAGGTGGAGATCGAGGACGCGGCCCTCGTCGCCGCCGCGTCGCTGTCGGACCGCTACATCAGCGGCCGTCAGCTGCCCGACAAGGCGATCGACCTCGTGGACGAGGCGGCCTCCCGGCTGCGGATGGAGATCGACTCCAGCCCGGTCGAGATCGACGAGCTGCGCCGCTCGGTCGACAGGCTCAAGATGGAGGAGCTGCACCTCGAGCGCGAGACCGACGACGCCTCCGTCGAGCGGCTCGCCCGGCTGCGGGAGGACCTCGCGAACCGGTCCGAGGAGCTGGCCGCGCTCAACGCCCGCTGGGAGTCCGAGAAGTCAGGCCTCAACCGGGTCGGCGACCTCAAGACGCAGATCGACGAGGCTCGCACCAGGCTCGAGAAGGCTCGGCGCGAGTACGACTTCGAGACCGCCAGCCGGATCGAGTTCGGGGAGATCCCCGAGCTCGAGAAGGCCCTGGCCGCGGCCAACGAGGACGAGGTGGCGTCGGGGCGCGCCGACGCGGACCCCATGGTCAAGGAGCGCGTCGGGGCCGACGACATCGCCGAGGTGATCTCGGCCTGGACCGGCATACCGGCTGGGCGCCTGCTGCAGGGCGAGACCGAGAAGCTCCTGTCGATGGAGTCGATCATCGGCTCCCGCCTGATCGGGCAGACCGCAGCCGTCGCGGCCGTCAGCGATGCCGTCCGGCGGTCCCGGGCCGGCCTCGCCGACCCCCAGCGCCCCACCGGGTCCTTCCTCTTCCTCGGACCCACCGGGGTCGGCAAGACCGAGCTCGCCAAGTCGCTGGCGGACTTCCTCTTCGACGACGAGCGCGCGATGGTCCGGATCGACATGAGTGAGTACTCCGAACGGCATGCCGTGGCCCGCCTCATCGGTGCACCGCCCGGCTATGTCGGGTACGAGGAGGGTGGACAGCTCACCGAGGCCGTCCGCCGTCGCCCGTACTCCGTGGTCCTGCTCGACGAGGTCGAGAAGGCCCACCCCGAGACGTTCGACATCCTGCTGCAGGTCCTCGACGACGGGCGGCTCACCGACGGCCAGGGTCGCACGGTGGACTTCCGCAACGTCATCCTCGTGATGACCAGCAACCTCGGCAGCCAGTTCCTCGTCGACCCGACGCTGGACGAGTCGGCCAAGCACGAGGCGGTCATGGGAGTGGTCCGGGCCAGCTTCAAGCCCGAGTTCCTCAACCGGCTCGACGAGGTCGTGATCTTCGATGCGCTCACGTCGGCCGAGCTCGGTCACATCGTCGAGCTCCAGGTCCGCGAGCTCGCCGCCCGCCTCGCCGACCGCCGGATCACCCTCGAGGTCACCGACGCGGCTCGTGAGTGGCTGGCGATCACCGGCTACGACCCGGCCTACGGTGCCCGTCCACTGCGCCGCCTGGTGCAGAAGGAGATCGGCGACCGGCTCGCCAAGGCCGTCCTCGGGGGTCAGGTGCGCGACGGCGACACCGTGACGGTCGACCTCGACGAGTCCGCGGACGCCCTCACCCTGCGGTGAGCGAGGGCCCGGCCGGCTGAGCCTGCTGAGCTGAGCCCACGGAGCCGCCCCCACCCGTCGGCGGACCTGACGAGTTTCGTCTCGATTTGGTCAAAGACGGTCGCCGGGGGCGGCTTCGTGGCTCATCATGTCCGGGGGCTGCAGATCGTGGCCCTCCACGACACCCTCATGGAGGACCCAGCATGTTCGGTCGCCACCGGGCGCGTCTGCGCCACACCACTCTCGCGGCGGTTGCCGCCGTTTCCCTGACGGGCGCGCTCGTCGCCGCCACCGAAGGTGCTGCCGCGGCCGCACCCACGGCGGCTCCCGCCGCCGTCTCGGCCACCACGGCCACCACGATCCCGACCACCTGCTCCGGTCTGACCAACCGGATCGTCGACGGCCAGCTCTCCCGCTACGTCTACCGCGGTCAGAAGTTCACCCGCTACCCCATCGGCGCGCTGAGCTTCGGCGGCACGGTCGAGACGCCGCAGGCCTTCGCCCTGGCCCAGGAGACCAGCAGCCAGGACGTCTACTTCGCGGTGCGCACCAACGGCTCGCTGTGGAAGGTGACCTACAACGGCACCCTGACCGCCACGCAGGTCGCTGCGTCCGGCTGGGCCGGCATCCGCCACCTCGCGGCCTCGCCCACCGGGACCCGGCTCTACGCGCTGACGACCAGTGGTGGCCTCTACCGCTACTCGATCTCCTCGACCGGTGCCCTGCGTGGGCTCGGCGCCATCGCGACGACCGGCTGGAGCGGCATCGGCTTCATCTCCCCCACCGCGCCTGACTCCACCTTCGACAGCTTCGTCGGGGTCAACAAGAGCAGCGGTGCCCTGGTCCAGTACCTCGTGAACCGCTCGACCGGCGCGACCACGGGCAAGGTGCTGAAGGCCTCCGGATGGGCCGGCATGAAGCACGTCACGGTCGGCGCCTGCACTGGTGCCCAGGCCAACAGCGCGCCTGTGATCGGCTTCCTCGACAACGGTGACGCCTACGGCTACTTCGACCCGAACGCCTACGACCTGAATGGCTCCGACCTGCGCGCCGTCGGCAAGATCGGCAGCGGCTTCTCGGGCCTGCTCGTCGACTGACGAACCACGCCCACGAGGGGTATGCCGGGTGGTTCCCACCCGGCATACCCCTCCTGCGTCCGCCCGAAGGTGGGGCGGGCTCCGCGTTGCGACCGTGGTGAGCGGTCCCGTCCGACTACCGTGGGTGGCATGCGCCTCAAGGGAATCGCCATCGCCGCCATCGCGGCCCTGACCCTCGTGGGCTGCACGTCCAAAGGGGACGCCCCGGTCAAGGAGGGCACCCCGGCCGAGCAGCTCGCCGCGGCGCGCGCCAACCTCGAGAAGAGCCCGGCGGTGAGCTTCACCCTCGAGTCGACCGGTCTGCCGAGCAAGGCCGTCGGGGTGTCGGCTGCCAAGGGCACGGGGCTGTTCACCCCGCCCTCGTTCAAGGGCACGCTCAACGCCACCGTCGCCGGCCTGACGGGGACCGTCGACGTCATCGCCGTCGAGCAGGACGTCTTCATGAAGTTCTTCACCCCGGGGTACAACAAGATCGACCCCGCGACCTACGGGGCGCCCAACCCGGCCAGGCTGTTCGACAAGGCGACCGGGATCACCAGCCTGATCGCCAAGACACAGTCCCTCGCCAAAGGTGACACGGTCCGCGACGGAGGCGACGTGCTCGCGTCGTTCACGGGCACGCTCCCCGGGGCCGCCGTGGCGGACCTGCTCGTCATCGGTGACCGCACGGCGACGTTCGACGTGACCTACGGCGTCACCCAGGGCGGGCACGAGCTGCGCACCGTCGTTCTCAAGGGCCCGTTCTACCCCGGGGCCACCTCGACCTACTCCCTGCGGCTCAAGAGCCTGCCCCAGCCCGTTGCGATCACCCGCCCCTAGGGCGCTGCTCGCCACGGCGTCGGTGGCGGTGGCGCTGGCTGCGGCGGACACCTATGTCGTCGTCCTGGCGCTGACCGACATGATGACCGGCGTCGGCCTCGGGATCGACGCCCTCCAGAAGGCCACCCCGATCATCTCCGGCTTCCTGCTGGGCTACATCGCCGTGCTGCCCCTCATCGGTCGACTGGCGGATCTCGTGGCCAGACAACGGATCCTCGTCGCCTGCCTGCTGGTCTTCGTCGTCGGGTCGGCCATCACGGCGCTCGCCGTCGAGCTGCCCGTCCTCGTGACGGGACGGGTCCTGCAGGGAGTCGGTGGCGGCGGGCTGGTCCCCGCGACCCTGGCGATCGTCGCTGACCTCTGGCCGGCCGATCGACGGGGCACGCCCCTGGGCGTGGTCGGCGCGGTGCAGGAGGTGGGGAGCGTCCTCGGGCCGGTCTTCGGCGCAGTGGTCCTGGCCATCTCCGGCTGGCGGATGATCTTCTGGCTCAACGCCGTCGCGGGTCTCGTCCTCGCGGGGGCCGTGGTCGTCCTGGGGGGCGAGAGGCCACGGCGACCACGCGGCATACCGCTGGTGCTCGGCGCCGCAGCGCTCGTCGTGGGCGGACTGACCCTGGCCGCCCCGCAGCGACTGGTGACCGACGTGACCCTCGGCCTGCCGTTCGTGCCGTTCGATGACTCCACGTCCCGGGTGCTGACCCCCATCGGGGTCGTGGCCCTGGTCCTCGTGGTGGCCTTGCTCGCGGTGACCGCTCCCCGGTGGTGGCCCCTGCTGCGCGCCGCCGACCTGCCCGGTGCCCTGCTCCTCGGACTGGCCCTCGGCAGCGTGGTGCTGACCTTCGCCGCCAGCGACCCCGAGCGCGAGGTCATCGGGCCACTCGGCTTCGCGCTGCTGCCCTTCGGGGCGCTCGCGCTGGGGCTCTACCTCTGGCGGCAGCGCACCGTCGCCGAGCCGCTCGTCGCGCGGGGTGTCGTGCGGGGCAGGGCGCGGACCTCGCTCGTCGTCAGCCTCCTGGTCGGCGCCGCTCTCGTGGCCGTCATCGTCGACGTCCCGGTGCTCGCGCGACTGACCCTGACCAGCTCCCAGACCGTGGCGGCGTTCGTGCTGGTGCGCTTCCTGCTGGCGGTGCCCGTGGGTGCGCTGCTCGGGGGCTGGTCCCTGCGCAGGTTCGGCGACGGGATGGTCAGCGGTGTCGGTCTGCTGCTGGCGACCGTCGGCCTGTTCGTGATGAGCGGGTGGGGCCGGGGCTCGCTCGACGGGGCCACGCCTACCGTGGTGCTCGTCGTCGTCGGCCTCGGGATCGGCCTGGCACTCGCGCCGGTGAACAACGCCGCCCTCGCCGACGCCCCGGCTGACGCCCACGGGGTGGCGTCCGCCCTCGTCGTCGTGGCCCGCATGGTCGGCATGGTCGTCGGCCTGGCGCTGCTGACCGCGATCGGGCTGCACCGCTACTACGACACCGTGGCGGCGCTGCGCGACCAGACCGACACCAAGGCCCTGCTCGCCGCGGGTCTGGTGCAGGCGCAGACGGTCTTCCTCGGCGCCGCCGTTGCCGCGCTCCTGGGCGCCCTTGCCTCGGTGGGGCTGGGCCTGCGGCGCAGGCCCGTGGTGGACGGTCAGCCGACCTCGGGCTGAATGCTCGCGTCCAGGACGGTGTGGAAGGCGTCGAGCACCTCGTCAGTGGCTTCGTAGACGAGCATGTGACCGCAGCCGGGCAGGATCCGCAGCTCGGCATGCGGGACGAGCTCGGCGAGACGCCGACCGTGCCGCGGCGGCGTGAGCCGGTCGCGGTCCCCGACCAGCACCACGGTCGGCATGCCGGCCAGCTGGCTCAGTGCCTCGCTCTCGTCGTGCTCGCCGAGGGCGCCGAAGAACCGTCCCATGGTCGGCAGCGGCGTCCCCGCCACCATGTCGCGGGTCAGCTGCACGTGGGCAGGCTGCGCGTCGGCGCCGAAGAGCAGCCGTCGCTGGCCGCGCCTGGTGACGAAGCGCCCCGCCGGGAGACCGGGCATCCGGGACGCCAGGGCCATCACGCGCGACGCCACGGCAGGGAGGCGGTCCTGCAGCTCGCCCGCGCTGGTGGCCACCAGCACCGCCCCGGCGACGCGCGCGCGGAACTCCTCGGGGTGCAGCCCCGCATAGGCCATCACCGTCATCCCACCCATCGAGTGACCACCGAGCACCACCCGGCCGTGTGGTTGGACGACGTCGAGCACCGCAGCCAGGTCGTCTCCGAGGAGCCGCACCGTCGGCTGCCCCCGCAGCGGGCTGGAGCCCCCGTGGCCGCGCTGGTCGTAGGTCACGACCCGCACCCCTGCCGCGACCAGCTGCTCGACGACCGGGAGCCATGACTCGCGGGTCAGCGTCCACCCGTGCGCCAGCACGACCGTGGGGAGGTCTGCGCCGACCTCCGTGGAGCTCTGCGAAACCTCTGCCGCGGCATGCTCCTGGACCCTGAGCAGTGCTCCGTCAGGGGTGGCGACGGAGAAGATGCGCGTGGTCATGTCGCCCATTATTACTGTCGGTAAGGTCCCCCGCAGACCTGCCCGTCGGCCGGTCGGTCAGTCCTCATCCAGTTGCACCAGGACGGGCGCGTGGTCGGAGGCGCCCTTGCCCTTGCGCTCCTCACGGTCGATGACGGCGCCGGTCACCCGGGCGGCGAACGCGGGGGTCCCGAGGACGAAGTCGATCCGCATGCCGCGTCGCTTCGGGAAGCTCAGCATCTTGTAGTCCCAGTAGGTGAAGGTGCCCGGCTCCGGGGTGTGCGGACGCACGACGTCGACGAACCCGGCGTCGAGCACCGCCTGGAAGGCGGCCCGCTCGCCGGGCGAGACGTGGCTCTTGTCGAGGTAGTACTCCATCGACCAGACGTCCCCGTCCTGCGGCGCGATGTTCCAGTCGCCCATGATCGCCGCGGTCTCGCCCGCCTCCACCGACCGCTGAACCTGGTCGCGCAGCCGGGCCAGCCACTCGAGCTTGTAGGTCATGTGCGGGTCCTCGAGGTGACGCCCGTTGGGGACGTAGACCGAGGTGACCCTGACGCCGCCGCAGGTCGCGGTCAGGGCGCGCGCCTCGACGACCGGCGGGTCGCCCCAGGCGGGGGCGCCGGGGAAGGAGGCTGTCACGTCCTCGATCCCGACCCGGGACACGATGGCCACCCCGTTCCAGTGGTTCAGGCCGTGGTGCGCGACCTCGTAGCCGAGGGCTCGCAGGCGCTCGAACGGGAACTGGGCGTCGGTGGCCTTGGTCTCCTGGATCGCCAGCACGTCGACGTCGCTGCGCTGCAGCCAGGCCTCGACCCGGTCGACGCGGGAGCGGATGGAGTTGACGTTCCAGGTGGCAATACGCACGCGGGCAACCCTATGCGGACCCGCCTAGAGTGACGGCATGAGCACTGCCCTCGTCACCGGCGCCACCGCCGGCATCGGCCTGTCCTTCGCCCATGCGCTCGCGGAGCGCGGCCACGACGTGGTCCTCGTGGCCCGCGACCGTGCGCGCCTGGAGAACGTCTCCGACGAGCTGCGGGCGAAGTATGCCGTCGGCACCGAGATCCTGGTGGCCGACCTGTCCGACCGGGCCGAGACGGGCAAGGTCGCCGAGCGGCTGGCCGACCTCGCCCGCCCCGTGGACCTGCTGGTCAACAACGCGGGGTACTCGCTCAAGGGGTCGTTCCTGCGCCACGACATCGCGCAGGAGGAGGCCAACTTCGACGTGCTCTGCCGGGCCGTCCTGGTCCTGTCCCACGCGGCCGGCAACGCCATGCGCACCCGAGGCCACGGCGCCATCGTCAACGTCTCGTCGGTCGCCTCCTTCATCACCGCAGGCACCTACTCGGCCAACAAGGCCTACGTCACGGTCTTCACCGAGGGCCTGGCCGCCGAGCTGCGCGGGACCGGCGTGACCGCGACCGCCCTCTGCCCCGGGTTCACGCACACCGAGTTCCACGAGCGGGCCCAGGTCGACATGTCGAGCATCCCCGAGTTCATGTGGCTCGACGCCGACCGGCTGGTGCGTGACTGCCTCGACGACGTCGCGAAGGGCCGTGTCGTGTCGGTGCCGTCGCCGCAGTACAAGGCCATCGTCGGCGCCCTGCGCGTCGTGCCCCGCTCGCTCGTGCGCCGTCGCGCCAGCAGCGTGCACCGCCCCGGGAAGTGACCGGCACACCTTCCTGCGTGATCGGTAGGCTGGCGAACCGTGACTGACACCGCCGCCGCCCGTGCCCGCCTGCTGGAGATCGTCAAGGAGAAGGCCATCGTCCACGGCCGGGTGACGCTGTCGTCCGGCAGGGAGGCCGACTACTACGTCGACCTGCGGCGCATCACCCTCGACGGCGAGGCCGCACCGCTGGTCGGGATCGTCATGCGCGACCTCGTCCAGGACCTCGAGTTCGACGCGGTCGGCGGCCTGACGCTCGGGGCGGACCCCGTCGCGACCTCGATCCTGCACGCGAGCGCGGCCGCGGGGGAGCGCAAGGACGCCTTCGTCGTGCGCAAGTCGGGCAAGGCCCACGGCCTGCAGCAGCGGATCGAAGGGCCGTCCATCGAGGGCCGCCGCGTCGTCATCGTCGAGGACACCTCCACCACCGGCGCCTCTCCCCTCGAAGCCGCGACGGCCGCTCGGGAGGCCGGCGCCGAGGTCGTCGCCGTCGCGACCATCGCCGACCGGGCGACCGGCGCGGCCGAGAAGTTCGCGGACGCCGGGTACGAGTACCGCTTCGTCTTCGGGCTCGAGGAGCTCGGGCTGGCCTAGGCTGAGCACCATGTGGGCCTTGATCATCATCGGTGTCGTCCTCGTGGTGCTCGTCCTGTGGGCCGTCGGCGTCTACAACGGCCTCATCAGGCTGCGCAACCTGGTGCAGGAGGCGTGGCGACAGATCGACGTCGAGCTGAAGCGCCGACACGACCTCATCGGCAATCTCGTGGAGACGGTGAAGGGGTATGCCGCCCACGAGCGCGGCACGCTCGAGGACGTCATGAAGGCCCGCTCGGCAGCGATGGCCGGTGGCCAGAGCCCCGCGCAGCAGGCGCAGAGCGAGGGACTGCTGAGCCAGGCGCTCGGTCGGCTCATCGCGGTGGCCGAGGCCTACCCGGACCTCAAGGCCAACCAGAACTTCCTGGCGCTGCAGCAGGAGCTGACCTCGACCGAGGACCGCATCGCCGCGGCCCGGCGGTACTACAACGCCAACGTCCGCGAGCTCAACACCAGGGTCGAGACCGTCCCCTCGAACATCGTCGCCGGCCTGTTCCACATCGGGCGTGCGGAGTACTTCGAGGTGGAGGGCGAGGAGCGCGACGCGGTGAAGGTCGACTTCGGCCAGGGGACCCCGCCGCAGGCCTGAGCGCCGCGGCGCACCCCGAAACACCCGGCCCGGCGTCACGCGTCCACCGGTCGGTGGACCAGGGATCAACCAGCCGACGCTGCCGTGGCACGACCTGGCGAGGCAGGGTGGACCCATGGACGCACCCATCCTCGTCACCGGACTGCGCAAGACCTACGGGAGCCGGGCGGCCGTCGACGGCATCGACCTGCGGATCGAGCGCGGTGAGGTCTTCGCGCTGCTCGGACCGAACGGCGCCGGCAAGACCACGACCGTCGAGATCCTGGAGGGTTTCCGCAGGCGCGACGGCGGCAGCGTCAACGTCCTCGGCGAGGATCCCGAGAGGGCTGGGCTGGGCTGGCGCAACCGGCTCGGCATCGTGCTGCAGTCCTCGACCGGGCTGGACCTGATCACCCCGCGCGAGGCGCTCGCCAGCACCGCCAAGGTGTATCGCACCCCGCGCGACGTCGACGAGGTGCTGGCCGCCGTCGGACTCGTCGACAAGGCGGACGACCGGATCGGCAAGCTCAGCGGTGGCCAGCGCCGGCGGCTCGACGTCGGGCTGGGCATCGTCGGCACGCCCGAGCTGCTGTTCCTCGACGAACCCACCACCGGTTTCGACCCGCAGGCCCGGCGCGACTTCTGGGAGCTGATCGGCTCACTGGCCGACGGGGGCACGACGATCCTGCTCACCACCCACTACCTCGACGAGGCCGAGCACCTCGCCGACCGGGTCGGGGTCATCGCGATGGGCAGGATGCTGGCCCTCGATACCCCGGCCAACCTCGGCGGGCGCGCCTCCTTGGAAGCCACGGTGACCTGGGAGGACGACGCGGGCACGCGGCATACCGAGAGGACGAGCACCCCGACGCGGCTCGTCGCCGCACTCAGCGCGCGAGTGGGCGGTGAGGTGCCCAAGCTGACGGTGACCCGGCCCTCCCTGGAGGACACCTACCTGGCGCTCATCGCGCCCCACGCCGTCGGCGAGCCCGTCGGCGCCGACCCTGTCGCCGAGGTGGTCGCATGAACGTCGTCGCCATCGGCTGGGACCGCACGGTGCTCGAGCTGAAGATGTACTTCCGGGAGAAGGAAGCGGTGTTCTTCTCGTTCGTCTTCCCGATCATGATGCTGGCGATGTTCTCGGTGATCTTCAGCCACCAGTTCAGCGACAAGGGCGACACGGAGGGAGTCAACGCGGCGCGGTTCTTCCTGCCCGGAATGGTCGCGGCCGGCGTGATGCTCACCAGCTTCCAGTCGATGGCGCTGAGCGTCGCGGTCGAGCGTGACGACGGCACCCTCAAGCGGCTGCGCTCCACCCCGATGCCCCCGGTCGCCTACTTCCTCGGCAAGGTGGGCCTCGTCGCCCTCACCAGCCTCGCCCAGTTCGCGCTGCTCATCGCGATGGCCAGGCTCGCGTTCGGGGTGCAGCTGCCCACCGACGCGGGTCACTGGCTGACGTTCGCCTGGGTGTTCCTGCTCGGGGTCGCCACGGGGACGGTGCTCGGGATCGCCTACTCCTCCCTGGCGTCCTCGTCCCGGTCGGTCGGCGCGGTCGTCATCGCCCCGACGCTGATCCTGCAGTTCATCTCGGGGGTCTACTTCGCGTTCACCGACCTCCCCCTGTGGCTCAAGCAGGTGGCGTCGGTGTTCCCGCTGAAGTGGATTGCCCAGGGGATGCGCTCGGTGTTCTTCCCCGGCGACTGGCAGACCCGGGAGATGGCCGGCACCTGGGAGCCCGGCCGCACGGCCGTCGTCCTCGCGGTCTGGCTGCTCGCCGGGCTCCTCGTCTGTGCCCGCACCTTCCGCTGGACCAAGCGCGGCACGACATGATGGCCCGGTGGGCACCGCGATGACCGACGCCGAACCCTCCGACTGCCGGCCCGAGCGGGGTTCGTCCTCGGACGCCCTCGACGAGATGTGGCGCAGCCAGCAACGCTGGTGGCACGGCCTGTTCGCCGCCCTCGTCGTCACGACCGTGGTGGTCATGGTCGTGGAGGGGAAACCGCACCTCGGCTCGCGCCTGGCCTGCGTGGTGGTCATCGGGGTCGCGTATGCCGTGTGGGGCCGCCGCGGGATGGGCGAGCGCGACCCCTTCGCGGGGATGCTCTACCTGGGGGTTGCCTGGGGACTGATGGTCGTCCTGATGGCTCTCGACGGGACGGGCACGGCGTGGATCCTGACGTTCGGCCTGTTCCCGCAGACGTGGGCGATCCTGCCCCGCAACAGGGCCGCTGGCACGGTGGTCGCGGCGATCCTGCTCATCGGTGCCGTCCGCCTCTGGAACGGCCCGCGCACCGGCGACGACGCCGTCGGCATCGCGATCAGCACCGTCATCATGCTGGTGCTGTCGCTGACCCTGGGGCTGTTCATCGACCGGATCATCCGGGAGGCCGACACCCGGGCCCGGACCATCGACGAGCTGCACCGCACCCAGGACGAGCTCGCGGCGGCCGAGCGTGCCCAGGGCGTCGCGGGGGAGCGCGAGCGCATCTCGCGGGAGATCCACGACACCCTCGCCCAGGGCTTCACTTCGGTCGTGACGCTGGCGCGGGCGACCGAGCTGGCCCTGGACCGCGGCGACCTCTCCGCCGTCCGCGAGCGGCTGCGGCTGATCGAGCACACTGCCGCCGACAACCTCTCCGAGGCCCGGCTGATCGTCGCCGAGCTGACGCCCGGCCACCTGCAGTCGCGCACCCTGTCCGAGGCCCTGCAACGGCTGGTCGACGCGGTCTCGGCGGAGAGCGGGATGGCCGGGACGGTGCGCATCGAGGGGGAGCCGGTCGTGCTGCCGGCCAACTCCGAGGTGGTCCTGCTCCGCACCGCCCAGGAGGGCCTGTCCAACGTCCGGCGCCACTCGGGGGCCTCCACGTTCGAGGTGTCGCTGTCCTATGCCGCGGACGGTCCCGTGGCGCTGGTCGTCACCGACGACGGCGTCGGTTTCGACCCCGCGGCGCAGGCCCGGGGCTACGGCCTCGACGGTGCGACCGCGCGGGCGACCGAGGTCGGCGGCCGGTTCGACGTGGACAGCCGGCCCGGCGCCGGGTCGCGCCTGAGGGTGGAGGTGCCCCGATGAGCGAGCCCGGCAGTGGCCAGACCCCGTTGCGGCTGCTGGTGGTCGACGACCATCCCGTGGTCCGCATGGGCCTGGTGGCGATGCTGTCCGAGCACCCGGACTTCGAGGTGGTGGGGGAGGCGCAGGACGGGGCCGAGGCGGTGGTGCTGGCGGCCCGGCTGACGCCGGACGTCGTGTTGATGGACCTGCGCATGCCCGTGATGGACGGCGCCGACGCCACGGCCAGGATGCGGGCGGCGGAGCGCGCGCCGGCGGTCCTGGTGCTGACCACCTACGACACCGACGCCGACATCGTCCGGGCCGTCGAGGCGGGAGCCAACGGCTACCTGCTCAAGGACGCCCCGCGCGAGACGTTGGCCGACGCGATCCGCCGAGCGGCGCGCGGTGAGACGGTGCTGGCCCCGCCAGTCGTCGCCCGGCTGGCCAGTCGGCTGCGGGCGCCCGCGGCGCCGACCCTCACCGACCGCGAGACCGAGGTGCTGCGCTGGGTGGCCAAGGGGCTGTCCAATGCAGAGGTCGGTCGCGAGCTGCACATCGGCGAGGCGACCGTGAAGACCCACCTGCTCCGGACCTTCGAGAAGCTCGGGGTGACCGACCGCACGGCGGCCGTCACCGCGGCCTACCGGGCGGGCCTGATCGAGCTCTGAGGGGTCGCCGGACTGGCGGTCAGCCGCGGTCAGACACGGTCAGACGCGGTCAGACGCGGTCAGACGCGGTCAGACGCGGTCGTCGCGCAGGTCGTCGACGGACTGGTCGTGCGCGACGGCGTCGTCCCCGACGGTCTCGTCCGACGTCCGGCCACGGCGGGCCCGGACCACCTCGACGACCATGGGGATCAGCGAGATGGCCACGATGGCCAGGATGGCCAGCTCGAGGTGGTTCTTGAGGGCCGGGAAGGAGTTGCCCAGGAAGTAGCCCAGCAGCGTCACGATCCAGACCCACAGCACGGCGCCGACGCCGCTCCAGACGAAGAAGTGCCGCCGGTCCATCCGGCTCACCCCAGCCACGACGGTGATGAAGGTGCGAACCACCGGGACGAACCGGCCGAGCACCAGGGCCTTCGCGCCGTGCTTCTCGAAGAAGGCGTGGCTGTCGTCGAAGTACTTCTTCTTGAGGATGCGCCCGTCGCGCTCGTACAGCGGACGGCCCACCGCGCGGCCGATCTCGTAGCCGACGACGTTGCCCGCGAACGCCGCGAGGCTCAGGATCACCAGGCCGACGACGAGGTTCATCGAGAGGTCGCCGGTGCTGATGAACAACCCGATGGCGAACAGCAGCGAGTCACCGGGCAGGATCGGGAAGAGCAGCCCGCACTCGACGAAGACGATCGCGACGCTCACCCAGAAGAACTGGGAGCCGAAATGGGTCAGGAGCCACTGGGGGTCCATCCAGCTGGTGCTCAGTGAGTGCATGGGCTACAGGGTATGCCGCGCCGGCGGCTGCGCTCGACTTGTCACCTGAGAGAAACCTGTGGGCCGAGTGGGGCCCCAGGTCACGGCACGGCATACATCTGCGGGATCCGCCCGCCTGGTGGGCGCCGCGGTGGGACCGTTGGAGCAAGGCCCGTGCGACGGGTCGAGAGGCAAGGGATACCGGGGGGTATCGATGGACGGAAGGCCGTGGCCCACGCGAAGGGCCGTGCTGGGGGCAGCGGTGGGCACCAGCCTCGCGGGCGTGCTGGGCGCTGGGTTGGCGCGAGAGCACGACCCTCTGGAGCGAACCGGAACTCCCCTGTCGCGCAGTCGTGTCGACCCCAGGTCGATCAGCTCGGTCCACACTGGCCGGAGAGTGGTCGCCCTCACCTTCGACGACGGCCCGGACCCCGCAAGCACCCCGGCGGTGCTCGACGTCCTCGACCAGTTCGGGGTGGTGGCGACGTTCTTCATGATCGGGCGCAACGTCGTCGAGCGCCCTGACCTGGCCGTCGAGGTGCTCCGGCGTGGGCACCAGGTGGCCAGCCACACGCAGGACCACCTCTGGCTGGACGAGCAGCCGGCAGCGGTCGTCCGCAGCCAGGTATTGGCTGGGGCCGCGAGCCTGGCCCGCGTGGGTGCACCCTCGACCCGGCTCTTCCGCCCGCCCCACGGCTGGACCAGCCCCACGGTGGCGAGGGTCACGCACGCTCACGGCCTGCGCTGCATCTTCTGGAGCGAGTGCCTCGAGCACTACCTGCGCCTGGGGGACCCGTCGTCTGCCGCCGCCGCGGTCGCGGCGAGGACCGGTCCCGGCTCGATCATCCTGTGCCACGACGGCGGGCACCTCGACGGGCCGCACCCGCAGTCCCTCGACCGCGCCGCCACGGTGGCCGCGCTCCCGCATATGCTCGACGCCGTGCTCTCGAAGGATCTGCGGTTCGCGACGGTCAGCGAGCTGACTGGTGTCTGAGACGCCCACCGGGTCCAGCGGCCTCGCGACCGACGAGGTGGGCGCCGGGCCGTGGGTGGGGCAGTGGCCGCCGGGGGACCACTGGGACGCCGACCTGCTGCGCGACGGCGACCGCCGCAACGTGGTCGACGGCTACCACTACTGGCGGCACGACGCGATCGTCGCCGACCTGGACGCGCGGCGTCACGACTTCCACGTGGCGGTCGAGAACTGGGGGCACGACTTCAACATCGGGTCGGTCATCAGGACGGCGAACGCCTTCAACGCCAAGGCCTTCCACATCGTGGGCAGGCGACGGTGGAACCGCCGGGGGGCGATGGTGACCGACCGTTACCAGCACGAGCACCACCACCCGACGGTGGACGACCTGGTCGAGTGGGCCGCCACGGCGGGCACTGGCGCGGAGGGTCGGCAACGCGGCATACCGCTCATCGGGATCGACAACCTGCCGGGCTCGCTGCCGCTGGAGACCTACGACCTGCCCCGGGAGTGCGTGCTCGTCTTCGGGCAGGAGGGGCCGGGACTGTCGCCCGAGATGCGTCAGGCCTGTGAGGTGGTGCTCCACATCGGGCAGTACGGGTCGACGCGCTCGATCAACGCGGGAGCCGCGGCCGCCATCGCCATGCATGCCTGGGTGCGCCGGAACATTTTCGGGCAGGCTGTCGATGAGCCCACCGCTCGTCCGTCATCAGGGTGATAGCACCCACCGATGAGAGGAACAGCCATGACCCAGTACATCGTCCTGCTGCCGGCCGACGAGGCCCGTTACGCGTCGGCCTCGGCCCAGGAGCGCGCTGACCTGACGGCAGCCCACGGGGAGTTCGCCCAGCTGCTCGCCGAGCGCGGACACAAGATGACAGGTGGCGCCCAGCTGACCCCGGCCGGGCAGTCGCGCGTGGTCCGCGGGAGTGCCCTCGACCAGGTCTCGGTCACCGACGGACCGTATGCCGAGAGCGCCGAGCAGGTCGGCGGCTACTACGTCGTCGAGACCTCCGACCCCGCCGACCTGGCCAAGGTCTGCGGCCGGCTGCTCGCGACCCCGTTCCACGACGCCATCGAGATCCGCCCCCAGGTCGAGAACCAGATGCCGTGAGGTATGTCGTCCTGATCGCCTACGAGCCCGGTGGCTGGGCGGAGGCCAGCCACGAGGTGAGGCAGCAGCACGTCGATGCCCACCACGCCTTCGAGCGGTACGTCGACGAGCACGGGCGGCGGCTGAGCAGCGCGGCGTTGAGCGACGCCGACCTCGCCACCACGATCAGGCGCGACGGCGGGGGGTCGGACGTGGTCACCGACGGGCCGTTCGTCGAGCTCGCCGAGCAGATCGGCGGCTACTACGACGTTGAGCTGCCGGACCTCGACGCCGCGATCACCGCCGGCCGGCTGCTGCCCAGGGCGTACACCGTCGAGATCCGGTCCGTGGTGGGTGTCGAGGGCTACGAGAGCCTGTGACCAGGTGAGCGTCGGCGGACCCGCCGCGACGTCCGGCGATCCCGCCGACGTGCTGGCCACGGTCGTGCGGCAGGAGTGGGGACGGCTGACGGCCTTGCTCCTCGCGCGCTTCCGGCGACTCGACCTCGTCGAGGACGCGCTCGCGGACGCGGTCGAGACGGCGACACGGCGCTGGACGCGCGACGGTCTGCCGGACAACCCGGCCGCGTGGCTGCACACCGCGGCCAGGAGGCGCGTGCTCGACCGGCTCCGCGCCGAGGCGATGGCGCACCGCAAGGCGCCGCTGCTCATCGTCGAGGCCGAGCGGGTCGAGGGCTCGCCCGTGCTGGCCGATCCCGGCGACCTCGTCGAGGACGACCTGCTGCGGCTGGTGCTGATGTGCACCCACCCGGCGCTCGACCCCGCCGCGGCCAGCGCCCTCACCCTCCGCCTCGTGCTGGGCGTGAGCACCGCCGACATCGCCCGGCTGTTCCTCGTGCCGGAGCCCACGATGGCGGCCAGGATCACGCGTGCCAAGCGCAAGATCGTCACCGCGGGCATCCCCTTCGCCGTGCCCTCAGCCGACGTGCTGCCCGAGCGGCTCGACACCGTCGCCCAGACGGCATACCTCGCCTTCACCGCCGGATATGCGCCCGGGTCGGGTCCGGATGTCGTGCGCACCGGCCTCGCCGGCGAGGCGATCCGCCTGGTGCGCGTCGTGCTCGCCCTGCGCCCCGACGCACCGGTCCTGGTGGCCCTGCTCGCGTTGATGCTGCTGCAGCACTCGCGTCGGGACGCGCGGGTGGACGACAGCGGCCGGATCGTCCTGCTGCCCGACCAGGACCGGTCGCGCTGGCACCGCGACGAGGTCGACGAGGCGGTGCGGCTGCTGCGCTCCCCCGGCCTGGCCGGGCCGGTCACCCTTCAGGCCGCCGGGTATGCCGTGCAGGCCCGGATCGCGGTCGAGCACGCCACGGCCCGCACCGCCGCCGAGACGGCCTGGGACCGGGTCGTTGCCCACTACGACGAGCTCGTGGCGCTGACGCCCACGCCGAGCGCGAGGCTGGCCCGCGCGGTGGCCGTCGCCGAGGCGAGCGGGCCGCACGAGGGGCTGGCGGCGCTGGCGGGGCTCGACGACCTGCTCGCCCACAGCCACCGCCTCCCCGCCGTGCGGGCCGAGCTGCTCACTCGCGCCGGCGACCGGGACGGGGCGCGGGCCGCCTACGACCTGGCCATCGAGCGCTGCGGCAACGACGCCGAGCGCGCCCTGCTGCTGGAGCGGCGGGCAGACCTGCGCCCCGACCGCGACGGAGCCGGGGGCCGGGGAGGCCGGGTCACCCCGACAGCCTGAGACACGGGTGTCCGGTCGCGCGCGGGTCGTGCAAAGATCGGCGACGACGCCAGGCCGACGCCACGCACGAGTCGAAGGAGACTTCCATGCCCATCGCCACCCCCGAGGTGTATGCCGACATGCTGGACCGCGCGAAGGCCGGCTCCTTCGCGTACCCGGCGATCAACATCTCGTCCTCGCAGACGCTGAACGCGGCGATCCGTGGCTTCGCCGACGCGGGCAGCGACGGCATAGTGCAGGTCTCGACCGGTGGCGCGGAGTACCTCTCCGGTCCGACCGTCAAGGACATGGTGACCGGTTCGATCGCGCTCGCGGCCTACGCCCACGAGGTCGCCAAGAAGTACGACGTCAACATCGCGCTGCACACCGACCACTGCCCGAAGGACAAGCTCGACGGCTTCGTCCGGCCGCTGCTCGCCGCGTCCACGGAGCGGGTCAAGGCCGGTGGCACGCCGTGGTTCCAGTCGCACATGTGGGACGGCTCCGCCGTCCCGCTCGCCGAGAACCTCACGATCGCCCGCGAGCTGCTGGACCTGTGCCGCGCCGCGGACGTCATCCTCGAGATCGAGGTGGGCGTCGTCGGCGGCGAGGAGGACGGCGTCGAGGGCAAGATCGACGAGAAGCTCTACTCGACTCCGCAGGACGCGCTCGCCACCGCCGAGGCCCTCGGCCTGGGTGAGCACGGTCGCTACCTGACGGCCCTGACGTTCGGCAACGTCCACGGCGTCTACAAGCCGGGGAACGTCAAGCTGCGCCCCGAGATCCTCAAGGCCGCCCAGGACGCGGTCGCCCGGGCCCACGGACTTGCCGGCGACGCGAAGCCGTTCGACCTCGTCTTCCACGGTGGGTCCGGCTCGAGCCCGGAGGACATCGCGGCGGCGGTCGACTACGGCGTCGTCAAGATGAACGTCGACACGGACACCCAGTACGCCTTCACCCGCCCCGTCGCCGGCTACATGCTGACCAACTATGCCGGCGTCCTCAAGGTCGACGGCGAGGTCGGCAACAAGAAGCTGTACGACCCCCGCGCCTGGGGCAAGGAGGCCGAGGCCGGCATGGCTGCCCGCGTCGTCGAGGCCTGCCAGAACCTGCGCTCGGCCGGTACCCACGCGTGAGCGACAACCTGCTCGGCATCCCCGAGACGCGGCTGCCCGTCGACCCCGCTGCCGCGAAGCTCGAGGCGGGCGTCGCCGCGGACCAGGTGGCCGCGGCATACCCGACCTCGTCGCTGGCCTGGGCCACGCTCGCCGAGGACGCACTCGCCGACGGGCGCACCGTCGAGGGCTACGCCTACGCCCGCACCGGTTACCACCGAGCGCTGGACTCGCTGCGCAAGAACGGCTGGCGCGGGCAGGGACCCGTGCCGTGGGAGCACGAGCCCAACCGGGGTTTCCTGCGCGCGCTGGCGGCCCTGTCCCGGGCCGCCGGAACCATCGGTGAGACCGACGAGGAGCTGCGCTGTGCCCAGTTCCTGCGCGACTCCTCCATGACGGGTGCGCGCGAGCTCGGGCTCTGATCAGGGCGCGACCTTTCGTCTGCCGGCCTGGGGCCTGCCGACACAGTGCGCCGGGAGAGCAGTGACGCCGGGAGACCGGACCCGAATTCTGGTCCCGGTCTCCCGGCGCCGCCCCCTGCCGCGGGCCTGAGCCCGCGTGATCCCTACCCGTCTATGGTCGTCCCCTGCCGCGTGACGAGCAGCGTCCGGTCATTGTGCACTCAGAACGAGGCCTTCGGTGGCACTATGCTGCCAAAGGACAGATGATGTCACTTCGGGCGGGGAGGTGCCTTGACCAGCGGGGATGCGTCGGCTCGAGACGTGGAACGCATGCTCACCGATCCGATGGACCGGCTGTTCCGCGTCCTCGAGAGCGGGGAGGAACAGCTCGAGGCGCGACGGGCCGAGCTGGCCGAGGTGCGCTATGCGCTCTTCCAGCTCTCGGCGGGTGGTGCTGCCCGGCACGCCCGGACCAGTGGCGTCGAACCCCTCGCGGCCGAGATGGCCGCACCCATGCTGCGTTACCTGCTGCTGAACACGACGGGCCTGTGCCGGGTCAGCACGATGAGCGTCCACGTGACGGCGGACCTGGCGCAGGAGAACCGCCGGCTCAACCAGGACCTGTTGGCGGCGGGGCAGTTCCGCCAGCGGACGCTGTATCCCATGGACATCGTGGACAGCGAGGACGGGCGCGCCTGGCTCAAGGCGTTCGCGGGCGTCGGCGAGGAGCAGGGGCTGTCCTTGGCGCCCCCGAGCGAGTTCACGATCTTCGGCCAACACTCCCTCGTCGCGGTGGCCGAGTGGGGCAACGTCGGCAGCGACTACGTCATGGTCCGCGACCCCATGCTCATCGCCGCGTTCACCGCGCTCTTCGACCGGGCCTTCGAGCGCGCCCTTCCGGTGGTCCCGGAGGATGCCCGTGACGACGAGGACCTGCGTCTGGTGAAGCTCCTGGGGCTCGGTCTGAAGGATGAGTCGATTGCGCGGTACCTCGGCTGCAGCCTGCGGACCGTGCGCCGGCGGGTGGCTGCCCTGATGGCGCGGCACGGTGTGCAGACGAGGTTCCAGCTGGGGTTGGCGGCGGCCAGCGGTGAGCTCGGTTCCCCCCGCGAGCCCGCGGACCGGTAACCTTTCCCGGTACGGGCCCCGTGCGCACGCGACGGGGCCTGCTGCATGACCGCAGGAAAAACGCAGACATGGGAGAGGTGCGGTATGCCGGCAATCGTGCTCGTGGGCGCTCAGTGGGGCGACGAGGGCAAGGGCAAGGCCACCGACCTGATGGGCAGCGACGTCGACTACGTCGTGAAGTTCAACGGCGGTAACAACGCCGGTCACACCATCGTCATCGAGAAGGACGGCAAGCGCGAGAAGTACGCCCTGCACCTGCTCCCCTCGGGCATCCTCACGCCGACCTGCACTCCGGTCATCGGCAACGGCGTGGTCATCGACCTGGCCGTGCTCTTCGAGGAGCTCGACGGGCTCGAGGCCCGCGGTGTCGACACCTCCCGCCTCCTCGTGAGCGCCAACGCGCACATCATCGCGCCCTACAACCGGGTGCTCGACAAGGTCACCGAGCGCTTCCTGGGCTCGCGCAAGATCGGCACCACCGGCCGCGGCATCGGCCCGACGTACGCGGACAAGATGGCTCGCAACGGCATCCGCGTGCAGGACATCTTCGACGAGAAGATCCTGCGCCAGAAGGTCGAGGCGGCGCTGGCGCTGAAGAACCAGGTCCTCGCCAAGATCTACAACCGCCGGGCCGTCGAGGTCGACGAGGTGATGGAGGAGCTCCTCGGGTATGCCGAGCGCCTGCGCCCCATGGTCGCCGACACCTCGCTGGTCCTCGAGCGCGCGCTGAACGAGGGCAAGACCGTTCTCCTCGAGGCCGGGCAGGCGACCCTGCTCGACGTCGACCACGGCACCTACCCGTTCGTCACGTCGTCCAACGCCACGGCCGGTGGGGCCTGCACCGGCTCGGGCATCCCGCCGACCCGGGTGTCGGGCGTCATCGCCATCCTCAAGGCCTACTCGACGCGGGTCGGCGAGGGGCCGTTCCCCACCGAGCTGTTCGACGCCAACGGCGAGTTCCTGCGCAAGGTCGGGGCCGAGTTCGGGACGACGACCGGACGCCCACGCCGCTGCGGCTGGGTGGACACCGTGGTCGGCCGCTACGCGACCCGGGTCAACGGCGTCACCGACTTCGTCATCACCAAGCTCGACGTGCTGACCGGGCTGGAGACGATCCCGGTGTGCGTGGCCTACGACGTCGACGGGGTCCGCCACGACGAGATGCCGGTCAACCAGACGGACTTCCACCACGCCAAGCCGATCTACGAAGAGCTGCCCGGTTGGTCTGAGGACATCTCGACGTGCCGCACGTTCGAGGAGCTTCCCGTCAGCGCGCAGGCGTACGTGCTGCGACTCGAGGAGCTCATCGGCGCGCGCGTCTCGGCGATCGGCGTCGGCCCCGGCCGCGACGAGATCATCAGCCGCCACTCCCTCCTCGGCGCCTGAACCCGTGGCGCAGCCGAGGCCGGAGCCCGGTTCGGTTGTGCGCCTGCGGTTCACGAAGTGGGGTGGCAAGCGGCACCACGGCGCAGAGCTCGTCTACCTCGGGGCCGACGACCACGGTGACTGGCTGGGCGACCCGGTCGGCAACCGGTGGTCGGGTGGACCGAACTCCTTCGTGAGCGTCACCGACAACGTGCTCCTCGTCCCGCACGGCAGGGGCCTGACCGCGATGTTCTACGGCGAGCACCCGGACCAGGCCTTCGAGCTCTACGTCGACATCACCACGGTGCCTGTCTGGGACGGCGACCTCGTGACGGCAGTGGACCTCGACCTCGACGTGATCCGCCGGTTCGACGGCAGCTGGTACGTCGACGACGAGGACGAGTTCGCCGAGCACCAGGTTCTCTACGGCTACCCACCCGACCTGGTGGTCGCGGCAGAGGCCGAGTGCGCGCGCGTGGTCGACGAGATCCGTTCAGGCGCACCGGTTCTGGCCGACGAGACCGCCGCCCCGTGGCGCGCCGTCTTCGCGTCCCTGAAGGCCGGCTGACCGCTCGGGCCCACCCGCGACACGCTCGTCACGAATGGGCCCCAGCGTCGTTAGGCTGGTCAGCCGCGGCGGCGAGCGACCCGCTGCGCGCCCGCCCCGGCGAGGACGAGCAGCCCACCGAGAGCGAGCAGCTCGCCGGCGCCGTCGGCGCCGGTGTGGGCGAGGACGGGAACCGCGGACGCGGCGGAGACAGCCGGCGCCTTCGCGGGGCTGGTGCCGTTGCCGTTGCCGTTGCGGCTGTTCGCGCTGCCGCCGGCCCCGATGCCACCGTCACCGTGGTCCCCGGCGCCTGGGGCGACGGCGGGCGGGGCGACGGCAGGCGGGGCGACGGCAGGCGGGGCGACGGCGGGCGGGCACGGGGCGCCGGCCGGGGAGGCCGGCGTGACCAGGACCTGGGTGTCGCTCGCGGCGGAGTCGGTGACGATGCGCGACTCCTCGGTCTGGACCCACGCCTCGCCGGGGGACTGCGCAGCCCACTGGTACTCCTGGTGGGAGACCTCCGCGACGGCGTCGTGGTGCTCGCCCGGCACGCTGTGCTCGGCGACGTCGACGACCTGCTCCTCGTGGTTCACCTCGGGGTGGTTGACGACGTGCGTCTCGGCCGGGTGGTTGACCACGTGCGTCTCGGCATCATGGGTGACCACGTGCGTCTCGGCATCATGGGTGACCACGTGCGTCTCGGCATCATGGTGCACGACATGGGTCTCGGCAGGATGGAAGACCTGGTGCGTGACCGCGGGAACGTACGCCCAGTACCCCTGGGCGGGGTCGGTCTGGTAGTACCAGTTCCCGGTAAGGCTCCAGCCGCTCCCGGAGGGACTGGTGCCCTCACGCCACCACTCGGTGTAGAGGACATGGCCGAAGATGTTCCGGTACTGCCACTGGTTCACCCGGTAGGTCATGGCCGGCCGCGTGACCACGAACTGCTGGAAGGCCTGCTGGTCGACGACCGTCTCCCACCAGGCTTGCTGGTCGACGACGGTCTCGTCCCAGGCTGCCTTGTCGACGACGGTCTCGTCCCAGGCTGCCTTGTCGACGACGGTCTCGTCCCAGGCCGCCTTGTCGACGACCGTCTCGTCCCAGGCCGCCTTGTCGACGACCGTCTCGTCCCAGGCCGCCTTGTCGACCACCGTGACCGTCTTGTAGGTGGCGGGCACGACCACGTCGGGCTCGTCCCAGGCAGCCGCCGCCGGGCTGTCGACCACCGTGGTCGCCCACTTGAGCTCGAGGTGCGTGACCGCATCGGTGTGCACGGTGGCGAAGACCGCGTCCACGGCGGGCGTCCCACAGGCCGGGTCGGCGTGCGCAGCCGTCGCGATCAGCAGGGGAGTGCAGGCCAGCGTCAGGGCGAGTGCCGTGCGGGTGCGTGCAGGCGTCATCGATGTCCTCTCAGGGGGGTGGGCCTCCCGCTGAGGCGCAATGGTCAAGAAACTACCTAGAAATGGCAAAGAGTACGTAAAGGGCGAGCGTGACCTAACCGAAAGGACTAGAGATCTCGGGCGTTTCAGCCAGTGAGGCCCAGGGGCCCCACGCTCCCCCCCGCGCGCTTCCCAACGGGCACCATGCAGCGAGGGCGGAGGTGGTCAGCGAGGCCGCAGCACCGTCATGCGGTGGGCTGCGCGGGTCAGCGCGACGTAGAGGACCCGCACCCCACCGGGGGACTCGGCCGCGATCTCGTCGGGGTCCACGATGACCGTGGCGTCGTACTCGAGCCCCTTGGTCGACATCGGGTCGATGACGCCCACGCGGTCGCTGAGCTCGCCCAAGCCGGCCAGCTCGGCGGCATACCTGGCCGGGGTGATCACGGCGATGGAGCCCTCGACCTCGTCGAGCAGCCCCTCGACCGCGGCTGTCGCGGCTGCCGCCCACGCGCCCGGGGCGACCATGGTGTCCACCGGGTCGTGACCCGTCTCGCGGACGGCTTGGGGGATGTCGGCATCCGGCACTGCGGCTCGGACGACGTCTGCCGCGTAGGCGAAGATCTCGCGCGCGTTGCGGTAGTTCGTGTCCATGTGGAAGAGGCGCCGCTCCTGCGACCCGAAGGCTTCCTCGCGGGCCCGGGTCGCCTCGACGGCATCGGGCCACGACGCCTGTGCCGCGTCGCCGACGACGGTCCACGACGAGTAGCGGCCGCGCCGGCCGAGCATCCGCCACTGCATCGGCGACAGGTCCTGGGCCTCGTCGACCAGGACGTGGGCATACTCGCCCGGCGCCTCGATGCGGCCCTGGAGCAGCAGCTCACGGGGGTCGGTCGGGGCGGTCCGCGAGGACCTGGTGCCGACACCGCGCGAGTCCAGCCCGGCCCGCACCTCGGCGACACCGAACTGGGAGACGTCCTCGAACTCCTCGATCTCGTAGAACCCGCGCTCCTCGGCCGGCCCGTCCTGGACCGGGCCGAGCCGCGCGGAGAGGTCGTCGACCAGGGCGGCGTCCGCCGCCGACCAGCTGCCGAGCTCCAGGGCGCGCCGCATCGACGCGGCGAACAGGTCGCACTCCTGCGGCGACAGGACGCCGGCGCCGTGCCGTCGGGCGCGCTCTGGGTCGGCCAGCCACAGGAGCACCTCGCGCGGGTCGACCTGCGGCCACCAGGCGTCGAGGAACGCGTCCACCTCGAGGTGGTCCTCGAACCGGTCCATGAACTCGGCGCGGTCGCCGTCCTTGACGCTGGCCCAGGCTGCGTCGGCGAGGGCGCTCTGGACCGCCTTGGCCGACAGGTTGCGCTGGTGGTTGCGCAGCACCTGGGCCCGGATGCGGTCGAGCGCCGGGGCATCCACCCTGACCGCCTTGCCGTTGACGAAGGCGCGGAAGGCCTCGGGGGCGTCCGGTGGGGCATCCGCACTGGCCCGGGCGAGCAGCCGCCGGATCCGCAGGGAGCCCTTGATGGCTGCCACCTCGGGTGGGTCCAGCCGCGTCGCGGTGACGCCGTCGACGACGTCACCGAGCGAACGCAGCGTCACCGACTCCTCACCGAGCGAGGGCAGCACGCGTTCGATGTATGCCGTGTAGGCGGCCGAGGGGCCGACCACCAGGATGCCGCCGGCCTCGAAGCGACGGCGGTCGGAGTAGAGCAGGTAGGCCGCACGATGGAGGGCGACGACGGTCTTGCCCGTCCCCGGACCGCCGGTGATCTCGGTGATGCCGCGGGCCGAGGCTCGGATCGCCTCGTCCTGGTGCCGCTGGATCGTGGCGACGATGTCGCGCATCTGGGCGCCGCGGCTGCGGGTCAGGGCCGCGAGGAGGGCGCCGTCGCCGACGACCACGAGGTCCTCGGGGGCGTCGGTGACCATGAGGTCGTCCTCGACGCCGACGACGTCCGGACCCTTGCACCGCAGCACTCGGCGGCGCAGGACATCCATGGGTTCGACCGGCGTGGCCCGGTAGAACGCGGCGGCGGCGGGCGCGCGCCAGTCGATCACGAGCGGCTCGTAGTCGTCGTCGCGGATCCCGAGCCGGCCGATGTAGCGGGTCTCGCGGTCGGGGTCCCGGTCGGCATGGGCGAGGGCGTGGTCGAGGTCGAGCCGTCCGAACACCAGGCCTTCGTACTGGGTGTCGAGGGTCGACCGGCGTCGAGCGGCGTTGAACACCAGGGCGTCCCGCTCGAACAGCCCGGTCAGCTCCTCGTCGCGGACGTCGCCCGTGCGGTCGGTGCGGCCGCGGGCCAGGCCATCGGCCTCGACCAGGCCGGCGCGGGCCTGCGCCTTGAGGAGCTCGGCGTAGACCAGGTCGACGTGGGCCTGCTCGATGGCGATCTCACGGGCGACCTCGGCGCTGGACGCCTTCGCGCTCGAGTGGTCAGATCCCGTCACGGTGAGATGCTTCCTGGTAGTGCGGCGTGGTGTCTCCCGGGGGAGAACGCACGAGTCTAGCGAGCACGACGGTGCCCACCGTGCACCAGTTCACCCGCTGGCGAGGGCTAGATCAGTCCCCGCCGGGCTGCCTGCACGCCGGCCTGAAACCGGGTGCCGGCGCCGAGCTGGTCCATCAGGGCCCGGACCCGACGTTCGACCGTGCGCTGGGACACCCCAGCCTGGCGGGCGATCGTCGCATCGGGAGCCCCAGCCGCGAGGAGCGCGAGGATCATCTGGTCGCGCCGTTCGGTGGCCAGCCCGCCGGCGCTCAGCGGCGAGCCGAGGTCCCACAGCCGGTCCGACAGCGCGATCAGGGCCAGCACCATCGAACGCGCGCGGATGAGTGCTGACCCGAAGCCCGAGGGGTCGAACGCGCTGACGTCGACGATCGCAGCGGCCTCGTCGACGATCACCGCGGAGAACGGCACCGACGAGGTCAGCCGGAACCGTTCACCGCCCCGTTCGCGGGCCTCGAGGATCTCCAGGGCGCCGTCGATCTCCAGGACGTCGGTGTCGTAGACGGTCGTGTACTCCAGCTGGTTGCCACCGACCCCGCGCGTGGGTTCCTCGTGGCTGTGCAGCGGGCTCGCGAAGATGGCCCTCGTCCGCGGCGACAGGGAGCGGAACGTGCGGATCTGCTGGGTGCCGGCAGCCACCGCCTCCGCGGTGACCGCCGCGATCTCGTCCAGGCTGTTCAGGATCCGCACGGTTCCCACGTCGGGAGTGCGGGATGCCGACCTCGCCTGGAAGAACACCTGCGCCAGCTCGTGTGCGGCAGAACGGGTTTCGCGCGCCCGGCGCTCGTAGTCGAGGGCCAGGGCGGGCAGGGAGATGTCGGGAGGAATGACCTCGATGCGCCCCTCGGCACCGAGTCGGATCAGCCCGCGGCTGGCCAGGACGGCGAGCGAGTGGTCGACCAGGGGGGCCTTCATCCCCTGGGCGATCAGCAGGGCCCGGGTCGGTTCGGGGTGCTGCAGGGCGGCCAGGAAGATCCGGGTCAGCACGCCTTCGGCCTTGGCGTCGTCGGCGGCGAGCTCCAGGTTGCCCGACAGGGGGTCGATGTCGAGTGCCTGGTCGCAGTCGTCAGCCCGCACGACCGGGGGATCGTTGCCGGGCATGTCGCCGGCTTCCGCATCGCCCCCGGCGTCCGCCGCCGGCCGGCCCGCCAGCTGGCTCATGACGACCATGGCCTCATGGTCGTCCCCTGGCGAGATTCCGTCAATGGCGCAAGTCCGCCACGTCTGGGCTTTACCTGCGGGCCGGCGATGGTCCACTCTTGAGTCAGTCGACAGCGTCGACCCACGTGCATGGTTGCAGGTTCCCCCGCCAGGCGACCGCACGTCGGCTGCGCGGCGTCCCCGGGAGATGTCCCCCCTGCCTCCCCGGGACGCCGCGCACTCATGTGCGCCCCCGAGTCTCTACGCTGGGCCCGTGAAGGTACTCGTCATCGGTTCCGGTGCCCGCGAACACGCTCTCGTCAGGTCCCTGGGCGCCGATCCGGACGTCGACGCGGTGATCGTGGCTCCCGGCAACCCCGGGATGGACGCGATCGCCCTCTGTGAAGCGCTCCCCGGCGGTGTCCTCGACGCGCCAGGCATCGAGGCGCTCGCCCGCCGGCACGGCGTCGACCTCGTGGTGATCGGCCCGGAGGCGCCGCTGGTGGCGGGGGTCGCCGACGCGGTGCGCGAGGCGGGCTTCACCGTGTTCGGGCCGTCCGCCGAGGCAGCTCGGCTGGAGGGCAGCAAGTCCTTCGCCAAGGAGGTGATGGCGGCCGCCGACGTGCCGACGGCGCTGGCACGCGTGTGCAGCACGCTCGACGAGGTCGCAGACGCGCTCGACGCCCTGGGCGCACCCCACGTCGTCAAGGACGACGGACTCGCGGCGGGCAAGGGGGTGGTCGTCACGAACGACCGCGACCAGGCGCTGGCCCACGCGCAGCTCTGTCTGGCCAAGGAGGGTGGCACGGTGGTCATCGAGGAGTTCCTCGACGGCCCGGAGGTCTCCTTGTTCTGTGTCTGCGACGGCAGCACCGTCGTCCCCCTCGCCGCTGCCCAGGACTTCAAGCGGGTCGGTGACGACGACCAGGGCCCCAACACCGGGGGGATGGGTGCCTACTCACCACTGGACTGGGCGCCGGCCTCGCTGGTCGACGAGCTGGTCAGCCGGGTGGCCCAGCCGACCGTCGACGAGATGGCCCGCCGGGGCACGCCGTTCGTGGGGATCCTGTTCATCGGGGTGGCCGTCACCGCGCGGGGGCCGCGGGTCATCGAGTTCAACGCCCGGTTCGGAGACCCGGAGACCCAGGTGGTGCTCGCCCGCCTCCAGACCCCGCTGGGTGGCCTGCTGAAGGCGGCAGCCACGGGCCACCTCGACGGCATCGCTCCGTTGAAGTGGTCGCCCCAGCACGCCGTCACCGTCGTCGTCGCCTCGCACAACTACCCCGACACCCCGCGGACCGGTGACCCGGTCACGGGCATCGACGCAGTGGCCGGCGTGCCCACGGCATACGTGCTGCATGCGGGGACGGCCCGTGACCACGACGGGATGCTCGTCTCCGCAGGCGGCCGGGTGCTGTCGGTGGTGGCGCTCGGCGAGAGCCTCACCCAGGCGCGCGAACGCGTCTACGAGGCCGTCGACCTCATCGAGCTGGAGGGTTCGCACCACCGCACGGACATCGCGCTCGCGGCCCAGCGCAACGAGCTGCACGTCGGCTGAGACCGCCGCCGCCCAAGACCACGGACGGGCTGGGAGGATGTCGCCATGACGTCCTCCCAGGCCGACCCCTCGCCCGAGCCGCTGCCCGGCTACGCCCACGTGTACTCGGGCAAGGTCCGTGACCTCTACGCCCCGCTGGACGCCTCGGGGGCTCCGCGCGACGACCAGCTCCTGCTCGTGGCCAGCGACCGGCTCTCGGCGTTCGACTTCATCCTGGACAGCCCCATCCCCGACAAGGGCGCGGTGCTGACCCAGCTGTCGCTGTGGTGGTTCGAGCAGCTGGCCGACGTGGTGCCCAACCACGTCGTCTCGACCGATGTCCCGCCCCAGGTGGCAGGTCGCGCGGTCCTGGTCAGGCGGCTGTCCATGCTGCCCGTCGAGTGCGTCGCGCGGGCCTACCTCACCGGCGGCGGACTGCGCGAGTACGTCACCGACGGCCACGTCAGCGGTGTCCCCCTGCCCGGCGGCCTGGTCGACGGGTCGCGGCTCCCCGAGCCGGTGTTCACCCCGTCCACCAAGGCACCGGTGGGTGAGCACGACCAACCCATGCCGTATGCCGACGTCGTCGCCGCCGTGGGGGAGCGCACCGCCGAGCGGGCCCGGGACCTCACCGTGGCGATCCTCAAGCGGGGCAACGAGATCGCGGCCGACCGAGGCATCCTCATCGCCGACACCAAGGTCGAGTTCGGCCTCGAGGGCGACTCGCTGGTGCTGGCCGACGAGGTGCTGACGCCGGACTCCTCGAGGTTCTGGCCGGCCGACCAGTGGGAGCCCGGACACACCCAGCCGTCGTTCGACAAGGAGTTCGTCCGCGAGTGGCTGACCTCCCCGGGCAGCGGCTGGGACAAGGCCTCCGGGCAGGCTCCGCCCAAGCTGCCCGACGACGTCGTCGAGCGCACCCGTGCCAAGTACGTCGAGGCCTACGAACGACTCACGGGACGCACGTTCGCTCCCTAGGCGCCGAGCCCCGGTTCGGGCAGCGGTGTCAGGAGCGCGAGCGGGATCGTGCGGTGGCCCTTGGTGCTGTAGTCGGCGAAGAACGGCGCGCGAGCCACCACGACGTCACGCCAGACCTCATCGCGCTCGGTGCCGAGCAGCTCGCGTACCGCGGCGCGGAACCGCCGACGGCCCAGCTGGACCTCGGCCGCGGGAGCCTTGCGCAGGTTCTTGAACCACTGCGGCTCCCGGGGCATCCCCCCGGCAGAGCCCGCCACGACGTAACCGCCGGCATGCTCGAAGCAGCTCACCGCGGTCGTGTGTGGCCGGCCGGTCCTGCGGCCCGGAACGGTCAGCAGGATGACCTGCAGCCCTTTCACCCGGCCGCCGATCCGGCCCCCCGAAGCCTTGTACAAGGACACCATCAGGCTGGAACCGGCCTTCATGGTCGCCTTCATCACGGGGTTCATCCGGGCCTCCTCGACGTGCCGTCCCACCGGCGACGTTCCTCCGCGCGTCCGTGGATGTCAACGGGCTGGACCACGCGGCATACCGACCAGCGGGCGCGGATAGACTGCGGACGCTTCCCTCCCGCGCGAGCGCAGGTACCAACTCAGGAGACACCCGAATGGGCCACGTCGTCATTGACGTCATGCTGAAGCCAGAGATCCTCGACCCCCAGGGTCAAGCCGTCAGCGGGGCCCTGCCCCGCCTCGGCTTCGAGCAGTTCAGGGAGGTGAGGCAGGGCAAGCGGTTCGTCCTCACCGTGGACGGTGAAGTCACCGAGGAGCACCTCGCCGCCGCCGCCGAGGCTGCCGAGAAGCTGCTGTCCAACCCCGTGATCGAGGACGTGGTGTCTGTCCGGGCGCAGCAGGACGTCGACTCGGTGCGCGCAGAGGACCCCGACCAGTGAAGGTCGGGGTCGTCACGTTTCCGGGGTCCCTCGACGACCGCGACGCCGCGCGTGCGGTGCGTGCCGTCGGCGCCGAGGCGGTCACCCTGTGGCACGGCGACGCCGACCTCAAGGGGGTCGACGCGGTCGTCCTGCCCGGGGGGTTCTCCTATGGCGACTACCTGCGCTGTGGCGCCATCGCCCGCTTCGCGCCGGTCATGGACGCGCTCATCCCGGCAGCGCGGGGCGGACTTCCGGTCATCGGCATCTGCAACGGCTTCCAGGTGCTGTGCGAGAGCCACCTGCTGCCCGGCGCGCTGATCCGCAACGACCACCGCAAGTTCAACTGCGTCGACCAGCGCCTCGTCGTCGAGAACGCCTCCACGGCCTGGACCTCCGACTTCGTGGCCGGTCAGGAGATCACCATCGTCCTCAAGAACGGCGAGGGCGGCTTTGTCGCCGACGAGCGCACGCTCGACGAGCTCGAGGGTGAGGGCCGCGTCGTCGTCCGGTATGCCGGTGGCAACCCCAACGGCTCGTACCGCGCCATCGCGGGCATCACCAACGACCGGGGAAACATCGTGGGCCTCATGCCTCACCCCGAGCACGCGGTCGAGGAGGGCTACGGCCCCTCGACCGACGGGCTCCCGTTCTTCACCTCCGTCCTGAAGCAGGTGGCAAACGCGTGACCGCCCAGATCGACCGCCCGAGCGTCGACACCGTCGGCCACGCGGCGCAGACCCCTGACGTCGACCAGCCGTGGGTCGAGCTCGGACTCAAGGCCGACGAGTACGACCGCATCCGCGAGATCCTCGACCGGCGTCCGACGAGCGCCGAGCTCGCGATGTACTCGGTGATGTGGTCCGAACACTGCTCCTACAAGTCGAGCAAGGTGCACTTCTCCCTCTGGGGCGAGAACACCACCGACGAGATGCGCGAGAAGCTGCTCGTCGGCATCGGTGAGAACGCCGGGGTCGTCGACATCGGTGACGGCTGGGCGGTGACCTTCAAGGTCGAGTCCCACAACCACCCGTCCTACGTCGAGCCCTACCAGGGTGCGGCCACCGGGGTCGGCGGCATCATCCGCGACATCATGTCGATGGGCGCGCGCCCGATCGCGATCATGGACCCGCTGCGCTTCGGCAACCTCAACCACCCCGACACCCAGCGAGTGCTACCCGGGGTCGTCGCGGGGGTGGGTGGCTACGGCAACTGCATCGGCCTGCCCAACATCGGCGGCGAGGTCGTCTTCGACGACTGCTACCAGGGCAACCCGCTCGTCAACGCTCTCTGCGTGGGCGCCATGCGCATCGAGGACATCCACCTCGCCAAGGCCTCGGGCGTCGGCAACAAGGTGATCCTCTTCGGAGCGAAGACGGGCGGCGACGGCATCGGTGGCGTCTCGGTGCTGGCCTCCGAGACGTTCGACGAGGGCGGCCCCACCAAGCGACCCGCGGTCCAGGTGGGCGACCCGTTCGCCGAGAAGGTGCTCATCGAGTGCTGCCTCGACCTGTATGCCGCGCACGTGGTCGACGGCATCCAGGACCTGGGTGGCGCCGGACTCTCCTGCGCCACCAGTGAGCTCGCCTCCAACGGCGACGGCGGCATGCAGATCGAGCTCGACCGGGTGCCGCTGCGCGACGCCTCGCTCCGCCCTGAGGAGATCCTCATGTCGGAGAGCCAGGAGCGCATGATGGCCGTCGTCGAGCCCGGCAAGCTCGACGAGTTCATGGCGATCACCGACCGCTGGGACGTCGAGGCCACCGTCCTCGGCGAGGTCACCGACGGGGACCACCTCGTCATCACCTGGCACGGCGAGGTCATCGTCGACGTGCCCCCGCGGTCGGTCGCCCACGAGGGGCCGACCTACCACCGCCCGCTGGAGCGGCCGGCATACCTGGACGACCTGCAGGCCAACGGCACCGACACCCTCGGTCGGCCCGTCGACGGTCTCGGGCTCAAGTCCGACCTGCTCACGCTGCTGGCCTCCCCGAACCTCTGCGACAAGTCCTGGGTCACCGACCAGTACGACCGGTACGTCCTGGGCAACACCGCTCTCGCGATGCCCGATGACGCGGGTGTCGTGCGGGTCGACGAGGAGACCGGCCGTGGCGTGGCGGTCTCGACCGACTGCAACGGCCGGTTCGCCAAGCTCGACCCGTACGTCGGGGCCCAGCTGGCACTGGCCGAGTCCTACCGCAACGTCGCCACGTCGGGCGCCACCCCGCTGGCTGTGACCGACTGCCTCAACTTCGGTTCGCCGGAGGACCCGGGTGTGATGTGGCAGTTCCGCGAGGCCGTGAAGGGCATCGCGGAGGGCTGCAAGACCCTCGGTATCCCCGTGACCGGTGGCAACGTGTCGTTCTACAACCAGACCGGCGACGTCGCGATCCACCCGACCCCGGTGATCGGGGTGCTGGGCGTCATGGACGACGTGTCGCGGCGGACGCCTTCGGGCTGGAAGACCGCCGGCCAGGTCATCTACCTGCTGGGGGCCACGCGCAACGAGCTCGCCGGCGGCGAGTGGGCCCACGTCGTGCATGGTCATCTCGGTGGCCTCCCGCCCGTGGTGGACCTCGCCGCGGAACAGCTGCTCGGCGAGATCCTCGTCAACGCCAGCCGCGACGGACTGGTGGACGCGGCGCACGACCTGTCCGACGGTGGCCTGGCCATCGCGCTGGCCGAGGCGGTGCTCCGCCACGGCGTCGGAGCCCGGATCTGGCTCGAGGAGGTGTGCGAGCGGGACGGCATCGACGCGTTCACGGCGCTCTACAGCGAGTCCACCGCCCGCGTCATCGTCTCCGTGCCGCGCTCGGAGGAGGTGCGGTTCACCGACATGTGCACCGCCCGCGGACAGGTCCACGCCCGGATCGGGGTCGTCGACGACGAGACGGACGGCCTCGACGTCCAGGGCCAGTTCGCGGTCTCGCTGGCCGATCTGCGTGAGGCCCACACCTCGACCCTGCGGTCGGTGTTCGGTGACTGAGGGGCCATGTGCCCCAGCGGTTTTCGCCGCACACTAGTCTTGGGGCGCTTCGGGGGCCGAACACGAGGAGCAGCGTGAGATCAGTCGACGACCTGGCCCGACGCCAGGCCATCGAGCAGTACCAGGTGCTCGACCAACCCGCCGAACCGGACCTCCAGGGCTTGCTTGAGCTGGCGGCCATCGTCTGCGAGGTGCCGACGACTGTCATCAACATCATCGACGACCGGCTTCAGCACCAGATCGCGGCCGTCGGCTTCGCCCCCGGGGTCTGTGCCCGCGAGGACTCGATGTGCGCCGTGGTGCTCGACGAGGCACGCCGGGTCGAGGTTTTCGTCGCGCGTGAGGACCCGCGCTTCGCCCAGAACCCGTTCGTGACCGGCGAGATCGCCAAGGTCCGGTTCTACGCGTCGAGTCCGCTCGTCACGCCCGACGGTGTCGTCATCGGCACCCTCTGCGTGTTCGATGACTCGACGGGCCGGCTGAGCAGCGAGGCTGCGCACGGGTTGGACGTCCTGGCCCGACAGGTCGTCGACGTGCTCGAGCTGCGGCGCACGGCCCGGGAGCTGACCCGGTCGAACGAGCAGCTCGCCCAGTTTGCCGGCCAGGTGAGCCACGACCTCGCGAACCCGTTGGCAGCCCTCTCGGGGTTCCTCGAGATGGCCAGTGACAGCGCGTCTCTCGACGCGGCGCCCGACGTCGCCCGCGCCCTGAGCCGGGCCGAGCTGTCGGCCCAGCGGATGCAGTACCTCATCACCGACCTGCTCGACTACGCCCAGCTCGGTGGACGCGTCCGCACCACCGAGGTCGACGTCGCCCTGCTCGTCGACGAGGTCCTGGAGGACCTGAGCGCCCGGGTGCGGGCCGCGGGAGCGATCGTCGAGGTGGGTGAGCTGCCGGTCTTCAGGGCCGACCGGACCGTGCTGCGCGCTCTCGTCCAGAACATCGTCGCCAACGCCGTGAAGTTCAGCGCCACCAGCGGTCGGGAGCCGCACGTCACCATCACGGTCGAACCCGTGACGGGCGGTTGGCGGCTGGCCGTGGACGACGACGGACCCGGGGTGCCACCGGAGGAGCGTGACCGCGTCTTCGGCCTGAGCACGTGCGAACGGATCGTCACCGCCCATGGTGGACGGATGGGCATCGACACCTCGCCGTGGGGTGGAGCGAGCGTCTGGGCGATCCTGCCGGACCGCGGCTGACACCGGCGGCGTGCCCGTTCCGCTGACGCGCGAGAAGGCCCGGTCGCGCATCCCCCGCGCGGCCGGGCCCTTCGTCCCCCGTGTGTCCCCGCCATGAACGGTACGTCGAGGATCTGACGGCGCCAATGGGTACTCATACTCATTCTCGACCGCCGGACGGCCGCTCAAGGAGACGTCGGTGCGGCATGCGACGATGCCGGTATGCCGCCGCGCCGCCGAGTCACCGTCGCCGCCGGACGTGCCGCGGTGGCCTCGTGGAAGGTCCAGCGTGACGCCACCGGGAGCCCGGAGCTCGGCACGGCCGTGCGCTACACGCTGGAGGAGCTCTCCGTCGTTGCGCCCGGCCGCAGCGTCGAGGTGCGCGTGCCCCCGTTCGGGGCGGTTCAGTGCATCGCCGGTACGACCCACACCCGCGGCACGCCCCCCAACGTCATCGAGACCGATGCGCAGACCTGGCTCGCCGTGGCGACAGGGGCCCTCAGCTGGGAGGGTGCCTGGGAGTCGGGCACCCTCCGGGTGAGCGGGCACCGCGCCGACCTCACCGCATACCTTCCGCTCGCCTGACCGCCCAGATCGACCGCCCGCCAGAGCTTGACCATCCAAGGAGACTGATCCGCATGCAGCTGAAGCTGGAGCTCGTCCCACTGCCCGTCGCCGACGTCGAACGGTCCATCGCGTTCTACGAGGACACCCTCGGGTTCACCAAGGACGTCGACGTGCAGCCTGCCGAGGGCATCAGGATCGTCCAGCTGACCCCGCCGGGATCGGGCTGCTCGATCGGCTTCGGGACCGGACTGGAGGTCTACCGGGGCGAGCCGGGCAGCATCCGCGGTCTGCACCTGGTGGTCGAGGACATCGAGGCGGCCCGCGCCGACCTGGTCAGCCGTGGAGTCGACGTGAGCGAGGTCCACGACTTCGGCGGGGGAGTCAAGGGCGCGGAGTTCTCCGACCCCGATGGCAACTCGTTCGAGCTCCAGGAGATGGCCTGGCGCCGCGGTGACACCTTCTAGGGTCACTCGCCCGGGTAGCGGACCCCGATCTGCGCCCGGATGTCGTCGAGCGCGTCCATGATCGTCAGGGTCTCGGCGTGCGGCATCAGGGGTGACTCGACCTCTCCGGCCGTGATCCGACGCGCCACCTCGACAGCCTCGAAGTGGAGTCCGTGGGCGGTGTCCTCGGGGGCGTAGCGGTCCAGCTCCGTGCCGTCGGTGGACACCAGGCGCACCACCGCGCGGGGCGTGTAGAACGGGCCGCTGATCTCGAGGCGAGCCCGGGTGCCGCAGACAGCCGCAGTCGTCGGCGTCTTGGTGAGCATCGTCGTGCCCAGCACTCCCATCGCACCGGTGCTGCTCGTCACCCCGATCGCCCCTTGGGCGTCCACCCCGGTGTCGGTGAGTGCGCCCGTCGCTGTCACGTCGACGAAGTCCCCGAGCACGAAATGGGCGAACGACACGGGATAGATCCCCAGGTCGAGCAGCGCACCGCCCGCCAGCGCAGCGTCGGCCAGTCGGAGCGGGCCGTCGGGATAGAGCGCCTGTCCGTGGTCGGCGTGCACGGTGTGGACGTCACCCAGCAGCCCGTCCTCGAGGCAGCGCCGCACCACGTCGATGTGCGGCAGGAACCGCGTCCACATCGCTTCCATGACGAAAACGCCTGCGGCCCCGGCAGACTCGACGATGTCGCGGGACTCGCTGGCGTTGCGGGCGAAGGCCTTCTCGACCAGCACGGGCTTGCCGGCCCCGGTGGCGAGCAGCGCCTGGGCGCGGTGCTCCGAGTGCGGCGAGGCGACGTAGACGACGTCGACGTCCGGGTCCGCGACGAGGTCGGCGTAGGAGCCGTAGGCCGTCTCGATGCCGAAGGCTGCTGCGAACTCCTGAGCGCGGGGCAGGCTCCGGGACGCGACCGCCTGGAGCTGCTGGCCGGTGCGGGCCTGCAGGGCCGTGGCGAAGGAGCGGGCAATGCCTCCCGGCGCGAGGATCCCCCAGCGAAGGGTCGGTGCGTCACGGGGATCGGGCGTCCGGGGCGGGGGCAGCGTCAGGGAAGGCACCGCCCCATCATCGGTGCTGGACCGGCGGCCCGCACCCGGCATCCATCAGGTGTCAGCAGAGCAGGGCAGCGTCCGGCTCACCGGATCCGCCACACGTCGGGAGGGGTCGGTGGCGGGGGACTCGGGACCGCGTCGGCATCGGTGAACGGCCGTCCCGAGCCCAGGGCACGGGTGAGCTCGGCGCCCTCGCGGACGGTGCTGGGGAAGGCGCCCTTGGCGACGCTGCGGACGACGGCGTCCAGCGGCAGCGGCTGACTCGAGCCGACCAGCACCAGGTTGCCGAACCGGCGCCGCTTCCAGATGTCGACCTCCGCGATCGCGGCGGTGTGCGGCAGGTGTCGGGCGAGACCTGCATGGACCCGGGCCACGTGACGGTGGTCCGGCTCGTCGGCCGTGTTCATGACCAGGACCCCACCTGGCAGCAGCACCCGCGCCACGTCCGCGAACCACTCAGCGCTGGTGAGGTCGGCCGGCACCTGGCTGTCCGCGAACGCGTCGACGACGACCGCCCCCGCGCTCGAGTCCTTGAGGGCCGCCACGCCCTCCCGACCCCGCTGCGGACGCACCCGGATGCGGTGCCCGCGTGGCAGGGGCAGCTCGTGTCGCACTGCCTCGGTCAGCGCCGCGTCGGGCTCCAGCACGATCTGCGGCGAACCCGGCCGGGTGTGCTGGACGTAGCGGGGCAGCGTCATCGCCGCACCTCCGACGTGCGTGACCGCCAGGGGGCCGGCGGGCAGCGAGTCGGCCACGGCCGCCAGGTGCTGCATGTAGCCGAAGACGAGCAGCTCGGGGTCGGTCAGGCTGACGTACGACTGCGGGTACCCGTCGACCAGGACGGTGCTCCCGCCGTGGTCGTCGACCTCGAAACGGAACTCCTGCATCAGCTCAGCCGGGGACAGACGCGGTATGGGCCGGGTCAGGGGCGGATGAGCGACTTGATGGCCCGACGCTCGTCCATGGCGGCGTACGCCTCGGCGACCTCGGTGAGTGGGACCTCCAGGTCGAAGACGAGCCCAGGGTTGATCGCACCGGACAGCACGTCGTCGCGCAGCTGAGGCAGGTACTGGCGGGCCGGCGCAATCCCGCCCGCGATCCCGACGTTGCGCGCGAACATGTCTCGCACGGGGTACTCGATGCCGTGCGGCACGCCCACGTATCCCACGATGGCGCCGGGCCGGGCGGCTGCGATCGCCGTCGACATCGACTCGTTCGTGCCGACGCACTCGAGCACGGCATCGGCGCCGACCCCGTCGGTGAGCTCCTTGACGGCGGCGACCGCGTCGTCGCCCCGGACCTCCACCACGTCGGTGGCGCCGAACTCACGGGCGATGCGTTGGCGGGACTCGTGGCGCGACATGGCGATGATGCGCTCGGCGCCCATCCGCGCGGCGGCCAGGACGCCGCTGAGGCCGACTGCACCGTCTCCGACCACCACGACGGTGTCCCCCTCCTGCACCTGAGCCGCCACGGCGGCGTGCCAGCCCGTGCCCATCACGTCCGACAGGCTGAGCAGGCTGGGGACCAGGTCCTCGTCCGGCACCTCGCGAGTGGAGACGAGCGTGCCATCCGCGAGCGGCACGCGGACGTACTCGCCCTGCCCGCCGTCGGCCATGATGCCGTCGCGGTCGGGCCCGCCCCAGAATCCGCCGTGGTCACAGCGCGACTGGATCCCGACGCGGCAGTGCGGACACGTGTTGTCGGAGTACATGAAGGGCGCGATGACGAAGTCACCCGGCCGCACGCTGCGGACGTCGCTGCCGACCTCCTCGACGATGCCGACGAACTCGTGGCCGATGCGGGTCGGCTCGGTGACCGGGTTGATGCCGCGGTACGGCCAGAGGTCGCTGCCGCACACGCAGGCAGCGGTGACGCGCACCAGCGCGTCGGTGGGCTTGGCGATGCGGGGGTCGGGGACGTCTTCGAGGCGGATGTCACCGGGCGCGTTCAGGATGGTGGCCTTCATGCCTGCCAGCCTGCCACGGCGATCGAGGCGCCCGTATGCCGCGTGGTCACCACGCGGCATACCCTCGCTGCATGCGCTGTGGCATCACCATCCTCCCGGAGTACCGCTGGACCGAGGCCGAGCCGCTGTGGCAGCGCGCCGAGGAGTACGGCTTCGACCACGCGTGGACGTACGACCACCTGGTCTGGGCGGGGCTGCCGGACTCGCCGTGGTTCGGTGCCCTGCCGACCCTGACCGCCGCCGCGATGGCAACGTCGACGATCAGGCTCGGGACGTTCGTGAGCTCTCCCAACTACCGTCATCCCTACGTCTTCCTGCGGGATCTGCTTGCGCTGGATGACATCTCGAGCGGGAGGCTGATCTGCGGCCTGGGGACGGGTGGCGACCTCGACGCCGCGATCCTCGGCGACGAGCGAACGCTGAAGGAGCGCGTCGACCGGTTCCACGAGTTCGTGGAGGTGCTCGACCGGCTTTTCCTGGAGGACCACCTGACGCACGAGGGCTGGCACTACCGGACCGTCGACGCGCGCACCCTCCCCGGCTCGCTCCAGCGGCCCCGCGTGCCCTTCGTCATCGCGGCGAACGGCCCGCGCTCGCTGCGCCTCGCGGCGGCCCACGGCCAGGGCTGGGTGACGTACGGCAAGGGCGGGGAGACCCTGGACGAGTGGTGGTCCGGGATCGCCGAGCTGAGCGCGAGGCTCGACGAGGCGGAGGGCGCCGCGGACCGTCAGGCGCCGCTGGACCGGTACCTCTCGCTCGACGGAGCGCCGCGCTACTCCCTCGAGAGCGCCGAGCTCTTCGCCGAGATGGTCGGACGGGCGGCCGGGCTGGGGTTCACCGACGTCGTGACGCACTGGCCGCGCGCCGAGGGCGTCTACGCGGGCAGCGAGGCCGTCCTGGACGAGGTGGCGGCGAGGTTGCCCGGACTGCGCTGAGCTCGGTCAGGAGAAGGCGAACAGGGCGAGCGGCGCTGACGTCGGTGCGGGCGAGCCACCTGCCGGTTCGATGGTGATCCCTGCGGCCGTGGCCGTCGAGGCGTCACCACCGAGCACCATCGTCACCGTCGGCGCTGAGCCGTGCGGCATGATCCCCGCACTGACCATGCCCTTGTTGGGCTGGTTCAGCCAGAGCTGGAAGTCCTTGCCGTCCGGCGCCGCGGGCATGTTGTCCGCCACGATGACCGCGGTCCCGAGGGAGGCGCTGCGCACGATGGTGGCCCTCGCGCCGCCGATGGTCCGTTCGATCCGCTGGGCGTCCTTGGCGTGCAGCACCTGTGCGGCGGTCACCTGGTCGCTGGAACCGGTGTGCCACGGGCTCCAGGTGATGCCGCCGATGAGGAGGGCGACAGCTGCGGCGGCGGTGGCGAGCCAGGCGGTCACCCGGCGGCGGGGACGGAAGGGCAGCACAGTGGCCTCAGGCTGGGGCGGCGCGTCAGTTGTGGGCGAGTCCTCGCCAACGGGTCCAGCGGCGACCTGGCCGCTGGGCTGCGCCTCCAGAGGGGGCAGCGGGCGGACCGTCCGGATGCCGGCGAGCACGGCGTCGCGCATCGACGACGGGGGAGCCGTCTGGCTCATCAACGACAGCTGCGCTGCCGCTTCACGCAGGCTGGCGACTTCCGCCTGGCACTCGGGGCACTCGGCGAGGTGCAGCTCGAAGGCGCTGCGCTCCTGCTCGTCGATCGCATCGACTGCATAGGCGCCGACCAATCCGTGGATGTCGGCACTCATGACTGCACCCCCAGGGTGTCTCTCAGGCGGATCAATCCGTCGCGTATTCGGGTCTTGGCCGTGCCGAGTGGCACACCGAGAAGGGAGGCCACCTCGGTGTGGGTGTAACCGCCGAGGTAGGCAAGTTCGACTGCGCTGCGCTGGGTCTCGGTGAGCGAGTCCAAGGCGTTGCGTACTCGTTGGGCGTCCAGGCGGCGGTCGACCGTGTCGGCCGTCTCGTCGTAGGTGCGCTCCTGGTTCCGTGAGCCGTAGGTGTGCTCACGGTCTGTCGACGCCTGGGCTGACCGCACCCGGTCGACCGCTTTGCGGTGGGCGATGGTGAGCATCCAGCTGACCGCGCTTCCTCGCGAAGGGTCGAACCGGGCGCTGGTGCGCCAGATGTCGAGCAAGGCCTCTTGGGCCACTTCCTGGGACTGAGCCGGGTCCCGCACCACGCGGAGGACCAACCCGTAGATCCGGGCGGCCACCGCGTCGTAGAGCTGGGCGAAGGCTTCCTCGTCACCGAGGGCACTGGCGCGCAGCAGACCGGCGAGGTCGGTGCCCACGGCAGCACCTCCCCAGATCGGTTCGGGACCTGGGGTGGTTGCTGCCATGGGCACCATCATCGCTGATTCAGCTCAGCCGGGGAGGAGAACGCCGTCGATGATGTAGACCGTGGCGTTGGCGGTCTGCACGTTGCCACAGATCACCTTGGCCTTGCCGACCATGAACGAGTCGCCGGAGCCGGTCACCGTGATGCTGCCGCCGCCGAGGGTCTTGTGCGTGCCGGCAAGCATCTCCGGGGTGAGCTTGCCGGGGACGACGTGGTTGGTCAGCACCTTGGTGAGCAGACCCTTCGGGTCCTTCAGGGCGGCGTCCAGCGTGGCCTTGGGCAGCGCGGCGAAGGCGTCGTTGCTCGGGGCGAAGACGGTGATGTCCTTGGCCGAGTTCAGGGTCTCGCCGAGGCCGGCCTTCGTCACCGCGGTGACGAGGGTGGACAGGACCGGGTTGTTGCTCGCGGCGGTGGCGACCGGGTCGGTGGCCATACCGGAGAACGAGCCCTTGCCGTCCGCGGGGACCGCGGAGCAACCAGCACCGAACGGCTTGGCCGCCATGTCCGAGGTGGTGGTCGACGAGCTGGAGCTGGAGCTCGAGCTGGAGCTCGGCATCGACGAGCTGCTGGACGCGGCCGTGTCGGAACCGGAGTTCCCACAGGCGGCGAGGCTGAGCGGAAGGGCGAGGCTGAGGGCAGCAATGGTGCTGCGGCGTGCGAGGCGCATGATGGTGGCTCCTTGTTGTGGACTGTCTGACACCGGGTATTCGGACCTGTCCCAGGGGTGGATTGGTCGGATGGGGAATCTTTTCGGGACAACGGTTTTCGCGCCTGGAGGGCAGCGAGGTCCGGCCACCGGCACCGGACGACGCACGCCCGGGACGCGCAGCGGTCACCCGTGGCCAGGCATGCGCGGGCGGGTCCGAGCCGGAGCTCGAACCCGCCCGTGGGGGTCAGGGATCTCTCGTCAGGAGATGAGGACGACGATCGAGTGCCAGCCCGACGCGCCACCCGGGAACGGGTCGGCCCGCTTGTCGGTCTGCAGCGCGCCCGTGCCGTCGGTCGCACGCACCGTCAGCTCGTGCCGTCCGCTCGTGGCGTCCCACACCCAGAACCATTGGCGCCAGTAGTCGGTGCCGCCGTCGGGGCCCAGGGTCGCCTTCTCCCACGGACCGTTGTCGACGCGCACCTCGACCTCCTTGATCCCGCGCAGCTGCGCCCAGGCGACCCCGCCGATGGCAACCTTGCCGGGCTTGTAGGTGGCGAGCCCGGCGGGGGTGTCGATCCGCGCCTGGGTCTTGACGGTGCCGTCGATCGCCCAGTCGCGCTGGGTCCAGTAGGCCTTGTCCGCGGCATACGTGGTCGCAGTGAGCTTGGTCAGCCACTTGGTGGCGCCCACGAACCCGTACAGGCCGGGCGTCACCATCCGCGCGGGGAACCCGTGACGGGCCGGCAGCGGCTGGCCGTTCATCGCCACCGCGATCAGGGCGTCCCGGTCGTCGGTCAGCGCCTGGATGGGCGTGGAGATGGTCATGCCGTCGGTGGACTCGCTGAGGATCTGGTCGACGCCGTGCTGCACGCCGGCGCGCTCGAGCAGGTCACGCACGCGGACGCCGAGCCAGCGGGTGGAGGAGATGTAGGGGCCGCCCACCTCGTTGCTGACGCAGTTGAGGGTGATGTCCTTCTCGATCATCGGCATTGTGAGCAGCTCGGCGAACGTGATCGAGAGCTTCTTGTCGACTTTCCCGCCGATCTCGAGCACCCAGTTGCCGACGTCGATGCGCGGGATGACCAACGCGGTGTCGACGCGGTAAAAGTCGTTGAGCGGCGTGCTGAACGGGCTGATCCCCGGGACCTTGCCCTCGATGCCGGTGGGGAGTGGCGGCAGCGCGGTCTGCGGCTTCGGGAGCGTCACCGAGGACGGAAGCGTGGCTGGCGCGGCGAGCTTCTGGCCGAGGGCGCCGAGCGCGGCGGCGCCGACGGTGACGCCTGCGGCGCCGATGAGGAAGTTGCGTCGAGCGGGCTCGCCCGAGGCTCCCTTCGCGTATGCCGTGTGGCTCAGCGGCGACTCCTGGGCCGCCCCGGGGGTGGGCAAGTTGGGGATCAGCGCGCGGAGGCCGGTGAGCGTTGCCACTCCGACCGCGGCGGTGACCAGCGCCGGGACGATGTCGAAGGGCGCGGAGGCAGGACGGGACCAGGCGGCCAGCCCGGCGAGCATGGCCAGTCCCACGACGAGCACGTTCGCGAGACTCGGCCTGGTCCGGGACACCCACCCGATGCCTGCGGCCGCCAGGGCCGTGACGAGCGCGACGCTCCCGAGCAGGACGGGCTTGTCGGCGGTGCCGAAGTTCCGCACCGCCCACTCCTTGACCGGGGTGGGGGTGGCGTCGATGACCGTCGAGCCGACGGCGAGCACGGGCGAGGCCGAAGGGTTGACGAAGGCCGCCACGAGGTGACCCACCGCCATGCCGGCAGCCGCCGCGAGGACGCCGCTCACGGCATACATGAGGCGTTGGCCGGTGGCTCCGGGTGACCTTCGGGGGTGTTCCATACCTGCTATTCGTACTCGCCTCTGCGGCGGATGGGTCCCCTGCACCCCAAACCGTCACCCGCGGGTAACGTTGAGCGCGTGCCACCGACCCGCCGCTACCCGAACTTCGTCGCCTTCATCGCCACCGGCGCGATCCTCGGCTTCGTCGTCGGCTCGGCCGTCGGCTACCGCAGCGACGACACCACGTCGTACGGCCACGACTACAGCGTGTCCAGTGCGGTGCTGTTCCTCGGGCTGCTCGGCGCGTTCGTGTTCGCCCTGCTCGCCGCGGTCGTCGCGGTGCTGCTGGACCGGCGCGGATGACGGCTGCAGCACCGCGGCGCGTCCCTGTGGGAGACTGAACCACGTGGCACGCGGCGACGGACGGCTCACGCACGACCTGCTTCCCGGCGAGAAGGGCCCGCAGGACGCCTGCGGGGTCTTCGGCGTCTGGGCTCCCGGCGAGGACGTCGCCAAGCTGACGTACTACGGGCTCTACGCCCTGCAGCACCGCGGCCAGGAGTCGGCGGGCATCGCCACCTCCGACGGTCGCTCGATCCTGGTCTACAAGGACATGGGACTGGTGTCCCAGGTCTTCGACGAGCGGTCGCTCGCATCTCTGCGCGGGCACCTCGCCGTGGGCCACTGCCGCTACTCGACCACGGGCGGCTCGACCTGGGAGAACGCCCAGCCGACCCTCGGTGGCCACGCCGAGTCCACGGTCGCCCTGGCCCACAACGGCAACCTGATCAACTCCGCCGAGCTGCGTGAGCTGGTCGCCGAGCGCCAGTCAGAGGGGTACGGCACCCGTGGCGGTGAGCTGGGGCGCGGGAACACGACCGACACCGCCCTGGTCACCGCGCTGCTGGCCGACGACCCCGACCGGTCCCTCGAGGCCGCCGCTCTCGACCTGCTGCCGCGACTCCGCGGAGCGTTCTGCTTCGTGTTCATGGACGAGCACACCCTGTATGCCGCGCGCGACCCGCAGGGCATCCGCCCGCTGGTCCTCGGTCGTCTCGAGCGCGGCTGGGTGGTCGCCTCGGAGACCGCTGCCCTCGACATCGTCGGCGCCTCCCTGATCCGCGAGGTCGAGCCTGGCGAGCTGATCATCATCGACGAGGACGGCCTGCGTTCCCAGCGGTTCGCCGAGACCGACCGCAAGGGCTGTGTCTTCGAGTACGTGTACCTGGCCCGCCCCGACACGACCATCAACGGCCGAGGGGTCCACGAGTCGCGCGTCGAGATGGGTCGCACCCTGGCCCGCGAGCACCCGGTCGAGGCCGACCTGGTCATGCCGACGCCCGAGTCGGGCACGCCCGCCGCGATCGGGTACGCCCAGGAGTCCGGCATCCCCTACGGCCAGGGCCTGGTCAAGAACTCCTACGTCGGACGCACCTTCATCGCGCCGTCGCAGACCATCCGCCAGCTCGGCATCCGGCTCAAGCTCAACCCGCTGCGCGAGGTCATCAAGGGCAAGCGTCTGGTCGTGGTCGACGACTCGATCGTGCGCGGCAACACGCAGCGGGCGCTGGTCCGGATGCTCCGCGAGGCCGGGGCCGCGGAGGTGCACGTGCGGATCTCCTCGCCGCCGGTGCGCTGGCCCTGCTTCTACGGCATCGACTTCGCCACGCGGGCCGAGCTGATCGCCACGGGCATCGGGGTCGAGGAGGTCTGCACCTCGATCGGTGCGGACTCGCTCGGCTACATCTCCGAGGCCGGGATGGTCGCCGCCACCGAGCAGCCCGGTGACCAGCTGTGCACCGCCTGCTTCACCGGCACCTACCCGTTGGAGCTGCCCGACGCGAGCCGGCTCGGCAAGAACCTCTTCGAGACGCTGCCGATCGACGTGGACGGCGTGACCCTGGGCGTCGGCGGCGGCGCCGAGGACGCCCTCACCCGCCCCTGACCCGCCCCCTCCTCCCGGTTCGAGGTATTTCCCTACCGGATTCGGGTAGGGAAATACCTCGAACGGGCTGTGAGCCGGGCGTGGGCTCGACAGACCTGGTCCATGAATCGTGCTCCGTCGACGCGAAGGCCGATCAGGTCGATGCGCAGGATGGTCTCGTCCATCAGGGCGATCTCGTTCTGGCGGAGGTTGTCGGCCGTCACCGCGAGGCCGGCACGATGTCCGGACCCGTCGATCTCGACGGCCAGCCCGATGTCGTCCCATGCGGCATCGAGGAATGCTCGACCGCCGTGGATTCGCCGGACCGACTGGCGGCTCGGTTCGGGTAGTCCGCGGGCGCGGCACATCTCCGCGAAGTCCAGCTCACCCAGTGACTGAGCGCCGTCGGCGATGTCCCGGGCAAGCTGCTTGATGAGGCGGCGGCGGTTGCGACCCTGCGTCGCTCGGCTGGCCCGAACCAGCTGGTGTCCCGTGCACAGCCCCTGTTGGACAGGCATCACCATGACGAGCGCCGCCTGGCGATCCGTCTTCACCCATCGGGCCGCTCGGACGGCAGCGATCGCGGGTCGAGTGCGAGGGACGCCCGTCTGGAGCACCTCGTCTGGGACGCGCCGGATCAGCTTGTGAATCCGGAGACCGTCTACTCGCTGGATCGTGGCCCGGTGACTGACCGAGAGGTGCAGAGCCTCCTCGGCGAACCCCGTCATTCCCGCAGCCTGGAGTGCGGTCACACCATCGAGCGCTGCGATCTTCTCGCCGACTTCCCACAAGGCTCGCCACCGCTGCGCAGTATCGGACAGGTCGCCCGTGTGGACGGCGACCGTCTGACGACCATGGCACCGCCATCGCTGCGCGTGCGTCTCCCGTCGGACCATCCTGTGGTCGACGTCGAGGCTCGCCAGGAGGTCTCGAGAGAGCACACCTCCGTATTCGACGGCAAGGGCGGCCGCGGCATACCGACGCTCGGCGGTCGAGCGGGGCTTTTGCGGCACCGGGTCACGTTCTCGCCCGGGGCGAGGCGCTGTCTGGATTGCTGCTGAGAGCTGTGGACGGACGGGGGCGCGGCGACGACCTGTGGACGACCGGCTGTCCGGTCGAGGTATTTGCCGACCCGATTCGGGTAGCGGAATACCTCGAACCGGGAGAGGAAGGAAGAGCTACGCGCCGGCGACGGGGGCGTCCTCTCTGCGGGGCTCGCGCCACAGGTCGATCGTCTGGGTCAGCCAGAACGTCGCGAACTGCCCGATCAGGGCGGCCTCCAGCCAGAAGACCCAGTGGTCCAGCCAGCCCAGCCACGGGCCCGTCACGACGATCACCAGGATCGACACCACCATCAGCACGAAGCCCCAGAAGTAGCGGTTCCACAGGTGCTGGCGAACTGGACGCCCGTCCTCGCGAGCCTGTTCGCGGGCGAGCCCGCGGGCATTCACGAAGACCACGGCGACGATGCCGATGAACAGCAGGATGGCCGCGGTGTCGTGCCCGTGGCACATGAACGCACCCCGGTTGACCAGGTAGAACCCGACCAGGCCGAGGAAGGCCAGCACCGACAGGCCGATCGCCACCCCGACGCCCTTGGACAGCGCGCGATCAGCTGCCGGGGTCGCGAAGAGCTGAATCCCCATGACGGCCGCGAACGCCAGCACCGCCACGATGAACAGCGCGGAGACGTTGTTGGTGATCGCGTCACGCACGTCCGAGCTGATCGCCGAGGACACGCACTTCTGCTCCGGACGGGTCGGCACGAACGCCACGATGAACGCGAAGAAGCCCGCCCCGTTGAGCAGCACGTCCTCGAGGTTGGTGCTGCCCTGGTAGACGATGAGGCAGGTGCCGATGGCGCACAGGCTGGCGACGAAGACCGCCTGCACCGGCGTGTAGTAGGACGCACTGATCGACTGGAGTATGTGGCCCGAGGACCAGATGTAGGTCGCGACCGAGATGAACAGCAGCAGCACCAGGAGCACCATGGCCAGCCGCAGGAATCGATAGGTACGCAACAGGTCGAACTGGTAGCTCGAAGACATGGCAGATTCCCCTCCGTGACGAAACGGTCCCTGCGTGAGCAGGATCCCGCCGCCAGGACCGCCTCGGCTCAGCCATCGGTACCGGTCTAGGGTGGGGCACGTGAGCGAGCCGATCACCTATGCCTCCGCCGGTGTCGACGTCGAGGCCGGTGACAAGGCCGTGGAGCTCATGAAGGCCTCTGTCCGCCGGGCGACCCGTCCCGAGGTGCTGGGCGGCCTGGGCGGTTTCGCCGGCATGTTCGACGCCTCGGCGATCGCGCGGATGACCCACCCGGTCCTCGCCACGAGCACCGACGGCGTCGGCACCAAGGTCGCCATCGCCCAGGCTCTCGACAAGCACGACACCATCGGGTTCGACCTGGTCGGCATGGTCGTCGACGACATCGTGGTGTGCGGCGCCGAGCCCTTGTTCATGACCGACTACATCGCCACCGGCCACGTCGTCCCGGAGCGCATCGCGGCCATCGTGTCGGGCATCGCCGCGGCGTGCGAGCAGGCCAGGGTCGCGCTGGTGGGCGGCGAGACCGCAGAGCACCCGGGTCTGCTCGAGCCCGACGAGTACGACGTGGCGGGTGCCGCCACCGGTGTCGTGGAGTATGCCGACGTGCTGGGTCCCGACCGCGTCGTGCCCGGCGACGTCGTCCTGGCCCTCGGGTCGAGCGGACTCCACTCCAACGGCTATTCGTTGGTGCGCACGGTGATTCGCTCCGCCGGGTGGCAGCTCGACCGCCACGTGGAGGAGTTCGGGCGGACCCTCGGCGAGGAGCTGCTCACTCCGACGAGGGTGTACTCCGCCGACCTGCTCGACCTCCTGCGCAGCGACGGTGTCGACCTCCATGCGCTCTCGCACGTGACCGGTGGCGGCCTCGTGGCCAACCTCGCCCGCGTCCTTCCGCCCACCGTCTTCGCGCGACTCGACCGCTCCACCTGGACCCCGCCCGCGGTGTTCTCCACGATCGGTGGCCTGGGCCAGGTCCCCCGCGCTGACCTCGAGCGCACCCTCAACATGGGGGTGGGCTTCGTGGCCATGCTCCCGGCCGACCAGGTCGACGCGGCTGCCCGCTTCCTCGAGGCACGCGGCATACCTGCCTGGACGATCGGTGAGGTCACCGCCGCCGAGGACGCCCCCGTCGACGCGGGCCACGAGGTGGTCCATGGCGCCAAGGGCGTCGAGGGCGGCGCGGTCCAGCTCGTCGGCGACCACCCCGCAGCCTGACGCTTCCGCGGGTGACCCCGGCGGGACTACCGTCGGGCTGTGTGGGCACCTGAGCACGAGGACCAGTGGGTACGCCAGTACCGCTTCCTGTTGCGCACCGCCCCGCTGGACGCGCTCGAGGAGGCGCACGTCGAGGTGCTCGCCCCGATGGCACGACGTCGCCGGGCCCTGGTCCTGCGGGCCGTGCAGGACGGGTTGGTGGCGGGCCTGCGGCTGGATCCCGACGACGTCCGCCCCATCGCCCACCTGGTGACCTTGGGGGAGCGCCGTCGCCCCGGTGAGTTCCTGCGGGCGTGCCCGTCCGTGGTGCTCAGCGAGCTCGCGGAGTCAGTCCTCGTCGCGGAGGCGATGTTCGGCCGGTTCGCCGGGTATGCCGCGTGGGACGGCGCCGAGCCCGTGCTGACCGATGGGGGCGCATGGGTCGACGGCGGATTCGGCGAGCACTGGCACGACGCGCTCATGGGCCGCGTCGTCTACCGCACCTTCGCGGGCGGTCCGAGCTCGCCCGACACCGCGTTCGGCGGCCATTGACTTCCCCATCCCCGAAGGAGCCTGCAGGGCGCCGACTTCCGCTTAGCATGAGTCATGGGGACCATCGCTGAGCCCGTGGCCGAGGACCAGACCGTCCGGCAGTACCGCTTCCTGCTGCGGACCGCTCCACTGGACGCACTCCAGAGCGCCCACCACGAGGGGCTCGACCTCCTCGACGAGGACAAGCGCGCCCGCATCCTGCGAGCCGTGCAGGACGGCCTGGTGGCGGGGCAGCGGCTCCGGCCCGGGGACACGGGCGCGATCGCGCGTCTGGTCAGCATCGGCGAGCGCCGCAACCCGCGGGGCTTCCTCGATGCCTGTGAGCCCATGGCGCTGGGTGCGCTGGCCGACGCGGTCATCCACTCCGAGGCCGCGTTCGGCCTCTTTGCCGGGTATGCCGCCTGGGACGGTCTCGACCCCGCACCTGCGGACGTGGGGGTCGACCACGGTGGCGACGGGCACTCGACCCGCCCGGACCCTGCGGTCGCAGAGGCGCGGGCGCTGGCCAACAGCCACTCACTGTTCGTGACGCCGTGGGCGGGCGGCGGCTTCTAGGGTCGGGCCAGCACCTGGGCGGTCGTCGCGAGCGACACCAGGGGCGCATAGAGGGACATCACGTCGAGGGCCTTCTGGTGGTTCTCGTCGCTCGACCCGGCGCACGCGTCGGTCACGACCGTGACGGACGCGCCTGCGTCGGCCGCGGCCAGCACCGTCGACACGACGCAGCAGTCAGTGGCCACCCCGGCGACCACCAGCGACGGCTGCTCGCCCACCACCGCGCGCAGGTCCGCGGTCCACTTGCCGAAGGTCGTGGCCACGACGGTCGTCGTCGCGGATGCCGCCACGTCGTCCGTCAGCTCGTACAGCCGGCTCTCCGCGGGCTGCAGTGCCCACGGGAACTCCTGGTAGTACGGCACCCACGCGCCCGTGGGCTCGGCGGGTGCGACGAACCGGGTGAAGACCGAGCGGTCACCGAAGGCCGACGCGAGCCGGACGACGTTGGCGGCCGCCGTGGCATACCGAGGAGCGCACCAGGCGCTGGACGGGTCGCCGAAGACGCGCTGCAGGTCGATCGCCACGAACCAGGGGCGACCGCTCACGCACCGGCCTCCTGTCGGCGCACCGTGCCGCGCCGCAGGACGAGGGCCAGCCCGAAGGACAGCACCAGGGCGACCAGCACGCCGAGGTTGGCGTAGGCCCATGCGCCGCCCTTGCCTCCGAGCCCCAGCGGCCCGAGCAGGTAGCCCTGCCAGTTGTTCCACGAGGCGTCGTCGGCGAAGAGGTTGATGACCAGACCCCAGCCGATGACGGAGGTCGCGGCCAGGATGCCGATGGAGGCCCAGTCCCACGCCCCGTAGACCCCCCGGGGGTCGAAGAGGGCCTCCTCGTCGTAGTCGCGGCGGCGGGCCACGATGTCGGCGATCATGATCCCGGCCCAGCTCGCCAGCGGCACGCCGAGGGTGATCAGGAACGACTGGAACGGGTTGATGAAGCTGTCGGCGAAGAACACGACGTAGATCGTGCCGACGGTCAGGATGACTCCGTCCACGAGCGCCGCCCGCGGTCGGGGGATGCGGACGCCAAGCGAGAGCAGGGTCAGGCCGGACGAGTAGATGCCGAGCACCGCGCCGCTCACCAGCGCCAGGATGGCCGTGACGAGGAACGGCACCAGGAACCACGTCGGCAGGATGGTGGCCAGCGTGCCGACCGGGTCGCTCTGGATGCCCTTGCTGAGCTTGTCGTTCGAGCCGGCGAGCAGCAGGCCGTAGACCACCAGCAGGACCGGCGCGAGCGCACCGCCGAAGGTGTTCCACGCGACGATGGACGAGCCGGAGGCGTCCCGGCGCTGGTAGCGCGACCAGTCCGCGGCGATGTTGATCCAGCCGAGCCCGAAGCCGGTCATCACCAGCACGAGCGCCCCGACGACCGCTTGCGTTGACCCGGCTGGGATGGCGCTGACCGCAGCCCAGTTGACGTCCTTGGCCGTCAGCGCGATGTAGACCACGGTCGCGATCCCGGTGATCCACGTCAGCCATGACTGGAGCCGCATGATGATGTGGTAGCCGGCCACCGAGGCGAGCACGATCAGCGTGGCAGTGACGACGCAGGCGACGATCTTCGTGCCGGTGCCCCCGCCCCAGCCGAGCTGTCTGAAGATGGTCGCGGTGGCCAGGGTGGCCGTGATCGCGAGGAACGTCTCCCAGCCGATCGACGTCAGCCAGGACACGACGCCGGGGACCTTCTGGCCGGTGACCCCGAATGCAGCCCGGGACAGCACCATCGTCGGGGCAGAACCCCGCTTGCCGGCGATCGCGATGACGCCGCAGAGCAGGAACGACACGACCACCCCGACCACGGTGACGAGCACGGCCTGCCAGAACGAGATGCCGAAGCCGAGCACGAAGCCGGCGTAGCTGATCCCGAAGACCGACACGTTGGCCGCGAACCATGGCCAGAACAGGTCCTGCGGCCTGGCCGTGCGGTCGGCCTCGTCGATGATCTCGATGCCGGTCGTCTCCACACCCAGGCGCTGGGTCTGGGCGCGCATGTCTGTGCTCATGGCGCGAGCGTAGACCGCGGGCCAGGCGTGGCGCCGGCAACGCGGCACACACGGCAGACCGGATCAGCGACAGGGTCAGCGACAGCGACACTGCGGCATGCGGCAATGGCCGCATGCCGCAGCGCGGCTGAGGTGACACACGAGCCCGAGGGCCCGCGCATGAGGTGGAGGTCAGTCAGGCGGTCAGGTCATTGCTGACCCGAGGCCCACTTTCCGTATTCGTCGTACTCGTCCTCGCCCGCGGAGGGGTCGGAAACAGGTTCCGGCTCCGCGTAGGAGGACCCGTGCAGTTCTCGCTCAAGCGCCGTCAGGTCGGTGTTCGGGGAGAAGTACTTCAGCTCCCGAGCGACCTTGGTCTGCTTGGCTTTGGCCCGGCCGCGCCCCATGGCGTGACCCCCTCATGCGTCTGCCGGGACGGCATCGCCTTGTCGAGTCACCATGTCGGCGTCTCGGCTCGACGGAGCGGTCCCGGGAATCGTGTATTTGTCGTGAGGACAACGCTACAGGAGCGATGCAAGTTCTGTGCCGAGACCCACGTCTCAGTCGGGCCCGCGGTGCTCAGGCGAGGACCTCGGAGGCCTCAGGGTGGTTGCTCAGTGGGCGGGCAGCCAGATCCCGGCGGCCGCCCTGGCGGCCATCCGCTCCTCCGCGATGTGGTCGGCGGCCGCAGCCGGCGTGATGCTGCGGGCATCCGCGGTCTCGAGCACCTCGAGGGTGTGGTCGAAGATCGCCGCGGCGCCCTTCTTGGCACGCTCGAAGTCGAAGCCGTGGAGCTCGTCGCTGACCTGGATGACCCCGCCGGCGTTCACGAGGAAGTCCGGCGCGTAGGTGATGCCCCGCTCGCGGAGCCGGTCGGCGGTGCCTCCCTCGCCCTCGACCACGAGCTGGTTGTTCGCGCCTCCGCAGACCACGGTGGCGCGCAGGGCCTCGACCGTGGCGTCGTCGAGCGCGCCACCGAGGGCGCACGGGGCGTAGACGTCGATGTCGGATCGCACCAGGGTCGCGGTGTCGGCGACCACCTCGATCTCGGGGTGCTGGGCCACCAGGGCCGCCACGGCCTGCTCGTTGACGTCGGTGACCACGACCGTGGCGCCGTCCTCGAGCAGGTGTCCCGCCAGGATGCGTCCGACCTTGCCCACTCCCGCGATGCCGACGGTGCGGCCCTTGAGCGTCGGCTCGCCCCACAGGTGCTGGGCGGCGGCGCGCTGGCCCTGGAAGACGCCGAAGGCGGTCAGGACCGAGGAGTCGCCGGCCCCGCCGTTGGCCTCGGAGCGACCGGTCGCGAAGCGGGTCGTCTCGCTCACGACGTCCATGTCGGCGACATAGGTGCCCACGTCGCAGGCCGTCACGTAACGCCCACCGAGCGACTCGACGAAGCGGCCGTAGGCGCGCAGCAGGTCGGGCGTCTTGTCGGTCGCGGGGTCCCCGATGATCACGGCCTTGCCGCCACCGAGGTCGAGGCCCGCCACCGCGTTCTTGTAGGCCATGCCCTTGGACAGGCGCAGCACGTCGGCCAGGGCCGCGTCCTCGCTGGCGTAGGGGTAGAACCGCGTGCCGCCCAGGGCCGGTCCGAGTGCCGTGCTGTAGATCCCGATGATGGCCCGCAGGCCGGTCGTCCTGTCGTGGCAGAAGACGACCTGTTCGTGGGAGGACGTCGACGTGGAGGACGTCGAGGTGGTGGGCGACGAGGACGCGGTCACGGTGGTGACTCCTTGAGCTCGGTGGGGCGCGGTGGCGCTGGAGGTGACGCGGATCGCGCGCCGGCACCAAGCGTAATCCCGCTCAAGGGTCGGTCTCATGACTAGTCCGAACGGGCCATATCGGATGACCCGTTGGGAATGTTCCCAAAGGGTCCCGCTTGTCCGATTATGGAAACACGTCCCCTGCACTAGGAGCTAGACATGGTTACTCGCACCACCGAGGTCGAGAAGTTGCTCACGCCCGCCGAGGTGGCATCACTGTTCCGGGTCGACCCCAAGACAGTGACTCGCTGGGCCAAGGCGGGGAAGCTCAACTCCATCCGCACGCTCGGCGGCCACCGCCGATACCGCGAGGTCGAGGTTCGCGCGCTGCTGACTGACGTCCTCTGACGGCCAGCGCGTCAGGAGCAGGGCCTGGCGCGCGCCCGTCGGCAGGGGTGTGACGGTACGTTCGTCCCATGGATCCTGCGCGCCCCTCCGGCCCTCTCGCCGGGGTCAGGGTCGTCGAGGTCGGCGGGATCGGTCCCGGACCTTTTGCCGCGATGATGCTGTCCGACCTGGGGGCTGACGTCGTGCGCGTCGACCGGCCCGGGGAGGACCTGAGGGCCACCCATGGAGTGCTCCTGCGGGGGCGGCGCTCCGTGGTGGTGGACCTCAAGTCCGAGGAGGGCCGCAGCGTCGTGCTCGGGCTCCTCGACCGGTCCGACATCCTCATCGAAGGGTTCCGTCCGGGTGTGGCCGAGCGTCTCGGCTTCGGGCCCGACGTTGCGCTGCAACGCAATCCGCGGATCGTCTACGGCCGCATGACCGGCTGGGGCCAGGACGGACCGTATGCCGCGCTGGCCGGGCACGACATCACCTACCTGGCGGTGGCGGGCGTCCTGGACGCCTTCGCAGGGCCCGATGGGCGGCCAGTGCCGCCGCTCAACCTGCTCGGCGACTTCGGTGGTGGCGGCATGCTGCTCGCGCTGGGCGTCGTCGCCGCGCTGTGGCACGCCCGCGAGTCCGGACAGGGCCAGGTGGTCGACGCCGCGATCGTCGACGGTGTCGGGGCGATGACCGCCATGCACCAGTCGATGCTCGGGTCGGGGATGTGGTCGGAGGGCAGGGGCGCCAACCTCTTCGACGGTGGTGCGCCGTTCTACCGCTGCTACCGCACGAGCGACGACCGGTGGGTCGCCGTGGGTGCGATCGAGCCGGCCTTCTACGCACGGTTCCTGGCCGGGCTGGGGTTGGACGGTGCCGCGGTGGGTGCCGACCAGATGGACAGCGCCTCCTGGCCGCGCGTTGCCGGGCTGGTCGCCGACAGGTTCGCGGCCCACTCGTTGGCGCACTGGGTGGACGTGTTCGCCGACCTCGACGCCTGCGTGGCGCCGGTCCTCACCGCACACGAGGCCCGCTCCGACGCCCACCTCACGGCCAGGCAGGCGTATGCCGTCGTGCCCGGCTCGCCTGGGATGGTCCAGCCGGCGCCGGCCCCGCGATTCTCCGTGACCCCCGCAACGGCGGGGCATCCCGCGGTGCCGCCGGGGCGGCATACGGACGAGATCGTGGCCGAGCTCCGGGCCGCACGTTAGGGCGATGGACGATCCACCGAACAGCCGACTGGTTGGTCAAGGCTTGTTAAAATTCTCGTTCCACGGCCGAAATCCACGCTTCCATCGGGGAAGAGATCACCTCACACCCCTTTGGAGTCCCTGTGACCAACAGCCTCGGCACCTTCCTGCAGGCACAGCTACGCGTGCTGGGCTGGAACCGCGCGACCCTCGCGACCCGGACCGGTCTTGACGAGTGGACGCTCGAGGGCATCCTCGACTCGCCGGTCCTGCCGGAGTGGCCCCAGCCCGACGAGATGCTCGCGCTGTCCCGTGCGCTGTGCATCTCCGTCCGCGAGATCGTGCTGCGGTCAGCGGAGGGCAGCGGCCTCGCCGTCATGGGGGGGATCGACCACCCCGAGGCCGTACTGCTGGCCACCAACGACGAGCTGATGCGCGAAGTGCGTCGTCGGCTGGCCCTCGGTGCCCAGACGGGGCAGTACATCACGAGCGCGCCCCAGCACTGGGGTGTCGACACCGGCGCACCGTCGGCGTAGCCGCGTCCGGCACCACCCCCTGCGGTGCCGCGTCGCCAGAGAAGGTAACTGAAGAAGGTACCCAGCCCCGCCCCTCAGCCAGGCGAGCGCTGGAACAGCAAGAGAACGAATCCCTACAAGCGATGCCGCCGGTCATTCCCTGCAGATGACCGGCGGCTTTCGTCTGCGGCGCCGTCTGCCGCCGCGGTCTGCGCCCGTCGTCTGCGGCCCGCGGTCAGGACAGGCGACGGAGGGTGACGGCGAACTTCTCGAGCGCCCGTACCGCGGCGTCGAGCTCACGCTCCACGCCCACCAGTGCCGGCTGGTCGACCGTGACCCCGTCGTCGCCGAGGTGCTCGACCTCGGCGCACAGCGCGGCGAGCCGAGTGGCTCCGAGGTTGGCCGCGCTGCCCTTGAGGCCGTGCGCAGCCCGACCGAGCTCGTGCGCAGCCCCGGCGTCGCGGTGCTCGCGCATGGTGGCCAGGGTGGCCCGGGCATTCGGCCCGAACCGGTCGATGAAGCGCAGGAGCATCGACGGGTCGCCCGGGTCGAGGTCGAGCAGCTCCTCGAGCCTGGAGGGGTCCAGCACCGTGGTGTCCGCGAGAGCCGCGAGCCTGCGGCTGTCCGTCGCGTCCGGGTCGTGGGTGTGGTCACCGGCGACGGGGACCCAGCGTTCCATGGTGTCGCGCAGCAGCCCGACGTCGACGGGCTTGGTGAGGAAGTCGTCCATGCCCGACTCGATGCAGCGCTCGCGCTCGCCGGCGATGGCTGCTGCCGTCATCGCGATGATGGGGGTGCGGTACTGGTCGTCCTCGAAGGAGCGGATCATGCGGGTCGCGTCGTAGCCGTCCATCTGGGGCATCTGGCAGTCCATCAGGACCGCGTCGTAGGCGCCGTCGGCCGACTGGAACGAGTAGTAGCCCGCCAGCCCGTTCTCGGCGACGTCCACGGCATACCCGAGGCTCTCGAGGATGCCGACGGCCACCAGCTGGTTCACCTCGTTGTCCTCCACGACGAGGACCCGTCCCCGTGAGCCCAGGGGCCCGCGGAGGTCGGCGCGACCGGGGGTCGCGGGGCTCGGCTGCGGGCTCGCCGCTGGTGCTGTGCCCCCAAGGGCTCCGGCCAGTTCAGTGAGGGTGTCGAGCAGGCTGGAGGGCAGCACGGGTTTGGTGAGGGACACGTCGATGCCGGCCGCGGCCAGGACGTCCGGCTCGAGGTCCATGGCCGAGGTGAGCAGGACGATCCTCGTGTCGCCGAACCGCCCGTCGCCGCGCATCATCCGGGCGAACTGCTCACCGTTGACGCCAGGCATGAGGTAGTCGAGCAGCACCACGTCGAAGGGAACTCCGCGCCGGTGGGCGTCATCCAGGAGCCCGAGACCTTCGACGCCCGACGAGGCGATGGCGGCCTCGATCGACCAGCCGGCCAGCTGTTCCTCGAGGATGAAGCGGTTGGTCTCGTTGTCGTCGACGACCAGGACGCGCAGCCCGGCCACCGAGGTCTCCGGCCCGGCCCCGGGGTCGCTGACCGCCGCCGGCGCGAAACGGACGGTGAACCAGAAGGTGCTGCCGTAGCCGGACTCGCTGTTGACGCCGATCTCGCCACCCATGGCCTCCACGATCTGGCGGCTGATGGCCAGGCCGAGCCCGGTGCCGCCGTACTCGCGGGTGGTGGAGCTGTCGCCCTGGGAGAAGGCCGTGAACAACCGTTCCTTGACCTCGGGGCTCATCCCGGAACCGGTGTCGCTGACCTCGACGCGCAGGACGATGCCCGCGTCGGTGCTCTCACTGGCCTCGGCGCCCTGGGTGCCTGCGCCCCCTCCGTTGCCCGCTGTGGTGGCCGCGTCGTCGTCGGTCTCGACGGTCGCGCGCACGACGACCTCACCGCTGGTGGTGAACTTCACGGCGTTGGACGTGAGGTTGGCGATGACCTGTCCGAACCGGACGGGGTCACCGCACACTGCCGCCGGGACGTCGGAGTGGCAGGTCACCGCGAGCTCCAGACCCTTGGCGCGGGCCCGATCAGCCATCATCGTGGTGCTCTGCTCGACGACCTCCCGCGGGTCGAAGTCGACGGCCTCGAGGTCGAGCCGGCCCGCCTCGATCTTGGACAGGTCGAGGATGTCGTTGACGAGGGACAGCAGGCTCCGACCAGCGCCGTCGATGCCGTCGGCGAGGCGGCGCTGGTGCGGGGTGAGGTCGGTGCGTCCGAGCAGCTCCGACAGCCCGATCACCCCGTTGAGCGGGGTTCGGATCTCGTGGCTCATGGTGGCGAGGAACTCGGACTTCGCCATCGACGCGCTCATGGCGTTGTCGCGTGCTTGTTCGAGGCGCTCGGCGGCCAGCTGTCGCTCCGCGACCCGGGAGAAGATCGACGCCGCGCGGGCCACCGTCAACGAGTCGGTGTCGGTGGGCGGCGTGGTGGCGCGGGTGTCCATCACGACGACGCACGCGGCGCGGTCCTCTGCCACCACCGGGGCGGCGACCAGGGTGGTTCCCTCTGTGGTGAGGGATGCCTGTGGGCTCAGCGACTCGACTGCCGCGCCGGCGATGCGGGTCGCCTCCAGGAGGTCCTGGTCCGAGACGTCACGGGTCTCGCCGAGAACGCGTTCGAGCTCTCCGTCGCCGGTCACGACCCAGGCAGCCACCGGCTGCCAGCCGGTGTGCCGGGACACGTCCGTGAGGACGGTGGGGATGACCTCCGCCAACGTGGTCGCGTCGTTGGCCGCGGTCGCCATGGAGGTGAGGAGGGCGAGCGCCTGTTCGGCGTCCTTGTTCTCGGTGATGTCCTGGGACGTGCCGCCCATACGCACCGGTGCACCCGTGACCGGGTCCCGGGTGAGGCGACCCCGACCACGGATCCAGGCCAGCGAGCCGTCGCTGCGGAAGATCCGGGCGTCGAACTCGAACTCCCCGGTCTCCTCGAGCGCACGCCTGACCACCGCGTCCACAGCGTCCCGGTCGTCGGGGTGCATCCGGTCGAGGAAGCCCTGGTAGTTGGGGACGAAGCCGGCGTCGGGCTCGACGCCGTAGATCCGGTACAGCTCGTCCGACCACGTCACGACGTCGCTGCCGACGTCCCACTCCCAGCTGCCGATCTTGGCGATGTCCTGCGCCTCCGCGAGCTGCGCCTCGCGCCGTTGCAGGGTGTCGATCAGCTGGCGTTGGTTGCTGTACTCGGTCACCCGGTGCAGCCAGCCGACGTGGTTGCCGTCGTCGTCCCTGATCGGGGTGTGGCTGACCAGCGCCCAGAACTGCTTGCCGTCCTTGCGCAGCAGGCTGCACTCGAGGTTGCTGCCGGGTTCGCTGCTGCTCCGCAGTCCGTTCAGGTGCTCGGCGAACTGGGCCTGGCCGGCCTCGTCGAGGGTCTCGAAGACGGACAGGCCGTCCATCTCTTCGACCGTGCGGCCAAGGAGCTCGGCCATGCGGGGGTTGGCGAGCACGGTCCTGCCCTCGGAGTCGAACACCCACAGGCCGTCCGGGGACGCGTCGACCAGCCACCGGCTCAGCGTGCCGGGGTCGGCCAGACCACCGGTCAGCTCGTCCGATGGCCCGACGTCGCGCAGGCGCGCGGAAACGCCTCGGTCACCGGGCTCGAGAGGCTGCGGATGTTGCACGCAGTGATCTTCCTTCATCCGGCGCGCGGAAGCCCACTCAAACACTCGAATTGGCCCAGACTCGCGCCGCTCGTGGGCGCCGGACTCGCAACCGGCGCTTCAGCGCCGAGCGGGATGGGCTGCGGATGGTGGCCAGGGGCGGGGTCGAACCGCCGACCTTCCGATTTTCAGTCGGACGCTCGTACCAACTGAGCTACCTGGCCGTGAGTGCATGTGCGTGGTGCCGAACATGCGATCGCGGCGGTCTCGTGCCGAAGCCCGGTGGACCGTCGCGACTGCAGGATCATAGCCGATCCGTGCTGCCCGCTCACAACCGGCGGAAACCGCGGAATAGCCGGGCGGGCAGCCCAGTTGCGCTCCGCATGAAGGCAATCACCTTCGCCGAGTACGGCGACCCCGACATCCTCCAGCTCTCCGACATCCCCGACCCCAAGGTCGGCCCCGGCGAGGTGCTGATCCGCGTGCGCAGCGCGGCGGTGAACCCCGTCGACTGGAAGGTCATGAAGGGGTACCTCGACGGCCTCATGGTCGTGGACTTCCCGGCCGTCCCCGGCTGGGACGTCTCCGGCGTCGTCGAGGCGGTCGGTCCGGACACGCCTGAGTGGTCGCCCGGCGACGAGGTGATCGCGTACGCCCGCAAGGACTGGGTGCACGGAGGCACCTTCGCCGAGCTCGTCACCGCCCCGGTCCGCACGGTCGCGCGCAAGCCGACGTCGCTCGACTGGCACCAGGCGGCCGGCCTCCCGCTCGCCGGACTCACGGCATACCAGCTGCTGGCCCGGCTGGGGCTCAAGGACGGCGAGACCGTCCTCGTGCACGCCGCCGCCGGTGGCGTCGGCCTCTTCGCCGTCCAGATCGCCCGCGCCCTCGGCGCCCGCGTGATCGGCACCGCCTCCGAGGGCAACCACGAGTTCCTGCGCGAGCTGGGTGCCGAGCCGGTGACGTATGGCGCGGGGCTGGCCGAGCGGGTGCGCGAGCTGGCCCCCGATGGCGTGGAGGTCGTGGCCGACTTCGTGGGGGGCGTCCTGGACGTGACCCAGGCAGTCCTCGCGGACGGTGGCCGGCACGGATCCATCGCCGACGGCTCCGTCGCCGAGGCCGGTGGCCTCGCTGCCTGGGTGCGTCCCAACGCTGAGGACCTGACCGCCCTGGGCGACCTCGCGGACGCGGGGAAGCTGGCCGTGCCGGTGGCTGAGGTGTTCGCGCTGGCGGATGCGGCGAAGGCGTTCGAGCTCAGCCAGACCGGGCACGTCCGAGGCAAGATCGCCATCGAGCTCAGTGCCTGACCGACCGCTGGCCGCGGGTCGCCGGGGGCTGTCCTCGGCGATACCCCGTGGTCGGCATGCGAAGAGGCCCGCACTCGCGTGCGGGCCTCTTCGTTGTCGAGCGACCCCGACCGGGCTCGAACCGGCGACCTCCGCCGTGACAGGGCGGCGCGCTAACCAACTGCGCTACGGGGCCTTGGATGGTGCTGGTGCTGCGTATCCCCAACGGGATTCGAACCCGTGCTACCGCCGTGAAAGGGCGGGGTCCTAGGCCGCTAGACGATGGGGACCCGTTCAACGGTCCCCCGCCGTTAGCGCCAGGCGCGGATCCGTCGAGGACTCGCGAAAGCATACGGGCAGAGCGGCCGGATATCCAAAACGGGTCAGCGTGACGATCCAGCAGCCCAGTCCAGCAGGCGCGCGACGTCCCAGGTCGTGACGATCCTGTCGGGGTCGATCCCGAGCCGCTCGGCGCGCGCGCAGCCGTAGGCCTTCATCTCGAGCTGCCCTGGGGCGTGCGCGTCGGAGTCGATCGCGAACAGGCAGCCGACGTCCATGGCAAGCCTGATCAGCTCGTCCGGGGGGTCGTGCCGCTCGGGACGACTGTTGATCTCGACGGCGGTGTCGTGCTCGGCGCACGCCTCGAACACCGCGCGGGCGTCGAACTCCGACTGGGGGCGGGTGCCGCGCGATCCCTCGACCAGGCGACCGGTGCAGTGGCCCAGCACGTTGACCCGCGGGTTGGAGACCGCCGCCACCATCCGCTTGGTCATGGGTGCGCTGTTCATCCTGAGCTTGGAGTGCACGCTCGCGGTGACGAGGTCGAGCCGGGCGAGCACGGCGTCGGTCTGGTCCAGCGAGCCGTCGTCGAGGATGTCGACCTCGATCCCCTTGAGCAGCCGGAACTGGCCACCGAGCGACCCGTTGATCGCGTCGACGATCGACAGCTGCTTGGTGAGCCGCTCGGCCGTGAGCCCGTTCGCCACCCGCAGCTGGGGGGAGTGGTCGGTGAGCACGAGCCACTCGTGGCCGAGCTCCACGGCGGTGAGGACCATCTCGTCGATGGGACTGCCGCCGTCCGACCAGTTGGAGTGCGTGTGGCAGTCGCCCTTGAGCAGGGCGAACAGGTCCGCTCCTCCGACAGCGAGCGGCTTCGCCTTCTCCTGCAACGACCCCAGGTATGCCGGGAGCTCGCCATCGAGAGCTTCGCTCACCACAGCGGCGGTGGACTTCCCGATCCCGGCCAGGTCCTGCAACGTGCCCGCCTGGTGGCGGCTGAGAAGCTCCTGCTCAGGCGTCTCCCGCACGGTCACGACTGCCTTGCGGAACGCCTCGACGCGGTAGGAGCCGGCCCGCTCGCGCTCGAGCAGGAACGCGATGCGCCGCAGTGCTTCGTCGGGCTCGACGGGGGCGGCCAGGGGTTCGACGGTCGCGACCACGGGGCTACCCCTTGAACTGCTGTCGGACCATGAAGTCCCAGACCCGGTCGCCGCCCAGGGTCCTGGTGGCAATGAGGGCCCGCGCGGCGGGCGTGACCACGTAGCGCGTCCTGGGATGGCGCGACTCGACGGCCCGGACGATGACCTTGGCGACGGACTCCGGCTCGGTGGCCACCATCGGGTTGGCGTACCCCCCGGTGGTGTTGCTGGCGCTGGAAGCCAGCAACGCGGCATACGGGGAGCCGTCGGTGGGGGCGTGGGCGTCGGAGCCCATCGCGGTCTCACCGAACTGTGTGCGGATGAGCCCCGGCTCGATGAGCACGACGCCGATGCCGAAGCCGCGCACCTCGTTGCGCAGCGCGTCGGTGATGGCTTCGACGGCGTACTTCGTGGCGTGGTAGTAGCCCCCGACGGGGAAGGTGATGCGCCCGCCCATGGACCCGATGTTGACGATCCGGCCGGCCCCGGCGGCGCGCATGCCCGGCAGGACCAGCTGGGTCAGCCGTGCGAGTCCGAACACATTGGTCTCGAACATCGTCCGCACCTTGTCCAGGTCGGTCTCCTCGATGGTGCCGTACTCGCCGTAGCCGGCGTTGTTGACCAGGGCGCCGACCCTGCCGTGCTCGTCCTCGATCGCCGTGACAGCGCTCGCCATCGACTCCTCGGACGTGACGTCGAGGGGCAGGATGCGGGCGCCGGCCGTAGCGAGGTCGGAGAGGGTCTCCGGGCGGCGGGCGGTGGCGTAGACCGTGTGGCCACCGGCGACGAGCGCCGTGGCCGCGGCCCGGCCGATGCCGGTCGAACAGCCGGTCACGAGGACGGGTCCGGTGGGGGTGGCGCTCACGTGTCGTCGCTCCGATCGGCGGGGGTGGTGGGTCCGGCGGGGTCGTCAGGACGGCCACCGTTGCGGCGGGCGAACCAGCGCTCGACGCCTGCATAGGCTAGCCAGCCCACCACCAGCGCGATGACGAACAGGGCCCAGGGGTTGAGGCGGGGGAAGACTGCCCCGACTCCGTCGCGGACGAGGACGATGGCGCAGATGGCCACGACGATGGGCGCGAAGGCGGCGACGCCACCAGGTCGCCGCCCGGGACGCCTTCCGGCGGGGGGACTCATCTGGACAGTCTGCCGCATGACGGCCGCAGGACGGCCGTCCACAGGTCAGGGGTTCCGGCGGCCGCGAGATGCGTTGCCGCGTGGGCGGATCCGCACCACCGGGATCACGGGCGCAGGCAGGTGCGTGACTTCACCGGCATACCCGTCGACCTCGCCGAACCGCTCGGAGTGGGCCATCCAGTCCTCGCGCGCCTGCACGATGTCTTCGTGACTGCGGCCCACGAAGTTCCACCACATCACGATCTCCTCCTCGAACGGCGGGCCGCCCAGGATGAGCGCGCGGGCAGGGTCGAGCGTGGTGTTCGTGAGGGTCAGCGTCGGGGTCGCGGTGGGGAGGTAGGCCATGGCGCTGCGCGGGGTGTCGGTGCCGTTGACGGTGAGCCCTGGGCTGTCGGCGAGCACTCCGTGCTCGTAGGCCTCGTCGAGGCTCAGCGCGACGCTCGCGCCGGGGTCCAGGGTGACCTCCGCGCCGAGGAGGGGGGTGAAGGTGTCGACCGGGGAGGTCTGGCCCGCCAGGGTGCCGAGGAAGACCGAGAGGGTGGCGCCCTCGACCCGGATCGGGGTGGGTTCGTGGTGCTGAAATCCCTTGGGGGCGTTTCGATGTGCGTCCGGCAGGGCCACCCAGAGCTGCGCGCCGTGGAGGACGGTCGTGCTCGGGGTGGACACCTCGGAGTGGGCGATGCCGAGGCCGCCCGTCATCAGGTTGACCGCTCCGGGGCGCACGACCGTGTGCGAGCCGAGGCTGTCGCGGTGCTCGATCTCACCGGTGAACAGCCAGCTGACGGTCTGCAGTCCGCAGTGCGGGTGGGGAGGAACGTCCATGCCACCTGTCGTGGCGACGTCATCGGGACCATAGTGGTCGGCGAAGCACCACGCGCCGACGAGCGAGCGCTGGCGCTGGGGGAGAGTGCGTCGAACGGTCATCGCGCGGGGGCCGCCGAGGGGCACATCACGCGGCTCGAGCACCTCGAGTCCGGCGGACTGGTCGCCCGAGGGGGCGGACGGGTCGCCCGGCGGGAAGACCGTCTCGACCGGGTCACGTTCGACGTTGCTCACGCCGCCAGTTTCCCACCCGCGGCGGGAAACTGGCGGCCCCTGCGGTCAGTGCGCGGCGGGGGTGACCGTGGCCTCGTAGGTGAGGATCTCGGTGCCGTTGCCCTCGTCGCCGTTGTCCGGGGCGACCCGCATGGTGAGGTGGTTGCCCTCGGCGGTCATCTTGAACGGGTTGCGGGTCGCGACGTGCCCGGCGGTGGACCAGTGCTGGAACGGGATCTCGCGCGTCACCTGCTCGCTGGTGAGGTCGAGCATGGCCACACCTCCGAGCTCGTACGTCCCGTTCGCTCCCCCGGCGCTGGGGGTCTGGGGAAGGTTCGTGATGCCGGCACAGAGCATCTTGCCCGCAGGCACGTACTGGCAGTCCTGGTAGTCGATGAAGAAGTTGGGGTTGTCCCAGGTCTTCAGCTGCCTGCCCCGCAGGTCCCACTCCGTGAATCGCCGTGATCCCCAGGTGTTCCCGACCAGGTGGCCGGTCTGCTTGTCCATGACGATCCCGCCGAAGTGGTCGGCGACCTGGAACTGCTTGTGGACGGCCAGCGTGTTCGCGTCGACGCGGTAGATGATGGCGCTCGAGTTCGGCCGGTACTGCGCGACGGGAACCCACACGTTCGCGCCGTCGAAGTCGATGCCGCCCGGGTGGTACATGTCGCCCTCGCCGAGGACGATGTCCTTCTGCAGGTGGCCTGAGGTGTCCATCACGAACAGGTGGCCGATGCCCTTGCCCGGAGTCCGGTCGTAACCACCCTGCGGGGTCGAGTACTTCACCGTCGGCTCGAGGATCTGCACGGCCGACAGGAAGATGTGCTGGGGAGTGAAGGCGATGCCCTCGGTGTGGTACGTCGGGAAGTTCAGCTTGAGCGTGCCCGTCTGCTGCCACTGGGTGTTCCTCGTGACGGCATTGAAGTCCTGCGCGAGGGTCGTGGTCGGGGTGTGCCCGGGCCCCGCCGAGGCGGCGTGCGCGGCTGCCGCGCCGCCCAGTCCGGCCATCGCGAGCACGGACAGGGCGGCGATCTGGGTGCGAAGTCGGGTCATGACGAACTCTCCTGGGGATATGCGTCTCCTGAAGCGCCTGAACCTAGGCAGCCGCGGTGAACGTCAGGGGTGACCCACATGCCCAGCGGTTGAACTCAGCCCGGTTGAGCTCAGCCCGGTTGAGCCCAGCCCGGTTGAACCCAGCCCGGTGGTGTCGGGCTGCTACGACGCCTGACGGTCGAGGCTGCGGCGGATGGCATACGCCACGCCGACGAACCGGCGCACCTCGTCCATGGACGCGAACCGGCCGCGGAAGTTGCCATAGGTGACGGTGAAGCCGATGACGTAGTCACCGTAGATCGTGCCCGCCCGCGGCGAGCCGGCCTCGGAGATCGCGTAGAAGCCGGCGCGGATGACCGAGATGCGTGCCCTGGGCCAGGGCTCCTCGCCCGGCTCAGGGGGGTATGCCGTGGCCAGCGACTTGGCGTCGAGGATCGGCTCGGCCTCGTCCAGCACGGGGTCGACCTGCTCCAGTGTTTGGGCGCGGACCGCGTCTTCGGTAGTCGGCGCGGGGCGGTGCCGGCGGGTGAGGGAACTGCCTTGTCCAGTAGGGCGCGATCTCCGCGCTCGGCGCTCGAGTCTTCGCATCGAAACTCCTGCCAAGGGGTTGGCCTTTGCCGGGCCAGTTTGAGTAAACATATGGCAGGTTGAGGTAAAGATCTGGTAAGGACACGCGGTGACGGGTCCCCAGCTGGGAGGGGCCGAGTTGGGCGCCGCCGACCGTGCAGCCAGACGTGTCCGCACATGGCTGAGCCGTCGCGCGGGTTAGCCTAGGGGCGACATGGAAGACGTGAGGGAGGCTAGGCGCCACATGGAGGACTTGACCGCCCAGGGCGGCACCGTGGCGACGGCGGCAGGGCCTTCCGGTAGCCAGCCCCTTGCGCCCTCGATGTCTGCTGCCCGGCCGGGCCTGACATCACGCCGACCGACCTCTGCTCAGCTCCTCTGTCTCGCCACCTTGGGATCGGTGGCTGCGGCCAGTGCCTGGATTCTTGCCGCCGCCCTCACGGCCGGACATGGGCTCGACCACACGGACGAGGGCCTGTACCTGCTGTCCTACCGCTGGTGGAACACGGATCTTCGCACGTTCACAGGAGCGCAGTTCGTCTACGGCCCGGTCTTCCAGCTGCTGGGGCACAACGTCGCGAGCCTGCGGCTGGTCCGCGTGCTGACGATCATCGGTGCAAGCGCGGCATTTGGCTGGTCGTTCATGCGGTGGCTGAGGATCAGGCGCCCAAACGCCCCAGCTACGCGCTGGTGGGAGGCCGCCGGCACCACGGCGATCGTCGCGTGCGCGGGCATGAGCTACTCCTGGCTCCCGCTGAGCCCCGGTTACAACGACCTGTCCCTCCTCGGAGGGCTCCTGGCCGCCGCCGTGGTTCTCCGGATGGCAGCTGAGGTGGAGCTGGGTCGGGCCATCCCCGCCTGGCTGGCCTTGTCGACCGGCCCTCTCGTGTTCGCGATGCTGATCGCGAAATGGGCCTCGTCGGCCCTGACCCTGTTGGTCGTCGCCGTGGTCGCCGTGGTCATGATCGCGCCCGGTGGGTATCGGCAGATGGTGCGGCTTGTCGTACTGGCGCTGGCTAGCTTCGTGCTCACCATCGTCGCGGTCCAGCTGTTCCTCGTACGGCTGGACCAGGCCATCCCCCTGATGCTGTCCACGAACAAGCTGATCGCCGCAGGCTCCAACAGTCCCGAGAGCCTGCTTCTCATGTACCGGCTCAGGTTCGGCGAGCTGATCACGCGTATGGCTCAGGAGCACTGGGTGCTCCTGAGCGTCACGCTCATCGCGCTGCTCATCCGAGACAGGGTTGGCCCCAAGGCGACCGCGGTAGTGCTCGTCGCGGCAGCGGCGGCCGCGGCACGCTCGTGCTGGATCTTGGTTGCGGGCGGCGCGCTGACCGGCGGGAATGCCAATATCCCCAAGTACAGCGTCGCTCCGACCCTGGTCATTGCCACGACTCTCATCGTCGCGCTGGGGGCGCTGCTCGACTGGCGCCGCCCCACCGGCCAGGCGTCGTCGTTGCGGCGGGAAGGCTGGCGCGGCGCCGCCATGGTCGCCCTGCTGCTGCTGCTCCCGTTCACCCAGGCCGCCGGGACTGGCAACCCGATCTACTACATGGCGTTCAACTGCTTTCCCCCCTTCGCCGCCCTGATCATCTTTGTCCTGACGGGGATCGAGGCCACCCCACGCGCGGCGCGCGCCATCACAGCGACGGCCGCCGCCGGGGCGGTCGTGTTGTCGGCGTCCATCGCGACGAGTGGCCTGCTGCTTCATCCTTACCGCGTGCCCGCGCCGAGCCTGACCACCGCTCACGCATCCGGGGTTCCGGCGCTGAGCTCAGTCACGCTGACGCCCGAAAAGGCCGCGGGTTACAGCCAGCTGGCTCGTCTCGTCGGCCCCTACCTCAAGCCAGGTGGTGGTACCTACATGATGGGATTCGATGGCTTGCCGGGAGTCATCTTCGCGCTCGACGGCAGATCGGTGGGCGAAGGGTGGTACTCCGCCAGGGACAGGCGGCGCACCGCGGCAGGCATACGGGCTGCGTGTCCTGGCGGGAAGGGTCCCTGGGGGTCTCGGCCACCGATCTTGGTGTTCAGTCGGAAGGTTTCGGGCTCGGAGATTCGCGCCCTGAAGGCCTGCGGGCTAACGTTCTCCCGCGACTACCGGCAGCTGGCCAGTGCGTCACAGACGATGGGATTGACGGTCTACGTGGGAACGGCCGAGCTTGCCGCACACGAAAAGAGCATGCAATGACCACAGCCACGCCCGGTGCAGACCAAGCCGAGAAGAGCTTGCCGCTGGTCTCGGTCATCATCCCCGCGCTCGACGAGATCGACCACGTCCCCGGCCTGCTCGCCAGGTTCCGCGAGTTCGCTGTCAGTCACCCGGCCTACAGCTTCGAGCTGGTCCTGGTTGACGACGGTTCGAGTGACGGCACCAGTGATGGGATCAAGAGCCTGACCCAGGAGCAGGACCGTGTCACGGTCATCCGCCTGGCCCGCAGCTTTGGGTCCCACTATGCGATCTCCGCCGGACTGGCCCGATGCCGGGGGGAGTGTGCCGTCGTCCTCGGGGCGGATCTGCAGGAGCCTCCGTCGCTGCTGAACGACTTCCTGGCTCAATGGGAGCAGGGCGCGGACGTGGTATGGGGCGTCCCGCAGGCCCGGGTGGGCAGGTCAAAGTCGCGTGACCTCGCATCGAGGGCGTTCTCCGGCATGTTCAGCAAGTTCGCCAACCTGGCCAACTACCCCCCGGAGGGACCATCCGGGGTGCTGCTGGATCGATGTGTCATCGACGAGGTGGCCCAGCTGCCGGAGCGAAACCGGAACGTGCTGGCGCTGATCGCCTGGCTGGGGTTCACGCAGGTGCGCGTCGAGTACGAGCAGGTCGACCGGGTGCATGGCACGAGCCGGTGGACCCGCCGGAAGATGGTGAAGCTGGCCGTCGACTCGATGATCCAGTTCTCCTCGATGCCCCTGAGATTTTGCGCTGCGCTCGGGGTGTGCATCGCAACAGGCGGCCTGCTCTATGCCCTGGTGCTCGTGATCCGCGACCTCTTCTTCGGGGTCGCCACGCCCAGCGGGTGGCCGACCGTGGCCGTGATCGTCCTGTTGATCGGCGGAGCCCAGCTGACCGTCATCGGCGTGATGGGCGAGTACCTCTGGCGAGCGGTCGAAGAGGTCCGAAGTCGACCCCTGTATGTCGTCCGCGACGTGTGGGGGTCCACCCGGGCCTCCGAGACGGCTGGGGGGATCCTGCCCCGTCACGGCCGCCGCGCGCCCTCCCCACGCGAGGCCGAAACCCAGCTCTCCCACCTGACCCTCCGTGACTGACCGCAACGTGACTGAGCGCATGCAGAGCGCCCCAGCTCACGACGACAGGGGAGCCGACATGACGTCCGTGCCGACGAATCCGTACAACCCGCTGGCGTGGTTCGTGGGGGAACCCACCATTGGTGACGGGACGTGGATCGGGCCGTTCTGCCTCATCGACGGTTCGGGCGGACTGGTGATCGGGCGGTCTTGCAACGTCTCCGCAGGCGTCCACATCTATACCCACTCCACCGCGAAACGTTGCGTGACCGACCACAAAGTGGCGATCGAGAGGTCACCCGTCAGCATCGGCGACTACACGTTCATCGGCGCGAACGCGGTGATCCAGATGGGTGTCACCATCGGAGACCACTGCATCGTCGGTGCCGGAGCGGTGGTGTCCGTCGACGTGCCAGACTTCAGCGTTGCCGTTGGCGTGCCGGCCCGGGTGGTGGGCACGGTTGACGCGAGCAGCGGGAAGATCAGCTATTCGAAGTGAGGGCCTCTGGCCCCTAAGCGGTGGTGACAGTCTCTGCGTCCGGCACCGTGTCCCCTGCGACGATGGACGAGAGAATCTGAACCACGAGGTCCTGTTGATCATCTGTGAGGCCCACGTACATCGGGAGCGCGAGCTGACGCTCGAACAGGCGCTGCGAAGAGGGACACCCGGCAGGGGCGGGCCCGTAGACCGGCTGAAGGTGCATCGCATAGGTCCCGATGGTGCTCCCAACCCCACGTGCTCGCAGAGCCATGGCGATCGCATCGCGATCGAGCGGCTCAGTGACCGTCACGGCATACGTCTGCCAGGCCGAGAGACGGTCCGGCGGAACGACTGGCGCCTCGATCCCCGGCACTGCGCTCAGCAGCTCGCCATAGCGCACAGCCAGTGCCCGGCGTCGGTCGAGGAAGGCGTCGAGCTTGCCCAGCTGCACCACCGCCACGGCGGCAAGAACGTCGGACAGCTTGTAGTTGTACCCGATCGCGGCGAACGTCGGCAGCGCAAGGGTCCCAGCCGACTGCCGGGAGAAGGCACTCTCCATGCCGAAGCACGAGGCTGCCCGCACACTCGCGGCGAGCTCGGGGTCGTCGGTGACGATGACTCCCCCCTCACCGCAGGTGATGCCCTTGCGCGCATGCAGGGAGAACACCGCGACATCCCCGAAGCTGCCGCACGGCCGGCCGTCGTACTCGGCACCAGCCGAACAGGCCGCGTCCTCCACCAGGAAGAGACCGTGTCGGTCGGCGATCTCCTGCAGCTCGTTCCAGTCGGCCGGGGTGCCAAGGGCGTCAACAGCCAGGATGCCCTTCGTCCGGGGCGTGATGGCCTCCTCGAGCAGCTTGGGGTCCATCGTTCCCGTGTCCTCACGCACGTCAACGAAGACCGGGGTTGCGCCACAGTAGAGCACCGCGTGTCCGGTGGCCGGAAAGCTGTAGTCCGCCACCAGCACCTCGTCGCCGGCACCCAGCCCAAGGCCGGCCAGCGCGAGATGAAGGCCAGCAGTGCAGTTGTTCACCGCGATCGCGTACGCACGACCGGTCAGCTTCTTGAAGCCCTCCTCGAGCATGGTGCCGTGCGGTCCCTGTCCTGCCATCCAGCCGGAGGCAAAGACCTCTGCCACTGCTGCGAGCTCGGCCTCATCGGTCGAGGGATGGCTCAGCGGGATCGGGTTGGCGGAAGTGTCGGGGAACCCCGACGCCTGGATGGGGCTTGGCTTCATGCGCGCCATGATAGACGTAGGGCAAGACGACGGGAGCGCGACTGATGGCACCATCCACCCGCTGGGTAGGTGAGTCCCGCGACGGACTTCGCCGGCTGGTATCCGGCCGATTTTCCCGCTACACGTCGCTGTCGCTGATCACGGTGCCGGTCGGGTACGGCCTGCTCTTGCTGGCGCGCAGCATCTGGGACGTCAACGCGGGCCTGCTGAACCTGGTCGTGGGCACGGTGATCACGCCTCCCTCCTTCTGGCTGTACCGCAGGTTCGTGTGGCATGAACGCACCGGCAAGGGGCTGCTCGCGGAGATGTTCGCCTTCTGGCAGCTGGTCATGGTGGGGGCTCTCGCGTCCGGCGCCCTCATCGCCATCGCCGACGCGTGGTTCGGCGCGAGGGGGCTGGCTCTCGTGGCAGCCGGTCTACTGGGACAGCTCGGGCTGTTCATCGGTCGCTACATCTGGCTCGATCGCGTCACCTTCTCCAGCCCCGAGGCCTGATCGAGCTCTCACGGCCGCGTCACGCCGGGAGCTGGCGTGCGTCTGTCTGTGTCGACGGCAGCCGTGAGAGTCTGCGTGGTTCTCACTGCTAAGGTCTCTGTCGAAATGCCCATTGAGACCGGCGCCTACCGGTCCGTCCTCCAATGACTACGGGGTCAAGTGTGCTCAAGCTTCAAGGCAAGTCCGTGCTGGTTTCGGGGGGCGCTGGGTTCATCGGCAGCCACCTCGTCGACCGGTTGCTGCTGGAGGAGCCCAGCAGGATCACCGTGGTCGACAACTTCTTCCTCGGGCGGGAGGAGAACCTTCAGGACGCCGTAGCCAAGAACACCGACCTTGCGGTGCGGCGCCTCGATGCCTCGGATCTGGCAGCCATGCAGGACGTCGTCTCGGAGCGCGAGGTGGACGTGGTGTTCGACCTGGCCATCGTCCCGCTGCCAACCTCCCTGCACTACCCGGTCTGGACCGCGCAGACGAACATCGGCATCGCCACCACCTTCTGCGAACTGGCTCGCCGCGGACTGATCGACACCCTCGTTCACTGCTCCTCGTCAGAAACGTACGGCACAGCGCGTGGCGTGCCGATGTCAGAGGACCATCCGCAGGACGCCATCACCCCTTATGCGGCGAGCAAGTCCGCAGCCGACTCCATCATCACGTCGTATGTGAAGACCTTCGGCATCGACGCGGTGATCGTCAGGCCCTTCAACAACTTTGGCCCCCGGCAGAACCCCGGCAGCTACGCAGGCATCATCCCGATCGTCATCCACCGAGTTGCTGAAGGCATCCCGGTCGAGATCACCGGCGACGGCGAGCAGACCCGCGACTTCATCTACGTCAAAGAGACCGTGGACCTCATCCTGCGGGCTTATGAGGTGGTGGAGTCTCGCGGCCTCGTCATCAATGTGGCGACCGGCATCGAGACGTCCATCAACACCCTGGTTCGCGAGCTCCTGGAAGTGCTTGGCGCCGAGAACCACCCCATCGTCCACACGCCGGAACGGGCCGGAGACGTTCGGCGGCACTGCGCGGACATCACGCGCGCCAAGACCCTCCTCGACCTGCACCCGCACCCGCTGTCGAAGACCCAGCTCAAGGAGACGATCGACTACTACCTGGGCGAGAAAGCGCTGAACGGCCGCTAGGGGTGACGGGCTCGCTTCGCGAGCCTGCGCGGCAGCAGGTGTTACGAATCGTTCCCATGCTGCCTTTCAGCCAAGCCGCTGACTGCCGCATCGCGTGGCGGGGACAGCCTTGACCTGCGGAAACTTCTGGTGGGCCCCGTCGGATTCGAACCGACAACCTACGGATTAAAAGTCCGCAGCTCTGCCGTTGAGCTAGAGGCCCTGGGGGACACGGACATTGCTCGGGAGAAGCCTCGCGGACATCGCCCGTGTGGTTCGACCGGTCCGTGCACCCGCCGCGCCGCAAGTATGCCGTAGGCAAGATGTCCCTTTGGCCCCGACCGCCTTGGGCCGCCACCCAGGACGTCCGACTGAGCCTCGTGGCCCTCGGGGGAAGGAGCTGGACGGCACGCCGTCCTCGGGAATCCCGTCGACCTCGGGATCGCCTTCCAAGCTCTACGCCGACATCGCCGACAGGTCCGCGTCGGACTGTGCCGGCGGTTCATAGGTGTCGTCGAAAGGCAGCTCGTTCATATCCAGCATGGGATTTTCGTCCTGAGTTGCCACCAGCTCACGAGCCGCCGCTTCCGACTGCACGCTGGGCATTGACCCGGGCAGGGGCCTCCGGGCCGATTCGGGGAGGAAGAAGATGGTGACCGCACTGATCACCGAGGTGGCAATCAGGTAGTAGGCGGGCATCAATTCGTTGCCTGTGGCCTTGATGAGGGCGGCAATGATGAAGGGCGTTGTGCCGCCGAAGATTGCGACCGCGAAGTTGTAGGCGATGCCCATGGCCCCATAGCGATGGGCGGTCGGGAACAGTGCCGGCAGCGCTGACGCGAGATTGGCCACGTAGAACGTGACGGGGAAAGCAATCAAAGCCAGGCCGAGCAGCGTCGACCAGATTCCTCCCACCCCGATCAGCAGGAACGCGGGAAGGGAAAGCACGACCGTGCTGATGGCGCCTATCCAGAGCACGGGACGGCGTCCTATGACATCCGAGAGATGTCCGGTCAATGGGATGCACAATGCCATGACGACCAGGACGGGAATGGTCAGCAGCGTCCCATGGAGCTCGTCGTATCCCTTGTTGCTGGTGAGATAGGTGGGCATGTAGGACGTGAGCGCGTAGCCGACGGTGTTGGCGGCGGCCACCAGGATCATGGCCAGCAGGATCCTGTGCCAGTAGGCCTTCAAGATCCCGACCGGACCCATCGGAGCAACGCCGTGGCCGGACTGGGAACTCGCGGCGGCGCCTTCTTCCGCATCCAGGGTTGCCTGGAACGCGGGCGATTCCTCGATCTTCATGCGGAAGTAGATGGCGATCATGCCGAGCGGGCCTGCCAGCAGGAAGGGCAGGCGCCAGCCCCAAGCCTCCATTGCCGGCTGGCCAAGGATCAGCTGCAGGACGGAGACGAGCCCGGCACCGATCGCGAAACCCAGGTAGCTGCCCATGTCCAGGAAGCTGGCAAAGAAGCCACGGCGCTTGTCCGGAGCGTGTTCGCTGACGAAGGTGGTGGCCCCTGCATACTCGCCGCCGGTGGAAAACCCCTGCACGAGCTTGGTGACGACCAGCAGTGCTGCGGCCCAGATGCCGAGCTGTGAGTAGCCGGGGAGCAGCCCCACGACGAGAGTCGCCGCAGCCATGATGATCAGCGTCATGGCGAGAACCTTCTGGCGGCCGATCTTGTCACCAAGCCAGCCGAAGTAGACACCACCGAGCGGGCGAGCGATGAAAGTGGCGCCAAAGGTGCCCAGCAGGAACAGGTTTTGAACGGATCTATCAGCCTCAGGTAGGAAGACCGGCCCCATGGTGGTAATGAGGTAGCCGAATACGCCGACGTCGTACCATTCCATGGTGTTGCCGACCATGGTCCCACCCAGGGCCATTTTCAGTTTGGGCCGATCGACGACGTTGATGTGTGAAGTATTAAGACGGCGCCTCAAAAGGGGTTTCCTAGCCATTTCTACAGCGCTCCTGAAGCAGTAATCGAGTCGTGAGAACGTTCGCGTTTCGGCATTCTGGCGCTCCTGTGGTCGAGACCGCGGGCCATGCCCACGGGATATGGCTCTCGCCTCATTTCCGGCATGGAATGCGGCAAAAGCCTCCGCAACGTTACACGGCCCCCGGCGAGGGCCCTAATCGCCGGGAAATGTGGTTCGCATTACATCGGAAAGTGTGTTTTTCATTACTCTGTGGAAGTACCGCCTCGAGCCCCGTATCGCGGCACCCGCGGGGATGCTGCTCGCGAGCGCGACGGCGGCGAGGACCGTGAGCGTTGCCTGGGCGTTCCAGCCTTCTGCCAGACCGGCCAGTGCGGTCCCGGCGGATGCAAAGGCCACCTTCGTTCCCGCAATGGTCACGAAGACGGATCTGCGCGCGCGGTCGGGTGCGTGCTCGCCACGAGCTGCGAGGCTGAGGACCGTCTGGGGGGCGACGACGAGGCCGAGGAGTGCGTAGGTTGCCAACACGGCGGGGAACCATCGTTCGACGAGGACGACTGCGACCAGTGGTGGGGCAAGCGCGGCGACGAAGAGCACCATCCCGCGGTCCGATTGCATCCTCAGGGGGCGGATGGTGAGGGCAAGTCCGCCGGCCAGACCGCCCAGTCCGAAAGCCACTGCTACCCAGCCGCCGTAGCCGCTGGCATGGTCCTCGCCCAACCTCATCCCCGTCAGCAGGGCGGCGGAGACGAGAAGGGCACCGACCCAGGTGAGCAGGGCGACCCGTCGTAATGGTGCATGCCGCAGCACGGTGAAGAGTCCGGAGCGGGCTGCGTCCGCTGAGGGGTGGGCGGGTTCGGTCGGAGGAAGCCGCGTCACCGAGGCATCCGGAGCCGGCGGCCGCCCCACCGGGAGGCGAAGGACGAGAAGTCCCCCGACCAGGCCGAGACAGCTGAGGGCGAGCAGACCGCCTCGAGGGGAGATGGCGGTGGCCAGGGCCGAGACGACGACCGGGGCGCCGGCTCCGGCGAGGCCGTAGGTGAGGGCGTCGACGGCGCGGAGGCGGCGGGTCCGGTCATCGGCTGAGCGGCCCTCCTGGAGACTGCTCAGCCCGCCCGTCAGCATCGGCCCGACCGCGCCGGCCCCGAGCGCCAGCACGAGGACGACTGGCAGGGGCGACTTGCCGAGCCAGGCCGTGGTGAGCATCAGAAGCCCCGCGAACAGACCAGCCGCCGCAGCCACGACGCGCCGAGGATCGCCCACGCGGTCCAGCAGTGGAGCGGACAGAAACCCGAAGGCGTGCGGAATCGTGAGAGCGGCGCCGACCAGTCCGGCGGTTCGCAGTGGCGACGCCAGGTGTGATGCCGTGCAGAGCAACACCATGCCGACGGTCGTGCCGGCGTCCATGCAGCGAACCAGAACCGCCGCCAGCACGAATGTGCGCACAGGTTTCCCGAACATGGTGTCACCCCTTCAACCAGTTACGTAGATGCGACCTTGCCACCTGGCATGTAACCCGTCAAACTGGTGACATGGGCATGGTGCACATCGCGGGGAACGCGGCACTCGACTTCGTGGGCACGCTGAGCGAACGCGGAACGGCCGACGAAGAGGGCCTGGTCGACCGTGCTGCGCTGGCCGCCTGGTACGTCGATGCCGGCCTGGTGGACCGGCCTCCCGTGGTGAGTGGATCCGACCTCGCGGCGGCACAGCGGCTCCGCGAGCACTTGTACCTCTTGGTCCGCGCCTTGGTCGAGGGATCGCCGCTACCCGAGCGCAGCCGGTCGGCTCTCAACCGTGTGGCTTCCCGGCCGGGACCCGCGCAGACGCTGGGCCCTGACGGCCGACGGGTTCGCCGCGGTGACGCTGATGCTTGTCTCGCTGCGGTCGCCCAGGCCGGCGTGGAGCTGTTCGACCGGACCGATGGGGCCGAGGTGCGCTTCTGCGCCGATGACCGATGCACCCATCCCTTCCTCGACCGCTCCCGGAGCAAGCTGCGACGCTGGTGCGACATGGCCACGTGCGGGGACCGTGCAAAAGTGCGCCGTTACCGCGGCACCCATGCGCCTGATCGGCCCTAGCGCCTGCTCACCCGCCCTGATCGGCGAGCAGGGCGAGGAACCGTTCTGCATCGCCGGTGCGGGGCAGGTTGTTGAACATGACGTACGGCGACGGCCGGCCGACGACCAGGTCCCGCAGCCGGCGCAGCTCGTCATCGGTATGGACGTGCCGCGAGCCCGTGGTGCCGTGCAGCCGGTAGTAGGTCCGCTCCGGCGTCACCGTCTCGGTGTGCATCGGGTCGACAACGTGCACGAGGTCCAGCTCGGCACAGAGCTCCTCGAGCAGCTGCGTGGGCCACTCACCCCGGGGCTCCCACATCAGCCACCCAGCGGGCCGCTCCACCTGTGAGAGGAAGCTCCGAAGCCCGGCGACGTTCTCGGCCGTCGGGCGAAAGCTTTTCGGGCACTGAAGCAGCACGGCGCTGGCCCGCAGGATCCGGGCGCAGTCGAGAGTCCGCTGCCAGCCTTCAAGGACGGGAGGCGTCGTCCGGAACGCTCCGATCTGCCCACGTGCGCTGTCCGGCAGAGGCCGCTTCAGGCGTCGGTAGGTGGGGCTGCTGGACTCGTGGGTGACGATCTGCCACGCCTTGATGGTGAACTCGAAGCTGGCCGGCACCTGGGTCCGCCAGCGGGTCAGCACGGCGTCCGCTGGCGGGTCGTAGAACGTGTGCTGGACCTCGACGACGGGGAAGCGACGCACATACGAAGACTGCGAGACCGTCCAACCACACAGCCCTACGCGAACGTCCACGTGCCTATCCGGCCAGGGTGTAGCGAGCGTGATCCGAAGCCCTGGACGGCCTGTTCCTGTCGCATGGAGCCGAGTATCCCCGAGTCGTCGACTCCGCGACGGTCCTTGCCCGCAGCCCGACTGGACTCCGTCGTTCGTGCGAGCCCCGCAGGCGCGTGGGCCCGTACTGTCGTGCTGTGGGCGCACCCCTGACGTCCGACCAGGCCCTGGGTGGGGTCCTGGATGCCGCTGAGAACGCTTCACCGCTTCAGGCGGTGGAGGCCGTCACCGACGCCCTGGCTCAGAGCCTCGGAGCGTCGGCCGTGTTCTTCCTGATCGCGGACATCTCTGGGCGAGGACTGGTGCGTCTGTCGCATGGCGAGTCGGACGAGGTGCTGGCGGGACTCGGGCTGGGTGGGCTGGAGGGGATGCCCCGCCTCGATGATGACGAGCAGGCAGTCGTCGTGCCCTTCGATGGAGGCCCGGCCGAGGAGGCACTGCGCACCCAGACGGTGCAGGTCCTCTCACCCTCGCAAGGGCAGCGTCCCGAGGGTCAGCCCGCCCGCTGGGTGGTCCTGGCGCCGGTGACGGAGCGAGGTGAGGTGCTGGGGCTGCTCCAGCTGTCGATGCCGACGGCGCCGGACGCCGCGGCACTTGCTCAGGTCTCCCGGCTCGGGCACCTGCTGGCGTTCGTCGTCATCGCGAACCGGCGGCATACCGACCTGTTCGAGTGGGGCCAGCGCAGCACGGTCTTCACCCTGCCCGCCGAGATCCAACGGCGTCTGCTGCCCGCAGCATTCACCTGCGAAGCGGGAGCGTTCACCCTGTCGGCATGGCTGGAGCCGGCGGCGTCGGTGGGCGGGGACACCTTCGACTACTGCCTGAGCCGGGACGTGCTGCACCTGTCACTGACGGACGCGATGGGCCACGGCGTGGCCAGCGCCCTGACCGCCACGTTGTGCGTCGGCAGTCTGCGCAACACCCGCCGCCGGGGCGGCACCCTTCTCGGGCAGGCGACGGCCGCGAGCCTGGCACTGTTCGAGCACGCCTCTGCCAGCGGCACGGAGAGCTTCGCCACCGGCATGCTGGGGCGCCTGGACCTGCGCAGCGGCATCCTGGCCATGGTCAACGCCGGTCACGCCGCCCCCTACCTGTGCCGTCAGGGAACCACGACGCCGGTGCTGCTCCCGGTGGACGTCCCGTTCGGCATGTTCGCGGACACCGCGTACACCTCCACCGACATTCCCCTGCAGCCAGGCGACCGGCTCGTGATGGTCACTGACGGCATGCTGGAACGCGGCGCCGCCACCCTCGACCTCATCGCGGAGATCGCCCAGACCCGGTCCCTTCATCCGCGCGAGACCACCCGCCACCTGACCGACATGGTCCTGGCCCTGTCCGGCGGAGCCCTGGCCGACGATGCCACCCTGCTGGTCCTGGACTGGCACGGCGCCCATGGCAGGAACAGGGTCACCTCTTCGGGCGCCGAGAAGCTGCGCGCCAGCTCAGCGGCCGACCGGACGGCCTTGTCGCACGGGTGAATCCGCCGAGGACGGGAAGGTGATCGCGTCCTGACGGTCAGCAAATATGCCGACATAGCTCGCGACCGCCCGTCCGCGCCATCCCTCCCGGGGCGCGACCCGACCCAGGAGGGATGGCCAGACTCACGCCGTCATGCGGTCGGCCCGGTGCGTCGCGTCAGGATCGACCAACCGATGACGGCGAGAGCGCTGACCCCGAAGGCGCTGCTCGTGACGTCTCCTACCGCCCGGGGCACGGGTAGCGACCCGAGCACCATGTCGAGTGCAATCCACAGGATCAGCGCCGCGCCCGTCCACACCGGGAACGTGCGCGAACGAAGGATGGCGATGCCCAGGGCGATGATGCCCAGACCGAAGATGAGGTGGCCGAGCAGTAGAGGCAGGCCGGCCGCGGGAGTGCTCATGAGGACGTCCATGAGTCGGGTCATCTGTGGTCGAGACAGGGACGGGTCGGTCATGGCGTAGAACATGATGTTGATGCCGCCGAGGGCTGCGTGCGCGGTGACCAGGCCGTAGGTGGTTGCTGCGGCTGCGGTGAGTGCCCAGCGGCGGCCGCGGCCGGTGATGGGTCGCACCAGTCCCAGGACGCCGGGCACGAACAGCATCACTGACGCGATTCCGAGCAGGGCTGCGACCAGACCAGCGCCCCGGTGCGACGCGAATGCGGCGAGCATCTGGGCGCTGGTCCCGTTGGACTCCGGGGACAGAACCTCGGCCGCAGCGAAGGCCACGGGGGCCGTGATCAGGCAGATGGCAGCGGCACGCTGGCGCCCCGGGAATGAGGTCTGACCGGCGTGCGGGTCCGACTCGGGCGTCGCTGTGGTGGTGTGGTGGGTCGAGGCGCTCATGGCTGGTCCCTTCTCGTTGGCGCCGGCGGACGTGCCGGTGCCTGGTCGAATGACGCTGGCAGGACCGGTCCCCCGTCGATACCGGGCAGGCGCCCATCCGTGGTCGGGTCGTCCTTGAGGTGGACTGCACGGCACCTTGAGGTTCACCGCACTGACGCGTGCGCCACTTGACGGCCACACTGTGGGCATGACCTCGCGTCGCGGCTGGACGCTGCTGGCGGGGGCTGGGGCCCTCGCCATGTTCACCGCGCCCATCCTCGGGTGGCGCGCTGGTCACCTGGTGGAGGCGAGCCGGGGCCTGCCTCAGACCTCGGCATTCCTGGTCACCGGCGGTCTCGCCGTCCGCACTCGGCCCGAGCACCGCGGCGCGCAGCGGCTGCTGCTGGTGGGCCTGGTCATGGCCGCCGGTTTCGCCTCGGGTTCGGCCTACTCGGCATACCTGCAAGATCGTTCCACCGTGCCGACCTGGGGCTGGGCTGCTGTCCTGGCCCTGCAGGGGCTCGAGCTCGCTCAGGGTGCCGCGCTGCTGGCGTTGCTTGCCGTCTTCCCCGACGGTCGCTACCACCGGGGCTACGAGCGCGGCATCGTCCTCGCCGGACTCGCGTTCATTGCCGCCGTCCTGGTCGCCGAGCGCCTGGGCTCAGTCCAGGTCACCTACCCGGGCAACTTTGTCTGGGGCCAGCAGGTCAGTGCTCCCAACCAAGGCGCTCAGCTCGGGCTGTTGCCTCTCGGAGCGGTGGGTAGGGCCGGTTACCAGGTCGGGTTCCTGCTGCTGCTCGCCTGTGGAGTCGCCATGCTCGGCCTGCGGTTCCGACACTTCGAGGCGCTCGAGCGCCGGCAGACGGCCTGGCCGCTGTTGGGGGTCCTCTTCACGGTCGTCTGGGGGCTGCTGCTGGGCACCGTGAGCGACTCCACCTCCACGTTGCCGGGCGCTGTGCTGTACCTGCTGTACGCCCCCGCCGCGCTCGCCGTCCCCGTCTCGATCCTCATCGGCATGCTCCGGCACCGCCTCCTGGACATTGACGTCGTCATCAGACGCTCCGTCGTCTATTCGGTGTTGTGGCTGCTGATCTCACTCGCCTATGTCGCGGTCACCTTGAGCTTCGGCGTTGCCGTCGGCGGCCGCGTCCCGCTGGCACTGGCCGTCGCCCTGACCATCGCCGCGACCCTTGGGGTGGCCCCGGCGCGCCGCCGGTTGGAGCGGCTGGCCGACCGGCTGGTCTTCGGCCGCCGGGTGTCCGGCTACGAGCTCATCGCCCAGCTCGGGGCCCGCTTGGAGTCCACCCCCAACGCAGAGGACCTCGCCAACAGCCTCGCCGCCGACGTCCGAGCGGGGCTTCGCGCCCGATGGGTCAGGGTCGTCCTCGACGCAGACGGCCGACCCGTCATCGGCTCGGCCGGTGACCCGCCCCCAGAGGCCGCACCGACCCTCAGCGTGCCGCTGGCAACCGAGTCGCTGGCTGTCGGCGCCATCGAGTGCGGCCCACGGCGTGAGGGCCGGTACTCCGAGGCGGATCTGCACCTCTTGGAGAGCCTCGGCCGCCAGGCCGCCCTCGCGGTCCACAACTCCTGGCTGACAGTGCAGCTCGCGGACCGGCTCGCGGAGCTCACCGCTTCCCGTGCTCGCATCGTGCAGGCAGAGGATGCGAGTCGGCGCCGCCTGGAGCGCGACATCCACGACGGGGTCCAGCAGGAGCTCGTCGCGGTCCTGGCACGGCTCGGGCTGGCGCGGAACCAGCTCCGCCGTGACCCCCACCTGGCCGAGCTGAGTCTGGCCGAAGTCACCAGTGACGCCCAACGAGCACTGGTGTCCTTGCAGGACCTCGCCCGCGGTATCCACCCACCGCTGCTGACCGACCGGGGCGTCGTCGAAGCCGTCCGCGCCCGTGCCGCCCACCTCACGCTGCGCGTCGAGGTCAGGGAATCCGGGCTGAACGGTTCCACACGTCTTGCCCCCGACGTCGAAGGGGCCGCGTACTTCGTCGTCATCGAGGCCCTGGGCAACGTGCTCAAGCACGCGCACGCGACCCGCGCCTGGGTCGACTTCTCCCACGACTGCGGGGCCTTGCGGGTCCAAGTGCGCGACAACGGGTCGGGCTTCGATGTGGATGCTGCACCAAGGCATGGCCTGATGGGGCTCCGGGACAGGGTCGAGGCACTGGGCGGCACGATGACCGTGACCAGCGCGCACCGTGCCGGCACGACCGTGACCGCGTCCATCCCCGCCGGTGAGCCCAGCCATGTCTGAGCGGCTGCGCGTCATCATCGCCGAAGACAACTACCTCGTGCGCGAAGGCACCAGGCGCCTGCTCGAAGACTCCGATCAGATCCAGGTCGTCGCCGCGGTGAGCGATGCCGCAGAGCTCCTCCAAGCCGTCAGCACGCTGCGGCCCGATGCCGTCCTCACGGACATCCGGATGCCGCCAACCCACCGGACCGAGGGCATCGAGGCGGCTCGACAGATCCGGAGGGACTTCCCGCAGGTTGGCGTCGTTGTGCTTTCGCAGTATTCCGACGCCGCCTACGCCACCGAGCTCTTTCGAGATGGCACCGACGGCCTCGGGTACCTGCTGAAGGTGTCCATCGGCGCCCTCGACGAGATCGTCAGCTCCCTGCGCGCCGTCGTCTCCGGACGGTCCGTGGTCGACCCCGCCGTCGTCGAACGCCTCGTCGAGCAACAGGTACGGCAGTCGCAGTCACCCCTGCGAGGGCTCACCTCACGCGAGCTCGACGTCCTTCGCGAAATGGCTGAGGGGCGCACCAACACAGCAATCGCCGAGGGGCTTCATCTCTCCGAGTCGGCGATAGAGAAGTACATCAGCACGATCTTCACCAAGCTCAACCTCGGCGAGGAACGCCGCGTCAGCCGACGTGTGGCCGCGGTGCTGACCTACCTGCGAGACCCCAACGGGCCCCACGCCGCCGGAGGCTCCACGGACACGGCGAACGGATGACCAGAAGACTCAGGCCGCAGGTCCGCCCGGTATGCCGTGGGGGAGCCGAGGTGAGCGGTCGCTAGAGGCGGATGACGAGGACGGCGGTGTCGTCGGCGGCGAGGTGGTGGTCACGGACCTCGGCGATGATCGTGTCGATGAGCGCCTCGGGGCTCAGACTCGGGTGGGCGTTGAGGCAGTCCACGAGGCGGGCGATGCCATCGGTGAGCGACTCGGTGCGACGCTCGATGAGGCCGTCGGTGTAGAGGACGAGCCTGGCGCCCGGGGCGAAGTGGACTGTTGCCTGTGGGCGCGGGTCAGCTTCGGCGGTGGTGGCCAGCGGGGGGCCGAGCGCCTGGTCGAGGGCCTCGATCCGGCCGTCGGCGTGTTGGAGCAGTGGCGGCAGGTGGCCGGCGCTGCTGTAGGTCACCGTGTGCTGGTCGAGGTCGAGGACGACCTTGACCGCTGTGGTGGCCGTGGCCTGCTCGGTCTGCCGAGCGAAGCGGTCCAGGACTCTGAGGGCGTTCCCGGGGCCGACATCGGCGATGGTGACGGCACTGAGCGCGCTGCGCAGCTGCCCCATCACGGCGGCCGCGTGAAGGCCTTGACCGACGACGTCGCCCACGGCCGCGGCCAGGCGCCCGTCCGGTAGCGCGGCAACGTCGTACCAGTCGCCGCCGACGCTCAGAGAGCTGCGGGCTGGCAGGTATCGGGCTGCCACTCGACCGCGGGCCTGTTCCGGGATGCTGGCCGGGAGCATCGAGCGTTGCAGCGTCAGGCTGGTCTCCCGTTCGCGCTCCTGGGCTTCCTGGAGCTGCTCGTTCGCGGTCTGCAGCTCCAGCGCCAGCCCGAACAGGTCGGTGTGTTCTTCCAGGTCCACCATCGGTTCGCCGGGAGCGCCGGGAGCGCCGGAAGCGCCCGGAGCGCCGAAGTCCGCGGCGACGGACAGCACCACCGGCGTCACGTCCTGGATCTTGTGCAGCAGCGCAACAGCACTGCCCGCGTTCAGGATGGGCGTGGCCGTCGAGATCCAGTAGCGCGTCGCGGCCGGCGCATGGGGTGCGGCGTCGGTCCGGACGTCGTGCCGCTGGACGGGTAGCACTTCGGGATGGCCGGTCGCCAGGGCCCGCTGCAGGGACTCCCGGATTCGCTGGGCTGCTCCGTCGAACGACTCAAGGGCGTCGAACGGCAGCACGTCGATGAGGTCGCGACCCAGCAGCTCGCGTCTGGTGCGGCCGACCACGACCGGGTAGGCCGCGTTCACGTCCAGCACCTTGAGGTCGGGGCTCAGCAGTGCGCACGGGTTGGGCAGGGCGTCGAACACTGCCCGGTAGTCGAGCGGTGCGCCCGAGTCCAGGGGTCGAAAGTTCGACATCAGACCCTTCCTGTCCGATCTTTGCGGGAACCGTAGCAACACCCGTGCGGCCGCGGGACCCATTGCGAAAAACGTGTGAGAGGGCCATCCGCGAGACGCTCCAGCGACCCCGCCATGGCTCGCGGTGAGGCCATGGCGGGGGGACGATGCCGCGTTCAGGGGGTCGTCGTGGTGGGCGCGGGCGTGTCGGTGGGCGACGCCGTGGCGGGTGGAGCTGTCGGGCTCGCAGCTGAGGTGGGCGATGAGGTGGGCGTGGTGGTGGAGTTGGACGCCGGAGCGGTGGGGACCGGCGCGCCGGGCGCCCCTGTGGCGCTCGGGCTCGGCGTGGCGCCACCACCGGAGGAGCCGGAAGCCCCGCTCGAGGTGGGTGATGAGGTGGACGTGGTCGAGCCCTGAGCAGGACCGTTCGCCGCGGGTACGACGATGTTCTGGATCTGGCTCTGGTAGTCGAGCAGTCGGAGGCGGATCGCGTCGAGCGGGAGGTTCTTGATCGTCGCGGCGAAGTTGCTGATCTGTGCCCACAGGGCGTCCAGGCGTTGCCGTGCTTCGGGGGTGAGGTTGGCCGGCACGCTCAGGACCAGCTGCTGGGCCAGGGCGTAGGTCACGCACTGCACGCAGGAGTAGTTCAGGGCGCCGGAGAGGTTCTGCGGGATCGCGACTCGGGCGCTGCCGGTGATGAGGACGACCTGGAAGGCGATCGCCACGGTCCTGCACTGACGGCAGCTGGCGAAGGCGTAGGCCTCGTTGCGGTTCAGGACGCTGCTGCCGTCCGCCCACACCAGCGCGAAGGCGACGTCGTACAGGGTCGATCCGTTGGTGGTGTTCACCGCGAGGGCTTGGTTTCCCCCGGGTCCGGGCGCGGACGGGCGGTTGAACGGGAAGACCCAGGCGGGCTGGTGCCCGGTGGAGGACGTCGGGTTCTTGGGGATCAGGACGAGCGCGAGCTGCGGGTGGTCGCTGGTCGGCGGCTTGGTGGTCGATGCCCAGACCGAGGGCTGCCCCTGGACGATCTGTCCGTCCTGGAGGGCGCTGGGGCGCCCCAGCATGGAGCCTGCCGAATCGAGGGCCTGGGTGACGGTGCCGTGCTCGAAGGCCTGGATGGGGCGGTACCGGTTCTGGTCGGGCCACCAGGCGTAGGCGAGTCCGGCGAGGATGGCCAGCGCGGTCAGGCCTGCCACGGCACGACGCACTGGGCGACCCTGAGTCCGGCGCCACGTCGTGGCGCTGGTGCTCCGAACGAGCCGGGCAAGCACGAGCAGCGAGCCGAGGATGGGAAGGGCGATGGCCACGATCGCCAGGATGCGGACGGTCACGCCGACGGCGTCACCGCCGGCCCAGTCGACCCCCAGCGCATGCGACTGGCGGACCATGCTGGCCCAGGCCGTCCCCAGGACCCGAGGCAGTGCCAGGACCATCATCAACAGCGTGAAGATCAGCAGGGGCACGATCAGCAGCACCCAGACGGTGACGATGACTCGAGGCCCACGCTTGAGGGCTGCCACGCGGGGGTCGGCCGACCGCCCCGGTCGCAGGCTGAGGAGGATGGCGCCCATCCGGGAGTAGAGGTCGGGCACTCCCGTCAGGTCGGCCAAGACGTGGTAGCCGTCGAAACGGACCATCGGGGCCAGCTGGCGGACCATCTGCAGCAGCTGCGCCGCCAGGATGAGCAGGATCGCGTCCCAGCCCGTGGCCGCCCACACGGCGAACATGACCACGGCCACGATCGCGTTGAAGTAGAGGCCGCCCAGGTCGACCCGCAGGCGTCCGCCGCGGCTGAGGCGGTAGCTGTCGGTGACGTCGGTGTAGAACGCCGGCCACACCAGGTACAGGCCGGTGCCCATCGCCCCTGGGGTCGCGCCGCCGCGGCGGCACGCCGAGGCATGCCCGAACTCGTGGAATCCCGCCGAGACGAGGGTGATCGCGAACACCACGACGAGCAACCAGGGCTGGTCGAACGCCTGGTGGGTGGCCGACGCCAGACCCTTCGTGAACAGGACCCAGCCCGAGATCGCGGCGAAGGCCAGCAGGACCACGACCACCACCGCAGGAGTGAACAGGGCCGCGAAGGGGGTGGTGATGCGTCGGGTGATCCGCGGGTCGGAGACGACCCAGCGAAAGCGCAGCGCCAGGAGGGGGTTCGACTTCTCCACCACCGGTTCCGCACCGTCGGTGCCGCGCACCAGTCCCAGCGGCCGCAGCTGGGACTCGGTCAAGGTCTGGACGTCGTCCGCCCCAAGTCGGCGCCCGTACTCGGTGCTGACGAGCTCGGCGATCTCGGCATAGGTGCGCTGACCGTCCATGGCCTTGAGGACCAGGTAGAGCAAGGGCGTCAGCTGGACGGTCTGGCCGCCAGCTCGGCGCACCAGCGACGGCGGGCTGCGATAACCCGAGTCCGTCAGCTCGCCGAGGAGCTCGACGCCGTCTGCGGGGTGCGGGCGGTCGTCGACCGCGGGGGCGGCACCTGACGCGGTGGTGTCTGACCCCGTGGAGCCGGGACCAGGCGCCGAAGCGTCCGGTCCCGGCACCACAGACGGTGACGACGTGAGACTCACGAAGCTCCCAGCTACTGCTTGATCGCTGAGGTCTGGTCGGCCACGGCCTGTGCACTGCCGTCCAGGTGCTGGGTGATCGAGCCCGTCTGGTCGGCGACCGAGGCGGCCTGGGAGGCCACCGAGCCGACGTTGGCCGAGACGGACGCGTCGATGGGCGCTGCGACGTTGGCATTCGCAGCAACGGCGCCGTCGATCGGCGCGGCCAGCTTGGCGTCGGCGGCAGCGTTGACGTTGATGTCGAGCAGGTTGCCACTGAGCGGCGAAGCCGGGGTGTCTGCCGGGGCGGGGGCCGGTGCGGGGGCGGGGGCAGGTGCCGGCGTGGTCCCGGGGGTGGTCTGCTGGATGTCGCTGTGCTGGGGGGCGTGAGCGACTGCCGAGCCCGACAGGGCCTGGTCGATGTTCACACCCTGGTGGGCCAGGGCTGCGTCCGTGGAGCCCACGGACAGGACGTTGGCCCCGACTGCGCCCGCGATCGGTGCGGCGACGTTGGCGTTGGCAGCCACGCCCAGGTCGATGGGAGCCGCGACATCCAGGGCAAGGTTGAGGTCAGCGTTCAGGTCGAGAAGGGACATCACCTCTTTGTCAGGCAATGCCGCGCCGGCCTCGGCGGCCAGCTCGTCCTTCGACACGGGGGGCAGATCGGTACCGCTCATCACGTACTCCATCCCGGCACCCGGTGGTGCCTGTCCTCTGATTGACTCCCTGACCTTACCCGAACAAATGCGACAAACGGGCTGGTCAGGGCATGAATAGGCATCTGCCGGAGGCCCGATCCCGCTGGGTCTCGTGGCAGGGACGCAGTGTCCACCTACCCCGAAATCAGGCGAATACACCTGGTGCTGGCAGAATCTCCGTCATCAGGAGGCAGGCCTGGCTGCACCGCTCTAGGCACCATGCGAGCTGGCGTTTTGTTCACGTTCTATTCACAGGTAGCGCGGTGCGAGGCCTCGACTTCGGCCCAGGGAAGGGGGGACCTGTGCATGCTGACCACGTCAAGCCTCAGCTGACCGTCCGTGAGGTCGCGGGGATGTTGGACCTTCTGGTGCTGGGTTCAGCGGCGTCCTCGCAGGACGTTGCGGATGCCTGCCGGCAAGCGGCACGGGCGCACCTGGCGACGGTGTACTGCCTGCCCCCGATGGTCAACGAAGCCGCCAGGCACCTCGACGGGGCGGGGGTGGCAGTGGGCACCGTCGTTCCCGGCTTCGAGGTGACCGATGACCGATCGGTGTCGCTGTCGAAGGCCAAGGTGTCCCTGGATGGTGGCGCCAGCGAGATTGCTGTCGTCGTCGACAACGCGTGGTGGCGCTCGAACGGCGACGCGTCCTTGGGTCAGGGGATCAACGGGCTCGCGGAGCTTGCTGCCCCCTACGACGCCGCGCTGAAGGTCGTGTTCCTCACCGCTGGCCTCGACGAGACGGAGCTGGTTCGGGGATGTCAGCTGGCGCAGGAGGCTGGGGCAAGGATCCTGCAGGGCGGTTCGTGGTTCACCTCCGACCGGTCCACGCTGGCTGAGCTCCAGGTGATGCGCGCAGCGGCCGGTCCGATGGTCGTGGTCAAGGGTGCCGGCTACATCAAGTCGCTGGACCTGCTCCTGCTGGGGTACGCGCATGGCCTCGGTCGGTTCAATGTGCAGCGGGTCGACAAGCTGCTCGCCGATGCCATGCATCGCAGTGAGGGTGGCGACCTCCGTGTCCCGCCTGCGGTCGATCTCCACCCGCACGTCCACCTGTGAGGCGGGGCTGCCGGCAGGCGCCGATGGCCTGGACTCACGGCCAGCGTGGTGGCTGAGCGTTGCGGCCTGGGGGAGGATGGCGGTATGAGGCTTGGTGAGTGGTCGAGACATCCGGGGTCGTTGGCGCTTCATTGGTTCGACCGGGTGGCGGCGCGTCCGCTGGTGGGTTCCGGCGTGGTGGCCGCGGTGGTGGCATGGGTCGTGTTCTCGACGGTGTTCAAGTTCCCGTCGAGGTTGGAGCTGGTGTTCCAGACGTTGGTGTCTGCGGTGACCTTGGTGATGGTGTTCGTCATCCAGCACACGCAGTCGCGGGAACAGGCGGCGACCCAGCGAAAGCTGGACGAGATCCTGCGGGCGCTGCCGGGGGCGGACAAGGCAATGGTGACGCTGGAGGAAGCCCCGGATGCGGAGCTGGAGGCCGCTCGGTTGACGCATCGCGAGGTGCGGGGGACGCATGAGTGACGGACCTCGGCTCCTCCGGCTCCTGAGACACTGGGAGCGATGACGAACGAGCCCAGCGGTCGGCCCGGTCCTCGTCGCCCGGCCTTCTTCGGCCCCACGGCGATGGAGGCCCAGGGAGGCACGGTCCCGGACCCTGCGCAGGTCACGGAGATCGCCCACGAGACGGCGGCTGTCCTCGTGGGCACCGGCCGGGCCAACGACGACCCGGCCCTCACCGCGCGACTGGTCGCCCTGGTCGACGAGCTCGGGCTGGTGACTGTCGCCGAGCTCTGGGCCGACCGCCCGGCACGGAGCCTTCCGGGGGCTCTCTGGCGTCTCTACGCCTTGCGCGAGTGGGTGCAGCGCAGCCCGGACGAGGCCAGCGCCGACTATGCGGCCGGCATCCGCTTCACCGACGTCAACCATGCGGTGGCCGGCGTCGCCGAGCCGCCGGGTCCCGCCGAGCTCCGCGACCTCACCGATGCGATCCTGCGCGGGGTCTTCGCCGGCGACCTCGCGGTCGCGCTCCAGAGGGCCGCGGCGTTCTGTCGCGTGGTGGCCGCCGGTCGTGCCGACCGCGCCGACACGACCGACGCCCACGACCGCGAGGCGGCCGGGCAGCAGACCCGCCGCGCCGCCTCGATGCTCTCGACGGCCGAGGACCTCGAGGCCGGTGCCCGTCTGTGGCACGTCGGCGAACTCACCTGAACGGCCTCTTGCGCTGCGATGAACACGCGCCAGATGGAACAACTCACCGGCATCCGGGGTTACAGTCGGACGTGCGTCGGGCCGCGGTAGCCCCGGGTCCCAACTGAAGCCGCTACGAGCGGCCGCGCGCCGTGAGGCGCTCCCGGCCCGACGCACAAATGTTCACCCCCCGGCCACCCTGCCGCGCCGCGCCGCAAGGACCCGCCGATGGCCCCACGACACCCTCGGTATGCCGCGTGAGCGGCCCGCGGTCAGCCTCCCTGGGGGTGAGGTCGGGCGCCCGGACAGGCGCCCTGATGAACCCGTGAATCGTCCCGCGAGACCCGCCGCGAACGGCGACCTGGTCCGCTCCAGCCGCACACGCTGCATACGGCGTGGCTGAACGAACCACGGTCCTCGACAGCGGGAGGTTCGACGGCAGGGGCACCGCCGACATCGGGGGTCATGCCAACCATCATCAGGCATAGCCGGTTGGGACTAGTCCTGACGGTGTGCCCATGGCCCAAGTGGGTGGTTCCCGGGCATCGCGGGTCAAGAGATAGCAAACTAGGTGCGTCAGAACGCCTTGGCTCCGTTAGCGTTTCATCATGACCAAGGAACCGCGCGCCGGTGCTGACCTGACCGACGACGCGCTTCAGGACGAGATCGAGCTGGTCGGCGACCTGGTCGTCGCCGCCACCGCCAGCGACGAGCCTCTCACCGAGGCCGAGATCGACCGGGCCCTCGGCATCGAGCGTGGGCACTCGTCGTCGTCCGAGGTCAAGCCCGCCTCGCCGCACCGGGTCTGGACGCGGCAGCACGCCTGAGCGCAGCAGGTCGCATCGCGAGGTCGACGACCCGCTCCCAGTTGCGTCTACTGGCGCGCTTGCCCGTAGCATCATCCACGGCCGTCCCCCTTGCGTGACCGGAGAGAACCGTGGGCTTTCGCCTCACCCCCCAGGAGAACAGTTTTTACGATCTGTTCGCCAAGTCCGCTTCCTACCTCGTCAGCGGCTCGCGTGAGCTGACGACGTTGCTGGGAGTGCCCCACGACGAGCGAGAGGCCGTCGCGACCCGGATGCGGGAGATCGAGCACGCCGCCGACGAGGCGACCCACGCGATCATCCGCAAGGTGAACAGCTCGTTCATCACGCCGTTCGACCGTGAGGACATCCACGGCCTCGCCTCCACGCTCGACGACTGCATGGACATGATGGACGCCGCCGTCGACCTGATCGTGCTGTACCGGATCGGTGACCTCCCGTCGGGAGTGTCCGACCAGGTCGAGGTCCTCTCCCGGATGTCCGAGCTCACGGCCGACGCGATGCCACGACTGCGTTCGATGAAGGACCTCTCCGGCTACTGGATCGAGATCAACCGCCTCGAGAACCAGGCCGACCAGATCTACCGCCGCCTGCTCGCGGGTCTGTTCAATGGCGACTTCGGTGCCGACACCCTCACGATCATGAAGCTCAAGGAGGTCGTCGAGGAGCTCGAGGCCGCCGCTGACGCGTTCGAGAAGGTGGCTCACAAGGTCGAGAGCATCGCGGTCAAGGAGTCCTGAGCCTCCCCATGGACTGGCTTCCGCTCGGAATCGTCATCGCCCTCGCGATGGGCTTCAACTACACGAACGGTTTTCACGACGCGGCGAACGCGATCGCGACCTCGGTCTCGACCCGCGCCCTCACCCCGAGGATCGCCCTGCTCATGGCGGCGGTGGCGAACATGGTCGGTGGCATCACCGTCTACTTCTTCGGCAAGGTCGCGGCGACGATCGGCAAGGGGATCATCGACCCGCCGAAGGGCAACGAGGGCCTGGTCATCTGTGCCGCCGCCCTGATCGGCGCGACTGGGTGGAACCTCCTGACGTGGTGGTACGGCCTCCCGTCGTCGTCGTCCCACGCCCTCATCGGCGGGCTGGGCGGCGCGGCCCTTGCAGCGGGTGCGACGGTGAAGTGGACCGGGATCCTCGAAAAGGTCGTCATCCCGATGGTCCTGTCTCCGGTGGTGGGACTCATCCTCGGCTTCATCGTAATGACCGCGATCCTGTGGCTGTTCCGTCGTGCCCAGCCGGGCAAGGTCACCCGCGGCTTCCGCTATGCCCAGACGGTCTCGGCCGCCGCGATGGCGTTCGGTCACGGGTTCCAGGACGCGGCGAAGACGGCCGGCGTCGTGGTGCTCGCCCTGACGGTCGGCGGCCACTACAGCGGAGATCGCGTGCCGCTGTGGGTGCTCATCCTGAGCGCGGTGGTCATCTCCCTCGGCACGTATGCCGGCGGGTGGCGGATCATGCGCACCCTCGGCCGCCGGATCATCCACCTCGACCCGCCGCAGGGCTTCGCCGCGGAGACCACGGCAGCCACGATCCTGTACGTCGCGGGAATGGCGTTCGGCGCCCCGATCTCGACGACCCACACGATCACCTCGGCGATCATGGGAGTGGGTGCCACCAAGCGCCTGTCGGCCGTGCGCTGGGGCGTCGCGGGCAACATCGTCGGCGCCTGGGTGCTGACCTTCCCCGGCGCAGGCCTCGCCGCCGCCGGCACCTGCTTCCTGATCAACCTCTTCGTCTGAGGGCCGCCGGACTTCGCCTGACAGCCCCCGACGTCGTCACGGTCCCGTGACGGCCGGCTGGATCCACAGCTCGACCTGTCCGGGACTCGGTTCCACAGGCGCCGAGCTGTCGTGACACCCTCAGGCCGGGACCGGACCACGCTCGGGGGATGCGGCAGATCCCCGAGTCGGCCTGGCTGGCCCTTCCGCAACCGTTCCTGGCCCGTGAAGCCTTCGCCGCCGGGTTGACGAGCACCAGCATCGCCGGGGCCGTGCGGCGTCGGCAGGTCATCTCCGTCGCCGCGAGCCTGTATGCCGTGCGAGAGCCGTGGATCGCGCTGTCACCTCCGCGGCTACACCTGGCCATGGCGCGTGCGGCAAGCGTGTCCGTGCCGGGTGGCGTCGTGAGCCACCTGAGTGCCGCGCTGGTGCGTGGGCTCCCATACCCGTTGGGGCCGCTGGGTCCGGTCAGCCTCACGCTTCCCGCGTCGGACAGCACGGCCTCTCGCGGCGACTGGCGGCGACTGCTCGACGGTGCCATGCCGGACGAGCACGTCATGCGTGCGTCCGGCCTCCCCGTGACGAACCCGGCGCGCACCGTCATCGACTGCTTCCGGCAGCTTCGTCCGCGGGACGCGCTCGCCGTCGCCGATGCTGCGCTGCGCCAGGGGTTGACTGGTCTCGAGGCCCTGGAGGAGATGCGCGCCTTCCAGACCAGGTGGCCCGGCATCACCAGGGCCGACATCGGCATGGCGAGGGTGGACCACCGTCGGGAGAGCTGGCTCGAGTCGGCCTCCGCGGCCACCGCCCACGCGCTCGGCTTCCCCATCCCGATGAGCCACGTCTGGATCCATCGCCTCGATGGACGACTGATCGGCCGCGTCGACTTCCTCTGGCCGTCGGCGGGTGTCGTGGGGGAGGCCGATGGCCGCGGCAAGTACCTGGGTAGCTACTCCGAGGACGAGTGGGACGCCGAGGAGGCCGCTGCGCACATGGTGGCCGAGCGCGATCGGGAGCGAGAGCTCGAGTCGGTCGGTTTCGCCGTCGCCCGGTGGGGGACGGGCGCCGTGCTCGACGGGGGGTCGGGGCTGGCTCAGGTCCTGCGCGAGACGCGAGGTCGTGCCCATCCTTCCCGCATCAGATGTCTCTGGCGTCAGGATCTCGGCGATGACCTGCGGCTCTGGAACCCGGCGTCCATGGGGACTCTCCCCGGCCACGGCAACGGGCCGCACGCCGCCTGACTGCGACGTGTTGCTCCCTGGTGGTCACGGGATGCCTCTCAGGCGATCCGGTGACGATGTGCGAGCAACAGGTCGGCGGGCGGAAGGAAAGGGGGCCCGGAGGGATCAGCCGAAGCGGCCGCTGATGTAGTCCTCGGTCGCCTTCACCCCGGGGTTGTTGAAGATCTTCTGGGTGTCGGCGACCTCGACCAGCTTGCCGGGCTTGCCGGTCGCGGCGAGGTTGAAGAAGGCGGTCTGGTCCGAGACCCGCGCAGCCTGCTGCATGTTGTGCGTCACGATCACGATCGTGTACTTGCTCTTCAGCTCCGAGATCAGGTCCTCGATGGCCAGCGTCGAGATGGGGTCGAGCGCCGAGCAGGGCTCGTCCATGAGCAGCACCTGGGGCTCGACCGCGATCGCGCGGGCGATGCACAGTCGCTGCTGCTGGCCACCGGAAAGGCCGGCACCGGGCTTGCCCAGCCGGTCCTTGACCTCGGTCCACAGGTTGGCTCCCTGCAGCGACTTCTCGACGATCCCGTCGAGCGTGGCCTTACCGCGCACCCCGTTGAGCCGCAGCCCCGCCGCGACGTTGTCGTAGATGGACATCGTGGGGAACGGGTTCGGCCGCTGGAACACCATCCCGACCGTGCGCCGCACCGCGACCGGGTCGACACCCGACGCATACAGGTCCTGGTCGTCGAGCATGACCTTGCCCTCGACGCGGCCGCCGGGGATCACCTCGTGCATCCGGTTGAGGGTGCGCAGGAACGTCGACTTCCCGCAGCCGGAAGGCCCGATGAACGCGGTCACCGAGCGGGGCTCCACCGTCATCGTGACGCCTTCGACGGCCTTGAACGCGCCGTAGTAGACGTTCAGGTCACTGACGTCGATTCGCTTGGCCATGGTCTGTTCTTTCGTCCTTCGGAGGGAGTGTGCCGGGTGGCCGGCACAGGTCGCTGAGGGAAGTTCGGGGGTGCTTACTTCTTGAGGGAGCCGAGCCGGGCGACGAGGCGGCCGGCCAGGTTGAGGATGAGGATCAGGAGGATCAGGGTCAGCGCGGAGGCCCAGACGCGGTCGACTGCGGGCTGCAGGCTCTCCGTCCGGTCCTGGTTGATCATCGTGGGCAGGGTCGGCATCAGCCCGCCGAACAGGTCGGTGGCGATCGACTTCGTGTACGGCCCCAGGATCAGCAGCGGCGCGGTCTCACCCATGACACGGGCCAGTCCCAGGAGCACTCCAGTGATGATGCCCGAGAAGGCTGTCGGCAGGACCACCCGGACGATGGTCTTCCACTTGGGCACGCCCAGCGCGTACGACGCCTCCCGGAGCTCGTTCGGGACCAGCTTGAGCATCTCCTCGGTGGAGCGCACCACGACCGGGACCATGAGCAGCACGAGCGCGAGGCAGACCGCGAAGCCGACCCGCTGGAAGCCGAACGTCGTCACCCACAGCGCGTAGATGAAGAGGCCGGCGACGATCGAGGGCACGCCGGTGAGGATGTCGACCATGAAGGAAACGGCCTTCGCGAGCCGGCCACGGCCGTACTCCACGAGGTAGATCGCGGTCATCACGCCGATCGGGACCGAGATGGCGGCAGTCGTCAGCCCCTGGATGAGGGTGCCCTGGATCGCGTGGACGGCGCCGCCGCCCTCGTGCCGGGCGGTGATGCCCTTCTGCGAGTTCGACCACCACTGAGGCTGGAGCAGCAGGTGCGCGCCCTTGCTGACGACCGTCCACAGGATCCACAGCAGCGGCACGATGGCGAGCAGGAATGCCAGCCACATCACGACGCGGGCCAGCTGGTCGCGCAGCTCCCGTCCCCTGGCGGGGTGCCCGAGGGTCGGGACCGACGACGCGTTGGTCGTCCGGTCGGAAGCGGTGTCGAGGGTGCTCATTCGATGAACGCCTTCCTGCGCTCGATCACGATGCGCGCGATCGCGTTGACGATGAACGTCAGCACGAACAGCACCAGGCCCGCCGCGATGAACGCGCCGGTCTTGGCGGGGGAGTCGAACTCCCCGGCGTTGTTGGCGATGCGCGACGCGAAGGTCTCGCCGCCGTTGAACAGCGACCAGGACCAGGCACTGCCCGCGGACAGCGTCGACAGGATGATCGTGACGGCGATGGTCTCGCCGAGGGCGCGGCCGAGGGCGAGCATGGCGGCCGAGATGACACCGGCCTTGCCGAACGGCAGCACCGCGACGCGGATCATCTCCCACTTGGTCGCACCCAGCGCGAGTGCGCCCTCGGTGTGGGTCACGGGCGTCTGCGCGAAGACCTCGCGCGAGAGCGCCGTGACGATCGGCAGCACCATGATCGCCAGCACGATGCCGACGAACAGGATCGTGCTGCCGCCGCTGATGCCGGCGTCGGAGAAGAGGGGGAACCAGCCCAGGGTGTGCTTGAGGAAGCCCTGGACCGGCTCGAACACCGGGCCGAAGGTCTTCAGGCCCCAGATGCCGTAGACGATCGAGGGCACCGCAGCGAGGAGGTCCACGAGGTTGGCGGCCGGCCGGGACAGCCACGACGGCGCGTACTGGGTGATGAACAGGGCCACTGCCACCCCGACGGGGACCGCGATGACCATGCCGATCGCGGACACGGCGAGGGTGGTCCAGAGCAGCTCGACGATCCCGAACCGCAGGTCCGACGGGTTGTCGACGGTCCACTGACGCGAGGTGAGGAAGTTGACCTTGTCGTGCGCGAGGGCGGGGATGGCCTGCCAGAGCAGGAAGGCCCCGACGAGTGTCACCAGGGCGATGACGAGGATCCCGGCGCCCCGTGCCGTCCCACCGAAGATCCGGTCGCCAAGCCGTCCAGTGCCTGCGCCGTCCCCGGTCAGGGAATGGCGGGCGTCGGGTCCGGGCAGCTCGTCAGCGATCGAAACGCCGGTTACGGAGCTCACGTTGCGCCTTTCGGTGCGTGCGGTCGAGGTGGAGCAGGGGTCGTGCCGTCATCATCGCGTGCTGGGGACAGTCAACAGCACTCGGGCGGTCATCAGTTTTCGTGCACCAGTCAGAACGGGTATGCCGGGGGGCCGGCAACCAGCCAGCCCCCCGGCATACCCGGGGTGGGTCAGGACAGCGCGGCGATGGCCGCGGCAACCTTCGTGCGAACCTCGTCGGGGAGCGGCGCGTAGCCGATCGACTCGAGACCCTTCTGGGTGTCGGCGGAGGCGAAGTGCGTCAGAAAGGCCTTGATGAGGTCAGCCTTGGCCGGGTCCTTGGCCTTGGAGCAGACGATCTCGTAGGTCACCAGCAGGATCGGGTAGGCCCCGGCCTCCTTGGTGGCGTAGTCGAGCTTGAGGCGCAGGTCGTTGCCCTGGCCGGTGGCCTTGGCGGCGGAGACGGCCTTGCCCACGGCAGCACCGGTCAGCTCGACCGGGCCGGCGCCGTTGTCGATCTGGGCGATGCCCAGGTTGCTGTCCTTGGCGTAGGACCACTCGGCGTAGGTGATGCCACCCTCGGTGGCCTTGACGGCACCGGCGACACCGGCGGACTTCTCCTTGCCCTCACCCTTGCCGAGCCACTTCTTGCCGGGCTCGGTGGTCCAGGCAGTGGGGGCGGCGGCCTTGAGGTACTTGGTGAAGTTCTCCGTGGTGCCCGACTCGTCGGAGCGGAAGAAGGGCTTGATCGGCTCGCCCGGCAGGGTCACGCCGGAGTTGATCTTGGCGATGGCCGGGTCGTTCCACTTCGTGATCTTGCCGGTGAAGATGTTGGCGGCGACCTCGGGGGTCAGGACGAGCTTGCTGACGCCCTTGACGTTGTAGGAGATCGCGATCGGGCCGGTGACCATCGGCAGGTTCCAGGCGGGCGAGCCGCAGTACTTGGCCGCTGCGTCGGCCTCGACGACACCGTCCTTCGCCACGGTCTTCAGCGCCGAGTCGGAGCCGGCGAAGTCGACCTGGCCCGCGATGAACTGCTTGATACCCGCACCGGAACCGGTCGGGTTGTAGTTGATCGTGGTGCCGGCGCACTGGGACTGGAAGGACGAGATGGCCTCTTCGATGGCGTTCTTCTGAGCCGAGGAGCCTTCGCCGTTCAGGGTGCCGCCCTTGGGGCAGGACGAGCTGGTGGTGCTGGAGCTCGAGCCGGACGAGGCGTTGGCGCCGCCGGCGTTGTTGTCGGATCCGCACGCGGTCAGCGCGATCGAGCCGACCAAGGCGACGCTGGCGACCAGGCCAAGACGCTGAATCTTCACGGTGTTCAAACCTCTCCAGAGGGGGAAATCAGGGGCGGGCGTTCGTGCCCGACGCCCCGAAGGTAGGTAGGGCGAGTGACGCAGCGGCCCGCGAAGGGTGAACGGACGGTGAACACCAGTGAGACATTCGAGGTCGCGCCACCGACCCCCCGGGATGCACTGGGTGAACGAGAGGTCAGTAACGCGTCAGAAGGCGCGTGGACGGGAGGGCAGGTGACGCTCGACGGCCACCACCCGGGCGTTGGGCCCGGTGCCGACGAGGTGGGCGACGAGGACCTCGCCCTTGGCCATCTTGGCGTGGGCCGCCGCACGCAGCGCGTCCTCGACGAGGTCGGCCTCCGGCTCATCGGGAGCCACCCGGGCGAGCAGCATCGCGAGCAGCGTCGGGAGCACCGGGCCGTGACTGCACAGGGCCGCAGGGGCGCCTCGCTCGAGCAGCCGCTCCAGGTGGCGGCCGGCGCGCGCCGGCTCCGCGGCGTACCCCTCCTCGCTGAGGCCTTCCTTGGTGCGCATCGCCGCCCCGAGCTGAGCCGCGAACGGGCGGAGGGTGTCGGTGCAGCGCACCGAGGGCGAGCTGGTCAACCGCTTGACGCCGTATGCCGCGAGGACCGGTGCGATCGCGGCCGCGCGTTCCTCGCCGGCCGGGTCCAGGGGCCGCAGCCGGTCGTCCTGCGACCACGATCCGCGGCCCACCGCGTGGGCGTGACGGACCAGGGCGAGCGGCCAGGTGGTCAGCGTCCCCGCGTTGTCGGCCCGCACGAGCGCACGCAGCTGGTCGCGGTCGCGCGCGTAGTCGAGCCGGTCCGAGGCGGTGACGACGTCGAGCCAGCGCACCTCGTCGATCTCGTTCAGCAGCGGACCGGCGGGCCTGGTGGCCTCCGCGGCCCAGTAGCGGACCTCCTTGGTCGCCGGCTGGCCGGTCCCGTCCAGGACGGCGTACTCCGCACCCGGGAGCGGTCGACCCAGACCGACGGACAATGACGTCTCCTCGAGCGTCTCGCGCACCGCTGCGACCGGCCACTCCTCGCCCGGGTCGAGCTTGCCCTTGGCCCACGACCAGTCGTCGTACTTCGGTCGGTGCACCAGCGCGACCTCGAGCTGGCCGCGTCGGCGGCGCCACGGGACGGTGCCCGCGGCCGGGATCGGGGCGGTCAACGCCGGCGGGCCTTGCGGCGGCGTTTGGCGTGCATGTCGATCAGTGCGCTCTGCAGGTCGGCCAGCGGTTGGCCGTCCTCGTCGAAGTTCACCCTCGTCCACCGGCCGTCTCCGGTCAGCCGCCAGTGCGCATAGCTGTCGCTCATGCCCCGCGCCATCAGCGCTTGGAGGTCCCCGACGTGGCGGGGGTCGGCGAGGCGCACCAGAGCCTCGACGCGACGGTCCAGGTTGCGGTGCATCATGTCGGCGCTGCCGATGTAGACCTCGGGATCGCCGCCCCCTCCGAAGAGGAACACGCGTGAGTGCTCGAGGAAGCGCCCGAGGATCGAGCGGACCTCGATGGTCTCCGAGAGGCCGGGCACCCCGGGTCGCAGCGAGCAGATGCCGCGCACCCAGATGTCGACCTTCACCCCCGCCTGCGAGGCGCGGTAGAGCGCGTCGATGATCTGCTCGTCGACGATCGAGTTGAGCTTGAGCTGGACTAGGCCACCGCGGCCGGCTCGCGCGTGCTCGATCTCGGCTTCGATGCGTTCGATCAGGCCGGACCGGACCGAGCGCGGGGCCACCAGCAGGCGCTTGAACTTGCTGCGGGGGGCGAAGCCGGACAGCTGGTTGAACAGCCGGGCCAGGTCGTCGCCCACCTGCGGATCCGACGTCAGCAGGCCGAAGTCCTCGTAGAGCCGGGCGGTCTTGCCGTTGTAGTTGCCCGTGCCGACGTGGCAGTACCGGCGCAGGCTGCCGTCCTGTTCCTGGCGCACCACCATGCAGAGCTTGGCGTGCGTCTTGAGCCCGACGATGCCGTAGACGACGTGGACACCGGCGTGTTCCAGCTTGCGGGCCCAGGAGATGTTGTTCTTCTCGTCGAAACGGGCCTTGATCTCGACGATGGCCAGCACCTGCTTGCCGGACTCGGCGGCGTCGATGAGGGCGTCGATGATGGGGGAGTCACCGCTCGTGCGGTAGAGGGTCTGCTTGATGGCGAGGACGTTCGGGTCGGCCGCCGCCTGCTCGATGAACGCCTGGACGGACGTCGAGAACGAGTCGTACGGGTGCTGCAGCAGCACGTCCTTGTCACGCACGATCGGCAGGATCTCGGACGGCTTGGAGCTCTCGGCGGGGGCGAGGTCGGGGTGCATCTGCCCCCGGAACGGCGGGTAGCGCAGGTCGGATCGCTCGAGGTCGGCGACGAGGTCGAGCCCGCGCAGGTCGAGCGGGGCCGGGAGCCGGTACACCTCGCTCTCGGTGACGCCGAGCTCGCGCACCAGCATGTCGAGCACGTGGTCGTCGATCGTCTCGTCCACCTCGAGGCGCACGGGCGGACCGAACCGGCGACGGGTCAGCTCCTTCTCCAGGGCGGTGAGGAGGTTCTCGGCGTCGTCCTCCTCGACCTCCAGGTCCTCGTTGCGCGTGACCCGGAAGGTGAAGTGCTCGCGCACCTCCATACCCGGGAACAGCATGTCGAGGTGGGCGGCGATGACGTCCTCGAGCGGCACGAACCGGGTGCTGAACAGGTCGACCGTCGACGGCTCGCCCGGCTCGGGCTCGATGTGCAGCAGCCTCGGCAGCAGGGGCGGGACCTTGACCCGCGCGAAGTGCTCCTTGCCGGTCTTGGGGTTGATGAGCACCACGGCGAGGTTGAGCGACAGCCCCGAGATGTACGGGAACGGGTGGGCCGGGTCGACGGCCAGCGGGGTGAGCACCGGGAACACGCGCTCGGCGAACAGGTCCGAGTGCCGTTCGCGCTCGGCATCGCTCAGCTCGTCCCAGCGCACCACGGAGATGCCCTCGTCCTCGAGGGCGGGCTGCACCTTGTCCTTGTAGACCAGGGTCTGCATGGCCTGCAGCTCGTGCGCGACGAGCGAGATCTGTTCGAGGACCTCTCGTGGCTCGAGCCCCGACGCGGAGCGGACCGCCAGGCCCGTGGCGATGCGTCGCTTGAGCCCCGCGACCCGGACCATGAAGAACTCGTCGAGGTTCGAGGTGAAGATGGCCAGGAAACGGGCGCGCTCGAGCAACGGCACCGAGTCGTCGGCGGCCAGCTGCAGGACCCGCTCGTTGAACTGCAGCCACGAGATCTCGCGGTCGAGGAACCGGTCCGCTGGAAGGCCGCTCTCGTCCTCGCCCCCGGAGGCATGGACGACCCGCATGAACCGCCCGTTCGACGCCCGCGGCTGGGCGCTGGCGATCGACACCTCGTGGCCCTCTTCGTCGCCGTCGAAGATCTCAGGCTCGTCGGTGGGACGGGTCGTCACACTCATGGCTGCACACTCATGGCGTCATCCTGACAGGGCCGGGTGAACGCGCCGGCTGAACACCGCGCGAATACATCACATCGACCATGATGCTGCGAAAACCGAGCCCCGTGTAGGTGCGTATCGCGGCCTGGTTGTCGCCGTCGACGTAGAGCACCACCTCCGGAAGCCCGAGCCCGGCCAGGTGGGCCAGCCCCAGGGCCGTGACGGGCCGTCCCAGCCCGCGCCCCTGGTATGCCGGGTGTACCCCGACCACGTACACCTCACCTGCCGGTCTGGCCGGGTCCACCGACGAGCGGTCGTCAGGGTCGACCTTGGTCCAGTGGAAGGCCGCGACTCTCCCCGCCGACGGGTCGCGGACGGGCTCGTCGGCTTCGACGAGGATGAACCCGGTCGGGTCGAACCAGGGGAGCGCCATCCGCTCGCGCAGGTCGGCCAGCGTCAGCCGTCCCTGCTCGGGGTGGTGGGCGAAGGCCGCCGCGTTGGTCTCCAGCCAGTCCTGCTCGTCGCGGCCGGGCTCGAAGGACCGTGACCGGAACCCCGGCGGCAGGGCGCTCGCCGCCGGGTCGAGGTCGGCCTCCCCGAGCGGCCTGGCCATCTTGTGCAGCTCGCGGACAGCCGTCAGCCCGCTGCTCGCGGCGAGGGCCTGCGCGGCCGGGAGCTGGCCGTGTGCCCAGAGCCGGGCCTCGGGCGCCAGCTCCAGGACCGCGTCCACCAGGGCCTGGCCGAGGCCCCGCTTCCGGAAGTCCGGATCGACGACCAGCTCTCCGGAGGGGTCGGGACCGGTGGCGGGGTCGAGCTGGGCGTACCCCGCGAGCTGCTGCCCGGCATACGCGAGCAGGTGGTGGACGCGACCAGCCGCGGAGGTGAGGGACAGCAGCGACTGCTCCGAGAGCGGACCGACACCGTCGACGGCGGCCGCGCGCCCGTGCAGGTCATGCACCTGGGCGGCTTCCTCGGCCGTCAAGGGGTCGGCGGGGCGCACGGGAGTCAAGGGCACGTATGCATTGCACCATGCATCTTCCCCACCGGTGGATCCGCGGTTAGCGTGCACAGGTCCGGCGACCGCCGGTTCCTCCTCCGCACAAGGACGAACACATGACTTCTTCCCGTACCCGACGCCTGTCCGGCGTCGTGGCAGTGGCCGCGCTCGCGGCGACCGGTGCGGCCTTCACGGGAGGCAGCACGTCCGCTGCCTCCAACGGGCCGACCATCGACATCCAGCTGCTGTCGTTCAACGACTTCCACGGAAACCTCGAGCCCCCGTCGGGCTCGGGCGGCCGGATCATCACCTCGGACACCTACACCGAGACGTCGAACACCAACCCGAACACCGGCGTCACGACGTACAGCGCGACGCCGCAGACCGTGAACGCCGGCGGCGTGGAGTACCTCGCGGGGCACCTCAAGGCCCTGCGTCAGGGTCACCCCTACACCGCAACGGTGGCTGCCGGTGACATCGTCGGCGCGTCCCCCCTCCTGTCGGCGGCGTTCCACGACGAGCCGACCATCGAGGCCATGAACAGCCTCGGCCTCGACGTCACGGCGGTGGGCAACCACGAGTTCGACGAGGGCTACAAGGAGCTCCAGCGGCTGGCCAACGGCGGGTGCCTGGACGACGGCGCAGGCGCCGCCAACCAGGACTCGTGCCCGGGTGGGAAGACCTTCACCGGTGCGAACTTCCCGATCCTGGCGGCCAACGTCCGGCTCAAGGCGACCGGTCAGACCATCCTGCCGGCCACCTGGGTCAAGAAGTTCAAGGGAGCCAAGATCGGCTTCATCGGCATGACGCTCAAGGACACCCCGAACATCGTGACGGCCTCGGGGATCCAGGGGCTGGAGTTCACCGACGAGGTGCAGACGGCCAACGCCCTCGTGCCCCGGCTGGAGGCGCAGGGCGTCAAGGCGATCATCGTCCTGATCCACCAGGGCGGGGTGCCGACGCGCACCGCCAGCACCGCCCACCTCAGCGGGTTGGAGAACAAGTTCGACTCCGCCTGCCCGACCGGCACCAGCACCGGGCTCAACGCCCCCGCCAGCCCGATCATCCCGATCGCGCAGCAGCTGTCCCCGCAGATCGACATGATCATCAGCGGCCACACGCACACGCCGTACGTCTGCAGCATCCCGGACCCGGCGGGGCAGCCGCGCCTGGTGACCTCGGCCTCCTCCTTCGGGCGCCTGGTGACCGAGACGAACCTGACCTTCGACCGGCGCACCCAGGACATCGTGCGCGCCTCGGTGGCCGGCAACAACCTCGTCGTCACCCGGGACCCGGCCTTCAAGGATCCCGCGGAGACGAAGATCATCGCCGACTACAAGACGCTCATCGCTCCCATCGCCAGCAAGGTCCTGGGCTCGATCAGCACCGACATCACGACGGCCTCCAGCCCCGCCGGGGAGTCCAAGCTCGGCGACCTGATCGCGGACGCCCAGCTGGCCGACCCGTCGACGACCACGGGTGGCCAGGCCCCGGTCATCGCCTTCATGAACCCCGGCGGCATCCGCACCAACCTCACCTACGCCAACAAGTCGTGGAACGAGGCGCCCGGCGAGGTGACGTACGACGAGGCCTTCCAGGTGCAGCCGTTCAACAACTACCTCGTGTCGTTGACCCTGACCGGTGCCCAGGTCAAGGAGATCCTGCGCGAGCAGTGGGGTGGCGGTGCGACGACCTCGCCCAACTCCATCGCCAGGCCGGTCATCCTGCAGGTGTCGTCGGGCTTTGCGTACAGCTACAGCGACACCCCCGCCGGGCGGGTGCTCGGACCGGTCACGCTGGGTGGCGCCGAGCTCAGCGACACGGGCACGTACCGCGTGGTGACGAACAACTTCGTCGCAGACGGTGGGGACGGACTGCCCGGCTTCCGCGTCGGCAGCGGCAGGTTCTTCGGTGGTCTCGACATCGACGCCTTCGCGAACTACCTGCAGGCCCACTCGCCGTACAGCCCCGTCGCGGACGCCCGGATCACGAAGAACTGACGACGGCCCCCTGACGCGGCAACGCGGCATGCCGCCGAGAAGGCGCCCCTCCCGGCAACGGGAGGGGCGCCCTTCGCGTGGTGGGGAGTCGGTGACTCAGGCGTCGACGGCGTCCTCGGCCGGGACGAAGCGGTAGCCGACGTTGCGCACCGTGCCGATGAGCACCTCGTGCTCGGAGCCCAGCTTGGCGCGCAGCCGGCGGATGTGGACGTCGACGGTGCGGGTGCCGCCGTAGTAGTCGTAGCCCCAGACCTCCTGGAGCAGCTGGGCGCGGCTGAAGACGCGCCCCGGGTGCTGGGCGAGGTACTTGAGGAGCTCGAACTCCTTGTACGTGAGGTCGAGCAGCCGACCCCGGACGCGGGCGGAGTACGTCGCCTCGTCGATGGTCACGTCGCCGGAGGTGATCTGCACGTCCTCGGGCTCCTGGTTGTCCTGCAGGCGCCCAGCGGCGAGTCGCAACCGCGCCTCGACCTCGGCGGGACCGGCGGACTCGAGCAGGACCTCGTCGACGCCCCACTCGGTCGTGATGCCCGCGAGGCCGCCTTCGGTGAGGATGGCGATGAGGGGCACGGACATGCCCGTCGCGCGGAGCACGCGGCACAGGGAGCGAGCCACGGCGAGGTCGCGGCGCGCGTCCAACAGGACGGCGTCACACGGCGGCGCGTCGACCAGCGCCGTCGGCTCCGCGGGGATGATGCGCACGTGGTGGGTGAGCAGCCCGAGTGCCGGAAGCACCTCGGCGCTGGGCGCCAAGGCGTTCGTCAGCAGCAACAGACGGGCCATGCCTTGAAAGGATACGGCCGAAGGCCACCCCACGGGCCGTTGCACACATCGTGAGACCCTTGTCTGATGCTTGGGACACGCGCAGGAGAGGAGGGTGGTATGCCGGGTGACAACGAGGGTGCCTCGGTGACCGTCCGCTACTGGGCAGGTGCCAGGGCGGCAGCAGGCGTGGATTCCGACCTCGTCCGGGGATGCCGGACCGTCGCACAGGCGGTCGCCGCGGTCGACCTGCTGCACCCCGGGCTGCCTGCGGTCACGGCGGTCAGCACCTTGCTGCTCGACGGCCGGGCGACCCATCGTGACGACCCCCTGCCTGACGGCTCGGTGCTGGAGGTACTGCCTCCCTTCGCCGGGGGGTGATGCGAAGATGCCCCTTGTGTCCGACGTCCCCGAGCAGGCGCCCAACAACCCTGCCGTGCCGCTGACCCGGCGCGAGCGTCGCGTCCATGCCCAGACCGCGAAGCCTGCCCTGCCGCGTCGCGCCCTGCTCCCGCGACCGCTGTCCATCGCCGCGACCGTCGCGTTCGCCGCGCTGGTGGCACTGACCGGCTATGCCAGCCCGCAGTTCGTCGCGCTGGCCGTGGGGCTGGCCGGGCTGGTGCTGGCCTGGGGCTGGCCGCAGCTGCTCAGCCTGCCGAGCCCGCGGGGGACCAGCGCGGTCCTGGCGATCGGCACGGTGCTCATGACCGGGACCGCACTGTTGACGCGCCACAACCCCTACCTCGAGTGGATGCCTGCCGCTCTGGCCGTCGCCGTCCTCGTCGCCTTCCTGCACCAGCTGATGCGTCGCGACGGCCGTCCCCGCCTGACCGAGTCCGTGGCTGCCACGACCTCGGGTCTGGCGATCATCTCGGCCGGCACTGCGCTGGCCCCGATCCCGCACGTGCTGGCCGGTGACCACGCCCTCGCGGCTGCGATGGCCGGTCTGGGGGTTGGCGCGCTGACCGACCCATGCATCTCGCTCCCGCGGCTGAGGAAGTGGGCCCTCTTCATCGCCATGCTGGTGGGAGGGGGATCCGCCCTGCTGGTCTCGGCGATCGCGGGTGCTCCGATGTTGGCCCCGGGCGCGCTGCTCGGCCTGCTCGCCGCCGCGATCGCGCACGCCACCCGGCGCCTGCTGGCGCCCCTGCCCTCGACCGCCATGCCGCGGGCCCAGCTCGCTGCGGCCGCGACCTCCTGTCTCATCATCGGCGTGGTCATCCACGTGGTCGTGACGTCGCCCCTCTACGCCTGACGACGCGGCGCCCTCGCGAGAAGGTCAGTAGACGAGGGCCTGCACCCCGGGGGACAGGACCTCCTCGACGAACGCCGCCGCACCGCGGATCGCCACGCCGGGCAGGAGGTCGGCCTCGGCGAGGTCGCGTCGCGCCGCACACTGGCCGCAGACAGTGACCGTGCCGGTGGCCAGCACGGCGTCGCGCAGGTCCGCCAGCGCTGCCGCGTGCGCCAGCTCGACCTGCTCAGCCCGACCCGGCACGCCCATCCACGACGCGTCCCCCGTGAGCCAGAGGCTGACGCCGACGCCGCTGGCCACCGCGGTGGCGGCGACGGTGAAGGCCTGGTTCAGGCGTTCGAGCGACTCGGTGCCACAGGTGACCTTGATGACGAGCGTGCGCGGGTCTGTCATGGTCCACAGGCTACGATCTGGCGCGTGCACACGTTCTACATCTGCCTTCTCGCCCTCACGGCCGTGGTGATCACCTGGTTCGCCGGATTCGTCGTGTACCGCCTGGTCAAGACGCCGCGCTGATGCAGTTCACCCTCGACCCGGACCTGCCGCGCGCGCTCGCGCCGCTGGCGTGGCTGATCGGTCGCTGGGAGGGCGCCGGCGTCGTCGGCTACCCGACCATCGAGTCGGCAAACTTCGGCCAGGAAATCGAGGTCACCCACGACGGTCGCCCCTTCCTCGAGTGGCACAGCCGCACGTGGCTGCTCGACGAGGCCGGCACCAAGGTGCGCCCGCTGGCGACCGAGCTGGGCTTCTGGCGGCCGTTCGAGGACGGAGAGGTGGAGCTCCTCCTCACCCACCCGACGGGAATCGTCGAGCTCTACTACGGCAAGGCGGAACCGGCCAAGATCGAGCTGCGCACCGATGGTGTCCTGCGCAGCCCGCAGGCCAAGGAGTACAACGCAGGCACGCGCCTCTACGGGCTGGTGAACTCCAACCTCATGTGGGCGATGGACATGGCCGCCGTCGGTCAGCCGCTGCAGAGCCACCTCTCCGCCGAGCTCAAGCGCGTCGGCTAGAGCACATGGCGTCCACCCCAGCGCGGATCCTGACGGTCTGCACCGGCAACATCTGCCGGTCGCCGTTCCTGGAGCGCGCCCTCCAGACCGAGCTGGACCGCTCCTGGGGGGTCGGCGCCGTCGAGGTCTCCAGCGGCGGCACCGGGGCCCTGGCCGGCCACCCCATGGAGGACCAGGCGCGTGCGCTGCTGGAGTCCAAGGGGTATGCCGCGAACGGCTTCGTCGCTCGCCACCTCACCCAGGCGATGGTGGCCGACGCCGACCTCGTGCTCACCGCCACCCGGGTGCACCGCGGGAAGGTGGCCACGCTGCACCCCAAGGCGCTGCGCTATGTCTTCGCCTTCCGGGAGTTCGCCGACCTGGTCTCCGGGCTGGACCCGTCGGCCGTGGCCGTGTCGTCCGACTCCGCCCGCGAGCACATCACCCGGGTCGTGGCCCTGGCTGCTGGACAGCGGGGGATGCGGACGCCGCTGAGCGACGCAGAGGCCGACATCGTCGACCCGTACCGCCGCCCGGCGCAGGTCTTCGAGGACATGACCGAGCAGATCATGGGTGCCCTGCCCACCGTGGCGCACGCCCTGGGGAGGCCGTGATGCCCCGCCTCGGCGAACGAGCCGGGCTCGTCGGGCTGGCCGCGTTCCTGATCGTCGACGTGCTGCTCGTGGGGTTCGCCATCTCCAGCACCCGTCACCCGGTCGACCGAGGCGGCTCCACCATCGGCTCAGGGGTGACCACCACCCCGTCGGTGCCCGGGACCACCACCGCCACGACCACCGGGCCGTCCACACCCGCGGTCAGGGCGGCACCCCTGACGCAGGGCATCGTCGCGGTCGACAAGGCCACCGCCTTCCGGTTCACGCTCGGCAACTGCAAGTCCCGCGGTTCCAAGCTCGAGCTGACCCGCAACGCCGGAGCGAGCTGGGGTCCGCGATCCGCCCCGTTCGACACCATCGTCAGGGTCCGGGTCAGGTCTGACCGTTCTGCGTTCGTCGTGGGCGCCGACTCCCGGACGGGCTGCACACCCGCCATCCGCCAGGCATCCACCCTCGTCGCGGACTTCGGGAACTCGGTCGCCGCGGCGAATGTCTGGTTCCGGGACCCCAGGGCCAGCGCCTCCGTGGGACTGCCCACTGGGGGCACCGGCAAACCGTGCGGTTCCACCCCTGTGGTCGACCTGGCGATCGTAGACGCCGGCGGTGCCGCCCTGTGCACCGACGGACGGGTGAGGGTGAGCACGGACGGCCAGCGCTGGACCACCGCCTCCACCGTCCCGGGGGCAATCGCGGTTGCCCTCACCGCCAAGGGTCGTGCCCTCGTCGTCGTCCCCGGCGTCGCGTCCTGCAGCGGCCTCGCCGTCATCGATGCGGCCAAACCCACCCAGGCCCTCGGCTGCGCGATGACGGACGTCTCCAAGGTCCAGCCCGGGACCGTCGCGCTCTCGGTGACATCCGGGTCGGGTTGGCTCGCCGTGGGGGACGCCGTGTTCGTGGCCGGTGGCGATCTCTCGACCTGGAAGAAGAGCTGACCGTCCGGGCTGCGGGCACGCCCGTAATCTCCCGGCCGACGCCAACTGGAAGCACCCCACCGCACCAGCACGTGTCCTACGTCGAATACGGGTCCCCGGACGAAACCAGGGCTGAGAGCCTACGACGTGCAGAGGGTCACGCCTCTCATCGGTTGCCCGGCGCAGCGGACGGGCCGCGACCGGGTCTCGTCACCAAGCGCTCCTTTCGGCGCCAGTGACAGGTCCGGTCATCGGGGTCGGGCCGCACACCGCCCCAACCGTCCAAGCACGCCGAGTCGCCTGGACGGGGATGCGCTCGCCACACCGAGAAAGGTGCGTCATGACACTCACAACTCGCAACCGCCGGTCCAGCCGCATTTTCGAGGCCCTGCTCGTGCCTTTCCTAGCTGCTGGCGCCGTTCTCCTGACCACCAGCACCGCGAGCGCCCGTGGTTCGGACTGGCACCTGTGGCAGCCACCCGTGGGCGCGGTCGTCGCCTGCGGAGACACCCCTGTGAACCTGTCGTTCCCGTACAACAAGGAGTACCAGCGATCCCTGCCACCGTCCGCCGGCACCACGGACATCCAGCAGTTCACCGGCTCCCTCTCCGTCCAGTTCAGCACGTCCGCCAAGACAGTCAAGTACAACGCCGGCGGCCCAGGAACGGTCACCACCTACACCAACGGCGACGTCCTCACGCGCAGCGAAGGGCACTACAACTTCGCCGTCAGCCCGCAGCAAGCCGCGCAGCTCGGCGTCCCGCAGATCTTCGGCACCGTCGGGCTCATCGAGTTCATCACCCACCCCGACGGGTCCATGTCTCCCATCCGCATCCCGAGAAACGTCATCAGCGTGTGTGCCGACCTCGGCCTGTGACCATGCCTGTGGTGAGACCGGTCCGCGCCCCGAGACGCCGGGATCCGACCGGCGAAGGTTGAGAGGATGGGCGCATGCCCGTTGACGTTCTCACCGAGGTCGTGATCAGTCGTCCGCGCGAGGTGGTCGCCGCCTATGCCGGCGACCCCACGAATGCGCCCGAGTGGTACGCGAACATCCGCTCCGTCGAGTGGCGCACGCCTGCGCCCCTCGACGTCGGGTCGCAGCTGGACTTCGTGGCCCACTTCCTCGGCCGGCGGCTCGCCTACACCTACGAGCTCGTCGAGCTGACGCCGGGCGAGCGGCTCGTCATGCGGACCGCCCAGGGACCGTTCCCGATGGAGACGACGTACGAGTGGGAGCCGATCGGCGATGCTGCGACCCGGATGAGGCTGCGGAACCGCGGGAATCCGTCGGGGTTCTCCCAGCTGGCCGCACCGTTCATGGCGAGTGCAGTCCGGCGCGCCAACCGCAAGGACCTGGCAAAGCTCAAGGAGATCCTCGAGACCTCCTCAGTCCAGGCCTTGTGACGCGACACGGCCGACGTCCTCGCAGGTGGAACCCGCACGACGGGGCAGTCGTCCTAGCGGCATGCGCAGGCTCCTTTTTGCTCTCGCGGTTCTCGCTCTCCTGCTCACCAGCTGCGCACCGCACGCACTCAGGGCAGGGCGGAGTCCGACCCCGTCGCCCTCGATCTGCACCCCACCCGCTGGCGGCCGGTGCGCCGCCGACATGCCCTGGACCGGCCAAATCATGGTCTCGCCGGATGGGCTCCTGCTGCATGGCAGCATCAACTGCGGGGGCTCTCTTCACGTCGTAGACCAGACCGCTGACCGGGTGACGATCAGACTCCACGGAGGGGCCATGGGTCCGGGCCGCATGAGCTGCGCCCGGGTTGACATCGCCTCCCGCTTAGCCGCACCTCTGGGCCGACGGCCCGTGTACGACACTGTCTCTGGTCAACGCCTCGTCGTCCTCGTCGCGCCGCTGTGTCGCGGGCCCGCCCTACCTTGCGGCCGGTGACTCGAATACGCCGGCGTGGGGCGCAGGTACCCCAGTCAGGGCGTGTGGGTGACGTCGCCGTAGGTGCTCATGGTGTCGTTCTGCAGAGCCTCTCCGAGCGCCTTCATCCCGGGCACGTCGACGATGTCGATGGACCCGCCGACCGGTGACGTGCCGAAACCGGTGAACGGTGCCGTCACAAACGCGACGTCGGACCCTCGGACGTTGCGCAGCGAGAAGGCCTCGCTGCGCAGCTTGCTCACGGTGAAGGCGTCGTCCACGGTCAGGTTCGCGGTGCCCGCCTCGACGAACTGGGCCAGCCGCAACGGGTTGGTCAGGACGCTCGCGCTCAACGACTTGAGCATCAGGGCCTTGATGAAGGCCTGCTGACGACGTCCCCGCGAGATGTCGCCGTGACTGAGGTCCTCGCGTTCGCGCACGAACGTGAGCGCCTCCGCGCCGCCCATGTGCTGGTAGCCCTTGCTGAACGTGTAACCGCCGGAGCTGCTCGGCTCCTCGACATAGACGTCGACCCCACCCACGGCGTCGGTCATGGCCTTGAAGCCCTCGAAGCCGACGAGCGCCACGTGGTCGATCGGCACCCCGACGAGGTTCTGGAGCGTCTGGACCAGCAGCGGCGAACCGCCGTAGGCGAAGGCCGCGTTGATCTTGTCCTTGCCGTGGCCCGGCACGCTGACGTACAGGTCGCGCGGGAAGTGGACGAGGGTGACGGTCTTGCGGTCACCCGAGATGTGCATCAGCACGATGACGTCTGAGCGGGCGCCCGCCAGCCCAGCGCGGGCGTCCGACCCGATGAAGAGGATGTTCTGCGCCGCCTTGGCCCGGGGCTTCTTCGGCGGGGCGGGCGCGGCGCCGCTGACCCCCGGGGTCGGCAGCAGCGACTTGTGCTGGACGTTCGCAGTCAGCGTGTGGTTGAGGAAGAGCAGGTATCCCGCGGCGCCTCCGACCACGACCAGGAGGACGAGGGCCAGGAGCACGGCCAGCGTTCGCCGAAAGCGCGACCGCTTCCGAGGCGTCGTCGAAGGCGGGGTCTGGGTGTCTTCGAATTGGTCGAGCACCCGGACAGTGTAGGTATCGCCGCGGGCGGATCGGTGCAGAACCGTACAGTGGGACCGTGCAAGACGTCGGCGAGCGGTTGCGAGCCCAGGGGCGACGGATGACGCCGCAGCGCCAACGGGTGCTCGACGCGGTGTCCCGGCTCGGCCACGCCACGCCGGAGGACGTCGTCGCCCAGGTGGCCCGCGACGGCGGTCCCGCGCTGGCGCCATCCACTGTGTACCGCGCCCTCGACGCCCTGGAGTCCCTGCGGATCGTGGGTCACACCCACCTCGACCACCGGGCGCCCAGCTACCACCTCGCCGACCACGCCGACCACATCCACCTCGTCTGCCGCACGTGCGGGCGCGTGCAGGAGTGCCCCAAGGAGTATGCCGACGGCTTCGCGGGGAATGTTCTGACCGGTACGGGCTTTGTTGCTGACGTGACACACATGGCGATCCACGGAGAGTGCGACTCATGCGCGACGCGCTAGGCACTACGGCCACACCCGGTATGCCGGCCGCGACCCGCTCGGTGCTGCTCGGCGAGCCCGGCGCGGTCGAGGGGGATGGCCCGGATGCCGGGGTCGCGGCCCACTACGGCGACCCGCTGCGCGAGCAGCGCCTGCTCACCGAGGGCCTGGCCGTCGTGGACCTGTCCCACCGCGGGGTGGTCACCGTCACCGGACCCGACCGGTTGTCGTGGCTGCACTCGATCACCAGCCAACAGCTCATCGGTCTCGGCCCGCGGCAGTCGCGCGAAGCCCTCGTCCTGACCCCCAAGGGGCACGTCGAGCACAACCTCCACCTCGTCGACGACGGCGAGACCACCTGGGTCACGACCGAACCCGGACGGGCACCCGCGCTGGCGGGGTGGCTCGACTCGATGCGGTTCATGCTCAGGGTCGAGGTGGCCGACGTGACGTCGTCGTGGGCCGTGCTCGGGGAACCCTCAGGTGCTGAGTCGCAGCCGGGGGAGCTGCTCGCCTGGCGGGACCCGTGGCCCGACCTCGTCGGTGACACCGCGGCATACGGACCGGTCGAAGGGCACCCGGCCGCGGGCCGCGCCTGGCGCGAGGTCCTCGTGGAGCGTCCGGCCCTGGCGCAGGCTGTCGCGGACCGTGCCCTCGCGGGCACGTGGGCCAGCGAGGCACTGCGGGTCACGGCGTGGCGTCCGAGGCTCGGGTTCGAGACCGACCACCGCACGATCGCCCACGAGGTGGACTGGTTGCGCACAGCGGTCCACCTGCACAAGGGGTGCTACCGCGGACAGGAGACGATCGCCCGCGTGCACAACCTGGGGCGCCCGCCGCGACGCCTGGTCTTCCTGCATCTCGACGGTTCGGGTCACACGCTGCCCGAGCGCGGGGCGCCCGTGATGGCCGGTGACCGGCAGGTGGGTCAGCTGACCTCGGTCGCCCGGCACTTCGAGGACGGCCCCGTGGGGCTCGCGCTGGTCAAGCGCAACACCCCGGTCGACGACGTCCTCGAGATCGAGGGCGTCAGCGCCAGCCAGGTCGTGGTCGTCGCTCCCTGAGGCGTCCGCTCAGACCCGGGCGGACACGGCGGCCCGGTCGCGCGCACGTTCCTTGCGGCTGCGGGAGGTCGTGAGCGGTGCGTACCCCTCGGCGTAGTAGTAGCTCTCGGCGTTGGCGCCCCGGGTGGGAATCCGGTTGACCACGAGTCCGAGCACGTTGCCGTTGACCGCGTTGACCGACGTCAGCGCGCGGCTGAGCTGCTCACTGTTGACGACGCCGCAGCCGACGACGAGGACGACCCCCCCGGTGATGGTGCTGAGGACGGTGGCATCGGTCACCGGCAGCAAGGGCGGAGCATCGATGATGACGTAGTCGAACATCCCCTCGAGCTCGCGGATCGTGCGCGACATCGTCTCCGAGCCGAGCAGCTCGCTGGGGTTGGGCGGGATCTGTCCGGCGCCCAGCACCTGGATCCCGGTGTCGCCGAAGGGCTGGAGCACGTCGATGAGCGCGGCCTGTCCGATGAGGACGTTGGTCAGGCCCACCGAGCCCTCCATGCCCATGTAGCGCAGCAGGCGCGGCCGGCGGAGGTCGCCCTCGATGACGCAGACCCGGGCGCCGGCGGCCGCCATGCTGATGGCCAGGTTGGCGGTCGTCGTCGTCTTGCCCTCGGCGGGGATCGAGGAGGTGAACACGATCGAGCGCGGGTGGTTCGCCGCATCCACGAACTGCAGGTTCGTGCGCAGCGCCCGGAACGCCTCGGCGCGCGGGCCGTGCGGGTCGGACTGGACGATGAGGGGGTTCTTCGGACCCTCGGGGTCAAGGGTGATGCCGCCGATGATCGTCGCGTCGACCGCGTCCTTGACGTCGCGCTCGCTCTTGATCGAGGTGTCGAAGGTGTCGCGGAGCAGCGCCACGCCGAATCCCAGGAGGAGCCCGAGGACGACCCCGAGGCCGATGTTGCGCACCGGGTTCGGGCTGATCGGGCCCTGGGGCACCGAGGGCGGTCGGACGACCGAGACCTTCACGGGGCTGACCGAGCTGTCCGAGACGCGCTCGAGGTCGAGGATGCTCGTGGAGAACTGCTTGCCGACGGCGCTGGCGATGCGGGCTGCCTGTTCGGGGTTGCGGTCGTTCACCAGGACGTCGATCAGGACGGTGTCCAGCGGGACGCTGGCCGTGATGCGGGCGCCCAGGTCGTCGGCCGTGCCCGGCAGGCCGAGGGACTTGATGACCGGGTCCAGGACGGCCGGCGTGGTGATCAGGTCCGAGTAGGACTTCACGCGCTGCTGGGTGAAGGTGTTGCCCTGCAGCAGCGCGGTGGAGTCCTGGCCGCCGGAGGTGGACACGAACAGCTGTGTGTGCGCCTGGTAGGTCTTGGGACTCAACAGGGTGAGCAACGAAGCCAGGGCGATCATCAGGAGGGTCACGGCAGCGATGGCGCGCCAGCGCTTGCGCACGACCCGGTAGTAGTCGTGAAGGTCCACGGTCCTGCTTTCACTGTCTGGGCGGGCACCGTCGGGCGCGGTCGATGAGCCCCGGTAGGTTGCGATTGGCTGTGAGCGCCGTCAGTGTCCCACACAACCACCTGGGTGCAGGGTCTGGCGGCGCCGAGCGGCTGCCATGATGACGCCCATGGCTCCCACGACCGGCACCCTCATCACCGTCGCCCCCACCGGTGCGGAACTGGCCAAGGCGGACTTCCCGCAGCTGCCCACGTCGCTCGAGGAGCTGGTCGACACGGCGGTCGCGTGCGAGTCGGCGGGTGCCTCCATGATCCACCTGCACATCCGCGACTCCGAGCACCGCCCGACTCTCGACCGCGGGCACCTCAAGGCTGCGGTGGACGCACTGCGGGAGCGCACCTCGCTGGTCATCCAGCTGTCGACGGGCGGCAGCGTGCACGACCCGCTCGAGCAGCGGCTGACCGTGCTCGACGCCGAGCCGGACTCGTGCTCGCTCACCTGCGGCACCACGAACTTCGGCGACGACGTCTTCCTCAACCCCTACGGCTTCATGTCCGACCTCTACGTCCAGGCCCAGGAGCGCGAGGTCGTCCCCGAGTTCGAGCTGTTCGACCTGGGCCACGTCGCCTCCCTGGCCCGCCTCATCGATGCCCACGGCCTGCCGTTCGGCGGCAAGGTCCACGTCGACTTCGTCACCGGCGTGCCGGGCGGTATGCCGGGCACGCCCGCCGCGCTGTTGGCCGGTGTGGCGATGCTCCCGCCCGAGGTGACCTCGTGGTCGGCGACGGGGATCGGTCGCAGCCACCTGCCCGTCGCGGCGGCCGCGCTGGCCGCAGGCGGCCACCTGCGCGTCGGGATGGAGGACAACGTCGTCTTCGCCCGCGGCATACCGGTCGAGCACAACTCCCAGCTCGTGGAGCGGGTGGCGCACCTCGCCGAGGTGATGCAGCGACCCACGCTGTCGACCGACGACGCCCGCCTCATGCTCGGCGTGAAGGACCGCCGCCGGTAGCCGTCTGACGGTCCTGGGCACCCCCGATGTATGCCGTGTGATGGGGAACACGCTGTCTTGACTTTGCATTCTGCTAACTAGAGCAAGCAATATGGAGGCATGAGCCGAATTCCGTTGGGGCCGCTGAGCGGCAACAACCTGGGTGACTACCTGCGAGAGCAGCGTCAGTCCGCCCGGCTCTCGCTGCGCCAGCTCTCGGAGCTCGCCGGTGTGTCCAACCCGTACCTGTCGCAGATCGAGCGGGGCCTGAAGAAGCCCAGCGCCGAGATCCTCCAGCAGCTCGCCAAGGGCCTCGAGGTGTCGGCGGAGTCGCTCTACGTGCGGGCCGGGATCCTCGACGAGCGCCACGGCGACGCCCCGGCGACGCACGCAGCGGTGCATGGCGCTGCGCTCGACACCCGGGCCGTCATCGGCGCCGACCCGCAGCTCACCGAGCGCCAGAAGGCCGCGCTGCTCGACATCTACGACTCGTTCGTGGGCGCCGGGACAGCCAAGGGCCGACCGCGCTCGTCCAGCACGACGAAGACCGGCGCCGCGAAGTCCGGCGCCGCGAAGTCCAGCACGACGAAGACCAGCACCGCGAAGTCCCGTACCAAGACCCCTCCCACCGAAGGAGCATGACATGGCACTCGTTGCCGACATCCGCAAGACCGTCACCGACAGCACCCCCGTGTTCGCCGCCGTCGGCCTGGCCGACCTCGCAGTCGAGAAGGTCCGCGACGCGCGCGTCAAGGCCACCGTCAAGGCGTCCAACGTCCGGGGCGAGCTCGACCCCTCCGCCCTGCAGACCAAGGCCCAGGTCCGGGTCACCGAGGTCGCCGGGCAGGCGCAGGAGCTCCCGGCCCTGGCCCTCAACCGCAGCCTCGAGCTGGCCGGCAAGGCGCAGGAGACCTACGAGTCCGCCGCCGCCCGTGGCGAGAAGCTCGTCAAGCGCGTCCGGACCCAGAAGGCGACCAAGGACCTGGTCTCGCAGGCCGAGGCCACGTTCGCCCTGGGCAAGGGTGCCGTCACGACCGTGCGCAAGTCCGCCACCGAGATCCAGCGTTCGGCGAAGGCCACGCTGACCACCGGTCGCAAGGAGGTCGCTCGGGCCGCCGACGCCATCGCCGACTCGGTCGTCGACGAGGCCACCCAGACCGGCACCGCGGTGAAGACTTCCGCCACCCGCACCCGCACCGCCGCCAAGCGCACCACGACCACCACGAAGAAGACCGCTGCGAAGAGCGCGACCGCCACCAAGCGCGCTACCACCAGCGCCAAGAAGACGGCCGCCGCCACCCAGAAGGCCGCCACCACGGCCGCCTCGAAGGTCGGCGACTGACCAACCCCCCAGCCACTCGGCCCCCTCCCGTGTCCCGGGAGGGGGCCGTGTGCGTTGCCCCGACGGCAGAGGCGTTGCCCCGGCGGCACCTCCCGCGAGGGTGGCTAGGCTCGGCGGGTGAGTACGCCCCAGACCGTCACCCCGCCCGCCCTCCACGACGCACCCGTCCTTGCGCACTACGTGCGGGGAGGCTTCGTCGAGTCGGCGCACCGCGCCTCGGTCGTGGTGACCCAGCCCGAGGGCAGCCCGCTGCTGGCGCTGGGCGCCGTGGACGACCCGATCTTCCCGAGGTCGGCGAACAAGCCGATCCAGACCCTGGCCATGGTGCGGGCCGGGCTGCGCATGCCCCCCGCCCATCTCGCGCTCGCCTCGGCCAGCCACTCGGGCGAGGGCTTCCACCTCGCGGCGGTCCGCGAGATGCTCGCGTCGGTGGGGCTGACGGAGGAAGCCCTCCAGAACACCCCGGACCTCCCCGTCGACGAGTCCGCGCGTGAGGCAGTGATCCGCGGGGGCGGGAGCAAGACGCCCATCATGCAGAACTGCTCGGGCAAGCACGCCGCGATGTTGGCCACCTGCGTCGTCAACGGCTGGGACACCGACACCTACCGTGACCCGGAACACCCTCTGCAGCAAGCGATCTCGCGGACCCTGGCCGAGCTGACCGGCGACGAGATCACCGCCGTCGCGGTGGACGGTTGCGGCGCACCGGTGATGGCGGTGACGCTCGCGGGACTGGCCCGCGCCTTCGGCGCCCTGGCCGCCGCCGGCCCCGGCACGCACGAGGCCGAGGTGGCGGACGCCATCCGGGCCAACCCGGCATACCTCGGGGGGACCGGTCGTGACGTGACCGCCCTCATCGGGGCCACCCCGGGCCTCATCGCCAAGGACGGTGCCGAGTCCGTGTATGCGGTGGGGCTGGCCGACGGTCGCGGTGTGGCCGTGAAGGTCGCCGACGGGTACCCGCGGGCCAAGCCGGTCATCCTGGCCGCCGTGCTGCGACGCATCGGCGTCGAGTCCCCGGCGCTCGCCCAGCTCGAGAACTCGCCGGTGCTCGGGCACGGCGAGGTCGTCGGCGGCCTCGTCGCCGTCAACATCTGAGCCGCCGTGCGTGCCGTCCTGCAGCGGGTGACCACCGCCCAGGTGTCGGTCGAGGGCGAGGTCGTCGGCGCCATCGACCGGCCGGGGCTGGTCGCGCTGGTCGGCGTGACCCACGACGACGGGCCGACACAGGTCGAGGCGCTGGCCCGCAAGATCAGCGAGCTGCGCATCCTGCGTGACGAGCGCTCGGTGATCGACGACGCGGCGCCCGTGCTCGTCGTCAGCCAGTTCACCCTCCATGCCGACGTCCGCAAGGGCCGGCGCCCGTCGTGGAGCGCGGCTGCGCCCGGTCGGGTGGCGGAGCCGCTGGTGGACGCCGTCGTCGCGGCCCTGCGCGCTCGCGGCGTGGAGGTTGCCACCGGCGTGTTTGGCGCGATGATGGAGGTCACCATCGTCAATGACGGTCCAGTGACCCTGATCATCGATGTCTGACCCTTAGGCTGTGCCCATGTTCTCCGCGCTCGGATCCGCACAGGGCCTCGTGATCCTGCTGCTCAGTCTCGCCGCCTTCGCGGCCGAGGTGTTCGCCTTCGTCGACGCGATGCGCCGGCGGCCGGACGCCTTCATCGCCGCGGGCAAGCGCACCAAGAAGTTCTGGAGCATCGTGACGGGGGTCGCCGTGCTGCTCGGGTTCATCTCGGTCGCGAACTCGTTCACCTTGTTCTCGGTCGGCATCATCGCCATCGTGGGGGCGGGGATCTACCTCGCCGACGTGCGTCCCGCTCTCCAGCAGGTCAGCGGCAGCGGCCGCGGGGGCCAGCACATGGGTCCCTACGGGCCATGGTGAATGGTGACCACGCCGTGAGTGGCGGTAGTGCGACGGGCGACAGTGCGACGGGCGACAGTGCGATGGGCGACAGTGCGATGGGCGACCGGGCCGGTGTCGACGTCTCGGAGCTGGCTGACCCGCGTGACCACATCTTCACCGTGGACCGGCCGTGGGGGAGCTTCCAGCAGTTCGTGTCGAACGAGCGCGTGACCGTCAAGATCATCACGGTCGACCCGGGTCACCGCCTGTCGCTGCAGACCCATGACCACCGGGGCGAGTTCTGGCAGGTCCTCGACGTGCCGATCGAGGTCACGGTGGCCGACCGGACCTGGACCGCGGCGGTCGGTGAGTCGGTCTGGGTGCCGTGCAACGCGGTGCACCGGATGGCCAACAAGGGCGATCGGGCCGGACGACTGCTCGAGATCGCCTTCGGGGACTTCGACGAGGCCGACATCGTCCGCCTCGAGGACGACTACGCGCGCTGACCACAGCGCGCCACGCTGAACCAGCTCAGGGACGGGGCGCGACCGCCGACCAGTCGACGGTGACCTCACCCAGGCGCCACCTCGCCGGTCCGTCCTGGATCGGCCACCCGTCGTCGCGCGCGGCGCTCACCGCCGACAGGAAGCGCTGCCGCACACCGAAGCTCGCGTGATGGGCCGCGTGCAGCCACGCCCGGTCCAGTGCCTGGAGCCACGCATGGACGGGCTCACCGTCCACGTTGCGGTGGATGAGCGCCTTGGGCAGCCGCTCGGCGATGTCCGAGGGCCGGTCGAGCCCGCGCAGCCGCCACGACAGGCTCAACGACAAGGGGCCCGTCCGCCCGACCGCGATCCACGCGCTGCGCCGACCGAGCTCGTCGCAGGTGCCGTCGACCAGCAGGCCGTCCGGGGCCAGGCGCTGCTGGACGGTCGCCCAGGCGTCCGGCACCTGCGACTCGTCGTACTGCCGCAGGACGTTGAACGCCCGCACGACGGTGGCCTCACGCCCCTCGATCGGCACCTCGAAACCGCCCAGCACGAAACGCAACCCGTCACGCTCGAGGGGGATGCCCAGCGCCACCCGCTCGGGGTCGATCTCGATCCCCACGACCTGGATGTCCGGACGCACGCGGCGCAGGCGGTCGTGCAGCTCGACGGCGGTCACCGGGGAGGCGCCGTAGCCGAGGTCCACCACGACCGGCGCGCCCACGGCTCGCCGCAGGCGCCAGGCCTGCGGACCGGCCAACCAGCGGTCGACCCGGCGCAACCTGTTGGGGTTGGTGGTGCCGCGGGTGATCGTGCCCACCGGTCGCTGCACAGCCACGCGCGCAGCCTACGCGGCGGGGCGCCCTAGGCTGGGCACGTGCGAGGCCGGGAGCGGGACATCAGCCGCAGCATGGTCGCGCTGGTGGCCTCGCTGGGCGCGCTCGCCCTGCTCGGTCTCGTGACCACCGTGCCGAGATGGCTGGGGCACGGCGAAGGGTTCGTCGACGTCCCCCCGGGGCTGCTGACGGTGCGCCCCGAGGCCAAGGGCGTGGCCACCCTGGGGGGCGGCGTGACCGTCTCGCTCTACTCCGACGGCCTGCGGATCAGCCGCGGCAACGACCTGCTCCTGCAGACCGTCATCGGGGGCTCGATGCTCTCGGCCGTCGAGGGCACCGCGACGACCGACGCGGCGGGGCAGACGCAGGAGCGGGTCACCCGCAGCTTCGAGAACCTGACGATCACCGAGCTCGTCTTCCTGCCGGGCCGGGCGACGTACTTCGGGACGCTCGACGACGGGTCGCGCTCGCTGCCGGTGACCCTGCGAGTCGAGGCGGGTGGTGGGCTGGTCCGGGTCGGGGCCTCGGTCAACGGGGCAGACGGAGTCGTCTGGCACCTCGACCGCGAGCCCGTGACGGTCGGGATCCGGCCGGCCCTTCCGGCCGTCAACCTCCGCAGCTCCGCGGTCTGGGTCGACCCGGGGACCCTGGAGGGCCGCGCCGCGTTCTCCACCTACCTCGGCACCGACATCGGCATGGGCCCGCAGCGCGTGGCGCGAGGGGTCGACATCCGCTCCTCCGGGCGTACCGACATCCACATCTGGTCGAACTCGTGCTCACTGAGTGTCACGTCCCAGGCCCGCCAGTCGCCCCGGCCGACGCACACGGGCTGAGCACTGCGTCGTGGCCCCCACCGCCTGCGTGGCAGACTCGCGGCATGGGCTGCTGCGACCGCATCGAACGCGTCGCCATGCTCAGCGTCCACACCTCCCCCCTGGAGCAGCCCGGCACCGGTGACGCAGGCGGGATGAACGTCTATGTCGTCGAGGTCGCCCACCAGCTGGCCAGGCGTGGCGTCGAGGTGGAGATCTTCACCCGGACCACGACGGCCGACCTGCCCCCCACGGTCGAGATGGAGCCCGGCGTCACGGTCCGCCACGTCACTGCGGGTCCCTACGAAGGGCTCGGCAAGGACGACCTCCCCGGGCAGCTGTGCGCCTTCGCCGCCGGGGTGATGCGGACCGGCGCCCACGAGCCCGAGGGTCACTACAGCCTGGTCCACTCGCACTACTGGCTCTCGGGGCAGGTGGGGTGGCTGGCCGCCGACCGGTGGCAGGTGCCCCTCGTGCACACCATGCACACCATGGCGCGGGTCAAGAACCTCCACCTGGCCGAGGGCGACGCCCCCGAACCTCCGGGCCGCGAGATCGGTGAGGTGCAGGTGGTCGAGGCGGCGGACCGCCTCATCGCCAACACCCTGGGTGAGCGCCACGAGCTCATCGACCTGTATGCCGCGGACCCGGACAAGGTGGTCGTGGTGCCTCCCGGCGTGGACCTTGCGCTGTTCTCGCCCGGGGACGCCAGGGCGGCGCGTGCCGCCGTGGGTCTGCCCCAGGACGCGAAGGTACTGCTCTTCGTCGGGCGGATCCAGCCGCTCAAGGCACCCGAGGTGCTCATCAAGGCGGCCGCCGAGCTCCTGGCCCGGCACCCGCAGTGGGCGGGTGAGCTGGTCGTCGCCGTGCTGGGCGGACCGTCCGGATCCGGGCTGGCGCACCCGCGGGGGTTGCAGGAGCTGGCCGACGGGCTCGGCATCAGCGCGTCGGTGCGGTTCGTTCCCCCGGTGCCCAGGACGCAGCTGGCCGACTGGTACCGGGCCGCGGACCTCGTGGCCGTGCCCTCGCACTCGGAGTCCTTCGGCCTGGTGGCCGTCGAGGCGCAGGCGTGCGGCACCCCGGTCGTCGCTGCCGACGTGGGCGGCCTGCCCACCGCAGTGGGGGAGGCCGGGGTCCTGGTCGACGGACACGATCCGCACCGCTGGTCCCTGGCGCTCGAGGCCCTGCTGGTGGACCCGCGACGACGGGCCGAACTGAGCCGCCGGGCCGTCGAGCACGCCGCGCTGTTCGGCTGGGACCGCACGACGGACCGGCTCTACGAGGTCTACGTGGAGGCGTGTCGGGCCAAGAGGTACTCGACGGACAGCCCCTCCCCGAACGGCTCGCTGGCACGGGTCCCCGCGGCGGTCGTACCGTGAGCGAGCCGGGCGTGAACCAGCAGGGCGTGAACGAGCAGGGCGTGAACGAGCTGGCGGCCAGCATCGAGGAGTTCCTCGCCGACGCCGGGATCGAGTGGGAGCCGGGCGCCCGCGACGGCGAGTTCGTCCTCACCCTCCCGGGCGAGAAGAAGCTCAAGACGGTGGTCTCGCTCGTGGCGGGGCAGGACGCCCTGTCGCTGTCGGCGTTCGTCATCCGGAACCCGGACGAGAACCACGAGTCGTTCTACCGCTACCTGCTGCGCAAGAACCTGCGACTGCCAGGCCTGGCCTACTCGGTGGACAAGTCGGGCGACGTCTACGTGACCGGACGGGTACCCGCCCGGGGGGTCGACGCGGCATACCTCGACCAGGTCCTGGGTGTCGTTCTGGAAGCGGCGGACGCGCACTTCAACGAGCTGCTCGCCATCGGCTTCCTGACCAGCATGCAGAAGGAGTGGGACTGGCGGGTCTCGCGGGGGGAGTCCCTGCGCAACCTGGAGGCGTTCCGCCACCTGCTGGAGCACGACTGAGCCGCAGCCGCCCGTCTCGCTAGGCTGGCCGGCATGGCATACACCCTCATCCTGCTGCGCCACGGGCACTCCGACTGGAACGCCAAGAACCTCTTCACCGGCTGGGTCGACGTCGACCTCAACGACCAGGGTCGCGAGGAAGCCGTCATCGGTGGAAAGCTGTTGAAGGACAAGGGAGTTCTGCCGACCGTCGTGCACACGTCGGTGCTGCGGCGAGCCATCACCACCGCCAACCTCGCTCTCGACGCGGCCGACCGCCACTGGATCCCGGTGCGCCGCGACTGGCGCCTCAACGAGCGGCACTACGGCGCGCTCCAGGGCCTGGACAAGGCGGCCACCCGTGAGAAGTACGGCGACGAGCAGTTCATGCTCTGGCGCCGGTCGTTCGACACCCCTCCGCCGCCGATCGAGGTCGACAGCGAGTACGACCAGAGCGGAGACCCGCGCTACGCGGGGATCGAGGTGCCGCGGACCGAGTGCCTCAAGGACGTGATCGCGCGGTTCATGCCCTACTGGGAGGGCCCCATCCAGGACGACCTGCGGGCCGGGGAGACCGTCCTGGTGACCGCGCACGGCAACAGCCTGCGCGGGCTGGTCAAGCACCTGGACGGGATCAGCGACGAGGACATCGCCGGACTGAACATCCCCACCGGCCAGCCGCTCGTCTACACCCTCGGCGAGGACTTCCTGCCGACCGGGCCCGGCGAGTACCTGGACCCCGAGGCTGCCGCCGAGGCCGCCGCAGCCGTCGCGAACCAGGGCCGCTAGAGCCGTGGCGGACCAGGGCCGCTAGAGCCGTCGCGGCGAAGGGCCGCTAGGTCATCGGGCCCCGGGCGCGCGGTCTTCCTGGTCCTCGTGGTCCTCGGCGACATCCCACTCACCGGTGACCAGGTAGACGACCCGGTGGGCGACCGACACGGCGTGGTCGGCGAACCGCTCGTAGTAGCGACCCACGAGCGTCATGTCGACGGCCGCCTCGGTGCCGTGCTTCCACGTCCCGTCGATGAGGTGGCTGAACAGGGTGCGGTGCAGCTCGTCCATCGCGTCGTCGTCGCGCTCGAGCGTCTTGGCGTCCTCGACGTCCTTGGCGGCGATGACCTGCCCGCACTTGGCGACGATGCGCTCGGCCACCTGACCCATCTGCAGGATCGTGGCGCGGATGTCGGCGGGCACCGCGGACTCCGGGTAGCGCAGCCGGGCGACCTTGGCGACGTGGCGCGCGAGGTCACCCATCCGCTCGAGGTCGGCGCTCATGCGCATGCTCGTGACGACCATGCGAAGGTCGGTGGCGACCGGCTGCTGGCGTGCCAGCAGGTCGATGGACAGCGCGTCGAGGTCCTCGCGCAGCCGGTCGAGCTCCTTGTCGGCGTCGATGACCGACTCGGCGAGCTGGATGTCGGCGTCGAGCAGGGCAGTGGTCGCCCTGGCCATGGCAGAGCCGGCCAGGCGCGTCATCTCAACGAGCTGGTCGGAGATGGTGTCCAGGTCCTCGTGAAAGGCGTTGCGCATTGCTTCCCTAGGGTTGTCAGGCACGGTTCGATGTACCGGGATGTGCGAGCCGAGGTTCCCACGAAGCAGTGAACTATCGGGTGACCTCAGGTGAACATATGGGTCCGGCCGTGCATTGGCGTGTCGTTTCGTGCTCGGAAGGGTGTGTGCCGCACCGTACATTGAAGGGGTGGATGCGACCAGTGCTGCCGTCTTGGCCGGGTTCGCCGGGCTGCTGACCGGCGCCCTCGCCGTCGTTGCGGTGCGCTACTCGGAGCGCATGCAGACCAGTGTGCCCCCGACTATGCCCGCCACGCCGCTGCCGACCGGCGTGGCCGACGTCCTTTCGGTGCTGCGCTCCATCGCGATCGTCGTCGACTCGGCCGACGAGGTCATCAACAACTCACCGTCCGCGGCGGCCTACGGACTGGTCAAGGGCAAGGAGCTGGTGCACGCCGAGCTGCGGCACCTGGCCCGCCAGGTCCGCCGCGACGGCGTCATCCGCGAGGCCCAGCTCGAGCTGCCGCGCGGCCCGCTCGGCCAGGCCCGCTCGATCATGCACGCCCGCGTCGCACCCCTGGGAGACAGCCACGTCCTGCTGCTGGTGGAGGACCACACCCAGGCGCGTCGCGTCGAGGAGGTCCGACGTGACTTCGTGGCGAACGTCAGCCACGAGCTCAAGACGCCCGTGGGTGGACTGGGTCTGCTGGCGGAGGCGATCCAGGACGCCAAGGACGACCCGGAGGCGGTCGAGCGGTTCGCCTCGCGGATGCAGGTCGAGAGCCATCGGCTGGCCCAGCTGGTCAAGGAGATCGTGGACCTGTCGCGTCTGCAGGTGGCCGACACCCTCCACGAGCCCCGCCTGGTCAACGTGGCCGCGGCCGTCCACGAGGCCATCGACTACTCCCGCGTCGGGGCCGACGCCAAGCAGATCGAGATCGCGGAGGCCTGCACCCCCGACCTCAAGGTCTTCGGCGACGAGGACCTCATCGTGACCGCCGTGCGCAACCTCATCGGCAACGCGGTCGCCTACTCCGACCCGGGCAGCCGGGTCGCGGTCGGTGGCCGCCTGGCCGGCGAGATGGTCGAGATCACGGTGACCGACCAGGGCCACGGCATCCCGGCGAGCGAGCAGACCCGCATCTTCGAGCGCTTCTACCGCGTGGACGGCGCGCGTTCCCGCGCCACGGGCGGCACCGGCCTGGGACTGGCCATCGTCAAGCACATCTGCGCGAACCACGGCGGCGACGTCGACGTGTGGAGCGAGGAGGGTCGCGGGTCCACCTTCACGATCCGGCTGCCCGCAGCCGTCGACCGCACCGGGTCACCGTCCCCGCAGCCTGACGCCCACGACGCCCCCCACGGCCACGACACCCCGTCGCTGCCCACCCGAGGAGACACCCCCGCATGACGCGCATCCTGGTTGTCGAGGACGAGATCTCGTTCTCGGACCCCCTGTCCTACCTGCTCCGTAAGGAAGGCTACGAGGTCGCCGTCGCCGAGACCGGGCCGGAGGCGCTCGCGGACTTCGACCGGTCGGGCGCCGACCTCGTGCTTCTCGACCTCATGCTGCCGGGCCTCTCAGGCACCGAGGTATGCCGTGCGATCCGATCGCGCTCCAACGTGCCCGTGATCATGCTCACCGCCAAGGACAGCGAGATCGACAAGGTCGTGGGCCTCGAGATCGGGGCCGACGACTACGTGACCAAGCCCTACTCGTCCCGAGAGCTGCTGGCCAGGATCAAGGCGGTCCTGCGCCGGCTGGCCGAGCCTGAGGACCTGCTGCCGGCCACGATCGAGGCCGGCCCGGTGCGGATGGACGTGGAGCGGCACATCGTCACCGTGTCGGGCGAGCCGACGCAGCTGCCCCTCAAGGAGTTCGAGCTGCTCGAGATGCTGCTGCGCAACACGGGCCGGGTGCTCACCCGGATGCAGCTCATCGACCGCGTCTGGGGCAGCGACTACGTCGGCGACACCAAGACCCTCGACGTCCACGTGAAGCGGTTGCGGGCCAAGATCGAACCCGACCCGGCCGACCCGCGGCACATCGTGACGGTCCGCGGACTCGGCTACAAGTTCGAGACCGACTGACCAGGCACCCGGGCCGGCTGACCGGGGGAACTGGGTCCGCCTGAGCTCGTCAGGGAGTGGACCTCGTCAGGGCGTTGCGGTCGTCGTGGGGGTGGCGGTCGTCGTGGGGGTGGCGGTCCCGCCGGGAGTCGCCGTCGAGATCGTGGTGCTCGTCGTGGGGGAGGCCGTGGTCGGCGCGCCCGTGGGGGCGAGCGTCGCGTAGTAGCCGCTGGGGCTCAGCACCGGCACCACGACCACGGCGGTGGGCGCGCTGGGGGACTGCACCTTCAGCGTGACCACGTCGCCGGCGTTGACGGGCACAGCCGGGAGCTGCACCTGGGTCCCGTCGGAGAGGGGACCTTCGGAATGGGCCGGCGCATCGGCGAACACGGGCTGGCCCTGCGGCAGGGCGAACGCGATCCGCTGTGCCTGGCCGCTGTCGTTGCCCACCGAGCCCGACAGCACGCCGGGCTTGTCCTTGCCGCCGCTGATGATCACGAGGTCGCGCACGTGCACGGCACCGAGGTCCACGGCCACGCCGTCGGCCGGCATGTACGGCACTTCGGTCTGGATCGGCGACTGCGTCTGGCAGGCCGACAGCGCGAGGGCGGCGCCTGTCACGACCACCGGCAGGAGACGTCGGAGGGAGGGGCGCGGGCTGGTGGTGCGGCGTCCGGAACGGGTGGCCAGGGGGGTTCGGCGGGTCACGGGGGACAGCCTACCGGCCGCCTGCCGGGCGGCTACCCGGGTGTGTGCACCCGTGCGCGTTGCACGGAAGTGGCCATTCTGTCAAGACCGAAATCGTTGTCCCGTAAGGCCTTTACGCGCCCCTGACCTGCGCAAACGCATTCTGCGTGGCTTTCCTGACGTCGGCGTGGCGTGATATTCTGAGAGTCGCGAAAGGGGAAAACAGCACATGGTTTTCAAGGTCGGCGAGACGGTCGTGTACCCCCACCACGGGGCTGCACTCATCGAAGAAATCAACACCCGCACGATCAAGGGCGAGGAGAAGATCTACCTCAAGCTCAAGGTGGCCCAGGGCGACCTGACGATCGAAGTGCCCGCAGACAACTGCGAGGACATCGGCGTCCGGGACGTCGTCGGACAGGAGGGCCTGGACAAGGTCTTCGCCGTCCTTCGCGCCCCCCACACGGAGGAGCCGACCAACTGGTCGCGCCGCTACAAGGCCAACCTCGAGAAGCTCGCCTCCGGCGATGTCATCAAGGTGGCCGAGGTCGTCCGCGACCTGTGGCGTCGTGACAAGGACCGTGGCCTGTCCGCCGGCGAGAAGCGCATGCTCGCCAAGGCTCGTCAGATCCTCGTCTCCGAGCTCGCGCTCGCCGAGAAGACGAACGAGGACAAGGCCGAGGCGATCCTCGACGAGGTGCTCGCCTCCTGAGCGTTGCCGTCGTCCTCGTTGCTGGAGGACAGGGCACTCGGCTCGGCGCTGCCCAGCCCAAGGCCTTCGTGGTCCTGGCGGGTATGCCGTTGCTCGAGCACGCCGTCCAGCGCGCCCTCACGGCACCCGAGGTCTCCCACGTCGTCGTGGTCGCGCCCGCTTCCCACCTGAGGGAGGCGGGCGCGATCGCGTCCCGGAGCAGTCGCCCGGGTGACGTCGACGTGGTCGCCGGTGGCGTCGAGCGCACCGACTCCGTGGCGGCCGGCCTTGCCGCGCTGCGTCCCGAGGACGGCATCGTCCTGGTGCACGACGCAGCGCGCGCCCTCGCGCCGCCCACCCTGTTCTCCCGGCTGGTGCACGAGGTGCGGTCTGGTCACCCCGCCGTCGTCCCCGGCATCCCGGTCACGGACACCGTCAAGGTCGTCGACGGGGCCGGCCGGGTCACCGCGACGCCGGACCGGGCGATGCTGCGAGCGATCCAGACGCCTCAGGCTTTCCTGCGCGAGGTCCTGCAGCACGCCCACGCCTCGGGTGCGCGGGCCACCGACGACGCAGCCCTGGTCGAACGGATGGGCGGCCACGTGCGCGTGGTGGACGGGGACCGCCTCGCGTTCAAGATCACCACACCGGACGACCTGGCCCTGGCGGAGCGGCACCTCAGCGACTGAGGGCGGCCTGCACCTGCTCCCACGAGGTGACCGGGCCTGCGGGAGCGGGCGCGTGGACGGTGCTGATCCAGCCGTCGACGAGCCGACCGCGCTCCACCAGCAGGTCGGGCACGAACGTCGGCACCGGGAACCCGGCGCGCCACACAGCCTTCGCGCTGCCCCAGTTCCCGGCGTGAGCCTCCCAACTGACGGTCTGCCAACCGAGGCTGTCGAAGGCGTGGGCGACCACGAGCCGGACAGCCTCGGACATGACCCCGCGGCCGCGGAAGTCCGGGTGGGTCGCGAAGCCCAGGGACCCGGCGCCCGCGTCGACCGGCATCACGCGCAGGTCGATCGTGCCGGCATACCTGCCCTGCACCTCGATCGCCCAGGAGATCTGCGCCGCCGAGGGTGCCGTGAACACGGTGACGTAGTCGACCGCCATGTCCCGCGTGTAGGCCAACGGGACCGTCGTGAAGCGCTGCGCAAGTGGGTCCACGGCTCGCTCCAGGACGCCGTCGGCGTCGGCGACTGTGTGTGGACGCAGCGTGACCAGGTCGCCCACGATGACGGGGATGTCCAGGAGAGCCTCGCTGTCGGTCATGCGAGGGAACCCTAGTGCGGCCGCGGCACGACCCTCACCCCGTTTTGTGAGGGGCGCCGGATGGTTGGATGGGGCCATGGTCCTTCCCGGTATGCCGCGCACCGGCATCGGTGTCGACGTCCACGCCTTCGCGCCGCAGGGTTCGGACCGCGAGCTGTGGCTCGGCGGCCTGCTGTGGCCCGGGGAGACGGGCCTTGCGGGACACTCCGACGCGGACGTTGCCTGTCACGCGGCCTGCGACGCTCTGTTCTCCGCCGCCGGCCTCGGCGACCTCGGCGTGCACTTCGGCACGGACAATCCCGAGCTCGCGGGGGCGTCCGGGCTGACCCTGCTCGGCGAGGCGGCCAGGCTCGTCCGCGGGGCCGGTTTCGAGATCGGCAACGTCGCCGTCCAGGTCATTGGGAACCGGCCCAGGATCGGCAGTCGCCGTCCCGAGGCGCAGGACGCCATGACGACCTGCACGGGGGCTCCGGTGTCGTTGAGCGGGACGACGACGGACGGGCTGGGGCTCACCGGTCGCGGTGAGGGAGTCGCCGCGATCGCGATCGCACTCGTCCTCCCCGTGAACTGAGGGAGCAGGCGCGCCGCACGCCACCTCCCGGAGGGGCTCGACCGCCGTCGCCGACGAGGGCCCGGGGGCCTCGCCGTTTCGGCCGGGGGGTGGTCCCGCAGGTAGCCTTGCGCCGTGAGTCTTCGCCTGTACGACACCGCCGCGCGCGAGCTGCGCGACTTCACCCCACTGGTCCCCGGTCGGGTGGGCATCTACATCTGCGGGCTCACGACCCAGGCTGCGCCCCACATCGGACACGTGCGGTTCACCGTCGCGTTCGACGTGCTGCGCCGGTGGCTCGAGGGTCGCCACGGCTACGACGTCACCCTCATCCGCAACGTCACGGACATCGACGACAAGATCCTCGCCAAGTCCGCCGAGGCCGGCGAGCCGTGGTTCGCGCTGTCCTACCGCAACGAGGTCGCGACGTCGGCGGCGCTCTCCTCCCTCGGGGTGCTGCCGCCGACCTACGAGCCGCGGGCCACCGGACACATCCCCGAGATGGTCGCCCTCATGGAGACGCTGGTCGACAAGGGCCACGCCTACCCCGCGCCGGACGAGAGCGGCGACGTCTACTTCGACGTCAAGAGCTTTCCCGAGTACGGCTCCCTGACCCACCAGCGGATCGACGACATGGAGGCCGCCGAGGACGCGGACCCGCGGGGCAAGCGTGACCCCCGTGACTTCGCGCTCTGGAAGGGCCGCAAGGAGTCCGAGCCCGCGACGGCCTCCTGGGCGACGCCGTTCGGCACCGGTCGCCCGGGCTGGCACCTCGAGTGCTCCGCCATGGCGCGCAAGTACCTCGGCGACGCCTTCGACATCCACGGAGGCGGCGTCGACCTGCGCTTCCCCCACCACGAGAACGAGCAGGCCCAGTCGCACGCCGCGGGCCTGCCGTTCGCGACGTACTGGCTGCACAACGCCTGGGTCACCGTGGGCGGCGAGAAGATGAGCAAGTCCCTCGGCAACAGCCTCATCGTCTCCGAGGTCATCAAGGTCGCCCGCCCGCTGGCGCTGCGCTACTACCTCACCGCGGCCCACTACCGCTCCACGATCGAGTACCACGAGGGCTCGCTGCGTGAGGCCGAGGCAGCCGTCGAGCGGATCGAGGGCTTCCTGGTCCGTGCCCTGCGGGCGTTGCCCGAAGGCACCTCCACGACACCGGACCACGCTTGCGTGCCGGACCTGTATGCCGCGGCGATGGACGACGACCTCAACGTGTCGGGCGCGCTCGCGGTGGTCCACGACACCGTCCGGGCGGGCAACACCGCCCTCGACGACCGTGACGACCAGGCGCTGGCAACCGCGTTCGCCGCCGTCGTCGCCATGACCGACCTGCTCGGCATCAACCCCCTCGACCCGCACTGGGGCGGTGGCACCGACAACGGCGCCGGGGATGCGCAGGACGCGTTGGATGCCCTCGTGCAGGTCCAGCTCGAGGCCCGAGCCGCGGCCCGTGCAGCGCGCGACTTCGCCACCGCGGACGCGATCCGCGACCAGCTGGGGGCGGCCGGCATCGTCATCGAAGACACGGCGTCGGGAGCGAACTGGTCGCTCGCCCGCCGCGAGAGCTGAGAGGAACACCCATGGCTGGCAACTCCCAGCGACGCGGCGCCGTTCGCAAGGGCGCGTCGAAGAAGGGCCCGCAGGTCGGCTCGGGCGGACAGCGCCGACGCGGCCTCGAGGGCAAGGGGCCCACGCCGAAGGCCGAGGAGCGACCCAAGCACAAGGCCAACCGGATGGCTGCTGCCGCCGAGAAGCGTGCCGGGGGGAGCGGATCCCGGCCGGGAGCCCGGCCCAGTGCGAGCCGGGGTGGCTCGCGCCGCGGCAAGGCATCCAGCGAGATCGTCGCCGGTCGCAACTCGGTCGTCGAGGCGCTGCGGGCGGACGTCCCCGTCACGACCATGTACGTGGCGGGCAGGATCGACTCCGACGACCGCGTGCGTGAGGCGCTCAAGACCGCGACCGCCAAGGGCATCGCGGTCCTGGAGACCCCACGCGGCGAGCTGGACCGACTCACCGACGGTGCGGTCCACCAGGGCCTGGCCCTTCAGGTCCCGCCCTACGAGTACGCCCACCCGAGTGACTTCATCGACCCGCAGACGCCCGGCATACCGCTGGTGGTCGCCCTCGACGGGATCACGGACCCCCGCAACCTCGGTGCCATCATCCGGTCGGTGGCAGCGTTCGGCGGCCACGGTGTGGTCGTCCCCGAGCGCCGCTCGGTCGGCATGACCGCGAGCGCCTGGAAGACCTCGGCGGGTGCCGCAGCCCGAGTGCCCGTGGCGCTGGCCTCGAACCTGACTCGTGCGCTCGAGGAGTACCGCAAGGCCGGCTTCTTCATCCTCGGGCTCGACATGGAGGGCGACGTCCAGCTGCCCGACCTCGAGCTGGCCACCGAGCCGATCGTCATCGTGACCGGGTCCGAGGGCAAGGGGCTGTCCCGCCTGGTCCGGGAGAACTGCGACCAGATCGTGTCGATCCCCATGTCGAGCGCGGTCGAGTCGCTGAACGCAGGCATCGCCACGGGAGTCGCGCTGTACGAAGTGGCGAGACGTCGGGCGATCTGACCCCACGCAACGGGACGTATCCGCTAGCGTTTCGCCCGTCGCGCCCATGGGGGGGTGACACTCGCATACCCGAAGGGATCACACCGCATGTCTGACTACGGCACTCCGCCTCCTCCGCCCGCGCCCGGATACAACCAGCCGACGGCCGGGGGCACGCCGCCGCCGAACTACCTCGTGTGGGCCATCCTGTCGACGATCTTCTGCTGCCTTCCGTTCGGCATCGCCTCGATCGTCTTCGCGGCCCAGGTCAACGGCAAGTACGCCTCCGGTGACGTTGGCGGCGCCCAGGCCTCGTCCGAGAAGGCAAAGCGTTTCGCGATCATCGCGGCCATCGTCGGCATCGTGGTCAACGGCATCTACTTCGCGGTCGTCCTGCCGAACATGAACAAGTAGGTCTCGCTCACCCGAGGCACCTCATGACCGCGACAACGCAGCGCCCCGCGCCACCCGTCCACCCACGGGGGTTCGGGGCGCTGCGCGCGCCCGGCCTGGTCCTGGCGGCGGCCGTGGCGGCGACCACCCTGGTCGCCACAGTCGACCCCAACCAGCCGGGCCACTACCCGACGTGTCCGTTCCTGGCCGTGACCGGCTACTACTGCCCGGGGTGTGGTTCCTTGCGCGCCCTGCATGACCTCGCGCACGGCGACTTCGCAGGCGCGGTGGCCCGCAACCCGCTGATGGTGCTCGCTGCCGGCGGCCTCGTCGTCGCCTTCGTCCTCTGGACGCGGCGGCTCTGGCGTGGTCTGCCCCGGACCTGGGTGGCGCCGCCCGTGCTCCTCTACGGGCTGCTCACGCTGGTGCTCGCGTTCTGGGTGCTGCGCAACGTGCCGGGCTGGACCTGGCTGTCCCCTGCCTGAGCGGAGCCTGTCCGCCCCGTCAGCCCCGTCGGCGGGTCAGCCCTTGGGCGTCTCGACCACGACCGTGCTGAGGATCTTGTCGGCGAACGTCTGCCGCTTGTCGTCCCACAGCGGCCAGAGGTAGCCCAGGTAGAAGAACCCGTCGAGGGTGTGCGCCAGGTCGCGCACGAAGGCCATCCCAGCGCCGATCGGCCGCCCCGTGTTCTCGTCGAGCAGCATGATGCCCATCGCCTTCTTGCCGATGCTCTGGCCGGTGCGCCCCTGCTTGAAGGCACGGTTCCAGATCGCGATGCCGAGCATCAGCAGCAGTCCGAGCACGCACAACAGCCCACCCGCGGCCATGAGGGCGGGGTCGCCGCCCGTCTCCACCGGGGCAGCGCCCGGGTAGGTGCTGTCGTAGCTGGGGGTCTTCGTAGCCGCCGCGACGAACAGGGTGATCCCGATGACGTAGGGGATCATCCCGATCAGCTGCAACAGACCGTCGATGAGGTATGCCGCGACCCGGGTGCCCCAGCCGGCGAGCGGTCCCCACGGGCCTCCGACCCCGTATGCCGTGGGAACGGCGTACCCGATGGGTGCGCCGTAGGCGGGTGCCGCGAACGGCTGCGGTGCGCTCGGCTGCGGTGGGTTCGGCTGTGGTGCGGTGGGCTGGTTCGGCTGCTCGGCCATGGTTTCCCCTGCAGGTCGGCGCTCGTGTTGTGGATCGAGCGGGCGACGGTCACCCTAGCCTGCACGCGGGCGATGCGGTCGTGATCACGCCTGGTGTCGAGGAGCCGGCCGCGGGTCGTCGTCAGCGGTGTCCTCGAACATCGCGAGGACGGGCATCTCGACGGTGTCGACGCCCACCACCGTCGCCTCGTCGGGTTTGCTCGGCAGGACGGTCGACACGTAGTCGCGGATGGCGTCCTCGATGGGGATGTCGCGACCAGCGCGCTCGGAGAGATACCACCGGTGCTCGAGGACCTCGTGGAACAGCTCGGCCGGTTCGAGCTTGCCGGCGAGGTCCCGCGGGACGGTGCGCGTGATGGGTTCGTAGATCTTGGACAGCCAGTCGTGCGCGACGATCTCCTCGTCGTCGTTCTGCCGGTCGGTGTCCGCGCGGTAGGAGTCCAGGTCGTTGAGCAGGCGGCGCGCCTGGTTCTCCTCGACGTCGAGGCCGGTGAGCCGCAGCAGGCGGCGCGAATGGTGCCCGGCATCGACCACCTTGGGCTGGATCTGGATCGTCGTCCCGCCGATGTCGGTCGAGATGGCGAGCTCGTCGACGTCGAAGCCGAGCTCGTTCAGGCGACGGATCCTCTCGTCGACGCGCCACCGGTCGCCGCTCTCGAACCGCTCGAGACCGGTGAGCTCCGTCCACAGGTCGGTGTAGCGCGTGACGATGCGGTTGGACGTGTCGACCGGGTCGACCCCGGCCTCGAGGAAGCCGCCGGCCTCCAGGTCCATCAGCTCGCCGGCGATGTTGACCCGGGCGATGTCGAGGTCGTGCTCTCGCTGCCCCGCGGTCAGCGACTGGTGCAGCTCACCGGTCTCGGCATCGACGAGGTATGCCGCGAACGCTCCGGCATCGCGCCGGAACAGCGTGTTGGACAGCGACACGTCGCCCCACCAGAAGCCGACGAGGTGGAGCCGGACCAGCAGGACCGCCAGCGCGTCGATCAGCCGGGTCGAGGTGTCCGGTCGCAGGGACTGGCTGAACAGGGCGCGGTAGGGCAGTGAGAACTGGAGGTGCCGGGTGATCAGGCAGGCGTCCAGGGGTGACCCGTCGGGGGTCTCCCGTCCGCTGACCACGCCGAACGGGACCACGCAGGGGAGGTCGAGACGGTTCAGCATCCGCAGCATCTGGTACTCGCGGGCCGCGATGTCCGCCTTGATCTCCTTGACCGCCAGGACCCGCCCCGACAGCTTGACGAACCGGACGACGTGCCGCGAGATCCCCCGGGGCAGCGCCGCGAGGTGCTTCTCCGGCCAGCTCTCCAGGGGAAGCTCCCATGGGAGGTCGAGCAGGGCCGGGTCAGGCCGGGCCGCCGTGATCTGGAGTGCCACGTCCTCACCCTCGCTCTGGTGTCGTGGGGCGGATACCGGTGTGGCCGGTTCCCGCGAACGGGAACCGGCCACACGGCATACCGTGCTTGCTCTCGCCTCGGTTCAGCGGAGACCGTCAGTTCTCGAGGCGCTGACCCGTCTCGGAGTCGAACAGGTGCAGGTGGCCCTGCTTCGGGGCGAGGTAGACGGTCTCGCCCTTCTTCGGGGGACGCCGGCCGTCGACGCGGGCGATGAACGGACGCTCGGGAGCGTCGGCGTCGTCATCGGCGTCGACGTGCTGGTGCACCTTGGCGGAGCCGTAGATGTAGGCGTCGGCGCCGAGCTCCTCGACCACGTCGACGGTGACGGGGATGCCGCCGCCACCCTCGCTGGTGAGCTCGAGGTCCTCGGGTCGCACACCCATGGTGATCGACTTGCCGTGAGCGGACGCGAGGACCTCGCGGTCGACCGGCATGACGCTGCCACTGACCTTGACCCCGCCGTCAGCGACGTCGACGTCGAGCAGGTTCATGGCCGGGGAGCCGATGAAGCCGGCCACGAACACGTTGTTCGGGTGGTCGTACATGCGGCGCGGAGTGTCGCACTGCATGAGCAGGCCGTCCTTGAGCACCGCGACCCGGTCGCCCATCGTCATGGCCTCGACCTGGTCGTGCGTGACGTAGACCGTGGTGACGCCGAGCCGGCGCTGCAGCGACGCGATCTGGGTGCGCGTCTGGACGCGGAGCTTGGCGTCGAGGTTCGACAGCGGCTCGTCCATGAGGAACACCTGGGGGGAGCGCACGATCGCACGTCCCATGGCGACACGTTGGCGCTGACCACCGGACAGGGCCTTGGGCTTACGCTCGAGGTAAGCCTCGAGGTCGAGGATCTTGGCAGCCTCTTCGACGCGCTTGCGGATCTCGCCCTTGTCGACGCCGGCGATCTTGAGCGCGAAGCCCATGTTGTCGGCCACCGTCATGTGGGGGTAGAGCGCGTAGTTCTGGAAGACCATCGCGACGTCGCGGTCCTTGGGGGACAGGTTGGTGACGTCTCGGTCACCGATCCAGATCTTGCCGGCGTTGACCTCTTCGAGGCCCGCGAGCATGCGCAGGGAGGTGGACTTGCCACATCCGGAGGGACCGACCAGGACGAGGAACTCGCCGTCCTCGATGTCGATGTTGAGCTTGTCAACCGAGGGCTTGTCATTGCCCGGGTAGAGCCGGGTCGCCTCGTCGAACTTGACTGTTGCCATGGCTACGTTGCCTCTCCTTCACCGGCAGGAACGTGCCGGACGATCCGTTGTAAAGGGTGGTGCTGCCGCTGACGTCGGTGTCTGCGGTGGCCTCAGTGTGGCCCAGCCAGGGGCGTTGCGCCAGTGCTGGTCCGGCCTGCGGGCGCCCAGGTGGAAACGTTTTCGCAACCCGGTCATCACGCGGCCCGGGCGGCCAACGTGAAATTTCTTGCACCGTGTCTGTCCGTCAGGCCTGCAAGTTCTTGCTACCGTCGCGCCCATGAAGGCGAGACTGGCTGACATCGCGGCACACGCGGACGTCAGCGAGGCGACCGTCAGCAGGGTGCTCAACGGCAAGCCCGGGGTCGCCGAGTCCACCCGCGAGGCGGTGCTGACCTCGCTGGACATCCTCGGCTACGACCGCCCGTCACGGCTGCGGCGCAGGACCGCCGACCTCGTCGGGCTGATCGTCCCGGAGCTGACCAACCCGATCTTCCCTGCATTCGCGCAGATCATCGAGACGGCTCTGGCCAGGCACCAGTTCACCCCGGTGCTGTGCACGCAGACGCCCGGCGGGGTGCACGAGGACGAGTACGTGCAGATGCTGCTGGACCGCGGCGTCGCCGGGATCATCTACGTCTCGGGCCAGCACGCCGACGTCACCACGGACCCGGAGCGGTACACGAGCCTGCGCGAGCGGGAGCTGCCGATCGTTCTGGTCAACGGCTACTGCGAGGGGATCGACGCGCCCTTCATCTCCAACGACGACGTCGCCTCCATGGAGCTCGCGCTGACCCACCTCGTCCAGCTCGGCCACACGCAGATCGGTCTGGCGGTCGGGCCGGAGCGGTTCGTGCCGGTCATCCGGAAGATCGACGGGTTCCGCGCCTCGATGCGCAGCCTGCTGGGCCGCGACGACGTGGACGAGCTCATCGAGCGGACGATGTTCTCGGTGGAGGGGGGCGACACCGCCGGGGCTCGGCTGATCGAGAAGGGCTGCACGGCCGTCGTCTGCGGCTCCGACCTCATGGCGCTCGGCGCGATCCGGGCCGCTCGGCGCGCGGGGAAGCAGGTGCCGCGGGACTTCTCGGTGGTGGGCTACGACGACTCGCCGCTGATCGCGTTCACCGACCCACCGCTGACCACCGTCCGGCAGAGCGTGCAGGCGATGGCCGAGGCCGCGGTGCGGGCACTGCTCGACGAGATCGCCGGGGAGCCCGCGCCTCGGGCCGAGTACATCTTCCGGCCCGAGCTCGTGGTGCGCTCCTCGACCGGTGCTGCTCCACCACGCTGAGCCCTCCGGCAGGTTCCCCCGGTCCCGGTCACGCCGGCCGGATGCATGCCCGAGGGCAGGGCTACGTCCCCGCCCGGGTGGACGGGGTGTGGAGCGAGGTCATCGTCGCGGCGGCCCGGGGTCCGGGGAGCCAGGGTCGACCACAGCTGCGTCGCCCAAGGGTGGGTCTACCGAGGCTGGGTCTGTCGGGGCTGGGTCTGTCGAGGCTTGTCCGGCCGACAGGAGAGCCGTCGCGGAACGGTGTCGCGCGACGTGCGTGTCGTAGGAGCCGCGGGTCAAGTCCCAACGGACATGGATGCCGCCCGGGCCGTCAACCACGGCGCCGGCATAGCGTTCGCGGTGGACGACGGTATGGTGAGCACGGCAGAGCAGGGCTGCGTTGCCGACATCGGAGGGTCCTTCGTCGATCCAGTGGATCAGGTGGTGTGCGTCCGTCCATGCGGCCGGTTTCGAGCAGCCCGGGAACGTGCAGTGTCCGTCTCTGAGCCACAGGTGCCGGATCTGTGCTCGGTCGAACAATCTCCTGGCCATGCCCTGGTCGAGGATCTCGCCGCGGCTGCCCAGGATGACGGGGATGACCTGGGCGTCGCACGCCAGCCGGCGCACTGTGTCGGTGGTCAGGATCTCACCGGCCATCGTGAGCCCCGCACCGCGGGAGTGGCCCTGCAGCACGTCGAGATTGATGGTCACCGCAAGGCTGGTCTTGGCTTGGCGGGGCGCCCCGTCCGGGGCCCCCACGGCCCGGGTGACCAGGTCCAGCAACGCGTCTGCCCTCCGGGCTGCGGGGGTGCGTGGGTCGTGGGCCCCCGTGTCTGCGTCCGGTCGGGGTCTGGCCAAGGCGTCGACCGCGGCGTCGACGATCGCCGCGCCTTCCTCGTCGAGGATCAAGGTGTAGCGGCTCAACCCCACCGGGCCCGGGCCCTTGACGAGCGATCGATGCGCACGCCTCAGGTCGGCGTCGTGTTCGACCAGCCGGTCGGGGCGCATCACCTGGCCCGCGTGCCGCACCGCGGCGGCGAGCTCGCGCTCACCGAGCCCGTCGACGCCGCGCGCGGAGTGTAGGAGGATGCCGGTGACCTCCTCGAGCTCGTCCGGGTCGGCCATGCCGCGGATGCTGTGGTGGAACCGGACGATCTGCGCAGCCTTGCCGACCGGCAGGGGCTCGCCCTCGGCAGTGGTTCCGGCCGCAGTCCCAGCAGCTGTGCCCGCGGCGCACGCGTCCACCACGTCGACCAGTCTCAGGTCGTCGGAGGCAGCCTCGGTGGCGACGGCGTCCAGGTCGCGCAGTTCTCGCAGTGGCAGCAGCGGCGCCATGGCGTGCGCCCAGTCGACCGGTCCCCACCCGTCGCCACTGCCGAGGCTGCGCCGCTTCGCCTCGGCCAGCACCGCCACGAGGTGCGCGTCGACGCTGACTGCCAGAACCCCGAGCGTCTGCATCGCCTGGGCCACCTCTGTATCGGTCAGCGCCCACAGCCGACCCGGCTCACCTGCGGCCAGCGCTTCGCCGGCCACCCACGCGCCACCGAGCACCGGTCGATCACGACCGCTGGCCGAGCCCCGGCTGGCACATCCGTCACCAAGGTGCCCGCAGCTCGAGCGGGTGGTGGTGTCCGGACTGATCGCCATGCCAACCACCCTAGGCGCGACCACTGACAGCCCAAGCCGTGTTGTGGGCGGGCAAATCCATTGCGCCCCACCATCATTCGCGCTCATGTGGATAAGTCGAGACGGATGTGGTCAGTGGTGCGATATCGCGGCGAAACGGCGCGGATACGGCACGGATACGGCTCGAGTGCCCCGCAGATGCCGCTGAGCGAGTCGCCCTCAGCGGGTGTAGAGCCTGGCCTTGGCGGTCTTCACCTGGAGGGTTTCGGGGGTGCCCTGGATCGTGACGTTCCCCGGGATGTCGATCCACTCGCCGCCGTTGACACGGAACTCGCCGGTGTAGGTGGCGGCTGCGCGGATGGTGAAGTCACCGGCCCGCGAGTAGGACTTGGTGATGTCGCCGGTGGGGTACGGGCCACCCAGCGAGGTCGTCGGCCCACTCGAGGTGCCGTCCCCGTAGAGGTACACGACGGACTTGAGCCGCGGCCGGATCTCCACCCTGAAGCCGGCCATCCGCGCCGGGTCCACGTGGTCGACCTCGCCCGGCTCGAAGCCGGTCCCGGGCCACCGGGTCTCGAAGTACGTCGGCAGGGTCACGAGCGTGACGTTGCCTTTCGGCTGGACTTCCAGCGTCGGCTTGGCGAAGGCGGTGTCGTGGAAGGCCGCGAGCACCATCGCCATCGTCACCCCCGGTCGGGCGCCGGGAGCGTCCTCGGGGAAGCACGTGATTCCGTACTGCTCCCACGGTCCGGTCGGCTGGCCGGAGGCGTTCACCGCACGTCGGAACAACCTGACGCTCGGGCCCAGCCCCTGTCCCGGGGGGTTGCCGGCGCAGTACCGGGCGGCATCCGTACACAGGTCGTCGGGATTCGGCGAGGCCGGATTGTTGGTCCCACAGTTCGCGACGGACGCGTACTCATGCCGCAGGCCAGTCGCGGCCGCGTTTGCGGCGGCCTCGGCCTTGATCCGCCTCAGCTCGGCTCGATCCCAGTTCGACATGCGGGTCCCGGTGGCAGCCCAGGATCCGGTGATGTCCGCTCGGGCGGCGTCGGCCAGGCCGACGAGCCCCGCCGCGCTCAGGGTCACCCCAGCAGCGAAGACCCCTACCCCATGTCGTACAGGAGCCATTGGTCCCCCTGCCAGACGGTCATGGCGTTGACCGCGATCGGTTTTTCAGCGTCCGTGCTGACAACTCGTCCCGCTGAATCGACGATGTCGACTCGGTGCTGGGTCCCCAGCACCCGGACGTACTGGCGACCGCCGGGCGCGCCGCTCAACGCCTCGAACCTGGTGTAGGTCGCGGGCGTTTTGGCATAGCGGTGGCCCTTGGCAACCAGGTCGCTGGCGGTGCGCTCGAAGGACTGGCACGAGAGACAGCCGGGCTCCCCGAGCGGAGGAATCAGGCCCGCCTGCGGCCTGGTCCACGCGACGTTGACCTGGACCATGAAGAACTTCACGAAGGCTTCGGCGCCGGCCGGCGTATGGGCTCGTGCGGCCGCCGGAATCTCCACCGTCGCCGTCGCGGCACTCGAAGGACTCGTCGTCAGAGCCGAAGTTGTCGGAGTCGTCGAGCTCGGGGTCGGAGCCGCGACCGTGGCCGACGTGCTCGGCGGCGGGTCGACGCCACCCCGGGTGCACCCGACCAGGGCGAGCGCCCCGACAAGGCCGCCCACGGCATACGCACGCACAGGACTCACGCTCGATCTCCCCTCCAGCAGCCCCCGCTACCCGATCGCACGCGAGTCTATGCAAACAAACGTGAACCGTGCCAGTGTCATCCACAGGGCACGGAACGTCAGGCCAGACCGGGCTTGCGAGGCCCGACCGACTACTGCCGGGAGCGCCGCTCGAACAGCAGGCGAAGCGCGGCAGCGGCTTCTTCCGGCGAGTCGACCCGGAACCGCGCGGCCGTCGCGCCAGGCCCCACCTTGACCGTCACGTCATCGCTGCCGAGCGCCCGGAACGCGTCCTCGTCGGTCACGTCGTCGCCGAAGTAGGCGACCACGTCGGCGCCCAGCTCGTCGCGCAGGGCCACCAGCGCGGTGCCCTTGTCGGCCTGCACGACGCTCACCTCCACCACGTGCTTGCCGTGCAGCACGTGCAACCCGGTATGCCGTGTGGTCACCTCGAGCGCCGCCTCCTCGGCTTCGCGCGCGGCGGACTCATCCGTCATCCGGCGGGTGTGGAACACGACCGCGCCCGGCTTGAACTCCAGGGAGGGGCCGGCCGGCAGGCTGGCGCACAGGTCCTTCAGGTCGTCGGTGATGCGACCCAGGGCCAGCCGCTGCTCGTCGGTGAGGGCCGGGGTGCCAGAGGCGCTCGTCTCGGCGCCGTGGCTGCCGATCCGGGTGACTCGGCTGCCGGCCAGGCCGGTGAGCAGGGTCAGCGTCTCCAGGTCACGCCCGGACACCACCGCGGCATACGTGCGGGGAAGGGCCGCCAGGCCCTCCAGGCTCTCGATGGTGCCCTGCAGGGGCCGCGACGCCATCGGGTCCTGGACGAGGGGCGCGAGCACGCCGTCGAAGTCCGACGCCACGAGCACCGTTGGCGCACAGGCGAATTCGTCGATCGCCTCCACCAGAGCGACCGACCACGTCTTCGCCACCAAGGCGGCTGCCGCTGCCGCCGCCGAGAGTTCCGGGGATGACGACGAGGACGACGACGAGGGCTGGGTCATCGGGTGGCCTGCTGCGGCGCGGCCTGGTGCAGGTCGCGTGCCCTGCGGTCGGCTGTGGCGTGGTCGTCGTCGGCCTGCTGCTCCTTGGTCGTCCGCTGGGGTCGGTCGGGGGCGACGGCGAGGGCCTCGAGGAAGCGTGACGCCCACCGCTGCACGTCGTGGTCGGCGACCCGGCGGCGCATCGCCCGCATCAGGCGCCGCTTCTCCTTCTCCGGAGTCTCGATCGCTCGCATGATCGTCTGCTTGAGGCCTTCGATGTCGTGCGGGTTGCAGACGAACGCCTGGTGCAGCTCGTGGAACGCCCCGGTGAACTCGGACAGCACGAGGGCGCCGCCTTCGTCAGGGCGGCAGGTGACGTACTCCTTGGCGACGAGGTTCATGCCGTCGCGCAGCGGCGTCACGAGGACCACGTCGGCCGCGAGGTACAGCGCCGCCATCTCCTGGCGCGGGTAGGAGTGGTGCAGGTAGTGCACGGCCGGCGCACCGATGCGACTGTGCTCGCCGTTGAGGCGTCCGACCTCGCCCTCGATCTCGTGCCGCAGCTCGCGGTATGCCGCCACCCTCTCGCGGCTCGGGGTGGCCACCTGCACGAAGACCTCCTCCGGTGGGCAGACCTGGCCCTCCTCGAGGAGCTCACCGTAGGCCTTGATCCGGTGCCCGATGCCCTTCGTGTAGTCGAGCCGGTCCACGCCGAGCAGCAGGGTGCGCGGGTTGCCGAGCGACTCGCGGATCTCCTTGGCGCGCTGCTGCGTTTCCGGCAGCTTCGCGACCGCCTCCAGCCCGGTGTAGTCGATCGAGATCGGGACGGCGCTGGCCCGCACCCGCCGGCTGTCCGCGGCGCGAGACACCGAGACCGTGTCGCCCTTGGTGGGCAGGCCGAGCAGCTGTCGGCACGCGCGGACGAAGTTCTGCGCGTCGGCGACCCGCTGGAACCCCAGGTAGTCGGCCCCCAGCAGTCCCTCGAGCACGGCCCGCCGCCACGGCAGCTGGGCGAACAGCTCCACCGGGGGGAACGGGATGTGGTCGAACCAGCCGATCCTCACGTCCGGCCGCAGCTCGCGCACCATCGCGGGCACGAGCTGGAGCTGGTAGTCGTGCACCCACACCGTCGCGCCCGGCGCGGCGACCTGGCAGACCGCCTCGGCGAACCGCCGGTTGACCTTCTCGTAGGCCGTGAACCAGTAGCGGTGGAAGGTCGCCGGGACGATCACGTCGTGGTAGATCGGCCACAGGGTGTCGTTGCTGAAGCCCTCGTAGTAGTGGGCCACCTCGTCCTCGGACAGGGGCACCGGACGCAGGTACATGTCGTTCTCGACGAACGGCTCCGGGGCGTCCCCTGCCTCGCCGGCCCACCCGACCCAGGCGCCCTCCCGGCCACGCATGACCGACTCCATGGCGGTGACCAGACCGCCCGGACTGGTCCGCCAGGACACCTCACCGTCGTCGCCCACGACCCGGTCCACGGGCAGTCGGTTGGCCGCGATGACCAGGTCGAACTGCTGCTGGCTGCGAGGCACAGGAAATCAACTCCTCGTGTAGTTGCCCTGGCAACCCTATGTCGCGGTGCGACCACGCGGCATGTCGCGGGGGGACCACGGGGTATGCCGTGGGGGCGACCACGCGGCATACGGCACCTCGGCCGGGTGGGTGCCGCGTATGCCCGGATTCCCCTAGCGGTGGCCCTCCCGGCGGTCTACCGTCTGAGCATGAGGATCTCGGACGTCGTGCGTCGCAAGGGTGGCCACGTGGTCACCATCCGCTCCGAGGAGACCGTCGAAAGGCTGCTCGACCTGCTCGCCGAGCACCGCATCGGTGCCCTCGTCGTCAGCGATGACGGTGAGACCGTCGACGGCATCGTCAGCGAGCGGGACGTCGTGCGCCACCTGCAGAGTGACGGCGCCGCCGTCCTCCTGGCGCCGGTGGGCTCGATCATGACGGCCGACGTCACGACCAGCTCGCCCGAGATCCCGATCGAGGAGCTGGCTCGCACGATGACCGACCTGCGCATCCGGCACGTGCCCATCGTGGTCGACGGCAAGCTGCACGCGATCGTCAGCATCGGCGACGTCGTCAAGCACCGGATCGACGAGCTGCAGTCCGAGCGTGACCAACTTGTTGGCTACATCCAGCAGTAACCTCACCTGATTCACAGGGGTCCCTCGCTTACCGTAGGAGGATGACCACGGAGGCGATCGAGGGCAGCGACGGCCGGTCCGCCGCGTCCGACGGGCCCCGGATCGGTCCGTACCGCCTCATCCAGCAGCTCGGTGAGGGCGGCATGGGCGTGGTCCACCTGGCGCTCGACCCCAGTGGTCGTGCCGTGGCGCTCAAGCTGCTGCGTCCGCACGTCGCCCAGGACTGCGATGCCCGCTCCCGGCTGGCCCGCGAGGTGGCCGTCCTGCGTCGGATCGACGACCATCGCGTCGCCACGGTGATCGACGCCGACCTGGACGGCGCGCGGCCCTATCTCGTCACGCGCTACGTTCCCGGTCCCGCTCTGGACGACGTGGTCAAGGAGACCGGCCCCATCCGGGACGGCAACCTGCTCCGGCTCGGCCGCGGGCTCGCTGACGCCCTCCACGCCATCCATGACGCCGACGTCATCCATCGCGACCTCAAGCCCGGGAACGTGCTGCTCCTCGACGGTGACCCCGTCCTCATCGACTTCGGCATCGCCCACATGGCCGACGACGTCCGGATCACGATGACGGGACTCGTCATGGGCACCCCCGGATACCTGTCCCCGGAGGTGGTCGGGGGTGCGGCGGTCACCGAGGCCACCGACTGGTGGGGGTGGGCGGCCACCCTGGCCTTCGCCGCCAGCGGCGCGCCGCCCTTCGGTCGCGGCCCGATGGACGTGGTGCTGTCGCGCGTCAGCCGCGGCGAGGCGGACCTCAGCGGGGTCGACCCGCGCCTCGCGCCCCTTCTGTATGCCGCGCTGTCGCCCGAGCCGCACCAGCGGCCCGACGCCGACGAGGTCGTCGACGCGCTGGAGCGCTACGCCACGGGGCGGCCGGTGACGCAGGCCCTCTCGACGCCACGGCATACCCAGCCGTTGGAGCACCGAGCCACCGCCCGCTGGGAACGTCCGGCGGTCGCGGCCGCCCCCGTCGCGCTGCCCGTCGAACCTCAGTGGAGCTCCGAACCGCAGTGGGCGCCCGAACCAGAGCAGGACCTCGTCCCGTGGGACGCGCCTGAGGGCGAGGTGTCCGAGTGGCAGGCCGCTTGGGCGGGAGAGGTCGGCGAGCCCGACCCGCGCATCGGTCGGCCGGCACGCACCGGCACCCTGCTGGCCATGCTGGCGGCCGTCGTGGCCGCGACGGCGGGCTTCCCCGTGGTGGCGGCCGCCATCGCGGTGCTCTGGTCGTGGGCTGCTCGCACCGCGGACCGGTCGGTGACCTCGCTCGTGCTGCGCCGGCACCACCGAGGCCGCCGTCGCTCCGACGTTCCCGTGGCCGTCGTCGCCAGCCCTTGGCACCTCGTCGTGGGTGCACTCGCGACGGTGGTCAGCGCGATCCTGCCGCTCCTGGTCGGGATCTGTGCGGTGTTCAGCGCCGCGCTCGCCACCGTCGCCGTCGTCGGCGGCTCGCCACACCCGAACTCCGCGACGTCACTGGCCGTGGGCGCGCTCGTCGCGGCCCTGATGGCCTGGTGGGGTCCCGGCGGCTCCGGTCTGCGTCGCGGCTCGCGCAGCATCATCCGCGGGGTCACCCCCGGGAAGCGGGCGACCCAGGTCGTGGTGGTGCTGCTCCTGGTCGCGGCCGGGGTGCTGGTCGTGTGGAGCCTGCAGCGCGCCGGCGTTCCGCTGTGGTGGCCGATGCGTGCGCCTGCGGGGCTGCCCGGCGTCAGCCTCACCGGATGACGCAGCGCGACCCGGGCGACCCGGGCGACCCGGGCCACGCCACCGACCCGGCCGCCACTCCGGCCGCCGCTCCGGCCGCCGCTCCGGCCGCCGCTCCGGCCGCCGCTCCGGGGCGGTCGACGCGACCCACCCGGCGCCGTCCCATGTTGCGACAGAGCCGGATCTGGCGTGGTGAGGAGCTCACCGAGACGCTCCCGATGATCGAGAGTCTTCGACACACGCCCTACCGCAATCCCCGGGTACGTCAGGCTGCCGCCGAGGAGCGTGAGGCGCGGGCGTCCCTGGACCTGGCGCTGCGCGTCGGCGAGCTGATGCTGCGTTGCGGCGCGGGCGCTCCCCAGGTCGAGTCGTCCGTGGTCGCCGTCGCCGCGGCCGCCGGGTTGGACAACCTCGAGGTCGACATCACGCTGCAGTCGTTGCTCGTCCAGTGCTCGACCGGTTCCGGCGTGCCCATCACCATGCTCCGAGTGGTGCGGTCCTCGACGCGCGACTTCGCCAGGCTGACGGCGGTGCACGAGTTCGTGGAGAACCTCGTCGCCGGTTCCTACGACCGGGAGGCGGCGGCCGAGCAGCTGCTGGAGATCCGGCGGGCCCCGAGGTTCTGGCCCAAGTGGATGGTGCGTGGGTCGCTCGGCCTGCTGGCCGCGGCCATCGCCGTCATGCTCGGGGCCGGTCCGGTCCCTGCTCTCGTCGCCGGGGTGTCGGCCCTCTTTGTGGAGTATGCCGCTCGCGTCCTCGGGCGTGGTGGCCTGCCCGACTTCTACCAGTGCGCCATCGGCGGCTTCATGGCGACGACGATCGCCTGGGGTGCCTTCAGCCTGGGCGCTGGCGGGTGGCTGCCCGTGTCGTCGTCCGACTTCGCGTTCATCGTCGCCGGCGGGATCACCGTGCTGCTCCCGGGCCGCACGGTCGCCTCCGCCTTCGAGGACGCGATCTCGGGCTACTCGGTCACGGGCGCGGGACGGATGTTCGCCGTCTTCCTGACGACGGCCGGCATCATCCTGGGAGTGGCCACGGGCCTGTCCCTCACCTTGGCCCTGACCAGTGCGCTCAACCTGGAGCTCGCCTCCCCCTCGATCTTGGCGACGAGAGCTCTCAACGCCCCACTTGCGCTGGCCGTCGGGGGCGCGTTCGTGGTGGGGGTGGCCGGCGCGGTGTCGTTGCGGAGCAGGCGGCTGCTGGTCCTGCCCTGTGGAGTGCTCTGCGCCGTCGGGGTCGCCGTGTCGCTCGCGGTGTCACACGTCGACCGGCTCGGCTTCCTGGCGGCGGCGGGCCTCGCGGCCACCGTGCTCGGTTGCGGCGGACGACTGCTGGCCCTGCGCATGGGAGCCCCGGCGATGGTGCTCGTCGTGCCGGCGTCCTATGGCCTGCTCCCCGGTCTGGCCATCTTCCGTGGGCTCTACGAGATGGTGAACGGGGCGTCCGCGAGCTCCGGCACGCTCGCCCTGCAGGGTGGCCTCACGACCCTGCTCGGGGCGATGGCCGCGCTGCTCGCCATCGCTGCCGGCAGCGTGCTGGGGGAGTTCATGGCCGCGCCGTTCGACCGCCGCATCGTGCAGAAGCGGCGCGCTCGCCGCCGCTGACCGCCCGCGCAGACGGGTCGTGGACGGGTCGTGGACGGGTCGTGGACGGGGGCTCTGGCCGGGGCTGCCGGGGTCGGCCATCGGTCAATATCGCCCAGTTGCTTGTCGCCTTGGGCGTGTCACGTCTACGGTGGACCACCTGCGCAAATGCGCGCTCACAACTGCACACGGCATACCCACAGCCATGCACATCCACCGCGCCGAGCCTCGTCAGGTGGATGTCCCGCCGGAAGATCTCCGGGCAGACGAGGACGGGGGACCCAATGCGGCCACCACGGTGGCCTTGGGGTGAAGCCGGCTCCGGCCGGCCGGGCACCTGACAGCCCGAACCCGACAGCTCACCCCGCAGGCGCCGGTCAGGAGAGGAAGTCCCCCCGCCATGTTCTATGCCCCGAAGCACTCTGCTCGGAAGATCAACCCTGTGCGCCGGCGCGTGACCGGCGTTGCCGCTGCCGGCGTCGCCACGGTCGCAGGAGGCATGGCGACCGCGACCTCCGCCTCCGCCGCCTCGACCGTCTGGGACCGGGTCGCCGCCTGCGAGAGCGGTGGGAACTGGTCGATCAACACTGGCAACGGGTACTACGGCGGCCTGCAGTTCTCCGCCGGGACGTGGGACGCCTATGGCGGTGGGCGCTACGCGGCGACCGCGAACCGCGCCACTAGGGCCCAGCAGATCTCCATCGCCCAGAAGGTCCTCTCGGCCCAGGGCCCTGGCGCCTGGCCGACCTGTGGCGCCCGCGCCGGGCTGACCCGCGCCAACGGCGGAGCGGTCGACGCCGGGTCGACCGTGACCCAGGCAGCCTCGCGCTCATCGGTGCGCCGGGCCCCGTCGGTCTCGCACGCCTCCCACGCCGCCGCCCCGTCCGCAGGCAAGCTGGTCGTCGACGGCATCCGTGGACCGATGACCAACGCCGCCATCGAGCGCTGGGTCGGTGGTTCGGTCAACGGCTCGCTGTCCCGGGCGGACATCCAGGCGTTGCAGCGCAAGGTCGGCTCGGTGCCCGACGGCGTGATCGGCCCGAAGACGGTCCGTGCACTCCAGGCCAAGATCGGTGCGCGCCAGAACGGTTCGCACTCGCTCGACCGCGCCACCGTGCGGGCGCTGCAGGCCTACCTCAACGCCCACTGACCCCAGCGCGTATGCCGGGTGCTCCCGGATTCTCGACGCCGGTGCCTGCGCCGGTACCATCGTCGCCGTCTGCTGCGGCAGGCGTGCCGGCGTGGCGCAATTGGCAGCGCACTTGTCTTGTAAACAAGGGGTTAGGGGTTCAAGTCCCCTCGTCGGCTCTCTGACCAGCACGCATGCCTCAGCAGAAAGTGGCGCCGAGGGGGACGGAGCTTCAGGTGTTTGGTGAGGACGTGAAGCCGGGAGCCTTTGCCCAGGAGGATGAAGAGGGGCCCACCGAGAGCGATTGGATCCTCGTGGGTCAGCGCCGCTACAAGGTGCTCGCCGTCCCCAGTAAGCTCCCGACGTTTGTCCCCGAATTCTGTTGGGGCAGCATTCCCGGCTTGCTGGTGGGGCTCGTGATCTACCTCGTTGCCGAGCGGCGCTCGCAGACCTGGGCGGCCCGCGTCTACTGGCAGAAGAATCGCAGGATGGCCGTTCGGTATCACTGGTGGCTCCAACAGGAGTTCGGCAGCATGGACGAGGCCAAGGCTGAGGTCGCCGAACTCGTTCAGGCGTTACAAGCCGGTGTCGTGCCCGACCCCGTGCCTAGGTCATAGGAGTTCGTTCTCGGCCCCGCCGAGCTTCGCTCTGCCGCAGATGCGGATGTAACCACCGTGCGCGCAGCACCACCTAAGTTCGGATCCGTACTCACGGGCCGGGTGACGCCTTCGTCGACCCGGCATGACGCGGATGTCGGGGGATCTTTCCTGCCGCGTGGACGTGAAGCGCAGGGATGCGTGCTGGCGCGGGGCAGCGGGAACGCAGCCTGGGCGTCCAGAGTGCGTCCAGCAGGGAGTGTCCCGCGTCACGTCCCCGGTCGAGCGGGGTCTTCACCTGTGTGGCGGGGCACCTATGGACGAGCGTCCAAGCCTTCGCCTATGCCGACCCCGACATCGTCGCCGCCCGGTCGGCGGCCCGGGAGCTGGCCGTCCGTGCAGGCTTCAGCGGAGCAGACCTGACCATGCTCGCGACGGCCGTGTCCGAGGTCGCGCGCAACATCGTCAGGTTCGCATCGACCGGCGAGGTGACGGTCGAGCTGCTCGATCGACCGCGACCCGGCATACGCGTCGTCGCTCGGGACACCGGGCCCGGGATCGCCGATGTGGGGCGTGCCCTGGAGGACGGATACAGCACCTGCCAGGGGCTCGGCCTGGGGCTTCCAGGAGCCAGACGGCTGATGGACGAGTTCAACATCGTCTCCGAGCCCGGGCACGGCACCACGGTGAGCATGACCAAATGGTTCGACACGAAGGGACGAGGATGAACGCCCAGGACACGCAGGATCAGCAGCACGACCCGTACGCGCGCGACCAAGGACAGGACCAAGGGGAGCACCAGGGACACGACCAGGGACAGGACCCGGGACACGAGGAGCTCTCGCTGTCCGGCAACCAGCTCCTCCGACCGTTGACAGAACGTGACATTTCGGATGATGATCTCAGGGCTTCAAGCAGTCGGGGCACCACGTCGTCAGTGCCCAGGAGGCTTCAGATGAGCGAGTCGACCGAGACCGTCCACGGGGGTGAGCCGGGGACCATGCCGCTCGGGGGTTCGTCCGTGCGTGAGCTGCTCACCGAGCTCGCCGCGCTGGAGGACGCCACTCGCGGTAGTCGGGACTCCTCGTGCCCGGCCGCGACCCTGCAGTCGACGGATCTCCTCGCAGCCCTGGCTCGCGAGCAGGAGATCATCGACGAGCTGCACGCTCGATGCCCAGAGGTCGCTCCGTCCATCGGTGCGGACGAGGTCGCGGGTCCGGCAACTCTCGTCTGACCACCGCGCGGCAGACCGCTCACGCGGCATACACCGCGACCTCGCTCGCCTTGACCGTGAAGACCACCTCCGAACCGGGGGCCAGGTGGAGTTCGCTCAGGGCCGCCGGGGTGATGTCCGCCGCCAGGTAGGCCGTGTGCACGCGGACCTGGTGACCGTGGGGTTCGAGGTCGGTGACCGTCCCTCGGACGACGTTGCGCGGGCTCCCGGCCGGGGCCTGGAGGTAGACGCCGACGGCACTCGGGCTGAAGACCGCCACCGCCGGAGCACCCTCGCCCAAGGTGTCGTCGCTGAGTCCTTCGATCCGTAGTCCCTCAGGTGTCGACACCGCTGCACCGTGGGCTGTACCCCGCACCAGGTTGAGCCCGGCGATGCGGGCCGCGAAGCCGCTCGTCGGCCGGGTGAGCACGCGGGACGTGGGTCCCTGCTCGACGACGCGGCCGTCCTCCACGACGGCGACGTCGTCGGCCAGCAGGACCGCGTCGAGGATGTCGTGGGTGACCAGGATCGTGGTGCGGTCCCGCAGCACCCGACGCAGCAGCTGACGGATCGCCGGGGCGGACTCCACGTCGAGGGCCGACAGCGGTTCGTCGAGGAGGAGCAGGTGCGGTTCGGTCGCCAGGGCGCGCGCGATGGCCACCCGTTGCGCCTGGCCCCCGGAGAGGGCTGCTGGCCGACGGTCGGCGAAGGCCTCGGCGTCGACCTGGCCGAGCCACTCCCGCGCTCGCTCGCGGGCGGCTCCTCGCGGCATACCTGCGCTGCGCGGGCCGAAGGCGACGTTGTCGAGCACCGACAGGTGCGGGAACAGCCGCGGCTCCTGGGCCAGCAGGGCCACACCCCGGGCGTGTGGGGGCACCCACTCGCCCTGGCCAGGGCGGGTCGCGACGAAGGAGCCGGAGTCGGTGTCGGAGTGGGCGTCGGAGTGGGAGTAGAGGATCCGGTCGTCGAGGGTGATCCGCCCGGTGTCGGGGCGCAGGAGCCCGGCGATGGACGCGAGGGCGGTGGACTTGCCGGCACCGTTCGGCCCGAGGAGCGCCAGGGTGCGGCCCGCCTCCACGGCGAGGGTGAGGTCGACCCCGCGCTGCGGAAACCTCACACGCGCGTCGAGCTTCACAGCGCTGTCCTCGACCGCCGGGTCAGCGCGATCACGACGGTGGCCACGACGACGAGGACCAGCGAGAGCGCCACGGCTGCCTGGGGATCGGTCTCACGCTGGAGGTAGATCTCGAGCGGCAAGGTGCGGGTGACCCCCTGCAGGCTGCCGGCGAACGTGATGGTCGCGCCGAACTCGCCCAACGCGCGGGCGAAGGCGAGCACCGCGCCGGAGGCCAGCCCGGGCAGGACGAGTGGCAGGGTCACCCGCAGGAACACTGTCGTCGGGCGGGCGCCGAGGGTCGCGGCCACCTCCTCGAACCGTTGTCCGCCGGTGCGCAGCGCACCCTCGAGGCTGACGACGAGGAACGGCAGCGCGACGAACGTCTGGGCCATCACGACCGCAGTCGTGGAGAACGCGATCTGGAGCCCGAGGACCTCGATGGTGTGGCCGAGCAGCCCGCGCCGCCCGAACGTGTAGAGCAGCGCGATGCCGCCGACCACGGGCGGGAGCACGAGGGGGAGCAGGACCAGCGACCGGGCGATCGACTGTCCGCGGAACTCGGTGCGTGCCAGGACGAGGGCCATCGGCACGCCGAACACGATGCACAGGACGGTGCTGGCGAGGGACGTGCGCAGGCTCAGGGCCAGGGCGGCGCGGGAGGAGTCGGAGGTGATGAGGCTGCCGAAGCTGCCCCACTCGATCCGGGTGAGCATGGCCACCAGCGGCAGGACCACGAACATCGCACCGACCGCGGCGGGGACGAACACCCAGGCCGGCAGTCCCAGCGGCGGTCGTCCTCGGGGCATCGGGTGGACCAGGGGCACGGCTGGCAGGCTACGGCTTGGCGAACCCGGCGGCGGCGAGGATGCCCTGACCCGCCTGGCCCGTGACCGCCTGGACGAAGGCCTGCGCCAGCGAGCCGTTCGTGCTGCGCTTGAGGGCGGCGATCGGGTAGGTGTTGACGGCGGACGAGGACTCGGCGAACTCGATGCCTTTGACCTTGTCGCCTGCTCCCTTGACGTCGGTGACGTAGACCAGGCCGGCGTCAGCCTCGCCCGAGGCGACCTTGCCGAGGACGTCGGTCACCGACTGCTCCTCGCTGACAGGCTTGACGTCGACCTTGGCAGCCCTCTCCACTGTGGCGGCTGCCGAGCCGCAGGGGACGGCCGGAGCGCACACCACGACCTTGATCCCGGGCTTGGCGAGGTCTGCGAGGCTCGTGATCTTCGCCGGGTTGCCCGGGGGGACGGCGATCTCGAGGGTGTTGGACGCGAAGTTCACGGGCTGGCCCGCGGTGAGTGAGGCCGTGGTGGCCTTCGCCATGTTCTTGGCGTCGGCCGAGGCGAACACATCGGCAGGCGCACCCTGCTGGATCTGGGAGACCAGGTCCGAGGACCCGGCGAAGTTGAACGTGACCGTGGTGCCGGGGTGGGCCTTCTCGAACTCGGCTCCGATGGCGGTGAAGGTCTTCTTCAGCGAGGCCGCGGCGAAGACGGTGATCTGACCGGACAGCGCCGCGGACGTTCCCGACGCGGACGTGCCCGACGAGGATGACGTCGAGGAGCCGGAGCTCGTGCCGTCGCCCGCGGTGGACCCGCAGGCCGCGGTCGCGAGGACGAGCGCCCCGGCGGCGAGGGTGGCCAGGGTACCGAAGGGGCGGATCATGATGCTCCTAGGGGAGTTTCGACGATGACGGTCGTGGACTTGACGACGGCGATGGCCACGGATCCGAGCTCCAGCTTGAGGTCGTCCACGGCTTCGGAGCTCATCAGCGACACGACCCGGAACGGCCCGCACTGCATCTCGACCTGAGCCATCACGGTGTCCCGCGTGATGTCGGTGACGAGGCCGACGAACCGGTTGCGGGCCGAGCGACCGACGCCTGAGGGGTCCGCCACCGAGTGGGCCTGGTCGCGCGCCAGGAGCGCGACCTGGTAGCCGTCGACGACCTTGCGGCCTGCCTCGTCCGTGCTCGGCTCGAGGGCGCCACTGTCCACCCAGCGCCGGACCGTGTCGTCGCTGACGCCGAGGAACGACGCCGCATCCTTGATCCTCATGAGCGGCATGAGACCTACTCTATCGCCGCAAGTGCGGATCAGGGAACGGCGTCAGTCCGCTTCTGCCGCGTCGGGCTCGGGTGGCTCGGGGGCACCGTCCCGCTCGTCGCGCTCCGCCCACTCGATGAGCTGGTCGATCTCGAACACCGCGTCGTCGATGCCGGCGTGAAGGTCGCCGAGCTCGGCATACCGGGCTGGCATCGTCGCGATGGTGAAGTCGTCGGGGACGACGTGGTCGACCTCGTCCCACCGGATGGGCGCCGAGACCGTGCCGATCGCGTTGCCCCGCACCGAGTAGGCCGCGGCGATGGTGTGGTCGCGGGCGTTCTGGTTGTAGTCGATGAACAGGTCGGCCGGGTCGCGGTCCTTGCGCCACCACGTGGTGGTGACGTCGTCCGGCATACGTCGCTCGACCTCGCGCGCGAAGGCGAGGGCCCCTCGCCGCACGTCCTTGAACCCCCACTCGGGCGCGATCCGCACGTAGACGTGCAGCCCTGACCCGCCGCTGGTCTTGGGCCAGCCCACCGCCCCGAGCTCGTCGAGCACCTCGTGGGCCACGTGGGCCACTCGCTGCACCCGGTCCCACGGGCAGTCGGGCCCCGGGTCGAGGTCGATCCGCCACTCGTCCGGCTTCTCGACGTCGGCCCGCCGGCTGTTCCACGGGTGGAACTCCACCGTGCTCATCTGCACGGCCCAGATCACCTGGGCCAGCTCGGTGACGCACAGCTCGTCGGCCGTGCGGTTCCACCGCGGGAAGGTGAGTCGCACGGTGTCGACCCACGGCGGCGCGCCCTGCGGGATCCGTTTCTGGTGCACCTTGTCTCCGCCGCCGACGCCCTTGGGGAACCGGTGCAGCATGCACGGCCGCTCGCGCAACGCGTTGACGATCCCGTCGCCCACGGACAGGTAGTAGTTGACGAGGTCGAGCTTGGTCTCGCCGCGCGCCGGGAAGTAGACGCGGTCGGGGTTGGAGATGCGCACGTCGCGCTCGCCGACCTCGACCTCGACCGCGGGCGAGCTCGCCTTGGATGCCATGCCCCCACGCTACGGGCGGGTATGCCGCGCTGCCACGCCCAGCCACACCGTCGCCTGTTCGGCGTGTGGGCGCGGTCGTATGCTCGGCCCATGCTCGAGCAGAAGCGCGTCCTCGCCACCAGCATCCCCGGCCCCAAGAGCCAGGCCCTCCAGCAGCGCAAGCTCGCTGCGGTGTCGGCCGGCGTCGGCACCGGACTCCCGGTCTACATCGAGCAGGCGGCGGGCGGGATCCTGCGCGACGTCGACGGCAACCAGCTGATCGACTTCGGCTCGGGCATCGCTGTGACGACGGTGGGCAACGGCAACCAGCGCGTCATCGACGCGGTCACCGCGCAGATCAACGACTTCACCCACACCTGCTTCATGGTCACGCCCTACGAGGAGTACCTCGAGGTCGCCGAGGCGCTGGCCGAGGTCACCCCCGGGACGCACGAGAAGCGTTCTGCGCTCTTCAACTCCGGCTCCGAGGCCGTGGAGAACGCCGTCAAGGTCGCCCGGCACTTCACCGGTCGCCAGGGGGTCGTCGCGTTCGACCACGCCTACCATGGGCGCACCAACCTGACGATGGGCCTGACCGCCAAGAACATGCCCTACAAGCACCGGTTCGGGCCCTTCGCGAGCGAGATCTACCGCGTGCCGATGGCCTACCCCTACCGCTGGCCGACGGGGCCCGAGGCCTGCGCCGACGAGGCGTTCGCGGAGTTCGTGGACCTCGTCCACGCCCAGGTCGGCGAGGACAACACGGCGGCCGTCATCCTCGAGCCGATCCAGGGCGAGGGCGGGTTCATCGTGCCGGCGCCCGGCTTCATGAAGAAGGTCTCGGACTGGTGCACCGAGCAGGGGATCCTGTTCATCGCCGACGAGGTGCAGACCGGGTTCTGCCGCACCGGTGACTGGTTTGCCTCCGACCACGAGCAGGTCGTCCCCGACCTCATCACCACCGCCAAGGGCATCGCCGGAGGTATGCCGCTGGCCGCCCTCACCGGTCGCGCCGACGTCATGGACGCCATCCACGTCGGGGGCCTCGGCGGCACGTACGGCGGGAACCCGGTCGCCTGCGCCAGCGCCCTCGCCGCGATCGAGACGATGAAGACCGACGACCTGTGCGGTCGGGCCCGCGCCGTCGAGGCCCTGTTCCGCCCGCGGCTCGAGGCGCTGGCCGACAAGTACGACGTGATCGGCGACATCCGTGGCCGCGGGGCGATGCTGGCGGTCGAGCTCGTCAGCGACCTCGAGCACAAGACCCCCGACGCGGACCTCACCGGGCGGATCAACAAGGCCTGCCACGCCGCAGGTCTCGTGACGCTGACCTGCGGCACCTTCGGCAACGTCTTCCGGTTCCTGCCGCCGCTGTCGGCGGGCGACGACCTGCTGTCCGAGGGGCTCGACATCCTCGAGGACGCGTTCGCCCAGTCCGTCTGAGGGCTTTCGTCAGCCAGTGTTTACGCGGTCGTTGCGTGTCGGTCACCGGCCGGGTCTGTTGCCCCTGTTACAAAAGGTGAGACCCGGCCAAGTATGAGTTGGCCGGGTCTCGTGTCTCCCGAGGGAGGCCGGCCTCCCGTCATCTGATCAGAACGGCACGAACGTCGCCATCAGACCCGTGCCGGAGCCACGTCCGGACAGGATGCGACAGAACTCCTGGGCGTCCAGGCTGATCGACTCACCGGCCGCGCCCGACGACCAATGGCCGCCGGCAGGCCCGGTCAGGGTGAGGTCGTAGGGCTGTCCGTGCCGGAGAGCCCACTCCGCCACCACGTCGGCGACGATGACGCCATCGTGTGTCTCGGTCAGCTCCATGGGTCGACCCAGCGCATGCGCGATGTCGCTGCGGTGCATCCACGGGTCGCGGGTCAGGATCGTGTCAGTCAGGAAACCCAGCCTCCAGCGCTCGAGGCTCGCGCCGTCCGGGCCACTGTCGGTGACGGTGAGTGCCCGCATCAACCCTGGTCGTCGCCGGCGCCCGGCCACTGCCTTGGGCCCGATGCGCTGCACCGCCGCAACGAGATCCGCGACGCTCAGGTGCTCGTGCTTGCGCACCTGGTGGGCGGTGAGCTCGTCGATCTGGGGGCGTCCCGACCGCTTGGACGCCCGAGCGGCGCGGGCGAGCTGGCGTGCCATCTCAGGAAGCGACGCACCGAGCTCGGCCATCCCGAGCGTGTGCCCGGCCATGTCGCGAACCGTCCAGCCGGTACAGCTGGTCGGTGCCTGCCAGTCCTGGTTGGTCAGGCCCACGAGCACGCCGGCGAAGCGGGAGTACTCTTCGGCGGCCAGCGCCATGGCGGTCTCGCGGTCGAACCGCGTGTCGTGGATCGTGGTGCGGTCTGCGAGCTGCGTGGGCATGACGGTCTCCTCAAAATCCGAATTGGTCGGCGAGCATGCCGATGGCCCGATCGAGCTGCCGGGCATAACGGTCACCGCCGGGGTCATTGGCCAGCTGGGCATCGACGAGGCCTCCGACGACCGCCGAGTAGAGGTCGAGGTCCGCTTCCGCGGTCACGCCGATGCTGGCGAGCAGGGTGCGGCTCAGCTCCCAGACTGCGAGGGAGGGCGCATACGCCTCCGGACTGGGCTGGAAGTCAGCGCTGATGCGGGCGTTCATCAGCTGGTTGCGGGCTTGGTCGGCGACCGCGTAGTCGAAGTAGGCGCGTCCCATCACGGTCATCGCCACCCGCGGGTCACCAGGAAGACCGGGGCCGGCCGCGGCGTGCAGTGCCTCGAGACAGCCCTGCCACGCCTGGGCGAACATTGCGTCGTAGATGGCGTTCTTCGACGCGAAGTGCGAGTAGAGGGACGGTGGGCGCATGCCAACGCGGTCGGCGACGTCCTTGAGGGTGATGGCAGCGATGCCCTTCTCCTGGGCGACTTCCCAGGCGGAGGTGAGGATCTCCCGCCGGGTTGCCTCACGCCGTTCGGCTACCCTATCGCGCATCGGATCAACTAACATGGTTAGGATGGTGCGCCGGTCGGCGTTCGTTGTCAAGGGCGACCACGGTGGCTCGACAGGCGGGCACTGTCCGTCTCTCCTGGCTCAGAGCAGCTCCGCGAGGAGGTCGCCGGCCCTGGCTGCGCCGTCGTCCTCGACCGGCCGGTAGTCCACCGCCCTGCCGAGGTTCGCGACAATCGCAGCAGCCAGGCCGTCGGGGTCGGCCGCCTCGTCGTAGGGCAGGAGCTGACCCGCGCGGTATCGCTCGAGCCTGTGCCGCACGTGGAAGTTCTGCTCGAAGTGGTGCCGCAGCGGGACGTAGAGGAACGGGGTGCGGCTCGCGGTCAGCTCCATGCAGGTGGTGAGGCCGCCCTGGACGACCGCCAGGTCCGCGGCTGCGAGGTGCTTGTAGAGCTCGGGCACCATTCCTCGGACGGTCACGCCGCGTCGCCGGGGCACGCTCGCCGGGCTGATGCGCGGCCCGGTCACGACGAGGAAGCGGAGCTCCGCGACCTGCCGCCGAGCCAGTGGCACGGCGTCGAGCACCCGCTTCAGCAGGGGCGTCCCCACCCCGGAACCACCGACGGTGACCACGCAGAGGGGCCTCTCCGCGGCATACCCGAGGTCGGCGCGCAGCCGGTCACGGTCGGCGACCTCGGGCTGGCTGAACCCGGTGACGTAGCCGGCGAAGTCGAAGTTCGCCTCGGTCCACTCACGGATCCCCGGCAGCCCCGGACCGAACGTGTCGGGGACGAGATCGTCGGGAGACCCGACGAAGATCGACCGGTCACGCACCCAGCGGTGCCGCGCCCGGTGCTCGAGCATCTGCGCGTTGTAGTCGGCGGTCAGCGCGGCCTCGGCCGCTCCGCCGTCGGGCATCGGCAGCCACCCCACGAAGTCGGTCATCCACGCGAAGGGGAACCTCTTGAGCTCCGGGTTCTCGTGCAGGAAGTAGTCCAGGTCCCAGGCCTCGTCCCCGACGACGAGGTCGTAGGGCTCGTCGCGGACGACGTCGTCGAAGACCATGAAGTTGTTCACCAGGATCTCGTCCATCCGGCGCAGCGTCTGGAAGGCGTGCAGGTCGTGCTCGCCCGCCTCGTGCTCGATGTGGGCCGACTCGTTGGCCAGCCAGGCCGAGGCGGGATGGACGCGCTCACCTGCCCTCTCCAGCACGGTGGTCACGGGGTGCTGCGCGAGCCAGTCGATCTCGAGGTCCGGGTGACGCTTGCGCAGCTCGTCGGCGATGGCGAGGTCACGACGGGCATGCCCCAGCCCAATGGGGGAGGACAGGAAGAGCGCGCGCCGCCGACGCCGGGCGGCGCGAGTCCAGCTCGGGCGAAGCGCGGCCGCCTGGGCCGCGGGGGCACCAGCGCAGCGCTCGGTGAAGTCGCGGATCAGGTGGTTGACGACGACCGGGTGGCGAGCGGAGGGCCCGTGTCCGGACCCTTCCAACAGCACGACCGACGCACCTGTCAGCTCCGCGATCCGGTGGCTGACGGAGACGGGCGAGATCGCGTCGTGCGTCCCGTGGACGAGCAGGACCGGGCAGCTGACGCGTGCACAGACCTCCTCGATGGGCGTCACCGGGATGCCGTCGAAACCGTGCATCCCCGCGCTGGCATCGGCGACGGTCTGCGGGGTGGTCTCCAGCGACCAGTCGACTGCATCCTCGACCTGCTTGGTGGAGTGTGGCTCGACGAACATCTGGCCGAAGAAGAACTCCACGAAGTCCCTGTAGCCGTCCTCGAGCCAGTACTGCCGGTTGTACTTGGCCCACCCTTCGGTGCCCCTCACCGGGCCCTCCCAGTCGACGACGTCCCGACCCGCCCTGGGGACCTGGACGTTGCTGGAGCCGCCGATGCCGAGCAGGCCCGCCATCCGGTCGGGGTGCGCGGCGGCCAGGTGGAGCCCCCACGTCAGCCCCCAGGACAGGCCGACCACCACGGCCCGCGCGGTCTCAGTGGCGTCAAGCACGGCGAGGGCGTCGGCGGCGTACTCCCCGTCGGTGTATGCCGCCGCGCCCACCGGCCGGTCGGACCGGCCGTTCCCCCGCCCGTCGAAGGTGACCACGCGGAAATGCCTTGCCAGGTAACCGATCTGGCCCTTCCACACGCGGGAGTGGACCACCGTCCAGGTCGGCAGGAGCAGGACGGTGGTGCCCCCCTGGCCATAGACCGCATAGCTCACCGTGACGCCGTCGCGGGTGACGGTGCCCGTGCTGCCCGGCTCCACTGCCGGTGCCTGCGGCCGTGTTGTCATCAGCTCAGTGTGCGCCGCGTCGCGCCGGTCAGGGCCGGACTTCGAGGACCCTGTTGAACGGCGTCTGCGCCACCGAGGCAAACCTCGAGAACCCGCTCGTCGTCACGACGTCGCGAATCCGGGCCGGCCCGGCCTGGGTGCCGAGTGCGAGGCCCACGTCCTGGGCCAGTGACGACGGCGTGCAGAGCAGCGTGGAGAAGCCGTAGTAGGCACGACCCACCGGGTTGAGGTTGTCGCTGACCGTGTCGCCGGCCATCGGCTCGACCACCATCCAGGTGCCGTCGGGCGCGATCGCCTGACGGACGTGCCTTGCGGCGCCGACCGGGTCGCCCATGTCGTGCAGCGCGTCGAAGGTGGTGACGAGGTCGAAGCCGGATCCGGTGAACGCGGTCGCCTCTGCCACCTCGAACGTCACCCGGTCGGCCACCCCAGCGTCCTGTGCGCGCTGCCGGGCCGCCTCGATCGAGGCCCCGTGGTAGTCGGAACCCACGAACGTCGAGTTCGGGTAGGCCTGAGCCATGATGATCGTCGAGGCGCCGTAGCCACAGCCGATGTCGGCGACCCTGGCGCCACGGTCGAGCTTGTCGACCACGCCGTCGAGGGCGGGCAGCCACTCGCCCACCAGGTGCGCGTTGTACATCGTGCGGAAGAACCTCTCGCAGCCGTCGTGCACGTCACCGTGGTGCTCGTGCCAGCCGACCCCGGACTGGTTGCGTGCCGCCTGCAGGATGCTGTCGGTGTCGTGCGTGGTCCCCAGGGCGATCTGGAAGAACCCCGGCAGGTATGCCGGGCTGCTGGGGTCGGTGAGCGCGGCCGCCTGCTCCGGGGGGAGCGTGTAGCGACCCGTGGAGGCGTCGTACTCGACGTAGCCGCCGGCCGCCTGGGCGTTGAGCCACTCCCGGGCGTAGTGCTCGTCGGTGCTGGTGTCCTGGGCCAGTCGGGAGGGGGTCGTCGGCCCCGAGGCGGCCATCGCCTGGTAGTACCCGAGCTTGTCGCCCATCACGACCAGAGCCGTGTTGAGGGTGGCGCCGACCTCGTCGACGGCCTTGAAGACGAAGGCCATCAGCTTCTCGACATCGATCGCGGGAGCATCGTGCAGTGCAGTCATGGTGTGTCCTTTCAGTGGTGCGGGCCGCAGTGGCGGGCCGCAGTGGTGGTGTCCTTCGCGACGCTAGGGCGGCCGCCGAGGTCGGCGAATCCGGTGACCCCCCTAGTGAAATCCGAGGGTCCCCTAGTCATCGGTCGCTGATCTGGTCAGACTGACGGGGTGCTCGTGGGGCGCGAGGTGGAGCAGCGGGTCATCGATCAGCTGCTTGCCGGTGCGCGGGTCGGGGACAGCGGGGTGCTCGTCATCTCCGGTGATCCCGGGATCGGCAAGACGGGGCTGCTCGCCCACACCCGGGCCCGAGCCACGGGGATGCGCATCCTCTCGGCCCGGGGAGTCGAGGCCGAGCGTGAGGTCGCCTTCGGCGGTCTTCACCAGCTCTGCGCTCCCCTGCTACCACTGCTCGACGAGCTCCCGGGGCCGCAGTCGGAGGCCCTCGCAGTCGCGCTCGCGGTGCACTCCGGGCCCACTCCGGAGCGCTTCGCCGTCGGCGCTGCCGTGCTCGGCCTGCTGACCCGGGCCGCCGACGAGGAGCCGCTGGCGCTGGTCGTCGACGACGCGCACCTGTTCGACGACTCGTCGGCCCAAGCGCTCGCCTTCGCCGCCCGACGGCTGGTCAGCGACCGGGTCGCGGTCGTCGTGGCGCTTCGTCCCGTCGGCGACTCGCCCCTGGCCAGCCTGCCCACCCTCCACCTCGGGCCGCTGACCATGGAGAGCACCCGCACGCTCCTGGAGGGCGCTGGCGCAGTGCGGTGGACGTCAGAGCGGATCGCCCGGTTCCACGAGGCCACCGGCGGCAACCCGCTGGCGATCCTCGACCTGGCCGGTGAAGCGGAGCGGCTCGCAGCCGCCCCGGCCCACACGCCCGTCGCCCTCACCGGCGCCCTGCTCGCGGCATACTCGCGCAAGGCGCTGGCGCTGTCGGCAGAGGCGGGCACCGCCCTGCTCCTGGCGGCCACGGACAACCACGACCTGGCGGCGCTGGACCGTGCCTGCCGGGCAGCCGGTGTGGGCCTGGCTTCGCTCGAGGAGGCAGAGCGGGCCGGCCTTGTGCGACTGACCGGGGGCTCGGTGGAGTTCCGCCACCCGTTGGTGCGTGCCGCGGTCTACGGCGAAGCCGACCCGACCGCGCGCAGGCGGGCGCACCGGCTGCTGGCGGCCGCGGTCGCACCTGACGAGCTGGACCGGCGGGCCTGGCACCGTGCCGAGGCGGCCGTCGGGCCGGACTCCGAGGCCGCCGAGCTGCTCGAGGCGGCCGCCGAGGCGGCCGGTCGGAGAGGGGCCAACGCCGTGGCCGCGGCCCAGCTGGTCCGGTCGGCGGCCCACACGGCCGACGCCGGTCTGCGCGGGGCTCGGCTGCTGCGGGCCGGGGACCAGGCCTGGTTGGCCGGCGCCACCGACGACGCCACCCGGCTGCTGCGGCAGTCCCTGGGTCTGGCCGCGACCCCATTGGAGCGCGCGCGCGTGCTGGGCAGGTTGGGCACCATCGAGGCGCGCTGCGGCTCACTCGAACAAGCCAAGGACCTGCTGTTCGCCGCGGCTGCGGAGGCGACTCCACTCGACCCGGACGCGGCAGCGGTGCTGCTCGCCGATGCCATCGAGGCCTGCTTCTACCTGTGCGACTCAGCCTCGGCCCTGCGCGCCGTCGACCAGCTGGCTGACCTGACCGGACCACGGGCGTCGCCGTCCGCACGCCGCATCGGGTGGATGGCCTCGGGTTTCGCCCTCGTCCTGGCTGGACGCGCGGACCGTGGTGCCGACCTCGTCAGGGCGGCGATGGCCCAACCCGCCGAGCCTGGTGCCGGCGGCGACCAGTGGCGGTTCCGGTGGGCGTTGATGGGGCCGATGTTCCTCCGCGAGGCCGGGGAGGGCCGCGCAGCCATGGCTGAGGCGATTCGGACGGTGCGCACCGTGGTTGCAGTGGGGATCCTGCCGTTCCTACTCACCCTGATCGCTCGGGACCACGCGGCCTCGGACGGATGGGCTGACGCCGAAGCGGGCTACGCCGAGGCGATCCGGCTCGCGCACGAGACCGGGCACGACAACGACCGGGCCCTGGCCCACGCCGGGTTTGCCTGGCTGCTGGCCCGCGAGGGGCGCGCGCAGGAGTCACGGCACCAGTCGCGAGGCGGCGGTGGCGTTGTTCCTCAGCCCCAAGACCGTCGAGTACCACTTGCGGCACGTCTACATCAAGCTCGGGATCCACTCGCGGGAGGACCTGGCCAGGGCGATGGCCGAGGGCTGACCGTGACCCTGGGTCGGGTCAGCGCGGGGGCATCCGCAGGGCGCCGTCGAGTCGGATGACCTCGCCGTTGAGCATGCCGTTGTCGACGATGTGCGCGACGAGGCTGGCGTACTCGTCGGGGTTGCCCAGCCGCGAGGGGTGCGGCACCTGGGCCTCGAGGACCGCCGTGGCCTCGGGCGGAAGACCGGCGAGCATCGGGGTCATGAACGTCCCGGGAGCCACCGTCATGACCCGGATCGCCTTGTCCGCGAGGTCGCGGGCGGCGCTCAGGGTGAGGCCGACGACGCCCCCCTTGCTCGCGGCATACGCGGCCTGGCCGATCTGCCCGTCGTAGGCGGCGATCGACGCGGTCATGACGATCACGCCGCGGTCGGCATCGACCGGCTCGTTCTCGAGCATGGCCGCGGCTGCGAGGCGCAGCACGTTGAAGGTGCCGATGAGGTTGATGTTGATGACGTTCGCGAACTGCTCGAGGGGCAGCGGCCCGCGCTTGCCGACGACCCGACCCGGCGTGCCGACGCCCGCACAGTTGACCACGATGCGCAGCGTGCCGAGCTCGCGCGCGACGTCGATCGCGGCCTGGACCTGAGCCTCGTCGCGCACGTCGGTCGCGACGAACTTCGCCCGGTCGCCGAGCTCCTGCGCCAGGGCCTCGCCGGGCGAGGACGGCAGGTCGAGGATGACCACGGCGGCACCGTCGGCGTGCAGTCGGCGGACCGTGGCACCGCCGAGACCGCTGGCCCCGCCGGTGACGAGGGCGACGGTGGAATCGTTGATCTGCAAGGGTTCTCAGCCTCTCTTGGACGAGCTCTTCAGGAGCTGGCGGCTGATGACGAGCCGCTGGATCTGGTTGGTGCCCTCGAAGATCTGGGTCACCTTGGCCTCACGCATGTAGCGCTCGAGCGGGAAGTCCTGCGTGTAGCCGGCGCCCCCGAGCACCTGGACGGCATCCGTGGTGACCCGCATGGCGTTGTCGGTCGCGACCAGCTTGGCCACCGCGGCCTCCTTGGTGAAGGGGCGGCCGGCGTCGTGCAGACGAGCGGCGTGCAGGTAGGCCGCCCGGGCCGACGTCACGCCCGCCTCCATGTCGGCCAACAGGAACGCCAGTCCCTGGTTGTCGCCGATCGGACGCCCGAACTGCTCGCGCTCCTTGGCGTAGGCGACAGCCTGGTCGAGGGCCGACTGTGCCAGACCCGTTGCCGCAGCGGCGATCCCGAGCCGACCCGAGTCGAGAGCGGACAGCGCGATGGCCATGCCTTGGCCGCGCTCGCCGACGAGCCGATCGGCGGACACCTCGACCCCCTCGAAGTGGACCTCGCTGACGGTGTCGCAGTGCAGCCCCATCTTCTTCTCCGGCGCGCCGAACGCGATGCCCTCAGCGTCCCCGGGCACGACGAAGCAGGACAGGCCACGCGCACCGTCGTCGGAGGTGCGCACGAAGCTCGTGTAGAAGTCCGCGTGCCCGGCGTGCGAGATCCAGGCCTTCGTCCCCTTGAGCTGGTATGCCGTGGGCTCGGTCTCGTCGTCGGGGGTCGCCCGGGCGGTCATCGACGCGACGTCGGAGCCGGCGCCGCGCTCGGACAGGCAGTAGGCGCCGAGCTGGTCTCCCGAGAGCATGGCGGGAAGCAGGGCCTCCTGCTGGGCCATCGTGCCGAACTGCGCCACGGGGTAGCAGGTGAGCGAGTGCACCGAGACGCCGACGGCGACGCTCATCCAGGCGGAGGCGATCTCTTCGACGACCTGCAGGTACACCTCGTAGGGCTGGCCACCGCCGCCGAGGTCCTCGGGGTAGGGCAGCGAAAGCAGACCAGCGCGACCGAGCGTGCGGAACGCGTCGCGGGGCAGGGCCGGGGTGGTCGCGGCGGCGCGCTCCGCCTCGTCGACCCGGGGGCGGAGCTCCTTGTCGCAGATCTCGCGCGTCAGCTCGATGAGGTCGTAGCCCTCCTCGGAGGGCATGAGGCGGGTCGCAGGCATGCGCCCAGAGTAGTTGTAGGACGTCCTAGTACTTGAATCGCGCAGGTCAGCGCCGACCCGCCACGGTCCCGCCAACCGCCGCGCCACCGTCCCACCAACCTCTGCTAGCAGAGGTTCGCTGGCTCAGCGCAGGCTGCAACGTCTGCTGAGTGAGCCGCGGTCTGCTAGCAGAGGTGAGGGGCCTGGGGCAGGTCAGGGGCGCGGGTCGACGGGGGTGAGCTCGGGACGCTTGGCGCGGACGGTGTCGCCGCTGGACTCGCCCCTGAGGCGACGCTGCACCCAGGGTGCGAGGTGGGTGCGGGCCCACTCGGCGTTGGCGGCCGCGGCCTCGCGTCGGGGCAGCGGCGGCGCCGGCGGCAGGGGGGTTGACCAGTCCGCCCGGTCGGTCTCGTGCCCGAGCGCCGACAGGGCGTTGAGCGCCACCCGCCGATGTCCTTCGGTCGTCATGTGGATCCGGTCCTCGGACCACAGCCGGAAGTCCTGGAGCGCCTTCATCCCCCACTGGTTGATGACGTAGGCCCCGTGCTGCTGGGCGATGCTGAACAGGTTGGCCGAGTGGATGGCATGGCGTCCGCGCAGGTGCCGCAGCAGGGGCGCCCCCACCGGGTCGGTCGGGGTCGCCAGCAGGACGTCGGCACCGGCCTCGCGCAGCCGCAGGACCGCCGCCTCGAGCTTGGCGGCGATCGCGTCGAGGTCGGCCTTGGGCCGCAGGATGTCGTTGCCGCCGCCGACCATCGAGACGAGGTCCGGGCGCAGGGCGATCGCGGCGTCCAGCTGTGGTCCGATGACGTCGGCCAGCAGCCGCCCGCGGACCGCGAGGTTGGCGTAGGCGAAGTCGCCCCCTGCTCGGTGCGCGATGTCGGCGAGGTGGTGGGCCAGGCGGTCGGCCCAGCCCACGAACGCGTTGTCGCGGTCCGGGTCGGGGTCCGACATGCCCTCGGTGAACGAGTCGCCGATCGCGACGTAGCGGTGCCAGACCTTGCCGCCCTCGGGCAGGTGGGTCAGGTTCTCCGTCTGGGTCGGGGTGTACAAGGTGTCCGTCGTCGGGTCGGCGGTGCCCGGGTCCGGGGTGTCGGCGTCGCTCACGTGAGCCTCCAGTCGATGGGTGCGGCGCCCTGTTGGGCGAGGAGTTCGTTGGCGCGGCTGAAGGGTCGGCTGCCGAAGAAGCCGGAGTGTGCCGACAGCGGCGACGGGTGCGCGCTCTCGATCGCTGGCGTGCCGCCGAGGTGCGGCACGAGGTTCCTCGCGTCCCGGCCCCACAGGATCGCGACCAGCGGGCCGCCGCGGCTCACCAGCGCCGAGATCGCTTGTGCCGTCACGGTTTCCCAGCCCCGGCCGCGGTGGCTGGCGGGGGCGCCGGGTCGCACGGTCAGCACCCTGTTGAGCAGCAGGACCCCCTGGTCGGACCACGGCGACAGGTCGCCGGTCGAGGGCCGGGGCAGGCCGAGATCGGTCTGCAGCTCCTGGAAGATGTTCACCAGGCTGCGCGGGACGGGCTGCACGTCGGGGGCCACCGAGAACGACAGGCCCACCGCGTGTCCCGGTGTGGGGTACGGGTCCTGTCCGACGATGAGCACGCGGACCTCGTCGAGCGGCCGCTCGAACGCCCGCAGCACCTGGACGCCGGGCGGCAGGTAGCCCCGTCCCGCCGCGACCTCCTCCCGCAGGAACTCACCGAGCGCAGCGACCACCCCCGCCACGGGTTCCAGCGCGGCCGCCCACGAGGGGTGGACGAGCTCGGTGAGGGTGGCCGGCGGCATACCCAGAAACTAAACCCCCGTCAGCGGAAGATCGCGGCCAGGTCGTCCAGTCGCGACGGCACCAGCCGGAACCAGGCCCAGGTGCCCCGCCGCTCGCGGGTGAGCAGACCGGCTTCGGTGAGCACCTTGAGGTGGTGGCTGACGGTCGGCTGTGACAGCCCGACGGCCGGAGTGAGGTCGCAGACGCACGCCTCGTGGTCCTTGGCGGCGCGGATCAGCGAGAGGAGCTGGAGCCGGACGGGGTCGGCGACAGCCTTGAGCAGGTATGCCGTGGCCTCGGCCTGCGCGCGACCCATGGCGGAGTCGGTGGTGAGCGTGCCGCAGCAGGCAGCGTCGCCCGATGCGGCGGGTCCGGTGGTCGTCGCCAGCAGCTGCGTCTGCCCCATCGCGGCCTCCTTCTTCGATCTTCTGTTGATCTCGCCATATTGACAAAGGTCGATATGGCCGGTTGACTTCCTGTATAGACAATAGTCGATGAAGGAAGAGTGGTCGCATGTCTCGCATCCAGCTCGCCCTCAACGTGGCCGACCTCGAGCAGTCGGTCGAGTTCTACTCCACGCTGTTCGGGACGCAGCCGCACAAGCGGCGCCCGGGCTATGCCAACTTCGCGATCGCCGAGCCCCCGCTCAAGCTCGTCCTCATCGAGGTGCCCGCCGAGTCGCGGGGGGAGGGGACCGCCCAGGCCCTCAACCACCTCGGCATCGAGGTCGACAGCACCGCGGACGTCGAGGCAGGCGCCGCGCGACTGCGGCAGGCAGGCCTGGCGGCCTTCGACGAACGCGACACCACCTGCTGCTACGCGCTGCAGGACAAGGTGTGGGTGCACGACCCGGCCGGCGCGCCGTGGGAGGTCTACACCGTCAAGGACGACAACCCCGTCCTTGAGCGCGAGGCAGCTGCGTGCTGCTGACCTCTCCCCGCCGGGCCCGGCTCGCCGCCGAGCTACTCGGCACTGCCCTGCTCCTCGCTGCCGTCGTCGGTTCGGGGGTCATGGCCCAGCGGCTGACCCACGACGTCGCCCTGCAGCTCCTGGTCAACGCGGTGGCCACCGTGGCGGTCCTCGGTGTGCTGATCTCCTCGCTCGGCCCGATCAGTGGGGCGCACTTCAACCCAGCCGTGACGCTGGCCCAGGCGGTCCGGGGTGCGCACCGCTGGTCGGACGTCGGGCCCTACGTGCTCGTGCAGCTCGTGGGAGGGGTCGGCGGCACGGTGCTGGCCAACCTCATGTTCGGGCTGCCTGCCGTCACCTGGTCCCACCACGAACGCACCGGACCGGCCCTGTGGCTCGGCGAGGTCGTCGCGACCGGCGGGCTGGTCCTGGCCATCGCGCTGGTGCGCGAGGGAGGGGACCGCGCGTCCGTCGTGGTGCCCGCCTGGATCCTGGGCGCCTACTTCTTCACCTCGTCCACCTCGTTCGCCAACCCTGCGGTCACCGTGGCGCGGGCGTTCTCCGACACCTTCGCGGGCATCTCCCCGCGCTGCGTGCCAGCCTTCATCGTGGCGCAAGGGGTCGGGGCGGCCGTCGCCGTGCTGGTCCTGCGGCTCTTCGCTGCCGCGCCCACTCACGAGAAGGAACGCCCATGAGCACCACCAGCCGACCCTCGGTCCTGTTCGTCTGCGTCCACAACGCCGGCCGCTCGCAGATGGCCGCGGCATACCTTGCCCACCTCGGGGGCGGCGCCGTCGAGGTGCGCTCGGCGGGGAGCGCGCCCGCCGACCAGGTCAACCCGGCCGCGGTGGCCGCCATGGCCGAGGAGGGCATCGATCTCTCCGCCGAAGTGCCGAAGGTCCTGACGACGCAGGCGGTGCAGGACTCGGATGTCGTCGTCACGATGGGCTGCGGGGATGCCTGCCCGTACTTCCCGGGCAAGCGCTACGAGGACTGGGTGCTCGACGACCCGGCGGGCCAGGGCATCGACGCGGTACGCCCGATCCGCGACGAGATCCGCGGCCGGGTGGAGACGTTGCTGCGTGAGCTGGGCGTCCGCCCCGTCACCCAGGGGCCGTAGCCTCGGTCCCGTGACTCCCCGCTGGCCCGTCGTCCTCTTCGACTTCGATGGCACCCTCGCCGACACGATCCCGTTGATCGTCGCCTCCTACCACCACGCGCTGGGCTCGGTCCTGGGCGAGGAGCCCGCGGACGACGAGGTCCGCTCGTGGATCGGCCGACCCCTCCAGCCGGTGCTGGAGGAGCGCTATCCCGGTCGGGGTGCCGAGCTCACCGACGTCTACCGCGAGTGGAACCTGGCCAACCACGACGAGCTGATCCGCTCCGTGGCCGGTGTCCCCGAGCTGCTCGACGACCTCCATGCGGCCGGTGCACGCACCGGCGTCGTCTCCTCCAAGAAGGGCGAGACCGTGCGCCTCGGGCTGCGGGCCGTGGGCCTGGCCCAGCGCATCGATGTCCTTGCAGGACAGGAGGAGACCGAGCTGCACAAGCCGCACCCCGCACCCCTGCTGTATGCCGCGGCCCAGTTGGGCGCCGCTCCGCGCGACTGCGTCTACGTCGGCGACGCGACCGTCGACGTCGAGGCGGCCAGGGCCGCGGGGATGGGAGCGGTCGCCGTCACCTGGGGCGCCGGTCTCGAGCCGGCCCTCGCAGCGACCCGACCCGACGCCATCGTGGCCGACGTCGCAGCCCTGCGGACGCACCTGTTCGCCCCTGCCCCCGGCTGAGCGGCGCACCCTAGACTCGCCGCGTGCACGGCTACAGCGACCAGAACCTCGAGATCCTCGGCGACGCGATCCTCGCCTACTCCGCCGACCGACTGAAGCTCGACCCGGTGCCTCTCGACGGCCCGCGGACGCTGGCCGAGCTCGACGCCCTGGCGGGCGCCACCATCACCGCCGAAGGCATCGGGGGCATCGAGGCGCTCAAGCTCTTCGAGGAGGACCTGGCTCCGGCCTGCATCTCCACCGACCACCCGCGGTACCTGTCGTTCATCCCGTGCGCGCCGACCGAGGCCGCGGCGATGTTCGACCTCGTCGTGGGGGCGTCGTCGATCTACGGCGGGTCCTGGCTCGAGGGGGCGGGGGCGGTCTACGCCGAGAACCAGGCGCTGCGCTGGATCGCCGACCTGGCAGGCCTCCCACCGGAGGCGGGCGGCGTCTTCGTCCCCGGCGGCACCATCGGCAACCTGTCAGCGCTGGTCGCCGCGCGGCACACGGCCCGGGTGACGGCAGCCCATGAGGGTCGCACCGGTTCGGGTGCCCGGCCGTGGCGGGTGGCCGCGACGCACGGCGCCCACTCCTCCATCCAGTCGGCCTGCGACGTCATGGACGCCGAGTTCGTCGGGGTCGACGTCGACGACGCGGGCCGGCTCACCGGTCCCGCACTGCGCGAGGTCCTGCTCGCGAACGGTCCGGAGACGTTCTTCGCGGTGGTGGCCACCAGCGGCACGACCAACTTCGGCATCGTCGACGACCTCGCCTCCGTGGCCGAGGTATGCCGCGAGCTCGGGATCTGGTTCCACGTCGACGGCGCCTACGGAGGGGCCGGCTTGGCCGCCCCCTCGGTGCGGGACCGCTACGCGGGCATCGAGCACTGCGACTCGTTCATCGTCGACCCGCACAAGTGGTTGTTCGCGCCGTTCGACTGCTGCGCCCTCCTCTACCGGGACCCGTCCCTGGCCCGCGCGGCACACACGCAGCACGCGTCCTACCTCGACGTCCTCAACGACGCCCCCGACTGGAACCCGACCGACTACTCCGTCGGGCTCACCCGCCGCGCCCGGGGCCTGCCGTTCTGGTTCTCCCTGGCCACCCACGGCACCAACGCCTACCGCGACGCCGTGGAGCGCACGCTGGAGGTCACGCGGTTCGCCGCGCAGGAGATCGGCCGGCGCGACTACCTCGAGGTCGCGCGCGAGCCCGACCTCTCGGTCGTGGTCTTCCGGCGCCTCGGCTGGTCTGCGGCGCAGTACCAGGAGTGGTCCGACCGGCTCCTCGCCGACCAGTTCGCCTTCGTCGTGCCGACCTCGCACGCCGGCGAGACGCTGACCCGGTTCGCGATCGTCAACCCGCGCACCTCCGAGGACGACATCGTGGCCATCCTCGACACCATGGCCTGAGGCGTCAGCACCCTTGTGAGACACGTGGGACGAGTGTGACAAGGGGCTGCCAGAACTGGCCCGATGGGACTACCGGAGTGGAATGACAAGCGTGTGATTCGCTCCGTATAGTTGCCCTGCACGCACACACGGCACACACCACGTCTGCGCACACCACGAAGGATTGGGTCGAGAGTTGAACGCCGCACACGAGCAGGATCACGTCAGCACCCCCACGGAGCTGAGTGACCGCGACCGCGAGATCATCGCCTTCGAACGGCAGTGGTGGAAGTACGCGGGCGCCAAGGAGCAGGCGATCCGTGAGCTGTTCGACATGAGCGCCACGCGGTACTACCAGGTGCTCAACGCCCTGATCGACTCCCAGCCCGCCCTCGAGGCCGACCCCATGCTGATCAAGAGGCTGCGCCGGTTGCGCGCCTCCCGTCAGCGGGCTCGTAGCGCCCGGCGGCTGGGCATCCAGCTCTGACCGAGCCCCCTGGTTCACCAACGCCCGTGCAGAAGCGACTGTACGGGCGTTGTTGCGTCCCGGGCCGTGCTTGACTGCCTTCGTGGGTGAGTTGCGAACCAGGCTGGCCGGACCCGACGACGCCCTCGTCGTCGCGGCGCTGACCCTCCAGTGCGCCCGGCACCGCGGTGGCCAGGTCGAGCCCGGCTTCCTCGACCGCCATGCACGGGCGTGGCTGGCGACCGGAAACGCCCACCCCGTCTGGGTCGCCGAGGCCGGGGACGAGCACGCCGGGTACCTCCAGGGTGCGGTCGTGGAGCCGTTGCCGTGGCCGGGACGCCCTGCGGGGGCCGGGGCCGACCTGCTGGTCGACACCTTCTTCGTGCGACCCGAGCACCGTGGGATCGGCGTCGGGGAGGCGCTGCTGAGGGCTGCCGCTCAGTGGGCGAGGGATGCGGGCTTCCGACAGGTCCTCATCTCCGCCGGCGAGCACACCACGACGATGGTCGAACGGGTCGGGTTCGTCCCCGATGCCCGCGCCTACCGGCTGGAGCTGTGATGGGTGCTGCCTTCCGGATCGGGTCGATCGTCGTCAACGTCAGTGACGTCCCCGGGGCCATGGCGTTCTGGTCGGCCGCGCTCGACTACGAGCCGCGCGATGAACCCGAGCATGACCCCGACCCCGAGCCCGACTGGGTGGTCCTGCGGCCGCGCGACGGGAACGGGCCCAACCTGTCGCTCAACCGCGGTGAGACCCAGCCGTCGCCGATCCCCCACCTCCACCTCGACCTCTACGCGCACAACCAGGCGGCCGAGGTCGAGCGCCTGGTCGGCCTGGGGGCTCGCCGGGCGGAGGACTGGCGCTACCCCGACGAGGACCGCGACTACGAGGTGCTGGAGGACCCGGACGGCAACCGGTTCTGCGTCATCGACGCGAGCGCCGAGCTGAGCACCGAGCCGGGCGCCGAGCCGGGCGCCGGCGCGAGCCCCGGATGATGCGCCCGGGACCGACCAACTCGTTGACCGACGTCGCCGGTCTGCGGGTCGGCCACGCCACCCGCCGCGACCAGGGGTGGCTGACCGGCTGCACCGTTGTCGTCGCCCCCGACGCGGGTGCAGTGGCCGGGGTCGACGTCAGGGGCGGTGCTCCCGGCACGCGCGAGACCGACCTGCTCGACCCGCGCAACCTCGTCGACCGGGTCAACGCCGTGGTCCTCACCGGCGGGAGCGCCTTCGGGCTCGCCGCCGCAGACGGCGTCGTCCAGCAGCTGTATGCCGCGGGGCTGGGTTGGCCCATGGGTGAGCCCGGTCAGGTGGTGCCCATCCTGCCGGCGGCGGTGCTCTTCGACCTCGGTCGGGGTGGGGAGTTCGCCAACGCCCCGACCGCGGCCGACGGCGCCGACGCCTACGCCAGTGCCTCGACGGATGCCGTGCTGCAGGGCTGCGCGGGCGCCGGGACCGGGGCCCGGGCGGGTGGCCTCAAGGGCGCCATCGGGTCGGCCAGCGCAGTGCTGGATGACGGCACGACCGTTGCGGCGCTCGTCGCGCTGAACTCGTTCGGCGCGCCCTACGACGAGCGCACAGGTGAGCTCCTCGCGGCACGGCACGGTCTGGGCGACGAGTTCGCCCACGTCGGCACGCCGAGCGTCGACGAGCTGGACGCGGCGCGCGATCGTGCCGCCGCGGCATACGAAGGCCAGCCGGTGCGCCCCGGGATGGCGACCACGATCGGCGTCATCGCCACGGACGCGACCCTCACCAAGGCGCAGTGCCAGAAGACCAGCGGGCTCGGGCACGACGGCCTCGCGAGGGCGGTCCACCCGGTGCACACCCTGCTCGACGGCGACACCCTCTTCACCCTCGCGACGGGGGAGCGGCCGGCCCCCGACCTTGCCGCGCTGCACGCCCTCATGGTGGCCGCGGGCGACTGCGTCACCCGGGCGGTGGGGCACGCCGTGCTGGCCGCCGAGTCGGTGTCCAACGGTGCCGTCGACCTGCGGTCCTACCGCGACGCGTTCCCGTCTGCTGTCAGGATGAGGTGATGGAACCCGAGTGGAGCACGCCCGAAGGGCTCGCCGCGATCAAGGACGCACTGGCCGCCACGATCGACGGCTGGCAGCCGCCCGTCGCGTATGCCGTGGGCATCAGTCCCGCATCCTCGTCCCCCGAGCTGGAGTTCCCGCACGTCAACGCCCCCGGTGGCCGGCACGGCCTGCCGGCAGTGATCCTGGCCAAGCTGCTCGGGCACTCCAGGGGGTCGCAGACCTACGAGCTGTCCCGCCCGCAGCTGGAAGCCGCCGTGGAGACGCTGCGGCCGGCGGAGGCGTGCACGACCCTCGACCACCCCAACCTCGCGGCCTGGCGCACCGTGCTCGCCGAGCTGGAGGCCAATCCGGCCAGGACGGCATACGCCGTCTTCATCGGCGACCTCGACGACCCGGTAGAGTCCGAGGCCGACGCGACGCTGCGCACCCTGCTCTGATCCGGGAACGCTGCGGCTAGGGGACCTCGACGTCCATCGAGTCGAAGGCGAGCTCCACGGTCTCGATGACGATGTCGCTGGACGCGGCGTCGAGGGGGCTGAGGCGGTAGACCGCGGGGAAGGCGTTGCGGAACTGCCAGGTCAGGACGAGCTGGTCGGTGGCGTCGAGCAGCTTCACGACCACGGTGCGGTCCACCGCCGGGTCGCCGTCGCGGGCTCCCTCCCACCAGGTCCACAGGTCGAGGTTGGCGCTCAGGCCACGGCTCAGCACCAGGTGCGAGTAGCTGGCCAGCCCCGGCTGCTTGTGCGGCTCGTTGGACCTGTCGTTGCCAGGGCGGTAGGCGATCTCGTCGATGTGGGCCACCGGGAGCTCGACGTGGGAGAACGAGGCGTCGTCGGTGCCCGCGAAGTCGACGATGAAGTTCGAGCCCTCGAGCGGGCCGGCATGCGCAGCCATGGCCCGAGCCTCCCACCACCGGACCGCTCCGGCGACCTGACTCCGCCCGCCACCTGATCGCCCGAGATCCCAGCTTTCGGGCCCGTGAGGGCCGTTGCAGCCCGAAAGCTGGGATCTCGGCGAGGTCAGGTGCCTTGCGGCCTGTGGAGAACTCCCAGGGGACCGTTGCGGATTTGCCACGCTCGTCGGGTGCGACAGCCCCGGACCCCACTCCCCGCGGTGCTGCGCGACCGTGCGTTCACCGTGGCCGAGGCGCGCGCGGCTGACGTCGGGCGATCTCGACTGGATGCCCGGGACCTGCAACGGCCCGGCTGGGGCATTCGCTCCACCCGGTCAGCAGGCACGATCGACGAGCACGCACGTGACCTCCTGGTGGTCCTTCCGCCGGGCGCGGCGTTCTCACACCTCACCGCGGCCCGGCTTTGGCGCTTGCCGCTCCCGACCCGGTGGAGCCGACACGAGCCACTGGACGTCCTGACTTGCGGGACGCCGAGCCGACGCGACGGCGTCCGTGGACATCGCGGTCTTGAGCTGCGCGAGGTCGAGATCCTGAGAGGGCTGCCTGTCACTCGTCCGGTGCCTACCTGGACGGATCTCGCGACGATGCCTGCCTTGTCGGTCGAGGATCTCGTCATTGCCGGCGACGCCTTTGCCACTCGGGACCCGCGCCTGGTGGCAGCCCTCGCGGCAGCCGGAGCCGGAGTCGGCGGCAGGGGCCGGCGTAAGCTCCGTGCTGCGTCCGAGCTGGTCAGGAGCGGAAGCGGGTCACCGATGGAGACCCGGGCCCGACTCGCCTTCGGCGAGGCTGGTCTGCCAGAGCCAGAGCTCAACGCAACCGTCTATGCCGAGGACGGCCACTTCCTTGCGCGGGTGGACTTCATGTGGCGAGGGCCGCGCGTCATCGTCGAGTACGAAGGTGACCAGCACCGGTCGGACCGACGACAGTGGGAGAACGACATCCAGCGCGTCCGGCTTCTCGAGGACCTGGGCTGGAAGGTCGTGCGGATCACCGCGGCCGACCTGGCCGATCCGCACCGGCGCCGAGAGCTCATGCGCATGCTTCACCGCCTCGTGGGCTGATGCGGTCGGCACCTGGCGGACTCGGCATACGGTGTTGTCCACCTCGAGATCCCAGCTCTCGGGCCCGCCGGGGGCGGTTGCAGCCCGAGAGCTGGGATCTCGGCGAGGTCACGCGCCGGACCCGTTTGCACTCTCCCCCTGAGAGTGCCAATAATGGCATTAGCACTCTCACCATGAGAGTGACAATCCAGGCCAGTAGGGCGAGGTCCGGGGAGCACGGCGACGTGAGCCGCGCAAGCCGGTCCGTCCGTCGCGGGCGCCCGCTGGCCACCGTTTACGTTTCGCGTGGGAGGAACCACCCGAATGGCCAAGATCATCGCTTTCGATGAAGAGGCTCGCCGCGGTCTCGAGCGGGGAATGAACATCCTCGCCGACGCCGTCCGCGTCACCCTCGGTCCGAAGGGCCGCAACGTCGTCCTCGAGAAGAAGTGGGGAGCCCCGACGATCACCAACGATGGTGTGTCCATCGCCAAGGAGATCGAGCTCGACGACCCGTACGAGAAGATCGGCGCAGAGCTGGTCAAGGAAGTTGCCAAGAAGACGGATGACGTCGCTGGCGACGGCACGACCACGGCCACCGTCCTCGCCCAGGCCCTCGTCAAGGAGGGTCTGCGCAACGTCGCCGCAGGCGCCAACCCGATGGCCCTCAAGCGCGGCATCGAGAAGGCCGTCGAGGCCGTCTCCGCCCAGCTGCTCGAGATGGCCAAGGATGTCGAGACCAAGGAGCAGATCGCTTCGACCGCCTCGATCTCCGCTGCTGACCCCCAGATCGGCGAGATGATCGCCGAGGCCATGGACAAGGTCGGCAAGGAAGGTGTCATCACCGTCGAGGAGTCCAACACCTTCGGCCTCGAGCTCGAGCTCACCGAGGGCATGCGCTTCGACAAGGGCTACATCAGCCACTACTTCGTCACCGACACCGAGCGCATGGAGTCGGTGCTCGAGGACCCCTACGTCCTCGTGGTCAACTCCAAGATCTCCGGCATCAAGGACCTGCTGCCCCTCCTCGAGAAGGTCATGCAGTCCGGCAAGCCGCTGCTCATCATCGCCGAGGACGTGGACGGCGAGGCCCTGTCGACCCTGGTGGTCAACAAGATCCGTGGCACCTTCAAGTCGGTCGCCGTCAAGGCTCCCGGCTTCGGTGACCGTCGCAAGGCCATGCTGGCCGACATCGCCATCCTCACCGGTGGCCAGGTCATCTCCGAGGAGGTCGGCCTCAAGCTCGACACCACGGAGCTCGACATGCTCGGTCGCGCCCGCAAGGTCGTCGTGACCAAGGACGAGACGACCATCGTCGAGGGTGCTGGCGAGGCCGACCAGATCCAGGGTCGCGTCAACCAGATCCGCGCCGAGATCGACAAGTCGGACAGCGACTACGACCGCGAGAAGCTGCAGGAGCGCCTGGCCAAGCTGGCCGGCGGTGTTGCGGTCATCAAGGCCGGTGCCGCGACCGAGGTCGAGCTCAAGGAGCGCAAGCACCGCATCGAGGACGCCGTGCGCAACGCCAAGGCTGCCATCGAGGAGGGGATCGTCGCCGGTGGTGGCGTGGCCCTGCTCCAGGCGACCAAGGCCGCGTTCGAGAAGCTCGAGCTCGAGGGTGACGAGGCCACCGGTGCGAACATCGTTCGCGTCGCAGCCTCCGCTCCGCTCAAGCAGATCGCGATCAACGCCGGCCTCGAGGGCGGCGTCGTGAGCGAGAAGGTCAGCACGCTCGAAGCAGGGTGGGGCCTCAACGCCGCCACCGGCGAGTACGTCGACCTCATCGCCGCGGGCATCATCGACCCGGCGAAGGTGACGCGCTCGGCGCTGCAGAACGCCGCGTCGATCGCCGCGCTGTTCCTCACCACCGAGGCCGTCATCGCCGACAAGCCCGAGAAGGCTGCGCCGATGGCTCCCGGTGGCGACGAGATGGGTGGCATGGGCTTCTGAGCCCAGCCACACGGCATACGCCAGAACGAGGGGCGGTCCACCGAGAGGTGGGCCGCCCCTCGTCTTTGTCCCCACCGGACCGGTATGCCGTGTAGAACGGTCCTCGTGCCGACTCATCCCTCTTCTGGCCCCCTGACCCTGGGGCCGCTGCTCCGCTACATCGGGGAGACCTCGGCGACGATCTGGGTCCAGACCCGCGATGCCGCGCAGGTGCGGGTGCGTGCGTTCGACCGTGAGTGGTCGGCGCCCACGTTCGGAGCGCACGGACGGCACTACGCCCTCGTCGTGGTCGACGGCCTGGAGCCGGGAACGGCCAGCGACTACGCCGTCGACATCGACGGTGAGCAGGTGTGGCCGCCGGCTGAGCCTGAGCACCCGGGGCTCCCGCCGAGCCGGATCCGGACCCTGCTCAACAGCGAGCCGACCCGGCTGGCCTTCGGGTCCTGCCGCACCAGCGTCTCGCACGACGCCGAGGGGAACGCCAGCAACGGCGTCGATGCCCTTCGTGCCTACGCGCACCACCTGAGCCGGCCCGAGCGCGACGAGAAGGACTGGCCGCACCTCGTCTGCTTCCTCGGCGACCAGGTGTATGCCGACGAGACCAGCGAGGCGATGCAGGAGTTCATCGCCTCTCGCCGCAGCCTCGAGGAGCCGCCGGGGACCGAGCTCAAGGACTTCGTCGAGTACTCCCACCTGTACTGGCTGGCCTGGAGCGACCCGCTGAACCGCTGGCTGCTGTCGACGTTGCCGAGCGCGATGATCTTCGACGACCACGACATCCGCGACGACTGGAACACCTCGCAGAGCTGGCGCCGTGAGATCAACCAGACGTCCTGGTGGCACGAGCGGATCGTCGGGGGGCTCGCCTCCTACTGGGTCTACCAGCACCTCGGGAACCTCTCGCCCGAAGGACTGGCGCAGGACGAGGTGTGGCAGCAGGTCGTGGCCCACGCGGGGTCCGGGGTGGCCGACGAGCTGGACCTGACCCGCGTGCTGGACGACCTCGCGGACCGGGCCGACCGCCAGCCCGAGACGTACCGCTGGAGCTACGTCCGCGACCTGGGGGAGTCCCGCCTCGTCGTGGTGGACTCCCGAGCAGCCAGGGTCCTCCAGCCGGACCGGCGCTCGATCCTCGACGACGACGAGCTGGCCTGGCTGGACATCCAGCTGCAGGGCGACGTCGACCACCTGTTCATCGGCACGTCGCTGCCGTTCCTCATCGCCCAGGGCATCCACGACCTCGAGGCGATCAACGAGGCCATGGCGTCCGGGGCCTGGGGGCCGCGGGTCGCCCGGTGGGGCGAGAAGATGCGCCGCGCGGTCGACCTCGAGCACTGGGCGGCGTTCCAGGACGGCTTCGCCGCGGTCCTGGCCATGGTGCTGGAGGTCGCCACCGGCAAGCGGGGGCGACGGCCGGGGACCATCACCTTCCTGTCCGGTGACGTGCACAACTCCTACGTCACGCAGATCAGCCCCGACCAGCTCCCCCCTGGCAGCAGCACGATCCTGCAGGCCGTCTGCTCCCCGATCCGCAACCCCCTGCCCCGACAGGTGCGCATCGCCCAGGCGTTCCTCGGCAAGGGCCTGGCTCGACCGATGTCGTTCCTGGTGGACCACACCGACAAGGTGCCCAGCGCGCCGTACCACTGGGACGTCAGCGATGGTCCGTGGTTCGACAACAACCTCGCCACGCTCGAGGTGCGGGGTCGGGGGCTCGTGATGCGCTGGGAGGCCGGTGAGGTCCGGGGCGAGCGCTACGACGCCCCTGACCTGCGGCAGGTCGCCCGCGTTGTCGTGCACTGACTCCCGCGACCGGGCACTGCGGGCTCCCGTCCACCGTTTGAGGGACAGCACGTAGGCGGACTGGGGGTTCACTCAGGGTGGGCTCAGGGTTGAACCTGAATGCGTCGGCGTGGCCGCGTCCCTACCTTTGACGAGAACGGAATCCACCATGAGCCGGGAGCCTGAGATGACCGCCACCCCCTTGACCACCGACGCCACCTCGGCGCCCACCGCGCGATCGGTTGCGGCCCGGGTCGTGGACCTGCACAAGGTCTACGGCAAGGGGGAGGCGCAGGTCCGGGCCCTCGACGGCGTCAGCATCGACATCGGCCGCGGGGAGTTCACCGCGATCATGGGGCCCTCGGGCTCGGGCAAGTCGACGATGATGCACTGCGCCGCCGGCCTCGACTCCGCGACGTCGGGCGAGGTCTACATCGGTGACGTCGACCTGACCCAGCTCAAGGACAAGGCGCTGACCCTGCTCCGTCGCGACCGCGTCGGGTTCGTCTTCCAGTCGTTCAACCTCATCCCCACACTCACTGCGGAGGAGAACATCCTGCTGCCGCTGGCCATCGCCGGCCGCACGCCCGAGCCGGCCTGGTTCGACACCGTCATCGACACCGTCGGGCTGCGCGACCGGCTCAGCCACCGACCGAGCGAGCTGTCCGGTGGCCAGCAGCAGCGCGTCGCCTGCGCACGGGCCCTGGTCAGCCAGCCCGAGATCGTCTTCGCCGACGAGCCCACCGGCAACCTCGACTCGACGTCGGGGGCCGAGGTGCTGGGCTTCCTGCGACGCAGCGTGGACGAGTTCGACCAGACGATCGTCATGGTCACCCACGACGCCCACGCCGCCGCCTACACCGACCGCGTCGTCTTCCTCGCGGACGGCAAGGTCGTCGACGAGATGCGCCAGCCCACCGCCGAGAAGATCCTCGAGCGGATGGCGCACCTGTCCACCCAGGGTGGCGCCTGAGATGTTGCGCGCCAGCTGGAAGAGCCTCATGGGCCGCAAGCTGCGGCTGTTCATGAGTGGGTTCGCGATCATCCTCGGCGTCTCGTTCGTCTCCGGGTCGCTGATCTTCACCGACACCCTCGGAAAGGCGTTCAGCGGCATCGTCGACACGGTCGGTGACGTCGTGGTCCGGCCTGCCAGTGTCAACGGCAACTTCGACAGTGCCCCCTCGTCGGCAACCCTGCCCGGGTCGATGGTGCGAAGCCTCGCGTCCGTGCCCGGCGTGGCCCGCGTCGACGGCAACGTCTCGGACCCGACCACCTTCGTCGTGTCCACCAAGGGCAAGCTCATCGGCGGCCAGGGTGCCCCGGGGCTGGGCCTGTCGTGGAACGACGCCCCGACCGCGTCGGGCGAGCCCCCGGCACACATCACGAGGGGGCGCTCGCCGCACCAGAAGGGCGAGGTCGTCCTCGACGCCGGCACCGCGGAGCGCGCCGGCTACCGGATCGGCGACGTGGTCACGCTGGCCACCAGCAGCCCCACGCCGATCGTCCGCGCCACCCTGGTGGGCCTCGCCGAGTTCAAGTCGGGGCTGGTGGGTGCGACCCTCACCTTCTTCGACACCAAGACCGCCCAGGGCCTCTACCTCGGTGGCAAGGACGAGTACACCGACGCCTGGGTCACGGCCAAGGACGGCGTCAGCCAGAAGGACCTCGCCAAGGCCGTCCAGGCCAGGCTGCCCGCCGGCTACCAGGCCGTGACGGGCGAGGCCGTCGCCAAGGAGTCTCAGAACTCGATCAACAAGGCGCTGTCGTTCATCAACACCTTCCTGCTGGTCTTCGCGGGGATCGCGCTGTTCGTCGGGTCGTTCCTCATCATCAACACGTTCTCGATCCTGGTCGCCCAGCGCAGCCGCGAGCTCGCCCTGTTCCGCGCCCTGGGTGCCGCTCGAAGGCAGGTGACGCGGTCGGTGCTGTTCGAGGCCTTCGTCGTCGGTCTCGTGGGGTCGACGGTCGGGCTGGGCCTCGGCTTCGTCCTGGCCCTGGGGATCAAAGCGCTGTTCGCGCAGTTCGGGCTCGACCTCACGGGGTCGCCGCTCGTCTTCCAGTGGCCCACCGCGATGTGGTCGTATGCCGTGGGACTGCTCGTGACGATGGTCGCCGCCTACCTGCCTGCTCGCCGAGCAGGCAGGATGCCACCGGTCGCCGCGATGCGCGACGACGTGGCCCTGCCCGAGTCGGCCCTGCGCTGGCGCCTGCTGGTCGGTGGCGTGCTCATGGTCGGTGGGCTGGTGGCCGGCTACCTCGGGGCCTTCACCTCCGTCGACAACTCGGCGCTGTACGTCGGCGGCGGTGTGTTCGGGCTGCTGCTGGGGGTGGCGCTGACGAGTCCCGTCATCGGTCGTCCGGTCATCGCAGCCTGCGGCCTCGTCTACCGACGGCTGTTCGGGACGGTCGGGGTCATGGCCGAGCAGAACGCGATCCGCAACCCCCGCCGCACCGCCGCCACGGCGTCGGCCCTGATGATCGGCCTGACCCTGGTGTCGATGATGTCGGTCTTCGGCGCGTCGGCCAAGGCTAGCGTCGACAAGTCGATCGCCGACAACTTCGTGGCCGACTACGTCGTGTCCAACGCGATCGGCCAGCCGTTCTCGTCGTCGATCACGACGGACGTGGCCAAGGTGCCGGGGGTCGAGGTGGCCACCCCGGTGCGCTACACCGTGTTCAGGAAGGGTGGCGACCGGCAGTTCGCCGCCGCGGTGGACCCGGCGACGTTCGCCCGGGCGGTGCCGATCGAGGTGCTGCACGGCACGCTGTCCAGCCTCACCGGAAACACGATCATGCTGACGGACAAGTCCGCCAAGGCACTCGGCCTCGGCGTGGGCGACACGGTCAAGGCCTCGATCGCCGCCGGCAAGCCGGCCACCTACACCGTCGTCGCGATCTACCGGTCGATGGAGGCCATGGACATCCCGGTGCTGACCTCGATCGCCACGGCCACCGCGAACGGGCGGCCGCAGCAGGACAGCCTGACGTTCGTCGTGCGTCAGCCCGGGGCCGACAAGAAGGCCATCGAGGCGGGCATCGACAAGGTCATCGCCGACCTGCCCACGGTCACCCTCAAGGACCAGAACGCCTTCGCGGCGGAGCAACGCGCGCCGATCGACCAGCTGCTCTACCTGATCTACGCCCTGCTCGGCCTGGCTGTCGTCATCGCGGTCCTCGGCATCGTCAACACCCTTGCGCTGTCCGTGATCGAGCGGACCCGGGAGATCGGGCTGTTGCGGGCGGTCGGCCTCAGTCGACGGCAGCTGCGGACGATGCTGCGGCTCGAGTCGGTCGCCATCGCCCTGCTGGGAGCCGTCCTCGGGGTGGTCCTGGGGCTCGCCGCCGGCTGGGGCCTGCAGCGCTCCTTGGCCGACTCCGGGATCACCGTGCTCGCGATCCCCGTGCCACAGCTCGCGATCTTCGTGGTGCTGGCCGGGGTGGTGGGCGTGCTCGCCGCCCTGTGGCCCGGCCGGCGGGCCTCGCGGCTCGACGTGCTCAAGGCGATCACCACGGAGTAGCGTCGTCAGCTGAACATCCGCAGGGTCTGCGCCTCGGTCTCGGCGTAGTGCGCGCCGGCGGCCGCCAGCACGCCACCGATCGAGTCGAGGGAGGCACGCACCTGCTTCTGGGTGCCCTGCCACTCGGCGACGAGGATCTGGAACCGCGCGGAGGCGGTGCCGGTCCAGGCGCCCTGGAGTCCGTTGAGCCGGGCCATCATGGCCGTGACCTGGCCGTCGATCTCGCTGGAGATCCGGGCGATGTCACCGGAAGCCGCCTGGATCCGCCCGGTGTCCACCGTGAACTGTGCCGACATGGTTGTCCTCCTGACCCGTGCGATGCCCCCATGGCATCCGCCTCCTGCGAGGCTAGGCACCTCGGCGACCTCGGCCCCCCGTTATCCACAGGGGCCGGCGCGGGGGCGGTAGCGTCAGCCGGGTGACGATCTGGATCGACCCGCCCGCGTGGCCCGCGCACGGCCGGCTGTGGTCCCACCTCGTCAGCGACACGTCGTACGAGGAGCTGCATGATTTCGCTGCAGCGCACGGGATTCCGCGCCGAGGCTTCGAGGGCGACCACTACGACGTGCCGCAGGAGCGGTATGCCGCGCTCGTCGCGGCCGGGGCCGCGCCCGTGGATGGGCGCGAGGTGGTGCGGATCCTGCAACGCAGCGGACTGCGGATCCAGAAGCGCAAGCACGAGCGCGTCGTCGAGGCGGTACCCGGGGCCCCCTGGTTGCCACCGGGTTCGCGGGCCGACGTGATCGCCTCGCGCCAGGACGAAGCGCCGGCCAACACGGTCGTGGTGCGCCTTGCCCTGGTGCGCGGCACGGAACTGCTCGTGGTCAAGCGGCCCGACGGGGGCTGGGACCTCCCGTCCCGAACGGTCGGGGACCAGCAGCCCGCCGAGGCAGTCGCTGCCGTGGCGCAGAGCCTGACCGTCTCGCCCAGGCCCACGCCCCTGTCGCCGACCTTGCTCGGCTACGTCCGCAACACCGTGCCTACCCCCGACCGGACCTATCCGTGGCCCGTCCCGAAGGCCTGCTTCGCCGTGTACGCGCAGCGGCTCGACGCCGCGGACGACGTGACCCATGGCACCTGGCTGCCGCTCGACGACGCGGGATCCCAGCTGTCGCAACGTCATTGGTGGCCGCTGATGGAGCACCTGCGTCACGGGGATCATCGGCGATGAGCAGGACCGTGCTCGCCCGGCTGCGGGACGTTCCCTTCGCCGACGGTTCCGCGGCCCACGTCGAGCTGGTGCGCTCCGACGAACCCGTGCCGGAGGCCGAGGTCTTCGCGGCGATGGTGGTGCTCCAGGACGCCGACGGCAGGTATGCCGTGGTGTTCAGTCCCCGACGCGACGAGTGGGGGCCACCCGGAGGTGCTCGCGAGCCCGGCGAGACGGTGGTCGAGTGCGTGCTGCGCGAGGTCCGCGAGGAGACCGGCCTCGTCCTGGCCGGCGAGGACCTCGCGCCCTGGGGGCAGGAGCGGTTCGAACCGCAGTCGGCGGGGCGCTGGCCGGCCGCCGGGGGCGCGATGCAGCTCTACCGGGCCCGTATCGGCGTGGCCGCACCGCAGCTCAGGGCCGCCGAGGACGACGCGGTCGATCCCCACTGGGTCAGCGTGGAGGAGTTCAGGAGCCTCTCCGGGGATCGCTTCTGGTGGCCCCTCATCGAGGAGGCGCCGCCGTCAGGGCCTCGAGCTCACGCGCCAGGTTGAGCCGGGCCGCGTCCTCCCAGCTCTCCCGGGCGAAGACCGTGGCGTAGATGGACTCGCGGTCCAGGAAGGGGCGCAGGATCGCCGCCCTGGCGGAGGCGAAGACGTCGTCGGGCACGGCGGCATACTCCTGACGCACCTGGGCGGTGTACTCCTCGTATCGTCCAGGCGGGGCGCTGAGGATCCAGAGGTCGGCGTCGTGGAACGCGGCGGACAGCCCCTCGTGGGCCAGCTCGTGGGTCTGCGTTGCGAGGACGAGGTCGCGGACGACCGCGACGTCCTCGTCGGCGAACCCGAGTGCCCCGAGGTCGCGGACGGCCAGCTCCGCGCTCTGGATCTCGTTGTCCCCGGGCGGCGTCGTGGGGTCGTACACGGCGTCGTGGAACCAGCCGGCGATGCGGCCCACCGCTGCCTCCCGGCCCGACAGGACGCGCGCGCTCTCCAGGTCCTCGAGCGCCCAGAACAGCTCCACGAGGTGGCGCGTGGTGTGGTACCTGCGGTGGGGCTCGCCGAGCCTGCGCATCAGGTCGGACCCGATCGCGAAGACGGCGTCCGAGTGCGCGCCGGGGGCGAGCTCGGCGACGTCGAGCTTCCACCACGTGATGAGGGCCGGCACGAGGGGGAGTCTGGCAGAGCCGCGCTAACCCCGTGCGGCGAGTTCGGCGGGCAGCGGCTGGGCGTGCACCACGGTGAGGGCCGAGACGGCCCGGGTGAGCACGACGTACAGCCGTCTCAGCCCGGTGCGCTGGTCGGGCTCGGCGGCGGCGATGGCGGCAGGCTCGACGACCACGACCCGGTCGAACTCGAGGCCCTTGGCGACGGTGGCCGGCACGACGTCGACCTGGTGGTCGATGTCCCCGTGGTCCTGGCCGAGCACTCCGTGCTCGATCTCGTTGCGGCGCAAGGTCTTCGACACCTCTGTCACCAGGTCGTCGGGGGCGATGATGCCGATCGAGCCCGGCTGGAGGAGCTCGCCGGCCACGACGTCAGCAGTGCGCGTCAGCAGGTCGCCGGCCCCGACGGCGAGGAGGTCGAGTCGTCCGCGGTTGTCGCGGACCGACACGGGCGCACCGAGGCCCGGTGCCATGTGGGGCAGGAGCTGGGCGGCGTACTCGATGACGCTCGCGGGCACGCGGAAGCCGCGGTCGAGGACCTCGACGTGGCTGCCCGGCTTGCCCAGGTGGTGAAGAGAGGACTCCCAGGAGTCGGTGGCCCAGGGTGTGGTGCCCTGCGCGATGTCGCCCAGCACCGTCGCCGCGCCCGTCGAGCAGCGTCGGCCGACCGCGCGCAGCTGCATCGGGGACAGGTCCTGCGCCTCGTCGAGGACGACGTGCCCGAGCGAGGGGGTGCGGCTGATGTGGTCGCCGAGCTCGTCGAGCAGGACGGTGTCGGCACGCGACCAGCGGACCGTCCCCTTCGAGCGCGCGGGGCTGTCCCACAGCAGGATCCGGCGCTCGTCCTCGGTGAGGATGTCCCGTGAGTGCTGGGCCAGGACGTCGGGGTCGGACAGCAGCGAGAACAGGACGGCCTTGGCGTCGAGCGCCGGCCACAGGGCCGAGACGTACTTCTTCATGACGGCGCTGCGAGCGACCTGGTCCTGCACGCGGTCGTCGGGCGAGTCGCCGGCGCCCTCCATCTGCAGCAGGACCGCGTGCGCGAGCCGTTGCGGCAGCATCTGGCGCGCCGCGTCGTAGCGCACGCCCCTGGCCTTGAGCTCGTCCAAGATCTCGTTGACCTCGTATGCCGGGACCCGCCACTTGCGGACGCCGCGGGGCACGACGAGGGGCTCGGTCGCCCGCTGCACGGCCGACCACACGGCATACCGGAGCACCTCGGCGAGGCGGGCATCGCCTTTGAGGACAGCGGTTTCGGTGCTGTCGAGGCCGCGGACGGGGACCGAGGCGACGAGCTCCTCGATCGTGGTGTGACCGACAGCCACCTCGCCGAGGGCGGGCAGCACGGCGCCGATGTGCTCGAGGAAGGCGCGGTTGGGGCCGATCACGAGGACACCGGAGCGAGCCAGCCGGTCGCGGAAGGCGTAGAGCAACCAGGCCGCGCGGTGCAGGCCGACGGCGGTCTTGCCGGTGCCCGGCGCCCCCTGCACGCAGATCGTCTGGTCCGCCCCGGCCCGGACGATCTCGTCCTGTTCGGGCTGGATGGTGGCGACGATGTCGCGCATCGGCCCGACACGGGGCCGCTCGATCTCCTCGGCCAGGATCTGGCTGCGGACCTCGTGCTCCGCGCGGTCCTGGAGGTGCTCGTCCTCGTACGCCGTGATGGCACCGTGGTCCAGCCCGAACCGCCGCCGGAGCACCACGCCCATCGGCTCGGCGTGCGACGCACGGTAGAAGGCCGTCGACATCCCTGCGCGCCAGTCGATGACCAGCGGGTCGCCCGCCGAGTCCGCCACGTGGCGACGTCCGATGTACCAGCGCTCGTCGCTGTCGGTGTCGATCCGGCCGAAGAACAGCGTCGTGGACGGGTCGTCCTGGAGCGAGGCAGCTCGCAGGTGCAGGGTGCGGGCGAGGTGCTCGGCGGAGATGGGGTCGTGCGCCTGGACCTTCAGCGACAGGGTCTGCTCGCGCATCCTGGCCAGGGCCTCGCGAGCGGCGGCCAGGTAGTCCTGCTCACGCGTGAGCTCGGGGGCGGGAGCGGGGGCAGACACAAGGGTCCACCTTGCCACCGAGCGACCCGCACGTCGAACGGGTTTCGTCGCCGGTCGGGCAGCTGGCGTGCCCGACCGGCGACGGTGGTGCTCCGGTGTCCTCCCGGGAGGACACCGGAGGCGTCCTAGGAGCTTGCCCTGGCCACCAGGGTGGCCGTGAGGTTGAGCTGCTTTCCGTTGCGCAGCACCGTGAGGGTGACCTTGTCGCCGACCGCGCGCTCGCGGATGTTGGCCACGAGCGAGAGGGCCGAGTCCACCCGCGTGGAGTCGACGGCGATGACCACGTCGCCCTTGCGCAGGCCGGCGTCCGCAGCAGGGGTGTTGGCGGAGATCTGGGTGATCTGCGCGCCGGCGCGCTGGCTGCTGCCGTCGGAGGCCGTGGCGTCACCGAGGCTGACCCCCAGGAAGGCGTGCTTGGCCTTGCCCGAGCTGATCAGCTGCGAGGCGATGCTCTTGGCCTCGTTCGCCGGGATGGCGAACCCGATGCCGATGCTGCCGCTCTGGCCGCCGCCCGACGAGCCGAGGCTGGCGATGGCGGAGTTGATGCCGATCAGCTGCCCCGCCGCGTTGACGAGCGCGCCACCGGAGTTGCCCGGGTTGATGGCCGCGGAGGTCTGGATCGCGTTGGTCACGACGGTGTTGCCGTCGCTGCCGGTCTGCGGCTGCTGGCCGAACGGGTCCTGCTGCTGCTGGCTCTCAGCGGCAGAGGTCGTCACGGGGCGGTTCAGTGCGCTCACGATCCCGGTGGTGACGGTCCCGGCGAGGCCCAGGGGGTTGCCGATCGCCATGACCGGGTCGCCGACCTTGAGGTCGGCGGAGTTGCCGATCGCGATGGGCTTGAGGTCGGCGGGCGCGGCGCTCAGGGTGATGACCGCGAGGTCCGTGCTCGGGTCGGTGCCGGCGATGGTCGCCTTGTAGGTGCGGCCGTCGTTGAGGGTCGCGGTGATGCTGGTGCCCGGACCGGCGCCGCTGACGACGTGGTTGTTGGTGAGGATGTGGCCCTTGGCGTCGATGATGACGCCGGATCCCTGCGCCTCGCCCTGGGCGGACTTGACCGTGATCGCCACGACGCTCGGCGCGACGGCGGCGGCCGTGGCCGTCCAGTTCGGGTTCGTGGCGTCTGCCTGGACGACGGGTCCGGCATTTGCGCCACGGCCCAGCGTCGACGTGCTCGCAACGGAGGTGGGCTGCGAACCGTCGGCCACCTGGACCGCGGCGTAGGTGCCGCCGCTCGCGAGGAGGGCGGCGAGCGCCGCGACGGCGGTGAGCTCCGTCAGTCGACGTCGTTTGCCCGGCTGGGCAGGCTCTGCCCCGTCCCGAGTGGGAAAGGATGGGGGCGGCCCAGCCGGAGGCTGTGACAGCGGCGGGTATGCCGGGTGGGCATCCGCCGCGGGCAGTGTTGGATCTCCTGCTACGCCCGGACGTGTTGGATCTCCTGCTACGCCCGGACGTCCGAACGCCGCGTCGTCGCGCGCGGGCTCGTAGGTCCTGCCGGCGGGCGGGGTGATCTCCTGCGTCTGGCCGAACCAGACCGGGGCAGTCGGCTCGCCCTGCGGCGGCACAGCGCCGTCACCGGGGGTCTCCGGTCGGGTGTCCGGGTGGATCTGGGTCATGGCGTTCGCGCTCCTTGTGTGGCTTGGTGACCTCAGTCAACCTGCCCAACGTCAAGAGGTGCTGGGCGCGGCCTGAGAGTTGGCTGTGGGCAGTTCGACGATGAAGGTGGCGCCGCCGCCGGCGGTCTGGGCGACGCCGATCCGGCCCCGGTGCGAGTTGACGATGGCGGCCGCGATGGCCAGGCCGAGACCGTTCCCACCCCCGGTGCCACGCACCCTGGACGGGTCGGCGCGGTAGAAGCGCTCGAACACCTTGCGTGCCTTGTCGGGGTCGACCCCGGGTCCGTGGTCGCGCACCTCCACCACGGCCTGATGGTCGGATTCCCTGGTGCCCACGGCGATTTCGAGCGGAGAGCCGGGGGGAGTGTGGTTGAGGGCGTTGGAGACCAGGTTGGCCACGAGCTGGCGCAGCTTGCCGTCGTCCCCGGGCACCACCGTCGGCCCCAGCGGACCCCAGAGCCCGGTCACGGCGATCGGGCGGGTCGGGTCGATGGCGCGGGCGTCCTGGGCCGCGTCCGCGGCGAGCACCGTGAGGTCGACGGGCGCGAAGCGCAGCGGCCGCTGGTCGTCCAGCCGGGCCAGCATGAGCAGGTCCTCGACCAGGCCCCCCATCCGGGTGGCCTCTCCCTCGATCCGGGTCATCGCACTCGCCACCTCCTCCGGCTCCTTGACCGCACCCTGGCGGTAGAGCTCTGCGTAGCCGCGGACCGCCGCGAGGGGGGTGCGCAGCTCGTGCGAGGCATCCGCGACGAACTGGCGCATCCGTTCCTCGGAGGCCTCGCGGGCGGCGAAGGACTGCTCGATCTGGGCGAGCATGACGTTGAGCGACCGGGACAGTGAGGTGACCTCGTCCTTCGCCGTGCGGGTGGGGATGCGGCGGGCGAGGTCGCCGTCGGCGATCGCGGCGGCAGTGTCCTCGATCTGGCGCAGCGGTCGGAAGGCCCGGTGCACGGCATACCAGCCCATCACGGCGCACGCGGCGAGGACGACGAGGCCGATGAGCACCTCCACGAGCACCAGCCGTCGCACCGTGTGGCTGACGCTGGCCAGGGGCACGGCGACGATGAACGTCGCGGAGTTGTCGCGCAGCCTGCCGGCGACCGCACGCCACTGGCCGGAACCGTCCTTGGTGCGGATCGTGAACGCGGCGGGAGAGTCGACGCGGGGGTCGGTGATGGCCAGGCTGGCGGGGACGGCCGGTCGGTCACTGGCGCCCGTCGGGTCGATCTCGACCGGCGTCGTGCCGTCGGTGGGGTAGAAGACCACCGCGTAGCCACTGGGCAACCGGCTGCGGGCCGGTGCACGCAACGCGTCGAGGGCCTGCTGGGCGACGGTCGGGTAGGCCCGCTGCAGGTCGTCGTCCACCCGACCCATCAGGTCTCGCCGCATGAGTGCGGCGGTGGCCGACGCGGTGACGGTGAGGGCCAGGAGCAGGAGCAGCACCATGACGGCGATCAGGCGGATACGCAGCGGCAGGTCCTCCAGGCGGTGCCTCACCCGCTCGCCGGGAGACGCCTTCGCCGGGGCCGGGCCGATCGTCGCGTGGACGGCCTGCGCCGGGGACGCGGTGGTTCCCATCAGGCCTCCGGCGGCTTGCGCAGCACGTAGCCGACACCACGCTTGGTGTGGATGAGCGGCGGCAGTCCGTCGAGGTCGATCTTGCGCCGCAGGTAGGAGATGTAGGACTCGACGATCCCGCTCTCGCCGCGGAAGTCGTAGTCCCACACGTGGTCGAGGATCTGCGCCTTCGACAGCACCCGGTTGGGGTTGAGCATGAGGTAGCGCAGCAGCTTGAACTCGGTGGGGGACACGTCGATGGCGCGGCCGCCGCGGCTCACCTCGTGGGAGTCCTCGTCGAGCTCGAGGTCCTCGAAACGCATCGAGGCCGCCCCGTTCAGCTCACCGCGGGTGCGCCGCAGCACTGCCCGGATCCGCGCGATCACCTCTTCGAGGCTGAACGGCTTGGTGACGTAGTCGTCGCCGCCGACCGTCAAGCCCTTGATCTTGTCGTCGACCGAGTCGCGCGCCGTGACGAACACGATCGGCAGCTGACGCCCGGTGTCGCGCAGCTTGCGGGTGACGGTGAAGCCGTCCATGTCCGGGAGCATGACGTCGAGCACGACCAGGTCGGGCTCGTGGGTCGTCGCGAGGTGGAGGGCCGTGGCGCCGTCGGCAGCCACGTGCACCTCGAAACCGGCGAAGCGAAGGGAGGTGGCGAGCAGCTCGCGGATGTTGGGCTCGTCCTCGACGACCAGGAGGCGGGCCTCGGGTTGCGCAGTGGTCACACCTCAGTCTCCGTGCAGAGTCTGGGAGTTTCCTGTATGCCGTCTGGGTGAGTCGGGTGAGTCAGGCCGTGGCGTCCACGTCGTCGGCGTCCACGATGCGGTAGGCGTAGCCCTGCTCGGCGAGGAAGCGCTGACGGTGGGCGGCGAACTCGGCGTCGACGGTGTCGCGCGAGACGACCGTGTAGAAGTGCGCGGTGCGGCCGTCCCCCTTGGGGCGCAGCACCCGGCCGAGCCGTTGCGCCTCTTCCTGGCGGGAGCCGAAGGTGCCGGAGACCTGGATGGCGACGCTCGCCTCGGGCAGGTCGATCGAGAAGTTGGCGACCTTCGACACGACCAGCAGGCTGATCTCCCCCACCCGGAAGGCCTGGAAGAGCTTCTGGCGTTGCGCCACCGGGGTCTCCCCGGTGATGACGTCGGCCCCCAGCCGCTCGGACAGCTCGGCGAGCTGGTCGAGGTACTGACCGATGACCAGGGTGGGCTCGCCGCGGTGCTGCGCCACGATCCGCTCGACCACGGGGTTCTTGACCGGGCTGCACGAGGACAGCCGGTAGCGGTCTTCGGGCTCCGCCACGGCATACGCGAGGCGGTCGGCGTCGGGCAGCGTGACGCGCACCTCGACGCAGTCCGCGGGGGCGATGTAGCCCTGCGCCTCGATGTCCTTCCACGGTGCGTCGTACCGCTTCGGGCCGATCAGGGAGAAGACATCCGCCTCGCGGCCGTCCTCACGTACGAGGGTCGCCGTCAGCCCGAGTCGACGGCGCGCCTGCAGGTCGGCCGTCATCCGGAAGATCGGGGCCGGCAACAGGTGCACCTCGTCATACACGATGAGGCCCCAGTCGCGGGCGTCGAGCAGGTCGAGGTGGGTGTAGACACCCTTCCGGCGGGTGGTGAGCACCTGGTACGTCGCGATGGTGACGGGGCGGATCTCCTTGCGTGCGCCGGAGTACTCGCCGATCTCGTCCTCGGTGAGGCTCGTGCGCTTGAGCAGCTCGTCGCGCCACTGGCGCGCCGACACCGTGTTGGTGACGAGGATGAGCGTGGTCGCCTTCGCCACGGCCATCGCGCCCGCGCCCACGAGGGTCTTGCCCGCGCCACAGGGCAGCACGACCACCCCTGAGCCGCCGTGCCAGAAGCCGTCGACGGCCTGCTGCTGGTAGGGGCGCAGCGACCAGTCGGCGTTGTCGAGGGCGATCGGGTGCGCCTCGCCGTCGACGTAGCCCGCCTCGTCCTCGGCCGGCCATCCCACCTTGAGCAGCTCCTGCTTGAGGTGGCCGCGCTCCGAAGGATGCACGATGACACGGTCGGCGTCGATGCGCTCACCGATCAGTGGCTTGATCTTCTTGTGCCGCAACACTTCCTCGAGCACGGGCCGGTCGGTGGTGCGCAGCACGAGGCCGTGGTCCGGGTCCTTCTCGAGGGTCAGCCGGCCGTAGCGGTCCATCGTGTCGGCGACGTCCACGAGCAGGGCATGCGGCACGGCATACCGGCTGAAGGTGATCAGGGCGTTGACCACCTGCTCGGCGTCGTGGCCGGCGGCGCGCGCGTTCCACAGCCCGAGCGGGGTGACCCGGTAGGTGTGGATGTGCTCGGGTGCGCGTTCGAGCTCGGCGAACGGGGCGATCGCCCGGCGCGCCTCCTCGGCGCGCGGGTGGTCGACCTCCAGCAGCAGGGTCTTGTCGCTCTGGACGATCAGGGGGCCATCAGCCATGACCTAGTACGACGTGTTGAATGACGAGGACGACGAGCTCGTCGCGACCAGCGCGAAGAACAACACGACGATGATGATCGACACGACGAGACCGACCACTTCGGCGATCCAGCCCCACCGGGTGTACTTGGCCGACGCGGGCACGTCGTCCTTCTTGGTCGCCGCGACGATCGCGAAGACCAGCGCGACGACGCCGAAACCGCACATCAGGGTCGTCAGGCCCGACACGACCAGCAGGGCGATCGTGCTGCCCGCGAGCGACCTCGGCGCGGCGTACGTGGGAGCTCCGTAACCGGGGGTGCCGTAGGCAGGCGTGCCATAGGCAGGCGGGCCGTATCCAGGGGCGCCATGACCGGGCGCGCCATAGGAAGGGGCGCCGCCGTAGCCGCCCTGCCCCTGGGTGGGGAGCTGCTGACCTCCATAGGGGTTCTGCGGGGCGGACCCGGGGGGCGGCCCGTAGCCAGGCTCTCCGGCAGCCGCGCCGGGCGGGGCGGGGGAGGAAGCGGGGGTGGCAGGCGGGGCCGGTGGAACCGGCGGGACCACCTGGGTCTGGTCGGTCTCGATCGGCGCCGTCGGGTCGCGGAACTCGGGGCTCTCGTCGTTGCGTGGTGTGTCGCTCATCGTGCGTCCCTTCGCCATGACCTGGGTTCGGGTGCAAATCTAACCCCTGCGGGAGGGGACCGTTCGCCAGTCCGGGAATGGCAGGATCAGAGGGTGAGCATCGGACTGCCCCAGCGTGAGACCAACCCGGAACTGCCGAGCCGGGTCACGATCTACGAGGTGGGCCCGCGGGACGGTCTGCAGAACGAGAAAGCCGTCGTGCCGGCTGCCGTCAAGGCCGAGTTCATCCGTCGACTGGCAGCGGCCGGCCTCGAGACGATCGAGACGACGTCCTTCGTCCCGCCGGCCTGGGTGCCGCAGCTCGCCGATGCCCGCGAGGTGCTGGCCGACCTCGGGGACCTCGGCCGGGGGCCCCGTCGTCCCGTGCTCGTCCCCAACGAGCGCGGTCTCGACGACGCCCTCGAGGCGGGGGTCGGGGCGGTCGCCATCTTCGGGAGCGCCACCGAGACGTTCGCCCGCAAGAACCTCAACCGCACGGTCGCGGAGTCGCTGGACATGTTCGCTCCCGTCGTCGCGCGCGCCAAGGACGCCGGACTGTGGGTCCGCGCCTACGTGTCGATGTGCTTCGGCGACCCGTGGGAGGGGCCGGTCCCGATCGGTCAGGTCGCCGACGTCGCGCAGCGCCTGATGGACCTCGGCGCCGACCAGCTCTCCCTCGGCGACACCATCGGCACCGGCACGACCGGGCACGTGAGCCGCCTCCTCGATGCCCTCGACGCGCGGGGGATCGGCACCGACCAGATCGGCGTGCACTTCCACGACACCTACGGCCAGGCGCTGGCCAACACCATGACGGCGCTGCGACACGGCGTCACGGTGGTCGACTCGTCCACCGGTGGGCTCGGCGGTTGCCCCTACGCCAAGAGCGCCACCGGGAACCTGGCCACCGAGGACCTCGTGTGGGCTCTCGACGGGGCGGGTGTCCAGACCGGGGTCGACCTCGCCGCGCTCGTCGAGACCAGCGTGTGGATGGCTGGGCACCTCGGTCGCCCGTCCCCGTCCGGCGTCGTGCGCGCGCTCGCCGGCGGCTGACCCAGCTCGTTCGTGGCGTTCGCGGAAGGGACTAGCCAAGAACGGCACAGGTGTGACAAGATTTCTGGCGATACGATGGGCTGTCGAGGTCGCGCCACACCCATCGCAGACGCCCCGACATGAGGGGAGGTCCTTCCCCCTGGAGGGCCTCCCCTCAGCCCTGCACGGCCCCGGTGACCCGGTGGATCGACAGCGTGCGGGTGGCCCCGTCAGCCGTGCCGTGGACCCGGCCACCTTCCACCCGGTCGGGGTAGAAGAGGATCCGCTGGGTGCGCCCGTCCGCGTCGGAGTAGCCCAGCCAGACCGCCTGCCGGTCCGCCGCCGCGTCGCGTAGCACGGCGAGGGTCGTGGTCGGGTCGGTGCTCGGCAGGCTGGGTCCGGGCCTGCTCGCCACCTGCTCACGCTGGTATGCCGCTGCCTCCTCGCCGGCGCGCAGCGCACCGACCATGGTCGCCACGAGCTCGTCGTCGACAGCCTGGGCCGTCACAGGTGCAGGTCGTCGCTGCAGGGGCGTGCGGTGCCGTCCGGTGGTGGGCACGATGATCCCGCCGTCCGGTGTCTCGGCTGCGGGCGCGAAACCGTTCTCGCGCAGGAAGTCCAGCACGGTGTCGGCGGCCACGGGCGACACGAGGATGGTCGGGGCGATGCTGCGCAGCTGCAAGGGTGACAGCTCCCGGTCGGCGACCATGGCACCGAGGGTGGCCTCGTCGTCGCAGCGGATGTAGGCCCGCATCGCGCCGACCCGCGCCTGACCGTGGCGACGGGCGACATCGCGGATGAGGTAGTCCAGCGGCTGGGGGACCGGCGTGTGGCTCGCGTCGGTCAACGCCCCGAGCACCTGGTCGACGGACCACCCGGCATCGAGGCACCTGCGCACCGAGTCCTGGGTGAACCGGTAGACGGTCGCACCACCGCGGGACTCCACGTCCGCGACCAGCCGCATGAACGTCGCGAGGCCGCCGGCCAGCGGTCCCGGCGCGATGGCCGTGAGGTCGGCCTGGAGCAGCACGTGCTCGATGGGCTCGGGCAGGTGCGGCTGCATGGCGGCGGCCAGCTCCGCGTCCGGGAGACCGGCCAGCAGGGCCCGTCCGGCGGTGGAGATGGCCCCCCGCCCCGTCACGCCCAGCCACTCGGCCTCGCCGAGCACAGCGGTGACCACGGTGTCGAGGCTCGCGGGGACGCGACGGGGACGCTGCCAGCTCACGGCGCTGGCGATGCTGGCGCGCTCGGGCGCCAGCCCAGCCGGTGCGGCGGCCAGCTGTTCGAGGACGTCCCTGCGCAGCCCGCGGGCAGGCGGCCAGTGGGCGTCGGGCCCGAGGGCGTTGACGGTGCCGGACGCGCCGGCGGGCGTGGTGCCCACCAGGTGGGGGGCGCGGGTGGTGAGCAGCCAGGCCCGCGCCAGCACGGCCCAGCGCTGGTCGCCCGGGTGCTGCTGCCACTCGTCGTAGGCGGGGGTGGGAGCCCACGAGGGGTCGAGCGAGCCGTCGTCCGCGAGGAGGCCCGCGGCATACGTCAGCTCGGCCACGAATGCCGCCCGGGCCTCGTCCACATCGAGCACGGAGGACAGCCGCTTGAGGTCTCGCACGGCCAGGCCCCCGGAGCGCAGCACGCGGGGTGGACGAAGGCCCCACTCTGCGGCGAGCTCGTCGACCAGCGCGAGCAGGTCGGTCACCTGCTGGCCCGCGGCGGCGTCGACCTCCGCAGCCGCGCGGGTCTGCCCGTCGAGGGCCGGGGGCTGCAGCGCGGGGGCACGGTGGCTCCGTCCCTCGCGCAGCGCCAGGGCCACCTCGCGCGGAAGCACCAGCTGGTCGGCCGACGGTGAGAAGACGAGGTGCTGTTCCAGCAGCCAGCGCGCGCCCTCGGCCAGCCGCTCGGGGGCGCCCGGGGGCAGGACCGCGAGTGGTGGACCCCAGGTCAGGCGGTCGAGGATGGCGCGAGCCGCGGGTGGGGCCTCGGCGAGCAGCCCCGGGACCCGGTCTTCCGACGGCACCTCCACGAAGCTGTCGGCCGCACGGGGCCCGAGCCCGGCGGGGTGGGGGAGGACCTCGACGACGGTGCGGGTCACGCGCAACCCCTCGGGGCTGCGCCACAGCAGCGCGAGCATCCACAGGTCGTCGAGCAGGGGCCCGACCTCGTCGGCGGAGACCCCGAGCAGGGTGCCCACCGCGCTCGGGTCGAGCGGCGAGGTGGCTGCGACGGCGGCCTCGAGCACCTGGAGGTGGGCCAGGTCGAGTGAGTCGACGGCCCGCTGCACGCTGGCCCGGGTGCTGGCGCGGGCGGCCAGGGAGGACAGGTCCGCCGGCGCCGGGCGAGCCAGGTCCTGTCGAAGTCGCAGCAGGGTGGCCAGCTGCTCGTCGGTCCGCTCCCGCACGTCGTCGGCCATCGACCGGGCGGTGGACCGTCCCGTCGGACCTCCATGGGGCCCAGCGGACGACCCGGCTTGTGACCCGGCGCCCGCGCGGGGGTTCGGCGAGCTGGGGGAGGGAACGGCGGCCACCGCACCACGGTAGTCGCCTCGCACGCATGCTCCGGACTCCCAGACATTTCCCATGCCGGTCACAGGCTGGACCTGCACACTTGTGGAAACGAGAGGAGGCGCCATGTTGGAGCCCACCGAACCCACCCAGCCCCGTACTCCCGAGGGGGCAGCCCAGTCGCCAGCCCAGTCGCCCCAGGATCCTGCCGTGAGAGGTCAGGAACCACACACCTCGAGCATGCAGCCTGCTCCGACCCAGCCCCTCCCGGCGTCCCCAGCCGCGCCGGGTGCCCCTGGCGGGCCGGGTGCCCCTGGCGGGCCGGTAGTCCCCGGCGGGTACGCGGCCCCGGGTGGCCCCCACCCGAAGCCTCCGGGTCTGTGGCGTCAGGCGACCTCGACGACCGGCGGCATGATCGCCGTGATCGTCGCCGGCTGCCTGACGGCCCTGCTGGTGCTGGGCCTGGTCGGCGTGGTCGGACTCGTGGCCGTGCGGGCCGTCGGCAACCACGCCCGCGCCACCAAGATCGAGAGGCTCGCCGACGGTGGCGCACTATGGCCCGGGCAGCAGAAGAAGCTCGACCGGTTCCAGCAGGGATCCCCGGTGCCGCGCCAGCGCAACGGCATGGGCAACGGCTTGGGCAAAGGCATGGGCAACGGCATGGGGCCGCTCCTGCGGGGTGCCATGGGACTCGGCGCCGTGCAGCACGGTGAGTTCACCGTGCAGCAGAACGGCGCCGACACCGTCATGACTCTGCAGCGCGGCGACGTGACCAAGGTCGACGCCACGTCCGTCACGGTGAAGAGCACGGACAACTTCACGGCGACCTACACCATCGGTGCCGACACCCGCGGCCAGACCACCAACCTCCAGGTCGGCGACACGGTGCTGGTCGTCGCCCAGAAGACCGGCGGCAAGGCGGTCCTCATCGCCGGGAGCCGTCGCGGCTGAGCGACCTGCCGACGGCGCGACCTTCGGCCGCGCCGTCGGGTGCTCCCGCCGCTAGCGTGGGCGCCGTGGCCTCTCCCAGTGGTGAGCAGTGGACGCTTCGGCGCGGACGGCAGGAGGCCACCGTCGTCGAAGTGGGCGGCGGCCTGCGCACCTATCGCGTGGACGGCGCCGACATCGTGGCCGGCTACGCCGACGACGAGGTATGCCGCTCCGGTCGCGGCCAGGTGTTGATGCCGTGGCCCAACCGGATCCGCGACGGGGCCTACTCGTTCGCGGGACAGGACTACCAGCTCGGGCTGACCGAGGTCGCCCTCCGGAACGCCAACCACGGGCTGGTGCGGTGGGCCACCTGGCAGCTGCACTGGCACAACGACGACTGGTCAGCGCTGACCGTGCGCACCCGGCTGCATCCCCAGCCCGGCTGGGACGGCATCCTCGACCTCAGCGTGAACTACGTCCTGGACGAGCCGGGCCTGACCGTCAGCGTGCACGCGACGAACGTCGGCACCCAGCCGGCCCCCTTCGGCTTCGGGGCACACCCCTACATCGCCGTCGGTGAGACGCCGTTGGCCCAGGTCGAGCTCGCCGTCCCCGCAGCTCGTGAGGTGCTGGTCGACGACCGTCAGATCCCGACCGGCACCGCTCCGGTCCGGGCCGAGACGGACTTCCGAGCTGCTCGCGCGCTGGGTGCCACCGAGCTGGACACCGCGTTCACCGACCTGTCGCGGTCTCCCGCCACCGGGGCCTGGGAGGTGGTCGTGGGAGGGCTCGCGACCGGCGCGGTCACGGTGTGGGGCGACGAGGCACTGCCCTGGGTCCAGGTCTTCACGGCCAAGGGCCGCGACACGGGGGTCGACGGAGTGCGCGGCATCGCCGTGGAACCCATGTCGTGCCCGGCGAACGCCTTCAACTCCGGGGAAGGGCTCCTCGTCCTCGAGCCGGGCGACGCCTGGTCGGCTCAGTGGGGCATCGAACCCGCTGTGCTCAGCTGACGGTGCCGGCTGACCCCTTCGCCTGCGCCGGCGTCACCGTCCCGGGCTCGGGCGCCGGCCCGCCGTCCTGCAGGCCGTTGACGGAGGGCGTGATCCGCCGCTCGACCGCGAAGGCCAGCGCCACCATCAGCGCGCAGCCCACGACGATCATGGCGATGAAGGCCGCCGACCAGTGGTGGCCGAGCATGAAGCCTGCGACCACGGGCCCCAGGATCGTCCCGGACTGGAACGCCCCTGCGTTGACCGCGTTGTAGCGCCCGCGCAGGTGGTCGGGGGCGAGGTCGTTCGTGATGGCGGGAATGGTCGGCTGGAGCAGCGTCTCGCCGAGCGCGAAGGCCGCGTGGAAGGCGAGGACGCCCCCGGCGGCCGCGACGCTCCCCGCGGCGAACCCGGTCAGCCCGAGCACGAGCCAGGCCAGCGCCCACAGCGCGGCCATGACCATCAGGATCCGGGTGCGCCGCCGCCCCGTGATGCGCCGCAGCACGAAGAACTGCAGCCCGACGATGACCGCCGTGTTGACGGCGAACGCGAACCCGATGACGCTCGTCGACACCTGGCTCACCTGCCGGGCGAATGCCGGGAAGCCCGCCTCCATCTGGCCGTAGCCGATGAACACGCCGAGGAAGGTCAGCACGGTGACCCACAGGACCGCCGGGTTGCGCAGGATCGTGAGGTAGGAGCCCGCAGCCGCGCTCTCGCCCTCCGGCTTCTCGGCGCGGCCGTGCACGTGACGCAACGGCCCGACGAGCAGCCCGATCGGCACGAGCATCGAGGCCGCATCGGCGAGGAAGATCACCGTGAACGTCGAGGGCCTGGTCACGTCGGCGTAGAGGCCGCCGATCACCCCACCCAGGCCAATGCCCAGGTTGACCAGGGCGAAGTTGATCCCGAAGTACTGCTGTCGGGCGGGTCCTGTCGTGATCGCCGCGACCAGGGCGTTGAAGGCGGGCCAGGCCACCCCGAAGTTGAACCCGAGGAAGACGAAGGCCAGCGCCACGACGGCCGGGGTCGTCGCGAACGCGAGGATCACGCACCCGACCAGCTGGGCGCTGGTGCCCCACAGCAGCATCCGGCGGGCGCCGTACCGGTCGGTCAGGGCGCCTCCAGGTCCGGTGACGACGAGCGCGACGACCGCGATGAAGGCCATGAGCAGGCCTGCGAGGTCCAGCGAGATCCCACGCACCTCGTGCAGGTAGATGACGGTGAACGGCAGGGTCAGCCCGCGACCCAGGGTCTGCACCGCCACCGTCGACAGCAGCCACCGGCCCTCGACCGGCAGCTGTGCCCAGAACTCGCGGAGCCCGGACTGGCTTGGTGCTGACGACTCACTCACCCGTCGATCCTCCCGCACGCCACCGACGGCGGGACACCGGGTTTCCGGCGGAGCGCCCTGTGAGCACGCGGCATACCGAGAAAGGATTTGGAGCCACCCGATAACCTTGCGAGTGCGCAACGACGCACCCCAACTTTCGAGGCAAGAGGAAGACAAGTGCCTACTGGCAAGGTCAAGTGGTACGACGCGGAGAAGGGCTTCGGCTTCATCTCCGACGACGACGGAAGCGACGTGTTCCTGCACGCGAACGCCCTCCCCGAGGGGGTCGCCACGCTCAAGGGTGGCGCCCGCGTGGAGTTCAGCGTGGCCGAGGGACGCCGCGGCACGCAGGCCCTGCAGGTGACCCTGCTCGAGGCCGCTCCCACCGTCAGCGCCGGCAAGCGTGAGGCGTCGCGCAAGTCCCCCGAGGACCTCGCGCCGCTGGTCGAGGACGCCATCAAGCTGCTCGACAACGCGTCCAACTCGCTGCGGCGCGGGCGTCGTCCCGAGAAGGACCACGCCACCAAGCTCGCCGCCGTCCTGCGCTTCCTCGCCGACCAGATCGAGCCGTGATGGCGCCCAAGGACGACGCCGTCCTGGCCGGGGCTGTGGACCTGGCCCGTGAGGCTGCCGAGTCGATCGCCGAGCAGGGCACCGTTGGTGACCACCTCGGCATGCAGATGGACGACGAGCGGCTGGCCACGCACTTCTTCGCCTGCGAAGCCGTCGCCTACCCCGGCTGGCGCTGGGCGATCACCCTCGCCCGGGTGCCGCGCGGCAAGGTCGCGACCGTGTGCGAGACCAACCTCGTGCCCGGCGAGGGTGCACTGCTGTCCCCTCCGTGGCTCCCGTATGCCGAGCGCCTGGCGCCCGGTGACCTCAGCGCCGGCGACGTGCTCCCCTACAAGGAGGACGACCCGCTGCTCGAGGCCGGGTTCGAGGCCACCGGCGACGAGGAGGTCGACGAGCTCGCCGCCTACGAGCTGGGTCTGGGACGCAAGCGCGTCCTGTCGGCCGAGGGTCGCGAGGCCGCGGCCCAGCGGTGGTACGAGGGCGAGAACGGCCCGCACGCCGAGGTCGCCGAGAAGGCCCCGGCACCCTGCTCCTCCTGCGGGTACTTCCTCCCGATGGCGGGTGCACTCCGCTCTTTTTTCGGCGTGTGCGCCAACGCCTGGTCACCTTCCGACGGTCGCGTCGTGAGCATTGACCACGGCTGCGGCGCCCACTCCGAGATCGACGCCGAGCCGGCTGAGCCCATGCCGGTCGGTCAGCCCATCGTCGACGAGATCGCCTACGACCTCGTCTGAGCCGGTGGGTCGCACCGTCTGACCGGAGGGCGCGTCAGTCGGCCCCGGCGGCGTTGCCGCGACCCCGGCGGACGTACGAGAAGCCGATGAATCCGAGCACGAGGCCCGCCACCGGGACCCAGGGCCACCAGTGACGCTCGCCCTGGTGCAGCACGGGCACAGCCAGGACGACGGCCAGCGTGACGACCCAGCCGAGCTGTCCCCAGAGCACGACCCGCGCGGTGCTGACAGCCAGCGGCTTCAGCTCTCCGTCGCCGCCGGGTCCGGCCTGACCCTCAGCGGGGGGCTGCGACTCGCTCATGCCGGGCAGCCTATCTTTCGCGACGACACCGCGATGAGGCCCTACTCTGCTGCCCATGGCCAAGCCCCCCACACAGTCTGAGGCGCCACTGCGCCCGTCCGCGAAGACGCCCCCCGCCCGAGGCCTCGACGGCTTCTTCCGGATCACCGAGCGTGGTTCCACCCTCGGCCGCGAGATCCGCGGCGGGCTGGTCACGTTCTTCACGATGGCGTACATCGTCGTCCTGAACCCGCTCATCATCGGGACCCAGCAGGACGGTTCCGGCAAGTTCCTCGGTGGCGGTGACGTGGTCCACGCGATCACGTTGGTGGCCGCCGGCACCGCCCTGGTGGCCGGGGTCATGACCGTCCTCATGGGCGTGGTCGCCAACTTCCCGATCGCGCTCGCCACGGGCCTGGGCCTCAACGCCTTCGTCACCTTCGGCATCGCGAAGCTGCCGAACATGACGTGGGCCGACGCGATGGGCCTGGTCGTCATCGAGGGCGTGATCATCACGATCCTCGTGCTGACCGGTTTCCGGCAGGCGGTCTTCCGCGCCATCCCGAGTGAGCTGAAGACCGCGATCTCGGTCGGCATCGGCCTGTTCATCGCGATCATCGGGCTGGTCGACGCCGGTTTCGTGCGCAAGCCTGCCGCCGGTCCCGTGCCGGTCGAGCTCGGCATCGGTGGGTTCCTCAACGGGTGGCCGCTGCTCGTCTTCGTCGTCGGCCTGCTGGCGATCATCGTCATGATGGTCAAGCGGGTGAGGGGCGCCATCCTCTACGGCATCATCGGCGCGACCGTCCTGGCGGTCATCATCGAGGCCGTCGGCAAGATCGGCTCCCAGACCGACGCCACCGGCAAGGTCGTCAACCCGGCCGGCTGGGGGCTCAACGTCCCCAAGCTGCCTGACCAGGTCCTCGACGTCCCCAACTTCGGACTGCTGGGTCACTTCAGCGTGCTGGGCTCGTTCTCCAAGATCGGCGTCGTCTCCGCGGTGCTGCTCGTCTTCACCCTGCTGCTGGCCGACTTCTTCGACACGATGGGCACGATGGTCGCCATCGGCGCCGAGGCCGGGCTGCTCGACAAGGCCGGCAACCCGCCGAACTCCGACAAGATCCTGCTGGTCGACTCGGTGGCCGCCATCGCCGGAGGCGCCGGATCCGTGTCGTCGAACACCTCGTACATCGAGTCGGCCTCCGGTGTCGGCGAGGGCGCGCGCACGGGCCTCGCCTCGGTCGTCACGGGCGTCCTGTTCCTGCTCGCGACCTTCCTCGCGCCGCTCGTCAAGATCGTCCCCTACGAGGCGGCGACGCCGGCCCTGGTCGTCGTGGGCTTCCTGATGATGCAGCAGGTCAAGGGCATCGACTGGGACGACCTCGAGATCGCGATCCCGGCCTTCCTGACGATCGTGCTCATGCCGTTCACGTACTCGATCACCGCGGGGATCGGCGCCGGGTTCGTCGTCTACACCCTCATCAAGGTCGTGCGCGGCAAGTCCAGCGTGATCCACCCGCTGCTGTGGGCGGTGTCCGGACTGTTCGTCCTCTACTTCGCGATCGACCCGGTCAAGAGCCTGCTCGGGGTCCACTGACCGAACCCGCCCGACCCGTATGCCGCGTGGCCCCCGCCGGGGCCGCGCGGCATACGTTTTTCGAGGGATGGTTGCGTCACGAAATACTTAGCACAGGTAATGAGTTATGCTAAGTATCGACAAGGAGGCACCCATGACCCCACCCCGCGCGCGCTCGCGCCGCGCTGCCGATGCCGGGCTGTCCCCCTCCGCGGTCTCCGCCCTGGCCGGCGAGCTCCGTCTCGCCTGCATGCGCATCTCCCGCCGTGTCCGGTTCGAGAGCCCGCACGTCGTGGCGCCGCACCAGTTCTCGGTGCTCTGCCGCCTCGAGGAGGCGCCGCGCACGCCGAGTGAGCTCGCAGAGATCGAGAAGGTGAGTGGTCCCAGCATGACCCGCACGGTCGCGGCCCTCGTCGAGCGCGGTCTGGTCGCGCGCACCGACGACCCCGCCGATCGCAGGCAGGTGATCCTGTCCCTCACCCCCGCCGCGACCACGGTGCTGAAGGACATCCGCCGCAAGCGCGACGCGTGGATGTCCGTGCGCGTCGGCCACCTGACCCCGGCCGAGCAGGACGTGCTGCGGCAGGCGTCGGCCATCCTCACCCGGGTGGCCAACGAGTGAGCCCCACGTTCTCGTCGCTCGGCGTCCGCAACTACCGGATCTATGCCACCGGTGCGTTCATCTCCAACATCGGCACCTGGATGGGCCGGGTCGCCCAGGACTGGCTGGTCCTGACCGAGCTGACCCACCACTCGTCCAGCGCGCTCGGGATCGTCACCGGGTTGCAGTTCCTGCCGTTCCTGCTGCTCGCCCCCTGGGCCGGGATGATCGCCGACCGGTACCCCAAGCGACGGATCCTGGCGATCACCCAGACCTCGCTGGCCCTGTCGTCGCTGGCCCTCGGGCTGCTCGTCGTCACCGGGCAGGCCCAGCTCTGGATGGTCTACGTCATCGCGCTCTTCACCGGGGTGGCGACCGCCGTCGACAACCCCGCCCGGCAGACCTTCGTGTCCGAGATGGTGCCGCGCGAGCGGCTGGCCAACGCCGTGTCGCTCAACAGCGCGTCGTTCAACGCCGGGCGCCTCATCGGCCCCGGCGTCGCGGGCCTGACCATCGCGGCCTTCGGCACGGGGTGGACGCTGTTGCTCAACACCCTGACGTTCGTGGCGGTGATGGTGGCCCTGGCGTCGATGCGGGCCAGCGAGCTGCGGCCCGCGCCCGCCCTCGCCCGAGGGAGCGGGGCGATCCGGGAGGGGCTGGCCTATGTGCGCAGCCGACCCGACCTCCAGCTCGTGATGGCCCTGGTCTTCGTGCTCGGCACGTTCGGGATGAACTTCCAGATCACCACCGCGCTGATGGCCACCAAGGAGTTCGGCAAGGGTCCCCAGGAGTACGGGCTGCTCGGCTCGGTCATGGCCATCGGGTCGCTGACCGCCGCGCTGCTGTCCGCACGCAGGGCCCGGCCACGGCTGCGGGTCCTGCTCGTCGCGCTCGTGGGCTTCACCGTCGCCAGCGGCCTGGCCGCGCTCGCGCCCACCTACCTGATGTTCGCGCTCGCCCTCGTCCCGGTGGGACTCACGGCGCTGACCGCCCTGACGACGGCCAACGCCATGGTCCAGCTCAGCGTCGATCCCGCGATGCGCGGCCGGGTGATGGCGCTGTACATGGCGATCTTCATGGGCGGCACCCCACTCGGCGCCCCGCTCATCGGCTGGATCGGCGACGTCGCCGGCGCCCGCTGGACGGTCGGCATCGGCACCATCGCCGTGGGGGTCATGCTGGTGGCGGTGTCCATCCGGACGGCCAGGCGCGAGAATGTCCAGGTGAGCTACGAGTCACAGCGGCGCCCGCGCATCAGGATCCGCACGCTTCCGCAGCCCGAGGTCTCCGAGCCCCTCCCCGAGGCGGTCCGATGACCCCGGTCTTTCGGCGTCGGGTCACCATCGCCGTCCTGGTGATCGTGGTGGCGGCTGCCGTCGTGGCGAGCATCCTGCACTGAGCCACTGAGCCCAGCCGCCGGCGACCCCGGGATGCCGAAGGCCCACCGGGAGGGGCGTCCGGTGGGCCTTCGTGGTAGCCATGGGGGTTTGGCTACCGGGTGGGGGTCAGTGCGGCCGACAGGCGATCGTGATCCCCAGCACGTTGAGGACCGGGTCGTAGCCACTGGGGCACTTGCCGTTCGTCGGTAGGACCGTAGGCAGGGGGACCGGCGCAGGTGTGGACGGCGTCGGGCTGGGGACCGGCTTCGGGGTCGGGATGGGAGCGGGGGTCTTGGTGATGCCACCGACCACTCCGCCGACCACGCCGCCCACCACGCCGGGCACGGTGCCCACGACGCCGCCACCGGGCTGCGGACTCGGCGTGCTGCCCGTGCCCGTGCCGGCAACGCCGGAGCCGGACCCGCCGGACTTGGAACCACCCGCGGCCCCGGGCTTCGCACCGGCCGAGGTGCCGCCCTTGGCCGCCGAGCCGGAGCCCGAGGCGGGCTGCTGCGCCTGCACCGCGTTGTAGCTCGCCATCGGCTGGGGGTCGCCCGACGGCAGGAAGGGCGAGCCGTTGCGCTGAGCCTGGGACAGGTCGGAGCCGGGGATGACCGTGTAGCCACCGCGGTAGCCGGCGGCGATCGCCAGCACCTCGTTGGCGTAGGCGTCACTGTGGTTGTAGCGCAGCACGGCCGAGCGGGCGCCGGAGTCGGTGCTCAGGTCGCCAGGGCCGGAGCAGAGGTAGACGGCGGTCGCCGTGGCGGCGTCGGCCATGTTCTGCGGGTCCTTGCGTCCGTCGCCGTTCGCGTCCACGCCCACCACCCGCCAGGTGCCGGGGATGAACTGCATCGGGCCGACCGCGCGGTCCCAGGTGAGGTCGCGGTCGTAGACGCCGTTGTCGGTGTCGTGGATGACGGCGGTGTTGTTGCTGCCGTTGAGCGGGATGCCGTAGATGCCGGGGCGCACGGTGCCGTCACGGTCGATGCCGTTGCCGCCGTACCGGCCGTGGTTGGACTCGACCTTGCCGATGGCGGCGATGAGGGCCCAGTCGATCCGGCACTGGGTGTCGGCGGCGTCGACGATCGTGGCCGCCCGCCGGTAGGCGTCCAGGGCAGCAGCGGGGATGCCGTTGGCGCTCATCGACAGGGGCAGGCCGGACGACGAGGAGAAGCCGGATGACGAGGAGAGGGGGGTCGGCTGGGCCTCCGGCGGGGCCGGCAGCTCGGGCAGCGGCGGGGCGGCCTGGCCGGTGATCGGTTCGCTGGGCACGGTGACGACCGGGGTGTGGTCCGCGACGATGTCGGTCGCGGCGCTGCCGCCCGTGGCCGCCAGGGCCACGCCCGCGCCGATGAGGGCGATAGCGGGCACACCCCCTGCGATCTTGCGCCACGGCAGTCGCGTCGTGCGTGTCATCGTTCGGCTCCTCGACCTCGTTGCACCATGCGGTGTCCCGCCCCGCGTTACAGGGGGATCAACGAGGCCGTGAAGCCGAGGTTACGCGGCGGTGAGGCCCACAGGGGCTTTGCGCACCCGCAAATCAGCCCGCAATGTGCTCAATGCACGCAATCAGGGCGGACACGTCGTCGGGATCCACCGCGGGGAACGTCGCCACCCGCAGCTGGTTGCGGCCCAGCTTGCGGTACGGCTCCACATCGACCACGCCGTTCGCCCGCAGCGTCTTGGCGATCGCGGCAGCGTCCACCTCGTCAGCGAAGTCGATGGTCGCGACCACCTGGGACCGCGCGGCCGGGTCCGTGACGTAGGGCGTGGTGTAGGCAGTGCGCTCGGCCCAGTCGTAGAGGCGTCCGCTCGAGTCCGCGGTGCGCTTGACGGCCCAGTCGAGACCACCCTGGCCGTTGATCCAGTCGATCTGCGAGCGGAGCAGGGCGAGGGTGCCCAGCGCGGGGGTGTTGTACGTCTGGTTGAGCCGGCTGTTCGACACGGCGGTCGGCAGGCTGAAGAAGTCGGGCACCCAGCGACCGGACGCGGCGATCTCGTCCACCCGGTCCAGCGCGGCCGGGGAGAAGGCGGCCAGCCAGAGGCCGCCATCGGCCGCGAAGCACTTCTGCGGGCCGAAGTAGTAGACGTCGGTCTCGGCGACGTCGACCGGCAGCCCGCCGGCGCCCGAGGTGGCGTCGATGAGCACGAGGGCGCCGTCGTCCGCTCCCTCGACCCGCTTGACCGGGGCCATCACGCCGGTCGAGGTCTCGTTGTGCGGCCAGGCGTAGACGTCGACGCCGGCCTCCGCGCGGGCCGCGGCCAGCGAGCCGGGGTCGGCCTTGATGATGGTGGACCCGCCGAGGAAGGGTGCGTTGTCGGTGACGCTGGCGAACTTGGACGAGAACTCCCCGAACGCCAGGTGCTGGGCTCGCTCGCGGACCAGGCCGAACGCCGCGATGTCCCAGAAGGCCGTGGACCCGCCGTTGCCGAGGATGATCTCGTAGCCGTCGGGCAGGCTGAACAGCTCCGACAGGCCCTCGCGGACCGCGCCGACGAGGTTCTTGACCGGCGCCTGCCGGTGCGAGGTGCCCAGCAGGGTGGTGCCGAGGCTGGCGAGGTAGTCGACCTGCTCGGGACGCACCTTCGAGGGCCCGGAGCCGAAGCGGCCGTCGCGGGGCAGCAGGTCGGCGGGGATGGTCGCGGGGGCTGCGGTGTCGGTCACGGCGTCAGTCTCTCACCCGTCCCGAGGCGTGGGACATGGGGTCCACCACCCGGACGGACCGCATCGACCCCATCGACGCCGCGAGGTATGCCGCGCGGCCGGCTCGGCCACGCGGCATACCTCGTCACGGTGGTGCGGGAAGGACGTCGGTCAGCCGCGGTAGCCGGTCACCGCGTCCAGCCCGCGCGGGGCCTCGCCGATGTAGCGCGAGCTCGGCCGGATCAGCCGGCCGGTCTTCTTCTGCTCGAGGATGTGCGCCGACCAGCCGGCGGTGCGGGCCGCCGCGAAGAGCGGGGTCATCATCGTGCCGGGGACCTCGGCGAAGTCGAGCAGCACCGCGGCCCAGTAGTCGACGTTGGTCTCCAGCACCCGGTCCGGCTGGCGCTCGCGCAGCTCGGCCAGCGCGGCCTGCTCGAGCTCGAGGGCGACCTTGAACCGCGGGGCGCCCAGGCGTTCGCAGGTGTCGCGCAGCACGGCGGCGCGCGGGTCGTAGGCACGGTAGACGCGGTGGCCGAAGCCCATCAGGCGCTCGCCGCGGTCGAGGACACCCTTGACGTAGGCCCGGGCATCGCCGCTGCGCTCCACTCCTTCGATCATGTGCTGGGCGCGGGACGGGGCTCCGCCGTGCAGCGGACCCGACAGGGCGCCGATCGCGCCGGACAGGCAGGCCGCGACGTCGGCGCCGGTCGAGGCGATGACCCGGGCGGTGAAGGTCGAGGCGTTCATGCCGTGCTCGGCCGCCGAGATGAAGTAGGCGTCGATCGCCTCGACGTGCTTGGGGTCGGGTTCGCCGCGCCAGCGGATCATGAACCGGTCGACGATCGTCCGGCCCTCGTCGACGCGGCTCTGCGGCACCATCGGCGACCCCTGCCCGTGCGCGGACTGGGCGATGAACGACAGTGCCATCACCGACGCACGGGCCAGGTCCTCGCGGGCCTGCGCGGCGTCGATGTCGAGCAGCGGCTTGAAACCCCACAGCGGCGCGAGCTGGGCCAGCGCCGACTGGACGTCGACCCGGATGTCGCCCGAGTGGACGGGCAGTGGGAACGGTTCGGCGGGGGGCAGTCCCGGGTCGAACTCGTTGTCGACCAGCAGACCCCACACCTGCCCGAAGCTGACCGTGCCGACGAGTTCCTTGAGGTCCACTCCGCGGTAGCGCAGGGAACCGCCTTCCTTGTCGGGTTCGGCGATCTCTGACTCGAAGGCGATGACGCCCTCGAGGCCGGGCTTGAAGTCGCTGTCGGACATCTGTGTCCTCTCGGCATAAGGGGAAGGTGGGGCGACCATCGTGTGGCGCCCGGTGACCTACTGGCGGGTTCATTCTGCACTGTCAGGGTGGTGGGCCACTATGGCGCAGTGCTCAGACCCGACACCGACTACGACGGCGAGGCGTTCACCGAGGACCTGAGCGGGTCCTCGGTGGCGGGATCGCGCTTCCTCGAGTGCACCTTCCAGCGGTGCGACCTCAGCGAGCTGCGCGCCCCTCGGTCCCGCTTCGCCGAGACCAGCTTGTATGCCGTGCACGGAGCGAGCGTGGACCTTGCGGAGTCCTCCTGGATCGACTGCCTGGTCCAGGGCGCGCGACTCGGTGCGGTGGCCTTGTCCGGCGCCGAGCTGACCCGCGTCCGGTTCGAGGGCTGCAAGATCGACTTCCTCAACCTGCGCGGGGCACGCCTGCGCGATGTCGCGTTCGTCGACTGCCAGCTGGTGGAGGCGGACTTCGCCGAGGCTGTGCTGACAGGCGTCTCGTTCGCCGGGTCTCGGCTGGTGTCGCCCGACTTCACCCGGGGCACCTTCAAGGACGTCGACCTGACCGGCGCGGACCTGGCCGGTCCCCGAGGGGTGGCCGGACTGCGCGGCGCGACGATCTCCGCCCTGCAGCTGATCGACCTCGGACCCGCGCTCGCCGACGAGCTGGGCCTCACGATCGCCGACTAGGCCCGCTTGTCCTCGCGCTTGTCGCGGACCGCCATGTCGTTGCCCACCGTGCGGACCTCGAACAGGTCGGTCGCCTTCAGCAGCTTGCTCAGCGAGGCGTACCCGTAGTTGCGGGAGTCGAACGACGACTGGTTCGAGATGTTGTTGCCCACCACGCCGACCCCGGCCCAGCCGTCGTCGTCGGCGGCCCGCTGGACTGCCCGGCGCAGCAGGCGGACGAGTCCTGCGTCCTGGCGCAGCTCGGCGGTCGTCCGGCGGGTCGGGGTGGTCTCGACCTTGGCCGCGGCCTTCGCGGCCTTGACCGCCTTCGTGGCCCGGGCGGCCTTGACGGGCGGCTTCGCGAGGTCGTCGCCGCTGTCGCTCCCCCCGTTCTGCGTCGGGGCAGTCGTGCCATCCGGCTCGGACAGCTGGTCGAGGAACAGGAACCTCGTGCACGCGGAGCGGAACGGCTCGGGCGTCTTGCGCTCGCCGAACCCGTAGACGGCCGCACCCTTCTCGCGCAGGTGCATGACCAGGGGCGTGAAGTCCGCGTCCGACGAGACGATCCCGAACGCGTCGGGGTGGTCGTTGTAGAGCAGCCCCATCGCGTCGACCACCATCGCCATGTCACTGGCGTTCTTCCCGCGGCTGTAGTCGTACTGCTGCACGGGACGGATCGCCTGGGCGTGCAGCACATCGGCCCACGGCTTGAGCCCGGGCTTGGTCCAGTTGCCATAGGCGCGGCGGATGCTGGTCTCCCCGTAGGCGCTGAGCTCGTTGAGGATCAGGTCGATCTTCGTGGCCGAGGAGTTGTCGGCGTCGATCAGCAGGGCTATCCGGGCGCGAGGGTCCATGGGCCCGACGCTACGGCACCGCGCGTCGCCGTCGCGGCACCGGCATACAGTCTCCTCGTGCCGCTGCTCCTGGACCTGACCCCGCTGCGGGGCCACGCGGCATACCGGCGGCTGTATGTCGGGTTCACCCTCTCCAACGTGGGTTCCCAGCTGGCCGTGGTCGCCATCGGGCTGCAGGTCTACGAGCTCACCCGGTCGACCGCGGCCGTGGGGATCGTGGGGTTCTGCGCCCTGGTGCCGCTGGTGGTCATGGGGCTGTACGGCGGCACGCTCATCGACCACTTCGACCGGCGCACGGTCGGACTCATCGCCCAGGCCGTCGCCTTCGTCTCGAGCCTCCTGTGCGCGCTGCAGGCGTGGCTCGGCAACACGCAGGTCTGGGTGCTCTATGCGCTGGTGGCGTTGTGGAACGGGGCGTTCGCGGTCTCCTCGCCGGCTCGGACGTCCATCTACCCGCGCATCCTGCCGCGCGAGCTGCTGCCGGCCGCGAACGCGCTGTCGGTGTTCGCCATGAACGCGTCGATGACGGTGGGGCCGCTGATGGCCGGGTTCCTCGTCGACTGGGGCGGGTTCAAGGCGGCCTACACGACCGATGCCGTGATCACCACGGCCGCGCTCTGGGGGCTGGCGAGGCTGCAACCGCTGCCGCCCGAGCCCCAGGAGGGCGCAGCGCCCAGCCGGCCGGGACTGCGCTCGGTCCTCGACGGGTTCGCCTTCCTGGCCACCCGACCCAACGTGCGGATGACCTTCGTCGCCGACATCTGCGCCATGCTGCTCGCCCAGCCGCGGGTGCTCTTCCCGGCCGCCGGCGCCGTCATCTTCGGCGGGGGAGCCAGGACCGTGGGGGCGCTGTCGGCGGCCGCCGCGGTGGGCGGGATCGTCGCGATGTTCTTCTCCGGGCGGCTCGGGCACGTGCGACGTCAGGGCCTGGCGATCCTCGTGTCCATCGTCGGGTGGGGTTTCGCGATCGCCGGCTTCGGTGCCGCCATGCTGGCCGCCGGTGGGGTGATGTCGCGCAGCGCGGCCCTGTGGCTCGGGTTGGTCGCCATGGCGGTGGCCGGGGCGTCGGACTCGGTCAGCGCGGTGTTCCGGACGACGATCCTCCAAGCGGCCACTCCGGACCACCTGCGAGGGCGGTTGCAGGGCGTCTTCATCGTCGTCGTGGCCGGTGGGCCGAGGCTGGGCGAGCTGGCCGGCGGGTTCCTGGCGAGCGGGATCGGCGAGGCCATGACCGCGGTCGTGGGCGGGCTCGCCTGCGTCGTGGGCATCACGGTGCTCGGCCGGATGCAGCCGGGGTTCGCGCGCTACGACGCGCGTCACCCCACGCCGTAGGGGTCGCTGTCGTGATCGCGAGCAGTGACGGGCAATGCCGGCCGGTCACGGGGTCGGCCAACGTCGGCCGGCACTGACTGGCCGGACACGCGGCCCTACTGCCCGTTGGTCCGCGCGCTCCGGCGGCGGGGGAGCTGCTTGAGGCGTGCGGCGGGCGTGGGGAGGTCGGCAGGGCGGACGCGGGTCGACAGGTCGCTGTTGGCGATCAGCTCGCCGAGGGGAGTGCTCGAGGTGGGGTGGGCGGCGATGGGTTCGTCTGCCGAGAAGACCACCCACACGGGTTCAGCATGGTCGGCTCGGGGATCGAAGGTCTTGAGCACCGTGCCCTCGCGCACCGTGGCCGCGTGCTCGATCGCCCGCCGCCGGGCCCGCTGGCGGTCCAGCGCCGTCTGGGCAGCCTTCATCGCCGGCTCCTTGGCCTGCTGGGCCAGCACGACCACGTGGGGGCCGTACTTCACGCCCCACTTCACGAGGTTGCCGACGGCCTTGCCTTTGCTGGGCATGGTGCCTCCCTGACGTCTGGTCCGGCCTTCACCCTAATCTCGACCCATGGGAGACGTGCAGCGCACTGACTACGCCGGCGACGGGATCTCCGAAGCCGACATCGCCGCCACGCCGTGGCAACAGGCCAGGCGCTGGGTCGACGAGGCGGTCGACCGCTCGCAGGCCGGGTCCGACGTCCCGGAACCCCTGGCGCTCTCGGTCGCCACCGTCGACGGCGCGGGGCGACCCAACGTCCGGACCGTGCTGATGCGGTTCTTCGACGACCGCGGGCCAGGGTTCGTCACCGGCACCGAGTCCACCAAGGGACTCGAGATCGCCGCGACCGGGGGGATCGCGGCCGCGCTGACGTGGCCGGCGATGTTCCGCGCGATCCGGTTCCGCGGGGTGGCCGAGCAGCTGTCCCGCGAGGAGGTGGCCGGCTACTTCGGGTCACGGCCGTGGGCCTCTCGCATCTCCGCCTGGGCCTCGCGGCAGTCCCAGCCGATCGAGGGGCGAGCGGGCCTCGAGGAGGCCTACGCGAGGTATGCCGCGCAGTTCCCCGACCACGGCAGCCCCGAGGACGTGCCCGTGCCGGACTTCTGGGGCGGCTACCGCGTGCTGTGCGACGAGGTCGAGTTCTGGGGCGGTCGGCGCAACCGGCTGCACGACCGGCTGGTCTTCAGCAGGGTGGCGCAGGGGTCGCTCGACGATCCTTCCGCCTGGGCGTTGTCCCGCCGCCAGCCCTGACGGGGCTACTCGTCCGTATGCCGGGATGGGCGTTGCCGGATCGCGAGACGTCGTCACACTTGTGAACTGAGTCACACGCGCGCGCCAATGACGCCGTTCGCGCGGTCCCATCCTCGACCGCCGAATCCCCTCAGGAGCCTCATGGCGCCCGCCCTCCACCCCGTCGTCGCCGACGTCACCGCCCGGGTGACCGACCGCAGCCGCGCGAGCCGCACGGCATACCTCCAACGCATCTCGCGTGCCGCGTCCGAGCTGAGCCTGCGCCCGGCACGCACCGACCTCGGCTGCTCCAACCTCGCCCACGCGGTCGCCTCGTGCGGCGGCAGCGACCGCACCACCATGGCGGCCGACACCGGGGTGAGCCTCGGGATCATCACGTCCTACAACGACATGCTGTCGGCCCACGCGCCGTTCGAGCACTACCCGGCCGCGATGAAGCAGACCGCCCGCGAGGTCGGCGCCGTGGCCCGCGTGGCGGGTGGGGTGCCGGCGATGTGTGACGGCATCACCCAGGGCCGCGCAGGCATGGAGCTCAGCCTGTTCAGCCGCGACGTCATCGCGATGTCGGCGGCGATCGCGCTGTCCCACGACGTGTTCGACGGCGTCCTCATGCTCGGTGTCTGCGACAAGATCGTGCCCGGGCTCGTGGCGGGTGCGCTGTCGTTCGGGCACCTGCCGACTGCCCTGGTGCCGGCCGGACCGATGGCGTCCGGCCGCTCGAACGCGGACAAGGCCGAGACCCGCAAGGCGTATGCCGCCGGCGAGGTCGGGCGCGAGGAGCTGCTCGAGAGCGAGGTGGCGTCGTACCACTCGCCGGGCACCTGCACGTTCTACGGCACGGCGAACTCCAACCAGATGCTCATGGACGTCATGGGTCTGCACCTGCCCGGGGCTGCATTCGTCCACCCCGACGACCCGCTGCGCGAGGCACTCACGGCGGCGACGACCGCCCGGGTCGCCGAGATCGCGGCGTCCGAGACGCCGTACGGCATCGGCCAGGTCGTCGACGAGAAGGCGATCGTCAACGGGGTCGTGGCGCTGCTGGCAACCGGCGGCTCGACCAACCACACGATGCACCTCATCTCGATGGCGGCAGCGGCGGGGATCGACCTGACCTGGGAGGACTTCGACGACCTGTCCGCGGCGGTCCCGTCGATCGCCCGGATCTACCCCAACGGTCCCGCCGACGTGAACCACTTCCACGCCGCCGGTGGGACACCGTTCCTCATCGGCACCCTGCTCGACCACGGTCTGCTGCACGACGACGTGCTGACGGTGGCCGGGCCGGGGCTGCGGCGCTACACCCGGCGCCCGGTGCTGATCGGTGGCGAGCTCGGGTTCGTCGACGCCACCACGGAATCCGGTGACCGCACTGTGCTGCGCCCCGCCGACGACCCGTTCACCGTCGACGGCGGACTGCGCGTCCTCGGTGGCACCCTCGGCCATGCGGTCATCAAGGTGTCCGCCGTGGCCCACGAGCACCGGGTCATCGAGGCGCCCGCGCGCGTCTTCACCGACCAGGTCGGCTTCCTCCAGGCGTTCTCGCGACGGGAGCTGGATCGCGACGTGGTCGTCGTCATCCGCGAGCAGGGTCCCAGCGCCAACGGGATGCCCGAGCTGCACGCCCTCACCCCTTCGCTCGGGGTCCTCCAGAAGCGCGGGTATGCCGTGGCCCTGGTCACCGACGGCCGCATGAGCGGGGCGTCCGGCGCCATCCCGGCGGCGATCCACGTGACGCCGGAGTCGGTGCACGCCGGGCCGATCTCGAAGCTCCAGGACGGCGACGTCATCCGGGTCGACTCGCTCACCGGACGGCTCGACGTGCTGGTCGACGAGGACGAGTTCGCGGCGCGTGTGCCGTCGCCGCGCGTCAGCCAGGAGGGCATCGGCACCGGACGTGAGCTGTTCGCGTCCATGCGGTCCGCGGTCGGTCGCGCCGACGAGGGAGCCCACGTCTTCGGCAGCCTCGGTCACGTCTGGGACCGCAGCGACGCCGCCCCCTTCGCCAACCACGAGGAGACCCGATGACCACCACCCCGCTCGTCCCCGACGCGGCGGCGCTGCGCGACGGCGCCGACGTCCTGTCCCTGGCCCCGGTCATCCCCGTCGTGGTCGTCGACTCCGTCGAGCAGGCGGTGCCGCTGGCCCGGGCGCTGGTGCGTGGCGGCATACCGGTCATCGAGATCACGCTGCGCAGCGAGGCGGGGCTCGGCGCGATCGAGGCCGTGGCCTCGCAGGTCGAGGGCATGGTCGTCGGCGCGGGCACCGTCGTGACCCCGGCGCAGGTGCAGCAGGTCAAGGACGCGGGTGCGCAGTTCCTGGTCACCCCCGGCTCGCCGCCGCGCCTGCTCGAGGCGGCCCTGGCCAGCGGGCTCCCCCTGCTCGCCGGGGCGGGCACCCTGACCGAGATGCTGACCCTGGCCGAGGCCGGGCTGGAGGCCATGAAGTTCTTCCCGGCCGAGGCGAGCGGGGGGCGGCCCTACCTGTCCGCCGTGGCCGGGCCCTGCCCGCAGCTGCGGTTCTGCCCCACGGGTGGGATCACGTCCGAGACGGCGGCCGCCTGGCTCGCCCTGCCGAACGTCGGCTGCGTCGGCGGCTCCTGGCTCACGCCCAAGGACGCTGTGGCGCAAGGGGACTGGGGCCGCATCGAGGCCCTCGCCGCGGAAGCTGCCGCCCTGCGCCCCGCCTGACGCGCCGGAACTCACGGGGCCGGACCTGGGGCACGGTCCGCCCGCTGGGCATGGAACAGCCCGTGGGCCTTGCCTTGTCGCCAAAGGCGGCTCGGCGTGTGCAGGGGACGACCTGCACGGCCCACGGGCTGCGGTGAACTGCTGGGGATTGCGCCGGATGGCGGACCTCGAGCAGTCGAGGTGCGCTAGCGCGCAGTCACCTCACGCGTCCAGAATGAAATCACTTCTTGGACCACCTCCCTTCCGTGTAGCTCGACGCTAAATCCGGAAGGTCGGCTTGTGCAACGCTTTTGTTGGACGGCGTCCTGCGATGAGCGCAGGGTCAGACGGAGGTGACGACCTCGTCGTAGTCCAGGCGGGGCAGCCGGTCCATCCACGCACCCTCGGCGGGGCGGCCGATGTTGACCACGGCGATGGTGCGGTGGGCCCCGTCGGGGAAGAACTCGCGGTCCACGCCAGCGGCGTCGAACCCGGTCATCGGCCCTGCGGCGAGACCGGCTGCGCGGACACCGAGGATGAAGTACGCGACCTGCAGGGTGGCGTTGAGGGTGGCCGATCCTTCGCGCAGCTCGTCGTTGCCGGCGAACAGGTCCCGGGCGCCCGCGAAGTGGGGGAACACCTTGCCGAGCTCGTCGTGGAAGTCGGTGTCGGCGGCCAGCACGGCGACCAGCGGGGCGGTGGAGGTCTTCGCCTTGTTGTTGCCGCCCATCAGCTCGACGAGCCGTCCGCGCGCCTCGGGAGTACGCACCAGGACGATCCGCAGCGGCTGGTTGTTCATCGACGTCGGCGCCCACTTCACGAGGTCGTAGATCGCGCGCACCTGCTCCTCGGTGACGGGCTCGTCGGTGAAGGCGTTGGCGGTGCGGGCGTCGCGGAACAACAGGTCCTGCGCCTCGGGGGACAGCTCCAGGTGGTCGGTGAACTGGGCCTCGAGCTCGGTCAGGGAGTCATGGGTCTGAGTCATGGTTCGTTGAACGCTCAACTTCATGGTTGCATTCCTCAACCATGAAGGCGCAGGTCAGGACGTCCGGTGCACCTTGTGCGGGGCGGCCTGGATGCGGGGTTTGATGACGAGGAGGTCGATGTTCACGTGGGCCGGGCGGGCGACCATCCAGCCGATGGCCTCGGCGATGTCCTGCGCCACCAAGGGCTCCGACACGCCCGCATAGACCGCGTCCGCCCTCGCCTGGTCCCCGCCGAACCGGGTCAGCGCGAACTCCTCGGTCCGCACCATCCCCGGGGCGATCTCCTCGACCCGCACGGGCTGGTCGACGAGCTCGAGCCGCAGCGTCTGGGTCAGGGCGGCGACCGCGTGCTTGGCCGCGACGTAGCCGGAACCACCCTCGTAGGCGACGTGTCCGGCGATGGACCCGACGTTGACGATCGTCCCCGCGCCGGAGGCGACCAGGGCCGGCAGCAGGGCCTGGGTGCACTGCAGCGTGCCGATGACGTTGGACTCGAACATGCCGCGCCAGTCGGCGACGTCGGTGTCGGCGGTCGGGGCCAGTCCGAGCGCACCACCCGCGTTGTTGACGAGCACGTCGAGGCGCTCGCCCACGGCGGTCGCCAGCCGTGCCACATCGTCGGCCGACGTCACGTCGCAGACCACCGCCCGCCCGCCGATCTGCGCGGCGAGGGACTCGATCCGGTCGCCGCGGCGCGCCGCGCAGACCACCTCGAACCCGTCGGCCGCGAGCTGCCTGGCGGTGGCCTCGCCGATCCCGCTGCTGGCTCCGGTCACCACTGCAAGCTTGCTCATGCCGCACCTCCGGCGGGTCGGACGGTCGTCGGGTCGATGGCGATCCAGGTGGCCTCGGCCTGCGCGAGCAGGCGTCCGCCCGCGGCATACAGGGCAGTGCCGCTGTGGTGCTTGCGTCCCTCGCCACCGCGCTGCCACGCCATCACCACGTGCTCCTCGCCTGCGGCAGGCAGGCTGGTGACCTGGGCGGTCATGGTGCCGAGCACCATCGGGCGCCCGGCGATGCCCGAGGCCCATCCGCCGGGGCAGTCCAGTGCGGCCCACACCGTCTCGAGGTCGATGTCCGCCCGGGGGAGCCACGCTGCCGCATACTCCCCGTCGCCACCCGCGACGCGGCCTGGCCGCAGCCGCAGGCCGTCGCCCGGCGCACGGCCGGTGCCGCACGAGAAGCAGGTGGGGAAGGGGTGGGCGGCCAGCCCCTCGTAGCCCTCTCCGGCCGCGGTGGCGTCCGCGAAGGACACGCCACCCGGTATGCCGGCCGGGTCGAGTGCGGGGGCGGTCGTCGCCTCCACGACGAGGCGCTCGCCATCGAGGATCTCGAGGGTGCGGCGCTCGCCGGCCGAACCGGTCCGGACGGCCAGCTCGCGGTCGAGCGGGGGAGGCGTGCGCAGGCGGACCGTCACGGCTTCGGCGGGGGCGGGCTCGAGCAGCGCAGCGGCGTGGCCACTGACCCACCCGCCGTTACCCGACTCCGGTGGGCCACAGAACCGCGCGGGCACGACGAAGGTCATGGCTCCGAACCTACCGGTGCCTGCTCGTGCCTGCTCGTGCCTACCTGTCGAACGGGGAGGCGCCGGGAGCCGGGGGCGGGTCAGAATGGCCGGGATGCCCAGATCCGAGTCGAGCCGCGGCCTCGACACCGAGCCCGCCTTCAGCCTGCGCGGGATCGCGGTGCCGGCCTACGGTCCGACCATCATCGTGGCCATCGGCAGCGGTGCGGTGGTCCCCATCGTCACGCTGAGTGCCCTCGACCTCGGGGCGACGCCGGCTGTCGCCGCGCTCACCGCCGGGCTGGCGCTCGTCGCTGAGCTCTTCTTCGCCGTGCCCGCCGGAGCGCTCGTCCACCGGATCGGGGAGCGGCGGGCCCTGCTGTGGGCCTGCGCCGTGGACGCGGTGGCGGCGTTCGTGGCGCTGACCGCCCCGTCGCTCGCCGTGCTCATGGTGACCGTGTTCGCGATGGGGTTCACCTCGTCGGTGTTCACGGTCGCGCGGCAGGCCTATCTCATCGACGCGGTGCCGTTCTCCATGCGCGCGCGAGCCCTGTCGACCCTCGGCGGCGTGAACCGCATCGGGATGTTCATCGGACCGTTCCTCGGGGCGCCGATCATCCACCTGTGGGGACCCCGGGCCGGTTTCGCGGTCGCGGTCGCCGCCGGCCTCAGTGCCGCGGCCCTGGTCCGCCTGGGACCGGACCTCACCGCGGCGCACGAGGCCCGGGCCAAGGAGCAGGCCAAGGATGACGCGCAGGACCGGACCCCCGTCAGCACGGCCACCGTGCTCTGGGACCACCGCAGGGTCTACCTGACCATCGGACTCGGAATCATGGTCATCGGCGCCGCGCGGTCGGCCCGCGTCGTGCTGCTGCCGCTCTGGGCCGCGCACGTCGGCCTGTCGGCCAGCACCACGGCGGTGATCTTCGGCATCGTCGCCGGAGTCGAGATGCTGTTGTTCTACCCCGCCGGGTCGGTGATGGACCGGTTCGGCCGGATCTGGGTCGCGGGTCCCTGCGTCGTGCTGCTCGGCATCGGGACGATGGCCCTGCCACTGAGCCACACCGCGCTCGCCGTGACTGCGGTGGCCCTCGTCGCGGCCGTGGGCAACGGCATGGGATCGGGCATCGTGATGACCCTCGGCGCCGACAGCGCCCCGGAACAGGGGCGGTCACAGTTCCTCGGCGGCTGGCGGTTCGTGTCGGTCCTCGGCGGCAGCGGGTCGCCCGCCCTGATCAGCCTCGTCACCGCCCAGGCCGGGCTGGCGGCAGCCTGCGTGAGCCTCGGTGGGCTGGCGCTGGTCGGGTCGGGCTGGCTCGGCTACTGGGTGCCGCGGTACGACCCGGCGCGCGAGGCCCGGCGCGAGGCCCGGCGCGACGCCGGGCGCGGTGGCGCCAAGGGCCGTGGCGCCGGTGATCCGTGACGCGCTGACGCGCCCAGGTGAGAGGCTTAGGCCTGTGACCGACCTGATCGACACCACCGAGATGTACCTCAAGACGATCTTCGAGCTCGAGGAAGAGGGCATCCCCCCGCTGCGCGCTCGCATCGCCGAGCGTCTCGGCCACTCCGGCCCCACGGTCTCCCAGACCGTCGCGAGGATGGAGCGAGACGGCCTGTTGAGCCTTGCCGGTGACCGCCACCTCGAGCTGTCCGACCATGGTCGGCTGCTGGCCACCCGGGTGATGCGCAAGCACCGGCTGGCCGAGCGGCTGCTGGTCGACGTCATCGGGCTGGAGTGGGAGTACGTCCACGACGAGGCCTGTCGCTGGGAGCACGTCATGTCCGAACGGGTCGAGCGCAAGATCCTGGCCATGCTCAGGGACCACCACGACTCGCCCTACGGCAACCCCATCCCCGGCCTCGACGAGCTGGGCGAGGAGGAACCGACCGAGGACTTCCGCTCCGGGCTGCACACCCTGACCGAGCTGGCCGGCGAATCCCCCGAGACGGTGCTGGTGCGTCGGATCGGCGAACCCGTCCAGGTCGACCACGAGGCGCTGAGCCTGCTCACCGTGGCCCGGCTGCTGCCCGGCGAGCGGGTGCGGGTGCACCGCGCCGACGGCCGCGTGGTCGCGGTCCGCGAGGGCGCCCCCGACTCCACCGGCGTCTCCCTGCCCGACGACGTCGCGCAGCACGTCTTCGGCGCGCTCGTCTGAGCGCTGTCCCACCTGCCCGAAACGGTCTGCGGGCGTGTCGCATTTCGGTGTGCTTTGCCCGTTTCATGAGCACGAGAGGCCGCGTCCACCAGACCGTGCCTTGGACTTTCTTGGGTCGGCCGTGACCTCAACGTGACATTCCCGTGAGGCTTGTGTACGGTGGCTGCGGTCCACTCGCCCCCTGAGTGGACCGGCTCGATGTGGAAACGCCTAGTCCTGTCACCACGCCCGAGTCATCAGTACAAACCGCTTGGCAGGAGCGGGGGACCCACTTTTGGGCCGTCTCTCGAGATGGTCCTTGGGGTGAAGCCCCCACGTACGCGCCCGCAAGGTCGGGTGGCAACCGTGGAGGCCGGGTGATCTACCTCCACCCGAACCCGACAGCTCACCTCGTAGGCGCCGGAGGTTCATCCATCGTGGCTTCACACAGTTCTGGCCGTCACCGCGCGCCGGGCCGTTTCAACCCCGTGTCCGAGTTGTCCGACATCGTGGCCAGCGCCGCGCAGCCGGCCGTCAAGACCTCAGCGGTCATCGCCGCTTCCGGTGGTCTTGTCGCCTCGTTCGCCCTCCCGGCTTCTGCCGCCTCGGCGAGCCAGCCGTCGACTCCGACGACTGCCGCCACCACGGCGCCCGTCGCCGTGCAGGCCCCCGAGACCGCCGGCCCCGCTGCGACCAACGCCTTCGGCGTCATCGGCTTCAAGGCGACCGCCCAGCCCAAGCCCAAGCCCGCCCCCAAGCCGGCGCCCGCCCCGACGGTGGTCCGTGACACCGGCGTGAGCCGCTCGGCCACCCGCCCGGTCTTCACCAGCCTCAAGCCGGCTACCGGTGGCATCCTGGGCATCGCGGCCCAGTACAAGGGCATCATGTACTCCTACGGTGGCACGAGCCCGTCGACCGGTTTCGACTGCTCCGGCTACACCCAGTACGTCTTCGGCCGGATGGGCATCAGCCTGCCGCGCACCGCTGAGGAGCAGCGCGCAGCCGCCACCCCCGTGTCGAACCCGCAGCCGGGTGACCTCGTGTTCTTCGGCAGCCCCGCCTTCCACGTGGGCATCTACGCCGGAAACGGCATGATGTGGGACTCCCCGCGCAGCGGCAAGGCCGTCGACCTCCGCCCGATCTGGTCCTCGAACGTCTCCTACGGTCGCCCCTGACCCGACGTTAGGCCGCCCCAGAGCTGAGCCACGGTCCGAAGGCCCCCTCCCGCTTCAGCGGGAGGGGGCCTTCGGCGTCGTGTGCCGCGAGCCAGCCGTGCGGCATACGCCCGGCTTGCACCGCCATGTGAGGATGGACGGATGAACGACGTGGACCCGACCAACGCCCTTCGCCCGCACGCTGTGGAGATCGACGTCTGGGCGGACGTCGTCTGCCCGTGGTGCTACATCGGCAAGCGACGGCTGGAGCTGGCGATCGCCGAGAGTGCCCACCCCGCCGAGGTCACGGTGACCTACCACGCGTTCGAGCTCGACCACCAGGTCGTGCACGCCGAGGGAGAGACGGTGCTCGCCTGGCTCGCGCAGCGCTACGGGACGGACCTGGCCGGGGCGCGCGAGATCGCCGAGCGACCCGCCGTCATGGGGCGCCCCGATGGGGTGGAGATCGACGTCGACAAGCAGCTGCGCGCCAACTCGTTCGACGCCCACCGGCTGGTCGCGCTCGGCCTGGCCCAGGGCGGTCCGGCGCTGCAGGCCGCAGTGCTCGAACGCTTCTACAGCGCCCACTTCTCCGAGGGCAAGCCGATCGACGACATCGAGACCCTCCAGCGCCTCGGCGCCGAGGCAGGGCTGGACGGGCGACGGGTGTCGGCAGTGCTGGCCAGTGACGAGTTCGCCGACCACGTGCGCGCCGACGAGGCCGCAGCCATCGACATCGGCGTCTCCGGCGTGCCCTTCTTCATGGCCAACCGGCGGGTGGCGCTGTCGGGGGCGCACTCGCCAGAGGTCATCGGCCAGCTGATCGAGGCCGCCGCGAACGGCGACCACGAGGTGATGAGCGCCGGCGCCTGACGCGAGGGCGGAGCCAAGGGGTCAGCCGCCTGGGGCGAGGGCGGTCTCGAAGGCGGCCAGCAGCGCCGGGCTGAACAGCACGAAACGCACCAGCTCGATCTCGTCACGGCCGGCCAGGTCGGCCCGCACCGCCTCGACCGCGACCTGCGCGACCTCGGCCGCATCCCAGCCGTAGATGCCCGCGCTCACCGCCGGGAACGCAATGCTGCGGGCCCCGACCTCCCGGGCGACCTCGAGGCTGCGCGTGAAGCAGGACGCCAGCAGCGCCGGGTCGGTCTGTCCTCGGTGCCGGTTCGGGCCCACGGTGTGGATCACCCACCGCGCGGGCAGGTCGCCTGCCGTCGTGGCGACCGCGTCCCCCACGGCGAGCCCGTCCCGGTGGGTGGTGCCGCGCACCCGCCGGCACGCCTCGAGCAGTTCCGGCCCCGCGGCTGCGTGGATCGCCCCATCCACGCCGCCCCCGCCGAGAAGCTGCGAGTTCGCGGCGTTGACGATGGCGTCGACCTGTTGGGTGGTGATGTCGCCCAGGACGGCTTCGATGGTGACCACCCGCCCACGGTATGCCGCGCGTAACCTTCGTGCCGCGCGCAACCTTCGTGCCGCGCGCAACCGGCGAGCCGCGCGCAACCCGCGTGCCGCGGCATACCGCGGGGATCGTCAGGCCGAGGGGCCGGTGGGTCTTCCGGTCGCGCTACGGTCGGCGCATGACCTTCTCGATCGTGGGCCAGGTGGGGGACGGCTTCGGGGTAGCCGTGGCGAGCAAGTTCCCGTTCGTCGGTGCCGTGGTCCCGCAGGCGCGCCTGGGTGTCGGGGCGGTGGCGACGCAGGCGATGGCGCGAGTGGGCTACCGGTCCGTGGCGTTGGACGCCCTGGCTGCGGGTGCGTCCGCCGACGAGGCGGTCGTGGCCTGCACCTCGTCCGACGACGAGCGGGAACACCGCCAGCTCGGGGTCGTCGGGGTCGACTCGCAGGCCACCTACACGGGTGGCTCGTGCATGGACTGGGCAGGCGGTGTCAGTGGTCGCGAGAGCACCGGTGGCTACGCGATCCAGGGCAACATCCTCACCGGTCCGGAGGTGGTGGCGGCGATGGAGGCCGCGTGGCTCGGATCCGCGGGCGCATCCCTCACCGACCGGCTTATCGAGGCGCTGCTGGCCGGCGACGCCGCCGGGGGAGACTCACGAGGTCGCCAGGGCGCCGCGTTGTATGCCGTGCTGCCCGGCGCGGGGTACGACCACTGCGGGGTGCTCGCCGACCTCCGCGTCGACGACCACGCCGACGCCCCGCGGGAGCTCGCCAGGTTGCTGCGGCTCAACGACCTCGTCTTCGGCGGCCCCGAGCTCGTGCTCCCCTGGTCGGGCGAGTCAGACGAGCCGCACGCACCCAGCGAGCCGGTCACCCTGGCCGACGAGGTGGGCCGCAGGCTCGCCCGGTTGGGCCACCACGGGGAGGTCACCCAGGCGCTGGCGAGCTGGGCTGGCGAGGCGAACTACGAGATGCGCCTGGCCCCGGACGGCATCGACTCCAAGGTGCTCGCCGCCCTGCGCGACGCAACCAGGACCCCGAACCTGACGTGACTGACTCCGGTCAGTCCAGCGACGTCGGGTCGACCTGCTCGGGGTCGCTGCCACCGGCGGCGTCCCCGGCCGCCTTGCGGCGGCGGACCTCGCGTTCCTGCGCCTCGAGGCGCTCACGCTCCAGCCGTTGGCGCTTGGCCTCCTGCATCTGGGCCTCGGCTCGCTCCCGGACCTGCCGCAGGAAGGCCGCGTCGTCGTCCGGGTTGGTCGCCACGAACCGCCCAGGTCGCTCGTACTCCGGGTAGGCCACGCCGGTGTTGCCCTTGTAGGGCAGGCTGCGCGCCGGTCCCTCGGGACGGCCAGCCACCAGCCAGGCCACCGCGCCGACGATCGAGGTCAAGAGCACGATGACGATCCAGGTCGCCTTGGGCAGGTTCCTGATGCGCGACTCATCGGTCATGATCACGTCGAAGAGACAGTAGATCCACAGCGCGGTCCCGAGGATCCCCAACCCAAGTTCTGCTCGAATCACGCCGAGAAGAGTCGCACAACGGATGCGTCCGGATGAGCGGATTGCCCAGAACTGCTCTGCGCCGCGCGGCACACGGTCAGCACCGGTCAGCACCCCGTCAGCGCACGGTCAGCCTTTGAGGAGGCGGGCCTCCCATGGGCGCAGCGGGGCGGTGGGCGAGGCAGGATCTGCGAGGTTTCCCAGCAGCATGGTCGAGGCGGACCATCGGTCGGGCTCGGTGATCGTGTCCGAAAGGTCGAGCTCGTCGCCGGAGAAGTTGGCGAGGACGAGCAGGTCGGTGCCCTCGTGGGAGCGCGTGAAGGCATACAGCGTGGGGTGGTCCGGCGCCAGCATCGTGAAGTCGCCGTGCGCGATGGCAGGCTCGGTGTGCCGCAGCTCGATGAGGCGTCGGTAGTGGTGGAAGACCGACTCCGGGTCGGCCACCGCTGCCGCCGCGTTGATCTCGGTGTAGTTGGGATTCGTTGCAGACCAAGGCTGTCCGGTCGTGAACCCGGCGTTGGTGGTGTCGTCCCACTGCATGGGGGAGCGGGCGTTGTCGCGGCTGCCGATGCGCAGGTTGGCCAGGATGTGCTCGGCGTCGCCGCCAGCAGCGACGGCCAGGGCGTAGTAGTTGACCGACTCGATGTCGAGGAAGTCGGCCGCCGTCGCGAACGGCACGTTGGTCATGCCGAGCTCCTCGCCCTGGTAGACGTACGGCGTCCCGCGGTGCAGGTGCAGGACCGTCCCGAGGAGCTTCGCCGAGGCGACTCGGTGCTCAGGCGCATCGGAGCCGAACCGCGACACGGCTCGTGGCTGGTCGTGGTTGTTCCAGTAGAGGGAGTTCCAGCCGACCTTCGCGAGCCCCTCCTGCCAGCGACCGAGAGACGCCTTGAGGTCACGCAGGTCGACCCTGCTGCGGTCCCACTTGTGTGCGCCGATGCCGAGGCCGACGTGCTCGAACTGGAAGACCATGTCGACCTCGTGGCGTTCCGGGTCGGTGTAGAGCACGGCGTCCTCGACGGTGACTCCAGGCATCTCGCCGACGGTGAGCAGCTTCTCGGGCCGCCCCTCGAAGACGGACGCGTGCATCTCCCGGAGGAACTCATGGATCCGCGGACCGTTCAGGAAATGGTCACCCCCGAAGACCATGCTGCTGCCGGGGACCGGCTCGGCGTCGGGCAGCGCGGTGTCCTTGGAGATCATGTTGATGACGTCCATCCGGAAACCGTCGACGCCACGGTCGAGCCACCAGCGCATCATCGCGTAGACGGCCTCCCGGACCTCGGGGTTCTCCCAGTTGAGGTCGGGCTGCTTGCGGCTGAACAGGTGCAGGTAGTACTCGCCGGTCGCCTCGTCGAGCTCCCAGGCAGGCCCGCTGAAGAACGACTCCCAGTTGTTCGGTGCGTCTCTCCCCTCGGCGCCACGCCCCGGCCGCCACCAGTACCAGTCGCGCTTCGGGTTGTCCTTGCTGGACCGGGACTCCACGAACCAGGGGTGCTCGTCCGACGTGTGGTTCACGACGAGGTCCATGACGATGCGGATGCCGCGGGCGTGCGCCTGCTCGATCAGCGAGTCGACGTCGGCGAGGGTCCCGAACGTCGGGTCGATGTCCTGGTAGTCGGCGATGTCGTAGCCGTTGTCGTCCTGGGGGCTGGTGTAGATCGGTGACAGCCACACCACATCGACCCCGAGCTGCTCGAGATAGTCGAGCCGCCTGATGATGCCGGGGACATCGCCGATGCCGTCGCCGTTGGAGTCCTGGAAGCTGCGGGGATAGATCTGGTAGACGACGGCTTCGCGGAACCACTGGTCATCGGTCATGGCGTGAGTCTTTCGAGCCGGACACCCCCTCGGCAAGCGCAGCGCCGACCGGCAGCGCAGGTCGCAGCTCGCCGAGCCCGCTCGTGACACGCCCAGCCCAACCACGCCCGGGTTGGTCGGGTCCCGCGCGAGCCTGATCCGCTACGTCCGCTTCACGTAGGTCACCCGTTTGCGCCCGCCGTCCTCGCGGAAAACCCGGTGGTAGTAGCCGGGGTCGTGGATCCGCCTGTGGTGGTAGCCGCAGAGGGGGACCGCCCTGTCCAGGTCGGTCCGTCCGCCCGTCGCCCAAGCATCTTCGTGATGGTGCTCGGTCCACGCGTAGGGCCGATCGCAGTCATCGGCGGCGCAGGTGTCGTAGGTCAGGGCGAGCGCGACCCGCTGCGCCTCCGTGAAGAAGCGTTGGGAGCGACCAAGGTCGAGGACCTGGGACTCGCCACCGAGGACAGCCGGGACGAGGCCCGCGCCGCAGGCCAGCCGCCGAGCTTCGGACGCCGAGACGTCGTGGCCGGTGTCGAGGTGGGCGGCGCCCGCTGAAGCCTTGAGCTGGTCGTGATCGAGCGTGACCACGATCGTCGCGTTGACCTTGCCCGACAGGTGGTCGGTCGGGAGGTGCTCCAACAGCTCGACGAACGCCCGGCCGTACTTCTGCGACCAGTCCAGCTCCTCCGCCCGGAACGCGTCCCAGGTCGCCTCGGCCGTCTCGGAGGCGGTCAGGGCGGTGCCGCGCTCGGCTGCCTGCGCCTGCGCGTCTCGCGCCGCGCGCTGGGCGAACCTGCGCGGTGAGGCGATCTGCTGGATCACCTTCTTGAGGATCTGCCCGGCCAGGGTCGGCACGGTGAAATGTCCCGTGACGGTGCCGTCCTGGTTGTCGTGCATCGTCAGCCTGTTCGCGGCCAGCGCACGATCCTCCCTCGACCCGCAGGAGCGCATCCTCGTGGGCGTCGACCTCGGCCTGCTGTCGCTTCGCCGCCTCGAGAGCTCTCCGCGCCTTCTTACGCAAGGCAACCGGGTCGACGCGCGTGGCCACGGCGACGAGGGACTGCTCGATCGCGACCCGCTCGGCTTCGTCCAGACCGGTCGGCAGCTGCTCAGTCGTGCGGGCGATCACGTGGGCGTGCTCGGTCGACAGCGCGCCCCGGCCGAGGGCCTCCCGAGTCGCCGAGAGCCCTGCGTCGAGCGCAGTCGCGAGCCGCAGGTCCTTGGCTGCCGCGGCTCCGTCGCGCCGGGACCGCGACGCCAGCCAGGCGGCCGTCCCTGTCATCCCCGAGTCCGCCGCCAGGTCAGCCTTGTCGACCACCATCACGAGGGACAGCTTCATGGCCTCCAACCGGGTCACCGCCCGTTCGAGCTCGCCGATGAGACTCGACGCGGCCTGCCCCGAAAGCCCCTCGACGCGATCGCACCGGTCGAGCACGGAGTGCACCTGACGCACCCCATCGGCCACCGCGAGCGGTGGCGCAGGATGCAGAGGTGCGATGGCCATGATCCAGCATATTCGAACACCTGTTCGAATGTCAACGGGCCGGAGCCGACGGTTCGGAGCCGAGCCAGGCGGCATACCAAGTCGTCGTCAGGCCAAGTCGTCGTCAGGCGTGGGCAGGGGCCTCGGCGGCGGCGATCAGGCTGGTGAGGCTGTCGCGCATGTCTTCGAGCTCACTGACGCTCATGCCGAGCCGGTCGATGATGGCCGGCGGGATGCGCTCGGCGCGCTTGCGGGCGGCTCTGCCCTTTCTGGTCAGCGAGACCGCGAGGGCCCGCTCGTCGAGGGGGTCCCGCTCGCGGCTGACCATGCCGCCTGCTTCGAGACGCTTGAGGAGCGGGGAGAGCGTCGCCGGCTCCAGGCTGAGACGGTGGGCCAGGTCGCTCACGCGCAGTGGCGAGTCCTCCCAGAGCGCAAGCATGACGAGGTACTGCGGGTGGGTCAGGCCCATGGGCTCGAGCAGTGGGCGGTACAGCGAGATCACGGTGCGCGACGCGACCGCCAGGGCGAAACAGACCTGTCGGTCGAGCTGAAGGAGGTCGGGTGGCGGCGTCGTCGAGAGGGCGGCTCTGGTGGTCACGATTTCGAGTCTAGAGGATCCGGGAGTATCGTTCGTACACGCATAGTTAGGGTACTAACCAATTGACACCGGGGGCGACCCCTGACGACCAGGAGTGGACGATGAGTGGCAAGCCTGACCGCGAGGGGCTGTCGTGGGGCTACCGGATCGGTTACCGCATCAAGGTGCTCGGCATGCACATGTACGGGCCGGCTCAGCTGGGAGACGCCGAGGACCCGCATCGCCGACTCGAGCGCCAGCGCGCGGCCAAGGTCGCCGCGGCCCGTCGCGCCCGCGAGCAGCGTGGGCAGCGCTAGCAGCCCGCACAAGGAGTGCTGCGACCAGGCTCCGAGGACGGGTCAGTAGCAGCCGTTGACGGTCGCGGCGAGCATGTCGATGTTCTGCCGCATGAGGGTCACTGAGGTCGGCTTCCCGTTGATGACAAAGGCGAAAGCCTTGACCTGGCCGTCCTTGCCGCGGGTCCAGCCGACCAGTGCCACCGCGTCCGTGAGGGTGCCCGTCTTGGCGTGCACCTGCCCGACGGCGCACTTCGAGGTGCTCGCCGTGAACCGGCCGTAGGACGCGCGCAGAGTGCCCGTCATACCTGAGACGGGTAGGCCGGCGTCGCTGCTCAGCGTGCCCAGCGGGGCCGCGTTGGCGGGCTCGAAGATGTTGGTGACGAGTCGCGTGAGCTGCAGGCCGGTGAGGCGGTCGCTGCGGGACAGCCCCGACCCGTCGTAGAGGGCGTTCGCGGTGAGTCCCTCGCGCGCGAGCTGAGCCGACTGCGCGGACTTCGCCGCAGCCCAGGTATTGCCGTACCCGAGCTTGATGCCGACCAGCCGGTGCAGGGCCTCGGCGTACCCGTTGTCGGACTCGAGCATCATCCAGGACACGAGCTGGCTGACAGTCCGCCCGGAGGAGGTTGCGATGAGCGGGTTCGCAGCAGTGGCGCGCCCGCGGCCCATGACCGTGACCGTGAGCCCCTTCGCCTTGAGCCGGGCCGCAAAGAGGTTCGCCGCGTCAGTCGTCGTGTCGGTGACCTGCCGCCCGTCCACGATGAGGGCCCGCACCCACGTCGTGTCGGCCGGGATGTAGGTCGAACGCCAGCCGGTCGCGAGCGAGGGTGGAGCGAAAAGGGTGTCGTCGGCATACAGCCTGATGCGCGGCTGGTGCTTGGCCTTCATCACGGCTGCGGTGGTCGTGGCCAGTGCCGCGAGCTGGGTCGAGGAGAAGGACGGGTCGCCGGAGCCGACGAGGATGACCTGGTCGGCCTGGTAGCCGCGCTTGACCGTGGTGTCGAACCGGCGCGACGGGCCGAGAACCCGGAGGGCGTCGGTGGCGGTGGCCCACTTTGTCGTCGAGGCGGGCATGAGGCCGGTGCTGCCGTTCTTGCTCCACACCAGCCGACCGGTCGCGGCGTCGATGACCGCACCACTGAAGGCAGTGCCGAAACGCGCAGTGGTCACGCGCGACGTCAGCAGGCTGGCGACGCGGGCGTCGCTGGTCGATGGAGTGACGGCGGGCTTAACCGTCGCGATGGCGGCCGCGACCTGCGCCTGGGCGGTGGCCGACGACGCGATGGCCGGGGCGAGGCCGAGCGTGCTGGCGACCACGGCGGTCGTGAACCGGCGGAGGGTCACCGGGCGGGGGCGAGAGGTCATGCCGGTCCTAGGGAGCTGGTCTGCCTCGGCCGCGGGGACGGTTGGGGCAGGTGTGACTGCGGGGATGGGGCGAAGGTACTGCCGCCGTCCGGCCCGGTGCGGCCGTTCGCCCGATATTCACAGCGTTTCGGTCCGTTCGCCTGAGTTGGAGGTGCCCGTATTCCGGGTGGCTCGGTTGGCGCCGTTGGCACCGGTTCGGGCCCGAGACAGCAGACGGTCCGGAGACCTCAGACGCTCACGTGCTCTCAGACGTCGACGTCGAGGCGGACCGTCGTGGTCGCGCCGAGCTCGAGCGCTTCGGCCCGGCGGACGGCCACCTTGAGCGGAACGATGTACCGGCCGTCCTTCGGCCACAGCGAGGTCTTCCAGACGGTGTCGCCGATCTGCGCGCGGACCGGGATCATCCCCCAGCCATAGCTCACCGACCCGGCCGTCGCCTCGAGTGCATCGCAGAGGTCCTCCGGGACGGTGACGAAGTGGAACGGCGAAGGTCCCCTCCAGAACCAGATCTCGCCGCTGAACTCCATCTCCATGCGGCACAGGATAGGAGCGCCCACGCCGGCGCGGCGCTCTCGCCGGCCGACTAGTCCTGGCCGGGCAGGGACAGGTCTCGCCCGAGCCAGGCGAGGGCGGCGACGACCATGGCGCGGGTGCCGGTGTCGAGGGTGGGTTGGATGACGGGTGCGAAGGAGGGGGAGTGGTTGACCGGGATGTCCTCGTTGAGGCGCCCTGCTCGCCGCGCGGCCTCGTAGGCCGCGGCATCGGTGCCACCAATTCCCCAGTAGGAGTAGGGCACCCCGAGGGCGGTGGGGATGTCGCTGAAGTCCTCGCTGGCGCTCTGCAGCTCGAGCTCGCGGGCGTCGTCTCCGAAGTGGTCGGAGAAGGCAGCGCTGAGCCGGGCGGTCGTCGCCGTGTCGTTGACCGTGGGTGGGAACCGGTCGAAGAGCTCGAACTCGGGCTCCTTCGGCGAGGCCGAGGCCTGGCACTCGGCCACGACGATGCGCTTGATGGCGTTGAGCACAGCCGTCCGGGTCTGGTCGTCGTAGGTGCGCACGTTGAGCTCGAGGACGGCGTGGTCGTCGATGACGTTGCTCTTGCTGCCTGCCCGGATGCTGCCGACCGTCACGACCGCCGGCTGGGTCGGGGCGACCTCGCGCGAGACGACGGTCTGTAGGCGCAGGACGATCATGGAGGCCAGGACGACAGGGTCGACCGAGGCCTGCGGCATCGACCCGTGGGCGCCGCGACCGTGCACGGTGACGCGAATGCTGTCGGCCGCGGACAGGACCGGGCCGGGGCGCGTGCCCACGGTGCCCGAGGGCATCGGCAGGACGTGCTGGGCGAAGGCGACGTCGACCTTCCCGACAACTTGCGCCAACGAGTCCTCAACCATCCGACGCGCGCCGTCGCCGAGCTCCTCAGCCGGTTGGAGCAGCACCACGAGGGTTCCCGCCCACAGCTCCTGCTGGGCGGCCAGCAGGGCTGCGGCCCCGAGCAGGCAGGCGACGTGGACGTCGTGTCCGCAGGCGTGCATGACCGGGACCTCGGTGCCGGTCGCGTCAGTCGCCATGGCTGTGCTCGCGTAGGGCAGGTCGGTGGCCTCACGCACGGGCAGCGCGTCCATGTCAGCGCGGAGCAGGACCGCAGGCCCGTCACCGTTGCGCAGCACCCCGACCACACCGGTGCCGCCGATCCCTTCGGTCACGTCGAACTCGCAGTCCCGCAGTCGTCGCGCGCCGGCGGCCGCGGTGTCGTGCTCCTGGTGGGACAGCTCCGGGTGCTGATGGATCTGTCGGTACAGGTCCTCCTGCCACTCCCGGACTCGGTCGAGGTCGGCGAGAACTGTGGAGGCGGCACTCGGGGAGGTCATGGCTGCTCCGGTGGGTGGGATGGATCCGCCTGCGCGGAACGGCGACTCGCGGAACGGCGACTCCCGGAACCGCGACTGGCGGGATCGCGACTGGCGGGATCGGAAGACGCGGGCGGGTTGGGGCGTCGACGGGCGACTGTGGCGCGGTGGAGTCGGTCGCGGTACCGGCCGGGGACGACGTTGGCGGGTGACCATGCGTCCGCGCTGGGAAGGATCCAGCCGCGCCACCGGGCGAGCAGGCACACCCCTGCTCCGACGAGCAGGCCACACAGGGAGGCCGCCGTCGGGTGGCCCGTTCGGTACACCAGCACGAGGGTGCCGGCCCCGACGAGGGCGGCGGTGGCATACAGGGTGTTGCCGCCCAGGACACCGGGGACGCGGCGCAGGACGATGTCCCGGATGGCGCCCCCGCCCACCGCGGTCACGGCCCCGAGCAGGATGGCAGGCAACCATCCCAGGCCCACGGCCAGCGTCTTCGTTGCTCCCGCGCTCGCCCAACAGCCCAAGGCGATGGCGTCCATGAGGGGCCACACCCGGTCCCAGAGGGGCCCTTCGACCCGAGCAAGGTAGCTGGCCGCGGCGCCCGCGAAGGCCGTCAACAGGTAGGCGTAGTCCGTCAGGGCCACCGGCGTGCCGTGTTGGAGCAGGACGTCCCGGAGAAGGCCGCCGCCGAGGCCGGACAGCACGGCCAGGGTGGCGAAGCCGATGGGGTCGAGCTTCTCCCGTCGGGCGATGACCCCACCGAGGACGGCGTTGGCGAAGACGCCGGACAGGTCCAGCACGCGAAAGACGTCCTCGACGCCATGGAGCGCCACGGCTAGTCCTTCACGGCGCTGGTGCGAGCTCTGTCGGCATGGTCCCCATCTTGCGCCTGGTGGCCGACTGTCGCTCTCCGATCGCTCGAGTCGCTCGGCCTCGCGGCGGTCGCACCGTGCAGCTCCCTCCCCTGCGCGGGCGGCTCTTGCGCTGGTGGTCCGCCAGGAGGAGTCTTCGAACCATGTCCGGACTTGACGAGGATGCTGCCTTGGTGAAGGTGTCAGAAGGCCTCTCCGCGCGGTTTCCTGCAGTCGATCCTGCGACGGTGCGCTCTGTCGTCGCCGAGGCCCGCTCCAGCTTCGACGGACCGGTGCGCGACTACGTGCCGCTTTTGGTCGAACGCGTGAGCGCGGAGCGGCTGAGGGCGCTCGAGTCCGCATCGTCGAGCCCGGGAGGTCCCGGCGCGACGGTGGGTGACGGGGCGTCAAGGACCAGCCGAAGCTAGTTGTCATCCCCCTGAGGTGAGGTCGTCTTGCCCGCCCTCTTGCTTGCCGTCTTGCTCGCGGTCTTGCTCGTCGTCTTGCTGGTTCGCTTGCGAGGCGGCTTGAGTGGGGGCAGTCCGGGGATGTCGAAGACGGGACGGTGCTCGTGACCGCCGCCCATGTGCATGACGCCGCCGTGTCCAGGCTTCGGCGGGGGCGCCGGGGCCCGGTCGAGGTGGACCCAGAGTGCGACGGAGGGAATGTCGCAGTCGTCGACGACGAAGAGCATGTACCAGCCGGGCGGGGCCAGGTTGGGGTTGTCGGTGACCTCGACGGTGATGGTGCACGCGTCGCGGCAGACGATGGGCAGGTCGACCAGCCGCTGGCTGGTGTCGTTCGAGTGGGTGGTTGCCATCGGGCGGACCAGCTGGGCCCATTTCAGGGTCATCGCCGAGGGTGTGCTCACCTCCACCGTGCTGCCGTACAGCCACTCCGTGGGTGCTGAGTCGAGCAGGGGCCGCGGACCGCGGAACAGGTAGGGCGGGTGGTACAGCTCGAGGCGCAGCTCGTCGTCGCCGCGGTCGGGGTTGGACCCTGCCGTGACCACGCGTCCGTCGGGCAGCAGGAGCGCGACCGAGTGATAGAGCCGGGAGACCGTCGCTTCGGCCACGGACCGCATCGTGTTGGTGGCCGGGTCGTAGATCTCGGCGAGGTGAACGGCGTCGGCGCGGGTCTCACCGTGCAGGCCGCCTCCGGTGACGAGGACCGTCCGGTCCGGAAGGATCACGGAGTTGCACAGCCCGCGCGCCCGGGCGAGGTCGGGTCCGGGGTGGAAGGTGGCACCCGCGGGGCCAGCGGACAGGTCGATGATGTCGGTGCGTTTGGTGGCCGAGGGGGCACCGCCGCCGCCGATGACCATCACCTTCTGGTCCTGGGCCGGGGGCAGCAGGATGCTGTTGCCCTGGTCCCGCCTGGCCTTGTCACGCAGGCCCGTCACGGTCTGCTCGGCGCCGGTGAACGGGTCGATCGTCCGCCCGTCGATCGTGGCGTTGCCGAGCTGCTCGCCGGTGTAGAAGAGCCTGCCGTCCTTGAGCAGCAGCAGGTGCGGATACAACGGGAGGTTGGTGGTGTTCGGCAGCGGTCGCCATCCGATCGCGGGGTCGAAGACCTCGTTGGGAGCCGGTATGCCGGAGCCGACGACGGCGCGGCCATCGCCCATGGTGACGAGCGTGGGATACCAGCGGTGGGCGTCCATGTCGTCGACCCGGATCCACTGGCGCAGGGTGGGGTCGAACAGGTAGGTGGCCTGGGAACCGACGAAGTCGTCGTACTTGTCCGTGCCACCCGCCACGAGGACCTTGCCGTCGGCCAGCACGGTCTGGCTGGCGCAGAACACGTCGAAGGGGCACCCGGGGTCGTAGAACGTGCCCTCCTGGTAGTCCCACACCACGCTGCGCACCAGGTGCGCGTTGAAGTTGGGAACGTTGTTGCCGGAGCCAGCGAAGAACAGCACCTGACCCGTGTGCATGAGGACCGCGTGGACCGCCAGGACGTGCGAGTCGACGGGCAGAAGCTCCCAGTACCCGGTGTCCGCGAGGTCGCAGACATCGATCGGCTGGGTGGCCGGCATCCCTGGCATCCCTGGCATCCCCGGCATGCCCGGCAGCCCTGGCAGCCCCGGCAGCCCCGGCTGTCCGGGCATACCCGGCATACCGGGGACCGTGCCCGACACCGGTCCGAGCCCACCGTGCAACGGCATGTGCATCGCGCCCAGCACGACGTCCGTCGCGGGACCGCCCTCGGTAGCCCGGGCGGCGCTGCGCGCAGGGTGCCTGGGGCCCCGCCAGGGCTGGTCGGCCCGCTCGTGCCCGTGGTCACCCCCGTTGTCGTCAGTCCCATGGTGGTGACCGCTGCCGTGGGTGTGGTGGCCGCCGAGGCGCTCGCACTCCTCGCAGGGCGCGTCGACCTCGTGGCCGCAACACCTGGTGGTGCCGTGGTCGTGTCCGCAGCACCGCCCGCCGGGCTTGCGGGGCGCGTGCGCGTGGTCGTGCGGGCACTGCTTGGGGTCGCAGTCGGTGCCGTCATGGGCATGGGTGCGCTCGTGGTCGCCGTGCTCGTCTTCGTCGTCCGGTATGCCGCAACATGGGTTGTGCGGCTTGGTGTGCGTGTGCGGGTGGTCGTGAAGACCCGTGGCGCAGTCGCCGCACCGGACCAGGTCGACCCACTCCAGGTCGTTCCGCCCGTCATCCAGGGGAAGTATCCAGTCGGAAGACCAGGCCGTCTTGGGGTCGACCCACACCCAGTCACGGGCGCGGACCAGCCCGGCCAGCCCCGCCATCATGTGCTCCTCGAGGTGGCAGTGGAACAGGAAGTCGCCCTTGACCCGCACCCGGCACGCGTCGTCCGGCGGGTCACACTGAAGGTCCTCGAGATCGCACGGCAGCCGCAGCGCCGCGGGCACGATGGTGTCGGCGGTGAAACCTTCTGCGGGGCTGAGGCTGTGCACGTCGGCGGCGCCGCCGGCGGGCGTCGGGAGGGCCCAACGGGCCGAGTGGGGGTGGAAGTTGTGCCACACCGAACCCAGGTCGAGGCTGACGACGTGCCACCGCAGGCGCTGCCCGGTGTCCGCTTCGATGGTCGGGGTGTTGCCGACGAACGCGCGTCCGTTGAGGCAGTACGTCAAGGCGCCGCCCCCAGGGGCAAGGACGATGTGGTCGAAGTTCTGTGCCAGTGTCCAGATGACCTTGTTGCCGGGCCGCACAGACACGGCCTGCGGGAAGAAGCTGTTGTCGCGGATGTCGACCGCCCGGTCGCCGGCGGGGGCGCCGGGGTCGACGGTGACGGTCCCGGACATGGTGGGGCCGTGGATCTTGCAGTGGTAGGCGATGACGCCCGCGGTCGAGAACACGTGCTCGAAGGTCTGCTTCGGGGTGGCGCTGTGCAGGACGGGGCTCTCGAACGCGTCCGCTGTCGACGGGGCCTGCATCGCGTGCAGGAAGATCGGCACGTCCAGGGCCGGGGGAGCGGTGGGGTCGCGGACGATGAGCGCGCCGAACAGGCCTCGGTTGACGTTGGCCTGGACCCTGTGGGCGTGGTCGTGGAAAGCCCACACGCCGATGGTGGCGTCGGTGATGTCGAAGGTGTACGTCCAGCTCTGTCCCGGGAGGATCTCGTCGCTGCGCAGGCCGTGCCGAGTGCCGATCCCGAACGGCCACGCCCCGTCGGCGTCGATGCCGTACTTCACCCCGTGCACGTGCAGGCTGTGGCAGTCGACGTCGCCATTCAGGACGTGGATCCGCAGTCGCTCGCCCGGCTCGGCATACAGCACTGCCCCGGGAACCCTTCGGTACCAGGGCGGTTCGTTGACGTCTGACTCGACGAGCTTTGTGGTGCGCGGCATCGTGTAGTGGTCGTCGAGGTATTCGCGGTAGACCAGTGCGTCGACCGTCGTGGCGGCGATCTCGGTGGGCTGCACCCGGCCGGTCTCGTGGCCCATCCCGAACATCGCGTCACGCCCGTAATGGCGGCTCCCGACGATGGGGGCGAGCGGGCTGTACCCGCCCAGCTTTTCGATCTTCAGGAAGACGTCCCGCCTGCGAAGACATTCGGACATCGCGCGCTCCTGTTCCCCCGGCTCTGCCGCGGTGCCGGATGATTGCGATTGGGCGAACTTCACAGTATTCGCGCCCCGCTGGCTTCAGGATCCGCCGTTTGCCGTAGTTGGAAGATGCCTATGCGGCGCCCCCCGACCGGTGTGGTCGTGGCTGGGTGATCGATGGTTCCCCTTGTCCCGAACAGCTCGGGACAAGGGGAACGGATCCGTTCCCTGTGGCACGCCCTCCTTGGTCCCGGTCACGACCGAGGGCACGCGGGGGAGCCCCCAGCCGGGGCCGGTGTAGATTTGCTACCAGCTGGTTCTGGCTCAGGAGGGGTGCCTTCCGACCTCCCTTGGCCGACGTCCGAGCCAGACGAAGAGCAAGCCCAAGAGGAGAGCAAGCAACCCGGCCAGGGCTGCTGCGTACAGCCCGGACGAGACACCTGTGAACGCCAGGAAGCCGCCGAGGCCGGGGGTCGCGACCCTGGGCTCCGGACCCACCCGCGTCAGCGTGCGGGACGGGCGTGACACCACCGGCGAAGCGCTGGGAGTGGTGCCGCGGCTCACCGCGGTGTTGGCCACGTGGCCGGCGTTCGCATCGGCCTGCGTGATCGTGTAGGGCGCGCTCGCGCAGGTCATCGACTCTGTCGGCTCCAAGGTGGTCCTCGGGCAGACCACGGCGATTCCCGCCTCTGCAAGCAATGCGTCACCGACATTGACTGCCCGCAACGTCACATTGCCGATGTTGCGAAGCGTGAATGTCCACTGGATGGTGTCGCCGACATCGATGACCCGATCGGCGTTCGAGTCCTTGATGACCGAGACCTTCTTGTCCAACGAGAGGCCGGGAGCGACCAGCGAAGGCGTGGTGGTCGTGGACGGCGGGGTCACTACCGGCGCGCCGGTGGGCGGGGTCCCGGATGCCGTGGCCGAGTTGGCGACAGACCCGGCGTCGACGTCAGCCTGCGTCACGGTGTACGGCGAGCTGGCGCACACCACGGTCGCGCCCGGCGCCAGGGTGGTCGAGGGACAGGTCACCGACACCGCCGGGCCGCCCGGCGCGGCGAGCTGATCAACGACGCTCACGTTGGTCAGTGGCGCGGTACCCGTGTTCTTCACGGTGAAGGAGAACGCGATCACGTCCCCCACGCCCGCCTTGCCGTCGTTGTTGGCGTCAGTGGTCAGCGCGGCGGACTTCAGTAGCGAAAGCCCTGCGATGAGAGGCGTATTCGTAAAAGTACAAACCACGTTGGAGCCGGAGTTCGTGGTGCTGGGCATCAGGACCGGTCCTGTTGTCCCGGTCCCTGAGGCCACGACTGCGTTGCCATTCAGGGTGTCGACGCACTGGTACTGGGAGGCGTAACCAGCAAGGTCGGCGCCATCCGCGCCCTGCTCGGTGATGGTGTAGGTGCGACCGGGGATGACGAGGATCGGCCCGACCACTTCGCTGGGCGCGGTCTGCACACCCCCGGTGCTCCCTGAGGTGACCGCCGTGTTGTTGGCACTGATGCCGTTGCCGGTGATCGCGAGGCCGAACTGGTCACCAGCATTGGCACGGCCGGCTATGTTCTTCTGCAGGGACAGAGAGTTCGGGGAGGCGCACGACCCCAGATCGGCAGCATCCGCATTCGCGGTGCCATCCGGGTTCAACAGGGGCATGGTGGCGATGATCGCACCCGTTGCCGGGTCGATCTTCCTGATCTCGCGAGCAAAGTTGGGCCCGGAGTTGGCCTCGGTGTAGAGGAACCCATCGGCGCCGAAGGCAACGCCGTTGACGGCGACGGTGTAGGGCTGCAGCTTCGCGATGAGCTGACCCGTGACCGTGGCACCGCTGGAGATCAGCGGCGGCTGGAAGTCGACGAGCCGGTTGTTGACCGCCGTGCCATCGCCCGCGCTCATCACGACAAACATGCGACCGCTGCTGTCGAACGCAAGGTCGCCGTTCGTCGTGGCGGTGTTGGGGAACGCGGTACGGAACTGGAGACCCAGGCTGGTGTTGGTCGTCGTGTTGAACGCGTAGAACTCGAAGGTGTTCAGCGTCTGGTTGAACGCCCCCACCCAATAGATTCCGGTGGTCGGGTCGACTCCCCCCATGACGACGTTCGGGTCAGCAGCGCTGACGGCGATGGTGCCTACTGTCTGGATCGTCCCAGTGGCCGGCGTGAACCTGTACACGTTGACGAGGCTCTGACCGCCCACGGTCGTGTAGTGCTGTTGCGTCACGTAGACCGCGGAGCCGCCGGGCGTCAGACCCAGCGCATTGAGGTCCGTGTTGGGGATGGACGTCCCGAAGTTGGTCACCACGGTCGACTGGCCCGTGGCGGTGTTGACTGCCAACAGCTCGTGGGTACCACCCTGGTTCAGGGCATAGGTGGTCCCCGGGGTGCAGCTGATGCTTGTGGGGGCAGTGCTGATGGCGAGGGGGTAGTCCTCGACCTCGCCGGCGTCTGAGGCGCCGATCGGGGACTGCGTCTGCGTGGCGTTGTAGCCGACCCGGAACCGGGCGTAGGTGTTGCCCGTAGTCAGCCCGCTGATGCCGGACCAGGTCAGCGTCGCACTCGTGGCACCGGCAAGGAACGTCGCGCACGCCCGTTCTGAAGGGTTGTCGAAGATCCCGTTCTTGTTGAAGTCGATCCACCCGCAGACTGTGCCCGCCTTGCTGGCACCCCTGATCGCCACCGTCGTGGAGTAGCTGGTCGTTGCGGAGGTGATGGGTCCCAGGGTCACGCCGTCGTCCCCGACGTCGGTCAGCGCGGAGGCGCCGGCGTTGGGCGAGCTGGTGCCGTTCGCCACCGTCGAGCTGTCTTCTGTGACGGTCGATCCGAGGGTGACATCGGACAGCACAGCGCGGGCGGCCTTACCCTGGTCGTAGGACGCCGGAGCGTCACCGAAGTCCTCGGGAACGGTGACGGCGATCGAGAAGCCATCCTGGTTCGGGGTCGCCCCGCCGGAGGCGCTGTTGTGGGTGTCGGGCGGAATGCTGGCCGTGGTCTGGGTGAACAAGGCACTGACGCTGAAGGTGACCGAGGTGACGGTCCCGTTGACGCGCACCGACCCGCACTCGGCCGTGGCACTGGCGGACGGCAGAGGAATCGATGGGCTGTCGGACTGTGCCCTCGTCTCGCAGCGGTAGCTCGTGCTGTTGTTGTTGGCCGTGATCTGGCTGCCGGAGACTGCGAGATTTCCCCCGCTGAGGTCTGTCAGGGTCACTCCGGGCGTCGTGAGCGTGAGGATGTCGTGCAGCTGGGACATGGCAGTCACGTTGTTGCTCTTGTCCCACGAGTGCACCTCGCCACCCATCCCGGCCAGCGAGAGGATGGGGTTGCGCACCGGCTGGCTGAAGTTGATCGTCACCGTGCCGAGCCCAGAGCACGTGCCCCCCGACGCGCAGTTGTTGGTCGCGTTCGTGAGCATGTCCACGGCCGGCGTCGTCGATGCCAGACCTGGGGTGAAGTCGCTGGCGACATATCCGCGTGCGCCCAGGGTGCTCCCCCCGACGACCGAGGTCAGGCCCGTCGCCGACACGGAGGCGGTCAGCCCCGAACCCGGCATGGTCAGGGTGCCGACGCCACCGGAGATGGCCGGTGGAGTGATGGTCGCCTGATAGGCCGAGGCCGGCGTGGCGACTGCGATCGCCAGCGTCGCGAGGTACACGAGGACGGCGAGGATTGAGATGCCTTTGCGGCTGGGCGACCGCCCGTCCAAACATTGGGTCGCCGATGACCGCCCGCTGTACAAGACCAAGACCTCCGTGTGACCGCCTTCGGGCGCGACCAAGCCATCGAAGGTCGTCTGCCCACCGTGGTAGACGCGTGATCGTTCAAAGAGTGACGCCAACGCCCGAGAAACCTTCGGCGAACTCACTGTTCGCGACGTTCGTCATGGTTCGCGGACCTTTTGATGACGGGCAGACGCCTCGCCACCTGGAGCGTTCAGGACGCGGTCAGACCAAGTTGGGCGTCTCGTCCCGGACCTTGCTTGCCCGTTCCTGTTCCACCAATCGCTGAGAGGCCGCATACACGGCACACAGTGCGTCGAGGAGGCGGATGGGATCACCGCCTTGGACGCGGCCCTCGCTCTCCGTGCCCAACTGCTGGAGCCGCTCGACGGCGACGGCTAGGTCGTCGAGGTAGTCGGCCGGCACAACAACGCTGTCGTGAAGCATAGGAACCTCCTCAGGATGGAAGAAACGGGCGGCCGAGGCGCAGCACCGGGCGCTTGTCGCTCCGGGGATGGGTCACGGGGACGGCCAGAGGGTCGTGGCTGTCGCAGACGCTGCGGAGCCAGACCGGTAGGTGCCGGTGGCCCTGGCGCTCACCGAACCAATCGAGCGGGCGGCCCACCGGGTCGAGATCGTTCCCGACCAGGACTGCCCGGTCGCGGTGGGGGAAGCCGCCGCCGTGCAGGTGATCTCCCTCCCGCTTTGCGCGCAGCCCCGCCAGGCTCCCGAGAACTCGGCCAGGGACACTCCCGCGGGCACTGAGACGCGCAGTCCTAGCCCCCCGGTCAGCTGTTGCCCGGACGCAGTTACCTGGATGAAGGGTGATCTGGTGGGTCCGCCCCTTGCCACGGCGAGCCAGAGCCCTCCCTGGGGGGCCTGAGTCGTGGGTGCCGGGGTCGGTGTCGGGGTCGGCGCGGTGCTCGGTGCCGTCGCGATGGGTGGTGCCACCGCGGCGGGGCTGCTTCGTTGTGGACGGCGCAGGCGGCGAACTTGTAGGCGGCGTTGTCGGGGTGGCAGCGGGGGTCGGCAGCGGCGTGGGTGGCGGAGGAGCGGGGCTGCTCGTCGGTGCGGATGGACTCAACGAGGTCGCGACGGCGACCGGGGTGCGCTCCAGCGCGGGTCGCTCGGGCCACAGCGCCCAGGTCAACAGGCCGCTGCCGACGGCCACGGCGGTCGCAAGCGCCACCCTGTGCGCTGAGCCCGAGGCTGCCACGTCACCATGGGCAGCTGTCGCGTGGGCCGCCGACCCCGCTCCGCCCGCTGGCCCCGCCCCGATAGCGGTGCCCACCCCGGTAGGTAGCAGGACGAGGACGGCCGGGCCGAGGATGCCGGAGAGGTTCTGGTCCACCTTCCGCAGCTCCGCGAGCCGGTCGGTGCATCGCGCGCACCCGCGGACGTGCCTGGCAGTGGGGGCGGTGTCTGCAGGAAGCGTCAGCATTGCTGCCAAACCGCGGATGAAGGGCGCGCACTCGGGGTCGATGGCTCCCCTCGACACATGGGCCTGCACGTATGCAGCGCGCAGCACTTGGCGGGCCCGCCGCGCCAATGCGGCCACGGCGTTGGGGCTCACTCCCAGCTCGTCGGCTACCGAGATGTTGGCCTCGTGGTCAACGGCTGTCCTCCACAGGACGTGTTGCCAGCGGGCGGGGAGTGAGGCGAAGGCTTCGCGCATCAGGCTGAGCTCACTCGCCGCCGCAACCGGGTCGGCCGGCACGTCGGCGGCGTTCTCGAGCAGCGAGATCTGGTCGGTGAGGATGTCGAAGGCGTTGGCCCTCCGGCCTCGCGTCGTGACCCCGTTTCGGACAGAGGTCAGCAGGTAGGCGCGGACCGATCCCGTGGGGCCGCCGCCTCTGCGAAGGGCTGCCAACATGCCAGAGAAAGCGTCCGAGGCAAGCTCCTCGGCGTCGCGCGGCTGTCGCGCGACGCGGTGAGCTGTGGACAGGGCTGCGGGGTAGTGCCGAGTCCACAGCTCAACCGCGGCTCGCTCGTCGCCGTCGCGGGCGGGTGACGTCAGCTCGAGGTCATCCACTTCGGTCATGGGCACCGTCAGGCCACCCACCCGTCGGCGTCCTCTGTCCGGGCCTCGACCCTCATGCCCATCCCTCCACATTCGTTGGCTGACGAGTGAGGGACGCCCCAGCGGGCCAACCGTGACGCGGCTCAGGACAAGGGCCACGGGACGTGTAGCGAACGACCCAGAAGTCGGCACCCGAATCTGCTGATTCGACCGGTTCCGTCACGCGTTATCAGGGGCGGAGCCCGGCAGGATGGGGGCCGCGCCGGACCAGGCCTCCCCACCAGACGTAGACGCCGATCAGAGTGAGCCCAACCAGATACCACACCAGCCACCACGGGAAAGGGACCAACGCAGGCCCGGTGTTGGCGGCCTCAACGGCGGACGTGGGAGTGGGCATGACTCGTTCGCCTGTAACCAGGATGCGGTGAGAGTTGATACCGAGCGGGGTGCACGTGATCAGTGTGACGAGGTCTCGGCCGGCCTTCGGGTGCAGCGAGGCGGTATCGGAAGGTTCCACGACTCGCGTATCGAAGACGCGGTAGCTGAGGACGCGGCCAAAGGTGGTGATCACGAAGGTGTCTCCGGGGTGGATCCGGTCGAGGTTGGTGAACATGGTCGCCTCGGCCAGTCCCCGGTGACCGGTGATCACCGACAGGGTCCCTTCTCCCCCGACGGGCAGGGAAGTCCCCTCCAGGTGCCCGGCGCCTTTGAGCAGGATGGCGTCACTGGTTCCGTGGTACACGGGCAGATCGACACCGATCTTTGGCCCAGACGGATGGTGGAGCTACTCTCCTGTCGGCTAGATGCGTGGACGAGCCTTGGTCTGGACGTGATCAGGTGACGAGCTGGGCGGTGATGATCATGTTGTCGGTGGACTCTGTCTGGGCGGGGACCTGGAGGCAGGTGAAGAGGACGAGCCTCCCGGGCGCATTGGTCCAAATGTCGGTCTGGGTGTGGACGTCGGGTTTGTAGACCTTCTGCGATCCGGTGACGTGGTAGTGGAGCCCGCCGACGTAGACATCGGCTCCAGGTTTGAGGGAGGAGGTGCCCGCGGCAACGTTGATGAGGTAGTTGCCCGGGCAGACCGCTCCGCCTCGGCAGGAGTGCATGACGACGAACACGGTCCCCGTGGTGGCGCGGGCCAAGGGGGCGCCGTAGTTGCGGACGAGGTAGGCCGAGGAGAACCCGGGCGGGTCGATGATCCCGTTGACTTCGTTCAACTCTCCGACGGGCACGCTCAGCCCGGTGGAGGGGACTCGGAGTGTCAGTCCGTTCCTCGTGGATACCGCATCGGTTTGGCTCTTCACCATCTCGGACGGTTGCGGGACGAGAACGGGGTTACCTCGCATGTCCTTGGGGAAACCCTGTTGGGTGATGTAGGTAGACACCGTCCATGCGGTCGCGACGACAGCCACCGCGCAGAGCAATCCCGCGACCACGATGCGGGGAGCGCTGGACGCCTGCCGTCCCTTTCGCGCCGGTCGCCGGCCCCTGTGATCAGGCATCGGCCAGCCCCACAGCTCGAGCGATCGGCCGTGCAGGTGCCTGGGTGTGTCTGCGGCGAGGTTTGACCGGTCGGCCAGACCACCAGACATAGACGGAGGCGGCGAGGATCGTCCCTCCGATTTCGAGAACCCACCAGGGGAATCCGGGCCCGATGGGTGGTTTGCCGGCTCCTGCGACCGCAGACGCCGGCGTGGGCAGGATGCGTTCTCCGGTGACGAGGATCCGTTGGCTGTTGATGCCGATCGGCGTGCACGTGACCAGAGTGACCAGATCTTTGCCGGGAACGGGATTCAGAGCCTTGGTCTGATCGGGGTCGACGACTTTGATGTCGAATACCTGGTACGTGAGGGTCTCTCCGAAGACGTAGATGGTGAAGGTGTCACCGTTGACGACTTTGTCGAGGTTCGTGAACAGGGTGGCCGAGGCCAGGCCGCGATGACCGGCGAGAACGGCGTGGGTGCCCACCCCTCCGATGGGCAGCGAGGTCCCCTCGAGGTGGCCGATGCCCCCGGTGAGGGTGCTGTCGTTGGTGCCGTGAAGGATCGGCAGGTCGACCTTGATGGCGGGGATGACTAGGCGTCCCATCAGCCCATACGGATTGGCTGCCAGAAGTTGGTTGTAGTCGAACCCGCTGGGGAGAGAAGCGCCGGTGTCGACCGGGATGCGCTCATTCGCCTTGACCTCAGCGCCGCTCTCGAGCAGGGCGTTGTACGCCTGCGCCTCTTTGAGCGCCTGAGTACGACTGGCGGGTCCGATCACTTTGACATCGTTGGCGTATTGGGCGACCAGCTGCCCTTCTTGAACAGCACTGAACCAGGAGGCGGTTTGCGGATACAGCGCGACACCGATGCCGAGCAAACACACCGCCGCGACCACCAACGAGAGTCCCGACAGGCGCCAACGCCCGCGTGGGGCGGCGGCGCTGGTCTTGGTGCAAGGGGTGCTCATGAGGACTGCTCCGGTGAGGAAAGGCGGCTCGGGGTGGTGGGAGATGGTGTGCCTGCTCCCACCACCCTGAGCCTGGAACGTTGCTGCCCTGGTGTCGGCGGGCTGTCGTGCCTCGACGTCGGGCTTGCTGTGTGGTGGGCCTTAGCGCCCGGTTGCCTCCTCCGGCACGGCGACCCAACCGGTCTCGGCCTGCCGGCGTCGAACCAGCAGGACCGCGGCTGCGATGCCGGCCGCTGCCAGAGCGAGCCCACCCCCGAGGAAGATCGCTGTGCCAGTCGAACCGGTCAGCGGAAGCGCGATCGGGGACACCTGGGGATCGGTGACCGTGACAGTCGCATTCGCTGAGGTGCCGGGGGCGACGGTCTCGGCGAAACCACCACTGCTCTGCTGGAAAGCAGGCGCGATCATGAACCCGGCGGGCGCCTGCGTCTCGACGATGTAGTAGGTCAGGTTGGCGCCAGTACCGTTGTTCTGCGCTTTGAGACCGTTGATCGCGACAGTGCCGGACGCGTTCGACGTGAAGGTGGTCACACCGCCGACAGAGACCGGGTTGGTCAGGCTCTGCGCGTTCGCCAGCGAGGTGAACACCTGGAAGCTGGCACCCGCGAGCGCGTTCCCGGCCGGGTCGACCTTGTGCAGGGTCACGTCGCCCCAGGTGGTGTTCGCGGTGTTCGACGGGGTCGTGGTCGACCCGCCGGTCGGCGCGTTGATGAATTGGCTGGCCGTGTTCGGGATGGTGCCGTTACCGACCGAGTTCACCACGGTCGGGATCCCGACCGTGATCACCGCGGACGGGTTCGAGGTCAGGAACGTCAGACCAGCGGCGGTGAAGTTCACCGTGACGGTCTGCCCGGAGACGGTGATCGTGTAGTCGGCGGCCGGGAGGGTGATCGTGGTGCCGGTGGCGGACTTCATCGTGACCGTGACCGCGGCCGCGGTCGGGGGGGTCAGTCGGGTGTCGAGGGTGTCAGCGATGGTGTAGGCGGTGAACGCGTTCCCCGCGGCCTGGTTCGGCACGGTGGAGGTGATCGTCCAGTTCACCGTCGCCCCGACCCCGGACGCGCTGGTGTCGGTGACCGTTTTCACCGGAGCGTTCTGCACCGTGTTCTTCGGGTAGACGAACACGTTCGTCAACCAGTTGTTGCCCTGCGGCAGAGGCAGGGTCACGAGGAATGGTGCACCGATGACGGTCCCGGCCGGGGCGCTGACCTCGGTCACTTCGTAGACCGCAGGGGTGGAGGTGCTGTAGGTGGTCACGCCGCTGCTGTTCGTCGCGGCCAACGGGGTTGCTGTGCCGGTGGTGTACGTGGTGGCCCCGCCGACGACCTGGCCGGAGCTGTTCACCGTCAGCGTGGATGCGGTGATCCACCCGGCCTGGGTGGTCAGGTCGACACCGTTGACCGGCGCGATGTTGAACACGACCCCCGGGATCGGGGTCAGTGCTGCGACGTTCTGCTGGGTACCGTTCGTCGCGGTACCTCCGGTCGTCGGGTTCTGCAGCTTCGTGATCGTCAGGTTGTACGGGCCGGCCGGCACGTTGCCGCCGGTGGTGTCCGCGTTTGCCGGGCCGGCGATGGCCGCCACACCCAACAGGGTGAGCGCACCGGCGCCGACGACGGCAGCCAGCCGCCGCAAGCGCGGCGACCGAGAAGTGTTGTTCATTGTGGTGTTTCCTGTCTTATTTCGTTTCAGAGTTATGTAGGTGGGTGGACCGGATGCAAGGGGGGCGAGGTCAGGGCCCCCCACTCATTTGCGTTCTCGAGGTCACGGCGATCTCCGGATCCGGGATCGCCGACGCCACTGCCAGCCCAGAAGGACCACAGCAGCAGCCAGCAGCGACGTCGCCCAATACGTGATCACGTCTGTGCCCAGCCCCCCGGTCAGGGGCAGCACGATCGGCGCCGCCTGCTGGTTCACCACGTCCGCAAGGACCGTGGTCTGAGTCGTAGCCGAGACGGTGACCAGGATCGGAGTGGAGTTCAACACGTACCCGACCGGTGCTTTCGTCTCCACCAGCTGGTAGTTCCCGGGCGTCAAACCTTTGACGAAGAACAGTCCTCCAGCCGGGTTCGTGTCCGCGCCCGTGCACGGTGAGCTAACACAGTCCGTGACCACGATCGGAGTACCCGTCGGCTGACCCAGCCCGTTCAACGCCGTCAGCGTCCACGACGCCCCCGCGAGCACGTTCTTCGCCGCCGTCGCGTCGATCTTCCGCCACTGCAGACTCGCTCCGATGGGGTTGGTGACCGAGACGCCCATGAACGCGTTGTGGAGTTGACCGAACGCAACCGGGTTGACGGTCACCGTGTACGTCACGTTCACCGTCGTGTTCGCCGGAACGATCCCGGTCCAGGTCAAACGCTTGGTCGCGGAGGCATACGACGCCGTTCCCGTGCCCGCCGGGGTGATCGTGATCGACCCCGGGTTGAACGTCGCATTGTTCACCACATTCGTCAGGTCATCGAAGGGCGAAATCGTGCTGGAGGGCACCGACCCCGAGTTCACGATCGAGAGCGTGTAGGTCAACGTGTCACCCGGGTTCACGATCGTGTTCGCGCCCTTGTCGACCGTCTTGCCGAACGAGATGATCGGCTGAGCTGTATTCGTCAGAACACAGGAGATGTTCGCGCCCAGGACGGGCGTGACCGTCGGAGGAGCGTTCGGGTCATATGCCGCACCCGCGGGCAGGCCGGTCTGCAGGCCGGCCGAGTCCGTGCACGTGATCTTGCTCGCGTAGTTCGCCAGCGATGTCGTGCCGAAGGGGGCCTCCGTCAACGTGTAGGCGGTCCCTACCGACGCCACATACGCCCCGGACGTTCCCGACCCCGGCGTCACGGTCGACCCCGAACCGGCCGTCGTCGAGTTGGCCGTGCTGTTCACGACAGTGCCCGCTGCGCCCCCCGTGCGCACAGCAACTGTGAACTGGTCCGTGGCAGCCTCGCGCGGCGCCCCCAACGCCTTTGTCAGCGTGATCCTCGGCGCGGGTCCGTTGGTGAATACGCAGGTGACAGCGGCACCGACACCGTTCACCGGTGGGGGCTCGGTGAAAGTGAACGTCGTGCCGGATCCGGATTGCAGAACCGTACCCGTCGGATCCTTACACTGGTAGGTGGTCGTGTAGTTGGCCAGGTTTGTTCCCGCGGCGGCCGATTCGGTGAAGGTCAGGACGGCGCCGGTCAACGCGATGACGGGGCCTGCCACTGCCCCCGGTGCGGTCTGAAGACCGGTCGTCGTTCCGGACGTGGTGCCGGTGTTGCCGGCCGTGTTCGACCCGGTGATGGTGAGGTTGAACTGGTCGGTGCTGACGGCACGCCGGACGATGTTCTTTTGCAGGGTCACGGATCCGGGAAAGCTGCACGACGCCGCATCGTATGTTGTCGCTGATGGTGTCGGCCCGGTCTCAAGAAGGGCCCCGGTGATCGGGTCGACCCGGAGGAACGCTGTCGTTGTCGTCAGGTACAGGTTGCCGTTGGACCCGAACGCGATCCCGGAGCTTATCCCCAACCCCGCGATGGCCAGTGTTGACAGTGGCGTGTATGTGAGTGTGGGGGTGCCCGAGGTTGTTGGGATCGTCCCGTTGACCCGGACAAGGGTGGTGGTCGTCAAGGTCACATCGTCAAAGCTGGTGTAGAGGTTTCCGTTGCCATCGAAGACGAAGTCGGACACGTTGGATGTCCCGGCCGGGAATTGGACTCGGCCGACTTCGCCGAGGTCCGTGTTGGTGGTCGTGTTGAACGCGTAGATGTACAGGCTGGAGGTCGCGGCATCGATAGACCCGTAGAAGTACCACCCGTTGAGAGGGTTGATCGCCCCGGCGATGAGACCACCCGTCACCGTGGTTGTCGTTGCGAACGTGGTGATCTGACCCGTCGCAGAATCGAGCCTGGAAACGGTTACCGGGCCCCCGGTTTGGTTGGCCCAGTACAACGCCGTACCACCAGCAGAGGCGGCCAACCCGTTCTGGGTAACCTGCACGTTGGCGAGAAGCTTGGATGTTGAACCGGCCAACACGCCCCCGGGACCGAGAGTCTCCTGCCACAGCTGGCTGTTGGTGTCGAGCGTGTAGAGCGTGTTCGTGCAAGAAAAGGGTGGCTGGTCGGAGGTCTGAACGTTCAGGGTCCCCTTCGTCGTCTGAAGAGGTGCGCCGTCGCCGATGAAGGAGTAGCTGCTCGTTCCGTGCGTCAAGATACCGGCAGGCGCACTTGCATCAACCGTTACCACGGGATTGAACCTGTAGCTCGCTGGCGGTGCAGGCCAGCTCGAGTTGCCACTGACCTGGCACGAGAGCGTCCTGTTCAGGTTGCTCAGGGCACAGCTCGATGCGGTCACGGTGCTGGCAAAGAAGGTCACACCGTCATTTGACTGCTGGACACTCACCGACGTTTGGGCGGCGAATGTGCTGTTCGACGGGGCGTTGAATACGAGGTCTTGGTTCGTTGCGCCCGTGGGGGTCATGCTGGAAATTGATCCGGCATTGAGCTGGACTGTCACGGGGACCGTACCGCTTGTGCCGGGGGTGATCGTCACCAGTGTCGGGACGTCAAGGGAACCGATCTCCGCCCCGGCCGCGACGGTGACCATCGTCGACGAATCGGCCGAGACCATCTCTACACTCGCGGCCCACGCCGGAGACGAAGTACCAGGCCCGCCGACGACCAGGCCAGCCGCCACCATCGTCAGGGCGCCAAGAGACGACAGAAGCGTCATCCGCTTCGGCCTTGTCGCCCATTCCTTACGCTCCCAGCCAGTCGTGCGCCGTCTGTCCCCCGGGTTGGCACCTGCTCCCAGGGTGGGCACACACACTCCGGCCGCACGGCGGCGCGCAGGCGTGGCAAGGCGGGTGGTACTCAACGTCGGCCCCTCGTCCCAAAATCGAAGGATCCCCAAGGTGGGATCGCTGCAGAAGACGAGAGCAGAACTGCACCACGCCACTACGGAGGACGTCCGACCTAGCCGATCGTGACGCGAAGGCTGCGAAAGACATCGGGATATCCGGGCACACCATCCCGAACTAGGGCGTGTCTCCCGGGAACGCTTAGCCAGGCGGCGATGGCCACCTGGGCGACGCCGCCTCGGTAGGTCCGGGCCGCCAGGGCCGTCCGCTTCCTGAGGCGAGTCTCGACGACCCGGGCGCCAGCGGCCATGGCGCGGGCTGCGGTGTCGTCGGTGCAGTTGTCAGCCACGACGATGACCTCATCGGGAACTCGGGCTTGGGCGGCCAGCGCCTCGACCGCCTGATGCACCGTGGCACCCTCGTTGTGGGCTGGGACCACCGCGATGACACGGCCCCCGTGGTGCGCGTGTTCACGGCGTCCGCACACCCTGATGGCGGCGCCGACCCATGGCTGAGCCAGCACAGATGGATGAGTGTGCAATGAGAGTCCCCGTCTCTCTGGGGCGCTTCCTGTGTGTTCGCGCCCCGTCCACTCCGAGAGAGTCCCGACCCGCTGGAAGGTGACGACGGTGCTGATCACACGTCTCACATCGCGGTCCGCAGCTTCCCCGTCCCTACCAGTGGGCTGCCTTGGCGTAGAACGTCGTGCATGAGCACGATGTCCTTGTCGTGCGCCGTCATCGCCGTAGCGACGATCTCGGGCGTCGTGGCGCCCGCGTAGTCACGAGTGTCGACCGTCCAGAGGACCTCGGTCATGCCCATGGACAGCGCAGTGGCACGGATTGCCGCCGTGGCAGGACCGAATGGCGGCCTGAAAAGCCACTCGCGGACGCCGGTGAGCTGCTCATGGATCTGTTGCGTGCCAAGGATCTCGTCGGTCACGGCATACGAGGGGAGCTCGTCGGGGAAGGGATGGGAGTAGCTATGGTCGCCTGGCCACTGCCCGGCAGCCTGCTGGGCGAGCACGAGGGCCGGGTGCAGCTGCTCCTGGGCGCCGACATTGAAGAACGTTGCCCGCACCTGCCCGTTGGCGGAGAGCGCGCCGAGGATCGCAGAGGTGCTGGCCGACGGACCGTCATCGAAGGTCGGGGCCCATAGCCGTGGACGCACCTGGGTGGCGCGGGCGGGTTGCTGGGTGAGGCGTGGGCGGCATGACCCGGGCTGAGCCCGAGAGTGACGGCGGTGAGGGCGCCGAGGACCGACCCTGCAGTCCGACGAAGTCTCATGGGGTGATCGGGGTCCTTCCTGCGGTGGGCGCCAGCGCGTTCGCACGATGACCGGCCCTTCACCGTTGAGACGCCGCAGGCCTTCGTCTGTGACGTCCCCCGCGGCCGTCCACGACCCAGGAATCGCATGGCGCGCACGCCCGGACGCGCCACCCGACCTCGACGTGGGTCAGTCCCCGAGCAGGCCCTTCAATGGGGCCATCGCCACCAGGTCTGCGGGTGCACCATCGCGACCACATGAACCGCGACCAACGCGACGCCCGGACCGGTCAACCGGACGGGCGACTGGTGCTGGAAAGCCATCTCGATCTGCCAGTCACGCTCACCAGGCTCGATGCGTAGTCCGACAACTTCGGAGAACCACAAGCTCACCCAGCCTTTCAGGCGGTGACTCAACACCAGGCGCTGTGGCGTCCCCGTGACCTGGCATCCGCTGCGGTCGGCCCACGTCGTGAGCCTCGTCGTGTCATGCCGCCGCTCGAACGTGGCCACCACCTGGAAGATCGGCCGTTCATCGGCCCGCAGGGGCGCCGCCACGGTCCCGTCGACCAAAGGTGTGGCCGCGTCCGACCGCAACGCCCGGGCATACCTCACGGCCGCCACCCAGTCCGCAGACTCACCCGATGCCAGATCCTGCGCCACCCGCACCCCTCCCGTTACGCGACCGCACCCTGCAGTCGGTCGCGTAACGGGGAGACCCACTGCGGGCATTGGTGACGCGGTATCCAACGACACCAGTCGAGGCATCACAGGATGAGACGCCTCACCGCGTGATCCGTGACGCCGCCCAGGCCGGTACCCTGCGGAAGTGGCGCACACCGTCGCAAGCAGACCGGTCCCGGAGGGGGAGGCGTGGGCGCAGTCCGCGCTCGCGCAGCTGGCCAACGTGCCGGGGGTCCATCGGGCAGGCTTGGCACTCGCCGAGGGCGGCGGGCGGAGGCTGCTGTTCACCGCGAGTGACCGCGAGACAGAGCGCTCCGTGCCGTGGTGTGAGATCGACGCCTACGAGGACGTCCCACTCACCCACGCCGTGCGCACGGGCGAGGTCGTGCTCGGTTCCCTGGACGACGTCGGCCGACGCTACCGGGCGTTCGTCGACCGCCAGCTGCCGACGACGCAAGCCTTGGCGGTCCTACCTATCGTCGCGTCCGGGCACGTCGTGGGCGCCTACGCCTTGTTCTTCGACGCAGCGCAGCACTTCGACCCGCAACGGGTGGCCGAGCTGGAGGCGCTCGCGGCGCGTCTGGGCGATGAGCTGCGCGAGGTGCAGCGCGCCACCACCCATGCCGACAGGTCCCTTGAGGCTGAGCCGGTGCCACCCAGTGCACAAGCAGTGACCTACTCCGTCGCCGCGGACCCTCGCGCAGTCGGTGCAGCACGCCACTTCGCCGTCAGCGCCCTCGCGGCGTGGGGCGTGGACGAGGGCACGGTCACGAATGCGATCCTGTGCCTGAGTGAGCTGGTCACCAACGCGGTGATGCACACCGACGCCGGATGCGAGCTGCGCTTCGTCCTCCACCACGGCGTCCTCACCGGGACCGTTCGTGACAGTGGCTCGAACGTCGTCGTCGACCCCGGCAACGTGGCCGTGGATCCGTTGGCCGTCCACGGTCGCGGATTGCAGCTCGTGGACGCGCTCGCCACGCGGTGGGGCTCCAGGTTGGACGCCGGGGGAATGACTGTGTGGTTCGTGCTCGAGCCGGCAGCCTGACGGTGGGCCTGGCGGGGTGTCGCGACCGTCCCGTCAGGCCTTCGCCGTCCCGGAGGCGAAGGCGTGGGCCGCCGTGACGATGGCGGATACGGTCTCGAGCTCGTCCTCGGTCCGGGGGCCGAAGAGCATGACGAAGCCGGCCGCGAGACGGGTGCCGGCCCACGGGTGGGGGACGCCCCAGCCGTGGGCGACGAGGTCGGCGGCGTAGGCAGCTGGGAGGGCGAGGTGGAGCGAGCCGTCGTATGCCGGGTGAAGGTGCGCGAACTCGCGCACACCGGGGACGAGGTAGGACTCGTCGGGGCCGGTGCCGTCGGGGAGGGTGAACGCCCGCGCTCCGGGTACCGAGATGCGTGACGGACCGCCCTGCACCCCGGCGAGGGCACTGACCCGCTCGAAGAGCTTCTCCTGCAACGTCTCCGGTGCGTTCTGCGACTGTTGCTGCTGGGGGATGTCCCAGTGGACCTGGGGGGAGGTGCCCTCGCGGTGGGGGAGGTGGCCACCGTCGACCGTGGTCCAGAAGACCTCCTGAGGCGGCCCGACCGGCGGGGCTCCCTCGACGGCGAGGTGAGTGAAGAGCTCGGCGACCCACGCGGCGAGGCGTTGCATCGTCGCCGCGGTCAGCCCGTGGCCGCCCGGGTCGCGGCGTCCGACGGTGGGCGCGCCGGACTGGGTGTGCAGCCAGGTCCAGGTGCGGTCGAGCAGCTCGCGCGGGATGACGTGGTCCGCCTCTCCCTGCGCCACGAACACCGGCAGGTTGGCGAGGTGGCTGCGCTCGAACGGCAGGCCGGCGTCGAACGGCAGGGTGCCGTAGAGGATCGCTGCTCCGGCATAGCGCGACGGGTCGGCGAGGACGAGTCCGCCGGCGAAGGCGGCCCCTCCGCTGAAGCCGACCAGCACGACGGGCCGACCGGCTGGCGCCACCGTGTCGAGCCAGGTGCGGAACCAGGCCATGGTCGCCTGGAGAGAGGAGGCCACTGGGCGGCCGATGCCACGGTTGGCGAACCACGCGAAGCCTCCGCCCTCGGCGATCGGGGCCCGCACGGCGGCATACTCGACGCCTTGGGGCAGGTGTGGCGCGATGCCGAGGATCTCCTGCTCGTTGGATCCTCGGCCGTGGAGGAGGACCACGAGCGGAGCGCTCGGGTCTGCGGCCCCATGGGTCGCGACGACCGGCGCCGCGAACGTCGTCTCGGCGCTCACGACGCGTCCTTCGGCACGAGCTCGGCTGCGGTGCGGACGCCGGTCCAGCGCTCGGCCTCAGCGGCGAGGTCGAGGCGCTCGACCGGTGCGGAGTGCTCGAACTCACCCCATGCCGCGCGGGGCAGCATCCACATCACTTCGAACTCGTTGCCGTCGGGGTCCTGGCCGTAGAGGCTCTTGGTGGCGCCGTGGCTGGACTCGCCGGTCAGGGCGCCGAGGCGCACCAGGGTGCTGCGGGCCTCGACGAGCTCGTCGATCGTGTCGACCTGCCACGCGAGGTGGTAGAGGCCGAGGGCGCCGCGGGGGCGCGGCGGCTGCGCACCGACGCCGAACAGGCCCAGGTCGTGGTGGTTGCCGGAACGGGGGAGGCGCAGGAAGGCGGCGTGAGCGCGCGGTTCTCGCGCCACGACTTCCATCGCGAAAGCCTGCTGGTAGAAGTCGAGGCTGCGGTCGACGTCGCTGACGAACAGCACGGCGTGATTGAGACGTACGGCGTTGACGGTCATGGTGGGGACTCTCTTCGTGTGGCTGGTCTGGTCAGGCGATGACGCCGAAGCCGCCGGTCCAGGAGATCTTCTCGTTGGCGGCCAGCGTGATCTGAAGGAAGCCGATCGCCTCCAGCTCGCGAGCGCGACGCAAGGAGCCGGCATCGATGGCTTTGAGGCCCCCGGCGGCGACGATGTCGGCCAGGGTCGACTTGGCGTCGGCGTCGTCACCGGCGATCAGGACGGTCGTGGTGAGGTCGCCCACCTTCCCTGTGGCCAACGTGCCAGCGAAGTTGGTGTTGAACGCCTTGAGGACGCGTGACTGGGGGAGTGCCGCGGCCAGCTCGGCGGCCGCGGAGCCGTCGGCGGCGACGGTGAGCGAGTCGAAGGTCTGGAAGTCGAGGGGGTTGGTGATGTCGACGACGATCCGCCCGGCGAGGTCGGCGCCGCGGGTGGCCACGAGGTCCGACAGGGACGGGTAGGGGACGGCCAGGACCACCACGTCGCCGAGGCGTGCGTCGGTGTCGTCCTTGCCGACGAGGCTGACGGTGTGTCCGCCGCGGCCTGCGACCGCGGCGATCGCCTGGCCCATGTTGCCGGTTCCGATGATCGAGATGTGCGCCATGGTGAGCCTTTCAGAGTGGTGTCGTAAGTTGTCGATACAAGTAACACGCCTCGGCCGTAAGTTGTTCCTTCAACTAATCCGATAGGCTGTGAACATGACGACACGGTGGCTGGATCCGGGCGAGCGCGCTGCCTGGCTACGGTTCGAGGCGGTCATGGAGCTGCTCCCGGCCGCCCTCGACTCGCAGCTGCGCCGCGACGCAGGGCTCAGCCACTTCGACTACGTCGTCCTGGCGATGCTGTCCGAGGCGCCGGAGCGCACGCTGCGGATGACGGCCTTGGCCCAGCGCACCAGCGCGACGCTTCCCCGTCTGTCGCACGTGGTCCACAAGCTCGAGGGCCGGGGACTGGTTGAGCGCTTCCCCTGCCCCGAGGACGGCCGGGCCACCAACGCCCGCCTGACCAGCGCAGGGTGGGACATGGTCGTCCAGACCGCGCCCGGCCACGTCGAGACCGTCCGTCACCTCGTCTTCGACGCGCTGACTCCGACCCAGGTCCGGCAGCTGGCACGCATCAGCGACGCCATGCTCGGCCGCCTGGACCCGGGTGGCCGGGTGCGGGCGTTGCTGGAGCCCGACCAGGCTCCCGTGGCCGAGTAGCCCCACTGACGATCTTTGCCCTGTCCGAACCACCGGCAGGAAGATGACGCCATGAAACTTCTCGGAGTACTCGGCGGGATGAGCTGGACCAGCACAGCCGAGTACTACCGGCTGCTCAACCAAGGAGTCGCCTCTCGGCTCGGCGGCCTGCACTCCGCTCACCTCCTGGTCCACAGCGTCGACTTCGAACCGGTCGCCGCGATGCAGCACGACGGGAACTGGGACGGCACCGCGGCGGTGCTCGTCGATGCAGCCCGCGGGTTGGAACACGCCGGCGCCGAGGGGCTCATCCTCGCAACCAACACGATGCACAAGGTCGCTGACCAGCTGCAGGAGGCCACGACCATTCCCCTGCTTCACATTGCCGACGCCACTGCGGCGCGCGTTCGGGCCGACGGCCTTCACACGGTCGCCCTGCTCGCGACAGCCTTCACGATGGAGCAGGACTTCTACGTCGGACGCCTACGCGAGCAGGGTCTCGAGGTGATCACCCCAGGCGCCGTCGAACGCGCCGACGTGCATCGCATCATCTACGACGAGCTGTGCCACGACGTGGTCCTCGACTCCTCGCGCAACCGCTATCGCGACGTCATGGACCACCTGGTCCAGCGCGGTGCGGAAGGCATCATCCTCGGGTGCACCGAAATCGGACTCCTCGTCGAAGGCGGTGACGCCTCAGTGCCGCTCTATGACACCGCCGCGATCCACTGCCAGGAGGCCGTCGACTGGATGCTGAGCTCCTGAGCCCCTCCCGGCTCGCGGCGGGGTCGCGTGTGGCTGGCGTTCCAGATCGATCACGGTGTGCGCGTTCGTGTGGTTCTGTCCCGGGTCGACGGTCAGTCTGTGGCATGACCGGGGAGTCTGTGCACGTCCGTCCGAGTGGTCGACGTGCCCGCCGGCTTCAGGGTCCGGAGCTGCCTGGTCGTCCGCTGAACGTTCGCAAGCGGCGACTGCGTCGATGTGGACCCCACGCGTACTCATGTGGCCTTCTCTGGTGGTGACCGCCTCACTCATTGCAATCCCGTTCTTCACGTATCTGGCGGGCCCCTCGCAGATCGAGTGGGGGATCTTCATCGCCCTTGTGCCCATGGCGCTGTGGTCACTTCTGGCTGTGACCGTGGGTGCCGCGGTCTGGGCTGCCGGGCTAGGCGATGTGTGGGCGTCTGCGTTGGGGCGCGGGATTCTCTTCTCGCCGCCGCTGGCCTTCAGTGTGGCCATCGTTGTGGAGGGAGTCGTCGGTCACTGAATGTCTGCGCTGAGCTTGCCGGGCGCAGTGGCTCGCCACCTCGCCGACCGCGCGCCGCCCGTCGGCGATCACCGCGAGCACCGCCTTGTACCTCTGCTCAGCCACGCTCATCTCCCACGTGGAAGGAGCGTCAAGAATCAGCCGAAGTAGGTGTCAAGCATCAGCCGAAACACTGTCAAGCATCAACCGAAGCCCAAACGTCAAGCATCAGGCGAACTCATAGAGCCGACAGTGTGCCCTCGGGCAGATTCGAACTGCCGACACCCGCTTTAGGAGTCCGTCGCCAACGCCAAGGCCCGCGGCGGTTCGTTGCTGCACAACGGTTTCCGAGCCTGTGTATGCCGGGTGGTACTGGCTGGTTCTGGTGCCGCGGGTACCTCTCGGGTACCTAGCGACCAACGTCTGGGGGGACATCATCGGGTACCGCATAGACATCCACGATGCTGCGACCATGGAAGATCGCCCCCGCGATCGCCTGGGGCAACACCTGCGTCATCAAGCCGAGCGAGGACACCCCTGCATCCGTGACGCTGATGGGTCGGCTGGCCTAGATCGCGGGGGTTCAACCGCGACGGTCATCGATGGCCAGCTGACCATGCGCCTGTCCGACGCCGCTGGCGCGACCGGTTGGCGACGCCATCATGGTGCGCCGACCGGTGTGCGGACGCCCTGACCGGGCGCCCCGCTGCTGCAGTTGGCCAGCGCGGAACCGGTTTTGCAGCACGCTGGCCGTGAGACAGAGCTCGGCTGCAAGATGACCGTCGCCGATCCGCCGAGCCCGGTTCTGCATGAGGTGCACCTTCCAGCGTCGAAGCCCGATGCGGGAGGATGGGGTATGGCCGCTCGCGAGCATGTGGAGACCGAACGCAAGTACGACGTGGACGGGACGACCGCGGTCCCGCTGGGCGAAGGCGACGCGACCCCGGGTGTTGGTGCGGTGATTCAGATTCAGCTGGATGCCGTGTATTTCGACACCCCGGCCCTAGATCTGCACCGTCGCGGCATCACCCTTCGGCGGCGCACCGGCGGGGACGATGAGGGTTGGCACGTGAAGGTACCGCGAGGTCGGGACGAGAAGACCGAGCTGCGGCACCCGCTGGGTCGCGCCGTGAGGTCGGTGCCGCGCCAGGTCGCCGACCCGGTGCGGGCCATCGTCCGCGATCGGCCACTGGTGCCGGTGGCGGCCATCGCCACCGACCGCACTGCGTACACGCTGCTCAGCGCCGCGCGGCCGCTGGCCACGCTGTGCGATGACAGGGTGTGCGCACGGCTGCTGAACGGCGAGGACGACCACGGCGAGCAGGCGTGGCGTGAGTGGGAGCTGGAGGCCGTGGAGGGTCAACCAGCCTCGGTGTTCAGGTCAATCGAGCCCTTGCTGCTGGGCTCTGGGGCCCGCCCAGCAGACCATGCCTCGAAACTCGACCGTATCTTGGCGACGCACGCTGGCGACCGCGAGCCGAAGGAACCGACGTGCGGACCCAAGGGCAGTCTGGCCGCTCTGCTGCGGGACCGGCTGGTGCAACAGATCTCGGCCCTGCACGAGCAGGACGCGGCGGTCCGCGCCGGATCGCCGGAGGGAGTCCACCGGTTGCGGATCGCTGCGCGACGGCTCCGGTCGGCTCTGACCACTGCCAAACCGCTGTTTGAGCAGGCGCCGGAGGACCTGCTTGGTGAGCTTCGCTGGCTGGGTCAGGTTCTCAGTCCGGCCCGTGACACCCAGGTCATCCGCGAGCGGCTCGAGGCCGCCCTATCGGCCGAACCGCGCGAACTCGTGCTCGGCCCGGCCCGCCGCCGCCTGCGTATCGAGCTGGCCCATGAACACAAGGATGCCCTCGCCCGGGCCCGGGAGGCGCTGGGCTCCACGCGCTACTACCGCCTGCTTGACGCGCTCGATGCCCTGGTCGCAGACCTGCCACTGGCGCCCGCTGCGCGAGCACCGGCGCGCTTGGTCCTTGGGGACCTCGTCAGGCGAGACGCCATGCGGCTGCACCGAGCAGCACGGGCCGTCGCCGAGAGTGACGCCGCCGGGCACGACCCCGCACTGCACGAGGCGCGTAAGAAGGCCAAGCGCCTGCGATACGCCGCGGAGCTGGCCGTCCCAGCCGGCGGGCGGCGCGCGAAGAGGCTCGCCAAGCGAGCCAAGGCCGTTCAGCAGGCACTGGGCCAGCATCAGGACACCGTCGTCGCCCGGCAGCGACTGCGCCAGCTCGGCGCCCAGTCGTTCCTGCGCGGCGAGAACGGCTTCACCTTCGGTCTACTACACGGTGTGGAACGCCTGCGCGCAGAGCATGCCGAGCTTGAGTTCCAGAGCGCGTGGGTGCGGATGCCACGGCCGCGCACAGCGGCCGCCTGGGTGTCCAAGCGATAACGGCGCAGCACCGGACCACGTAAGCGAGGCGCCACCGCTCCAGTTGGCGCGCCAGGAAGCCACGGCGGTGAAGTAGCGGCGACGATCCCGCAATCACCTTGGCAAAGCTGCGGTGATGATTCGGGTCCGAACCGTGAAGGCAAGTGGCGTCCGCGAGAGTGGTGTACGACGACGGTCAGTGAGCGCGGCCACCCCTTGTGCGGTGTGGAGGTGCTTAAGGCCGCAGTACGGGTGGTTCGCTCGAAGTTGACCGCGCCGGTGCACGACGTCGTACCGGTTCTGGTGGAGCGCTAGGCGCTAGAGCGGTTGACGGCAACGGTGGACTACACCTCCGGACGTTCATCGCGTGCGCAGGCCCTGAGCTGACCGCCGCGCATTCGCGCACCTCACTCCGAGTGACCTCTCTTGGCCGATGCGGCGGTACACAGCGCCCTGGTCGTTCAACCGGCGGCAGCCACCTAGGACAAGAAGTTCGGATTCCGAGTTGCGAGGCGGTACGCACCCGGTCATGGCCGACAGGACTACTACTCGCCACAGGCTGGTGCTGCATCGTTCAGGGCTTCGTCACCAGTCGTTGGTTCCCGGCGGGCACTATCAGGGACCATGACTGACCTCTCTCGCCGATCCTTGCTCCGTGGCTCCGCTGGGATGGGCTTGGCAGCCCTCACCGCCGGAAGCGTCACACGGCCAGCCGCGGCGCTGGTCCGCACAGGTCAGCCCATCCTGACGCACGGTGTGCAGTCCGGTGACCCTGAGGCTGGGGCCATCACTTTATGGAGCCGGGCGGACCGGCCCGCCCGGCTGGTTGCCGAGGTGTCCTCCGACTCGTCTTTCCGGCGGGTCCTTCGCCGGATGAGCTCACCAGTTGTCACGGCTGGCTCCGACTTCACGGGCCAACTTCGGCTGCACGGCCTGCCCTCGGGTGCCGACCTGCACTACCGCATCACCCCAGTCGACCCTCATGACGCGAAGCTCGCTGGTGAGCCGGTAGCCGGCCGGTTCCGGTCAGCCGTGACCGACCGGCGTGCTATCCGCTTCCTGTGGTCCGGCGACATTGCTGGCCAGGGTTGGGGTGTCAACCCCGACCTCGGCGGCTTCCCGATCGCGCGGGCGATGGCTGCAGCCAACGCAGACTTCTTCCTGAGCTCAGGGGACAACGTTTACGCCGACGGCCCAGTGAAGGCTGAGGTGGTGCTTCCGGACGGCCGTGTGTGGCACAACGTCGTTACCCCCGAAAAGAGCCACGCCGCGATCGCGCTGGACGACTTCCGTGGCCAGTTCAAATACAACCTCGTCTCCGAGAACCGGACCTGGAGGGAGTTCCTCGCCCAGTGCGCGATCGTCGCCCAGTGGGACGACCACGAGGTGCTGAACAACTGGTATCCCGGCGAGGTCCTGGTTGGCCGGTCGGGCTACCCCGACGGTACGCCGGTCGATCCGCTCGTTGCCCGGGCCCGGCAGGCGTTCCACGAGTACATGCCGATCTCCCGCACCTCGCCGGACAAGTTGGGCCGGGTCTACCGCAAGCTGTCCTACGGGCCGTTGCTTGACGTGTTCGTTCTCGACATGCGTAGTCACAAGGATCCCAACACGACGGACCTGCAGACCGCTGACGACGGCGGCATCCTGGGCATGGAGCAGACCGAGTGGCTGATCAAAGAGCTGAAGCGCTCCCGTGCGACGTGGAAGGTCATCGCGAATGACCTGCCCCTAGGGCTCGTCGTGCCCGACTCCACCGAGGGCAAGCCCAACCAGGAGAGCATCTCCAACGGTGACGCCGGGGCGCCGAAGGGGCGCGAGATCGAGTTGGCCCGGGTGCTTACCGAGCTCAAGCGGGCTGGCGTGCGCAACCACGTTTGGCTCACCGCGGACGTCCACTACACCGCGGCTCACCGGTACCACCCGGACCGCGCTGCATACCAAGAGTTCGACCCGTTCTGGGAGTTCGTGTCAGGCCCACTGAACGCCGGAGGCTTCGGCCCAAATTCGCTGGACGCCACCTTTGGTCCCGAGGCGGTCTTCGTTGCCGCCCCGCCGCGCGCGGGCGTCTCTCCGCTGGAAGGGTTCCAGTACTTCGGTCAGGTCGACATCGACCCGCGAACGGAACAGCTGACCGTGACACTGAAGGGTATCGACGGCCACGCGTTGTTCACCCAAGTCCTCGACCCGGCAGCACGCTGAGCGAAGATCCCCAGGCGCTCATCGCTAGGCACAACGTCAAACGGCAAGCGTCCGACCACCCCTCGCAGCGTCGCTCACCGAAGCACGCCATTTCGGCGATCGGTGCAAGTAGCGGGGCAGCCTGCGGGCATGAATGGTCCTGAGGCGCAGGCAGTGGATTGGCTCGACTGGGCCGGCAATGACGCACTCGTCACGTCCATCAGCGTTCGAAAACCAGGTGAAAAGGTCTCGGCGGCCGCCCGCGGGACTTCTGACAGGATGACTCGCGTGAGCGAATTGGGCTGCTTCGGCAGGAGCAGTTCAATGCGGTGCTCGGGCCAATTCGACGGGCACTCTGCGTCCCCGCTCGTGACTTGCTGCAGCTTCGGACGGCAATCCGCGCCGAGACGTCTCTGTGGGGAGGGATGCGATTTCCGATTCTGCCCGTGGAGGCCGGTGGGACTGTAGCGCCGGGGTATCTGCACGTGCCGAGGTTCTGGATGTGGATGTCGCGACGGCCTTCGGGGTCGAGAAATTGGGAAACCTGGAACTGTCGAACGGCAGGGTTCTGTCAACTGAGTCGGCTCGACCCTTCACTGAATTGCACAGGTGGCAACCACCGCCGATCGTGTCGTTCTCCGCAGTGGAGCTCACGGCTACCACCCTGCTCACGACATCAGGGGGCCACATGATGCTTGTCGCTCGGATTGGAGAACTGGCCGATCCCAACGGGGAGTCTGACGAGCGCCGCGACTTCGGCGAGGCGTGGACATGCTCCGTTCACCCAAGGCGAGGATGATCCGCTCATGAGGTCATCCCGCGCGGTCTGCACCCCTGACGGCCTGGGGTGACTCTTCTTCGCGGGCCCCGAGCGCCGGCCCCACGGACCCTGCTCCACATCTTTGCGGAGACGGTCGCCCTGGCACCCGACGAACCTGCTCTGGACAACGGTGCGGACGTGCTCACCTACCTCGAGTTCCAGGAGGCGAGCGAGCTCGTGGCCCGGGAGCTGAACGAGCTGGGAGTGGGATCTGGGGACCGCGTCGGGGTGCGCCTCAGGTCGGGGACGGTCGACCTGTACGTGGCGATCATGGGCGTGCTCATGGCCGGAGCGGCATACGTGCCGGTGGACGCCGACGATCCTGACGAGCGGGCTCGCACCGTCTTCACCGAGGCCGAGGTCTCAGCGGTGATCGGTGACGATCTCGTCATCGACCTGGCCGGGGCGGTCGCCGGTCCGCCCATCGGTGCGCAGGAGCCCGACCACGCGGACGACGCCTGGATCATCTTCACGTCGGGGTCCACCGGCATACCGAAGGGTGTCGCGGTGTCGCACCGCTCTGCGGCGGCCTTCGTGGATGCCGAAGCGCGGTTGTTCGTCCAGGACCGTCCTCTTGGCGTGGGTGACCGCGTGATGGCGGGGCTCTCGGTGGCGTTCGACGCGTCGTGCGAGGAGATGTGGCTCGCGTGGCGCTACGGCGCCTGCCTCGTGCCGGCCCCGCGGTCGCTCGTCCGCAGCGGCATGGAGCTCGGTCCGTGGCTGGTGGCCAACCGGGTCACGGTGGTCTCGACGGTCCCGACGTTGGCCGCATTGTGGCCCACCGAGGCGCTGGCCGCGGTGCGGCTCCTGATCCTCGGCGGAGAGGCCTGTCCCCCTGAGATCGGTGCGCGACTGGCCACCGAGCGTCGGGAGGTGTGGAACACCTACGGACCCACGGAGGCGACCGTCGTGGCCTGCGGGGCGCGGCTCACCGGCGAGGGACCGGTGCGCATCGGACTGCCCTTGGACGGCTGGGACCTCGCGGTGGTCGGCGCGACGGGTGACCCGGTGGGTCCTGGAGAGACGGGTGAGCTCATCATCGGTGGGGTCGGCCTGGCCCGGTACCTGGACCCGGACAAGGATGCGGAGAAGTTCGCGCCGATGCCGTCGCTGGGCTGGGCCAGGGCCTACCGCAGCGGCGACGTGGTCCGCAACGACGACGAGGGCCTGGTCTTCGTCGGCCGCGCTGACGACCAGGTCAAGGTCGGCGGCCGTCGGATCGAGCTCGGCGAGGTGGACAGCCACCTGCTGTCCCTGCCCGGGGTGACCGGCGCTGCCACCGCCGTGCGACACACCAAGGCCGGGCACGCCATGCTGGTCGGCTACGTCGTCATCACCGAGGCCTTCGACCTCGAGGCGTCGCTGGCCTCCCTGCGCCAGTCGATGCCGGCTCCGCTGGTCCCCCGGCTGGCCGAGGTGCGCTCCCTTCCGACTCGCACCTCCGGCAAGATCGACCGGGATGCGCTGCCATGGCCGGTGGCCACCCTGGGCGGCAAGAGCAAGCCTGACCAGTCCGTCCAGCTCGAGGGTACGGCCTTGTGGTTGCAGGAGCTGTGGCTCGAGATCCTCGGCGCGGTCGTGACGAGACCGGACGAGGACTTCTTCGACGTGGGCGGTGGCAGCTTGGCCGCGGCCCACCTGGTGTCGCGGCTGCGGGAGCGCTTTCCCGAGGTGACAGTGGCGGATGTCTACGACGCACCGCGGCTGGGAGACCTGGCGCGTCTGCTGGACCAGCTGGCAGCTCCGGCCGCGGCTCGGGCCAGGAACGTGCGACCCGTTCCCGTGAGCACGCAGCTGGGTCAAGTCGCATTCACCATCCCGGTGCGCATCTTGACCGGTCTGCGCTGGTCCGTGTGGGTCGCTGCCGCCAACAACCTCGTCGTCGACCTGTGGGGACTGGCGTGGCTGCCCAGCGTGTCCTGGTGGTGGGTGCTCCTGGGTTGGCTGGCCTTGGTGACGCCCATCGGGCGGCTCACGCTCAGCGCAGCGGGGGCCAGGATCCTGCTGCGGGGTGTGGGACCGGGCCAGTACCGCCGTGGGGGCCGCGTTCACCTGCGGCTGTGGGCGGCGGACCGTCTCACCGACGAGCTCGGGGCTGCGAACCTCGCCAACGCGCCCTGGTTGCGCCTTTACGCTCGGGCGCTCGGCGCTAGGGTGGGCAAGCACGTCGACCTGCACGCCATACCGCCGGTCACCGGTCTCGCCAGCTTCGGGGACGAGTGCTCGGTCGAGCCCGAGGTGGACCTCGCCGGGCACTGGCTCGACGGCGACCTGTTGCACATCGGTCGGGTGGACATCGGGGAGCGGGCGCGGGTAGGTGCGCGCAGCACCCTGGCGCCCGGCAGTCGGGTCGGGGCGCGCGCGGAGGTGGCGCCGGGGTCTGCCGTCTTCGGCAGCGTCCCGCCGGACCAGTCCTGGGCCGGCGCGCCGGCTCGTCGATCCGGCCGGGCCCGTGGACCGTGGGACGACCGGCTCCCCCTGAACCGGCCGCTGTGGCTGGCTGCCTACGGAGCCGTCGCGGTCCTGATCTCGCTGCTGCCGGCCGTCGCGGTCCTCGCCGGCGTCGTGGTCGTCGCTGGGCCGCTCCGCGCCTCGACCGACCTCTCCTCCGCGGTCCGCGCCGCGTTCGTGTGGCTGCCGGTCGGCACTGTCGTGGGAATGCTCACGCTCGCCCTGCTGGTGCTGGCACTGGTCCGGCTCCTGGGCCTGGGGCTGCGCAGTGGGCACCACCCGATCCACGGACGACAGGCCTGGCAGGCGTGGTCGACCATCCGCGTGCTGGACGAAGCCCGCACGTGGCTCTTCCCCCTCTACTCCAGCAGCCTGACGCCGACGTGGCTGCGGCTGCTGGGAGCGCGCATCGGCCGGGAGGTCGAGGCGTCGACCGTGCTGCTCATCCCGCGGCTGACCACAGTCAGCGATGGAGCATTCCTCGCCGACGACACCCTCCTCGGGGGGTACGAGCTGGGCGGTGGGTGGCTGCGCATCGAGCACGTGAAGGTGGGAAAGCACGCCTTCGTCGGCAACTCGGGCATGGCAGCACCGGGCCGTCGGGTGCCCAAGCGCGGCCTCGTGGCCGTGCTGTCTGCCGCGCCACGTCGTACCAAGGCCAAGGCGGGGACCTCGTGGCTCGGCAGCCCGCCCACGCTGCTGCGTCGTCCCACCGAGTCCGGCGAGACCAGCCGCACCTACGATCCGCCTCGCCGACTGCGCGTGGCCAGGGCCTTGGTGGAGGTATGCCGCCTGGTCGCCGTCATGGCGCACGTCGCGATCTGCGTCGGGGTCGTCGTTGTCATGGAGTGGACAGCCATCGAGCTCGGCTGGGGTGTGGCCGCGGTCTCGACCGGTCTGGCGTTGCTGGCCGCTGGAGCAGTGGCGGCGATGGTGGCGACCCTCGCCAAGTGGCTGTTGGTTGGTCGCGTGAAGCCCTCCGAGTTCCCGCTGTGGAGCTCGTTCGTCTGGCGCAACGAGCTGGCTGACACCTTCGTGGAGGTCGTCGCCGCCCCGTGGTTCGCCCGCGGCGCCACTGGCACCGTGGTCCTCAACTGGTGGCTGCGCAGCATGGGCGCGCGAATCGGGCGCGGCGTCTGGTGCGAGACCTACTGGCTCCCCGAGGCAGACCTGGTCACGTTGGGCGACGGCGTCACCGTGAACCGGGGCTGCGTCGTGCAGACCCACCTGTTCCACGACAGGCTCCTGAGCATGTCCGCCGTCACGATGCGCACCGGTTCCACGTTGGGCTCCAACGGCGTCATCCTTCCGGCCGCAGTCATCGGACGACACGCTACGGTCGGACCCGTGTCCCTGGTCATGAGAGGTGAGTCGGTGCCCGACGGTACCCGTTGGATCGGCAACCCCATCGGGCCCTGGGCGGACGACGGTATCGAGGCCGACGGTGTCGAGGCTGACGGGGTCGAGGTGGCCACTCGGTGATCAGCGACGGGGACCCCTACCTCGCCGGTCACGGGGACGACACCTTCGACGTCGAGCACTACGACCTCGGGCTGGACTACAAGGTCGCCAGCAACCACCTGGCCGGCCGAGCCACGCTGCGCTGTCGCGCCCTCCACGAGGCGGAGCGGTTCGCTCTCGACCTTCACGGACTCAGGGTGTCCAAGGTGACCATCGACGGGGTCGCCCCTCGCAAGTACCGCCACAGCGCGGGCAAGCTGCTCCTCCAGCCGCACAGCAGGCTCGTTCCGGGTGCGGGGTTCACCGTCACGGTCACCTACTCCGGTCATCCGACGACGGTGCCCGGACCCCACGGCGGCGCAGGCTGGGAAGAGCTCACCGACGGAGCCATCGTGGCGGGGCAGCCCGATGGTGCGCCCTCCTGGTTCCCCTGCAACGACCGGCCGTCCAACAAGGCCACCTACAGGTTCGACGTGGCCGCTCCAGCCGGGTACCGCGTGATCGCCAACGGTGCCCTGACCGACCGACGACCGATGTCCAGCCGCGTGCTCTGGAGCTACGAGCAGCGCGAGCCGATGTCCACGTACCTGGCCACGCTGCAGGTCGGTCGGTATCGGAGCACGGCCCTCCCGGGGTCGCCTGTCCCGATGACTGCCGAGGCGCCCGCGAGACTCACCGACGAAGTCCTGGCTGCCCTGTCCCGGCAACCCGAGATGATGCGCACTTTCGTGGACCTCTTCGGGCCGTACCCCTTTGGCGCGTACACCGTCGTCGTGACGGACGACGACCTGGAGATCCCCGTGGAGTCCCAGACCCTGTCCACGTTCGGTCGCAACCACATGCGCACGGACTGGGCCGGCCAACGCCTCATCGCGCACGAGCTGGCCCACCAGTGGTTCGGCAACTCCCTCACCACCGCGCGGTGGCAGGACATCTGGCTGCACGAGGGTTTCGCCTGCTACAGCGAGTGGCTGTGGTCGGAGGCATCGGGCGGACGCGCAGCCGGGCGGCACGCCTCCGAGCACTGGAGACGGCTGGAGTCATCCCCGCAGGACCTCGTCCTCGCAGACCCCTCCCGCCCCCTGATGTTCGACGACCGCGTCTACAAGCGCGGGGCCCTGCTCCTGCACGCCTTGCGCGTGACCATCGGGGACACCCGCTTCTTCACGCTGCTGCGCCAGTGGGTAGCGGCCCATCGTCATGGCTCGGTGACCACCGCGCAGTTCATCGAGCGCTTCACCGAGGGAGCAGGCCCCGACCGCGACGAAGTGAGCAGCCTGTTCCGCGCGTGGTTGCTCGAGCCGCAGCTGCCGCCGCTGCCCAGGAGTTCGCGCTAGGCACTCCGACCGTCGCGCCCGTCGCGCCCCTGGCCTTTACGTGCTCGACGATGCGGAAGCCAGCGCCGTGAGCCGCTCCCTGCACACGCGCTCGACCAGCAGCGGCACGTAGTCGCGGACCGGCCCGTCGAAGCGGGAGCGTGCCTCGGCGACGACCGAACGCACCGTCGCAGGATCGACTGCGGGGAACCGCGCCACGAGACCTTCGGACACCTTCACCAAGGCAGCATCCTCGTCAAGTCCGGACATGATTCGAACAGTCCTCCTGGCGAGCCGCCAGCGCAAGACCTGTAGGCGCACGGCCTGGTGACGGGACGCTCACGACAGCGGGTCGACCCACTGCGCCCGCGCCTCGGTCGCTGCGCTGCACGCCACCGGTACAGCCGCGCGCGGGGCGTCGGTGACCACGACTCCGCGGACCCCGGCCGGCATCCCGCGCGCGCGACGGGGCTGGCCATCGTCGCCGACGAGGTAGTGGCGACCCCTGGTGGACGGTGGCCCTGTGAGCGCCGGAAGCCAGGTGGCGGCCTGGTCCAGCGTCCCGTCACCCCACTTGAGCAGAGCCTCGGCTCTTACCCACGACCGAAGGTCGGGGGCTCCCTCCCAGGCGCCGCGGCCTAGGGACGTCAATGGCTCCACGTCGACACCCACGGGTCCGTTGCCGGCCACCGCGGCGACGTAGCCCCCGGCATGGGCCCATGAGACGCGCTCGCCGGGCACGTCGACGAACGGTCGGCCATGCGCCGCCCCGCAGCGCTCGCACCGCTGGGAGAAGGCGATCCCCGCGATCGCCGCAGGGTCGGCTCCCTGACCGTGACGCCGGGCGATCAGCAGCCGCGCCAGCACCCGGGCTGCAACGAAGTCCCGACGATCGAGCTCGAGGGACAAACGGCCGGCCCGTGCCGCCTCCTGCGAGGTGAGCAGAGAGTCAGGGTCGATCGCCGGGCGCACGTGGTCGAGGACCTCCTGCGCGGGCAGGCACGAGAAGAGCGCTGGAGGCGGTGCCGCGCCACTGCGGTCAACGCCGACCCTCACTTCTGCCAGTCGGCGCACAGGTCAATGATGACCGCCACGGGCACGTCCGCCAACTGGTCAGCAACCACAGATGATTCCGCGACACATGAGGCAGCCTGAAGGTGCTCGACGCGACTCCTGCAGCGGGTGTCGGCGCTGTTCGATGTGTATGACGCGGTCCAGAAGTTGGGGATCACACCCGTCTACCCGCAACGGTGGGACGTCAGGGATAGGTCGCCTCCGACCACTGAGCCAGGTGGCGCGTGAAGGTTTCGTACCTCCTCGCGGCCGTCCGCGCAGCGACTGGGCGGCGGGCCTAACGCCCAGCACCGCGCCGTTGTCTCGGCGCCAAGCCCCAACCGAGGCGCCTCGCCCTCGACCTGCAGGGCCGACGCCACGGTCCTGTCGCGGAGACCGGGAAAGCGCCTACCACCATGGGGACGCTAGCGGCCGCCTCCGACACTGGCTGCGGATGGAGAGCCCTGGCCGGTGCTGCCATGCCTTCACTGGCGCCTTGGCACCGAACCGAGGCACGTGCGGAGCCACAGAGACTTCTCTACAGCGCCATACCGTTGCTCTAGCGTTCGGTCACCCTTGGGCGCGGCGGCTGCCTCCGCCGAGGCGGCCGATGACCGCCGTCCCTGCACCGCGCACACGCTCCATCGAGCCGGGCGCGCGGCGGCGCACCTGCCGCACGGTGCCGAGCGCCGGCCCCGCGAGCAAGGCCGGCAGCAGGACCGCCAGCAGCGCCGCAAGGGCGGGGTAGGACGCGGACCCACCGGCAGCGGTGGGCACCACGAGCGAGACGTTCTGCGCAGGCGCGTAGGCCGATGTCTGGAGTCCGTTGGTGCTGGTGCCTGCCAGGCCGTTCGCGCCAGCCGGCACGGTGCCGGCGGGGGTCAAGCCCCCGGCCGTCGTCGGGGCGGGGTGGCCCAGCGACCCGCTCAAGGAGGGCGTGCCGGGCGACGCAAGGTTGCCCTGAGGGGCGTGGCCGGACGTCGCGCCGCCGCCCGAGCCGGGAGGCGCGGCGCTCCCGGTCCCAGCGGTCAGGCCCGGGACACCGCCGTCGACAGCCCCGGGAATGGTCGGGTTGGCGCAGCGGGACAGCGGCGGTGGGGTCGGGGCTCCGGGAATCCGCTTCACCGCACTGAAGACCACCTTCACCAGGTTGGGCGGCAGCGGGGAGTACCCGAGCACGGCGGCCTTCTGCTGGCCCGCGCAGGCGAAGTAGAGCATGTAGGCCCCGAGCACGCGGCCCTTCTGAGGGTCGATCCCGCTCGTCGGCGTGACCATGTAGCTGTAGGACGAGATCGGGTAGGCGTCAGGCGAAGGGTTGGTGTAGACGGCACCCAGGTTCTGGGTCTGGTCGCCGTTGAGGGTGGCCCGGGTCAGGGCGACCGACACGGCGTGCGCCGTCGGCAGCACGTAGGCGCCGGAGGCGTTACGGATGAACGCGACCGGCCGGTTGCGCTCGATGGCGTACCCGGCCTCGACGTATCCGATCGAGCCCACGCCCGTCGAGTCGTTCGCCACGTAGTTCGCCACGCCGTCGGACCCCTTCTGGGCCACACTGTTTCCGAAGGTCGGCCAGTAGGACGTCGCAGCGTCGGGCACGCCCTGCGAGGCCGTGAACTTCGCCCAGGCAGACGGGGTCTCGTGCAGCAGGTAGCTCGAGAACTGGGCGGACGTGCCCGAGCCGTCGGAGCGCAGGACCGGCGTGATGGCCTGGTGTGGCAGGTTCAGCCCCGGGTTGTCCGCCTTGACCTGCGGCGCGTCCCACGAGGTGATCGTGCCGGTGAAGATCCCGCCCAGCGTCTCCTTGGACAGGCGCAGACCGTTCACCGCGCGTCCCGAGGCGTCGCGGAGGTTGTACATGAGCGACGTCCCGCCCGCGACATCCGGGAGGTACTGAAAGCTCTTGCCCTCGGCGCGAAGCCGGCGCACCTCGTCGGGCTGGAAGGGGATCTCGGTAGCCGCGAAGTCCACCTGGTTGATGATGTAGAAGTTGCGCCCGGCCGAGGAGCCGACACCGGAGTAGTTGATGTTCAGCCCGTAGTGGGCGACGTCGGCGCGCCACTGGTCCAGGGCGATCTGCGACCAGGTCGAGCCGGCCCCGGTCACGGTGACGTCACCACCGGCCGCCCATGCCGTCGCCGCGGGCAGCAGGCTGAGCGCGACGGCGCCGGCTACCGCGGTAGCTGCCCCCAGGGCCCTGCGAAGTCCAGAGTGCACGATTCTCCTCGATCAGCCGAAGCGGCCGGCGACGTAGTCCGCCGTCCGGGGGTCTTGGGGGGTGGTGAACATGGCGTTCGTGGGGCCAGCCTCGACGACGCGCCCAGGCTCGTTCTCAGCCGCCAGGAAGAAGGCGCACGAGTCCGACACCCGTTGGGCCTGCTGCATGTTGTGGGTCACGATGACGACGGTGACCTCCTCCGCGATCTCGCGGATCGTCTCCTCGATCCGCCGCGTCGAGGTGGGGTCGAGCGCCGAGCAGGGCTCGTCCATGAGCAGGACCTCGGGTGAGACCGCCAGCGACCGGGCGATGCAGAGGCGTTGCTGCTGTCCGCCGGACAGCGCTCCGCCGGGCTCGTCGAGGCGCTTGGCGACCTCCGACCACAGACCCGCACGGGTCAGGCTCAGCTCGACCAGGGCGTCCGGGTCGGCCACCGGGAGTCCCGCAAGCTTGGGTCCGGAGAGCACGTTGTCGCGGATGTTCATGGCAGGGAACGGGTTCGGCTTCTGGAAGACCATGCCGATCCGCTTGCGGATCGCCGTGGCCCGGGACCCTGCGGCATAGATGTCCGTGCCGTCCAGGAGCACCTCGCCAGCGAGCTGTGCCCCGGGCACGAGCTCGTGCATGCGGTTGAGCGTCCGCAGATAGGTCGACTTGCCGCAGCCGCTGGGCCCGATGAGGGCGGTGACCGTCCGCGCCGGCATGTCGAGGCTGATGCGGTCGAGCACCTTGCGCTCGCCGAACCACGCCGAGACCTCCCGCGTCGCAAGGCCTGCCCACTCGGTCGTCCATGGCTCGTGGGGGGAGGGAGCACTGACGCTGCGAGCGGTGTCGAGGACTTCGGTCATGAGGAGGCCTTCCGCCGGGGGCGACGGCGGCCGGGGGCCGCGCGGTTGGTGATGACGCGCGCCAGCGTGAAGAGCATGAGCACCAGCGCGACGAGGACGAGGGTGGCGGTCCAGGCGCGGTCCACCAGCGCCTGGTTGGGCGCCTGGAAGTAGTCCCAGACGAACTTCGGCAGGCTCGCCTGTGCCCCGGAGAACGGGTCGGCGTTGAAGACCTTGTTGCCGAAGGAGGTCATGAGAAGCGGTGCGGTCTCGCCCACCCCGCGCGCCACGCCCAGGACGGAGGCCGTCACCAGGCCACCGCGCGCCGTCGGGAGCACGACGCTCCAGACCGTCTTCGCCTGCGAGGCGCCGAGGGCGAGGCTCGCTTCCCGCAGCCCCGACGGCACCAGCCGCAGGATCTCCTCGGCGGTCCGAGCCACGCTGGGCAGCATCAGGATCGCCAGGGCGAGGGAGGCCGCGAAGCCGGAGAAGTGCTGGTTCAACCCGACGACCCACACGATGTAGATGAACAAGCCGGCGACGATGGACGGCACGCCACTCATCGTGTCCACGAACATCCGCACGGGCCGGCGCAGGGGGCCACGCACCTCGTTGCAGAACACCGCGGTGACGATGCCGAGCGGCACCACGATCAGGACCGCGAGACCCACCTGCTCGAGCGTCCCGATGATCGCGTGGCCGGCGCCGCCAGATGCGCGATCCGAGAGGGCGGCAGTGGTGCGAAGGTCATGGACGAAGAAGCCCGGCCGCAGCTCGGGCAGGCCCTTGATGACAACGAAACCGACGATGTGGACCAGGGGCGCCAGCAGCGCCAGCGCGGCGGTGCACACGACGACCGACGCCACCCGGTCGGACGCCGCCTGCCGTCCTTCCTGCTCGCGGGCCGTGACATAGACCATGAGGAGGAAGACGGCGTACCAGCAGATCCCGAACCCGACCGCGCCAGACAGGCCCGCGAGGTAGGAGTAGCCCACCAGCATCAACGCGTAGGCGCTCACGGCGCAGCCGAACACGAGGAGAACCTGCGGCCAGGGCACCGTGGCCCGCAGCCGGTGCTCGGGCGCGACGTCCGAACCAGCAGGCACCGCGAAGACCGTGGTCTGGTGTGTGTTCGTGGACGCAGACACGGGGCGCCCAGTGGGGGTCTCGGCCTGGTCGAGGTCGAGGTCGACGACGGACATCAGATGTCCACCCCGGCTCCGGATCGGGATCGGGCGACGACGAAGGAGGCGCAGACGTTGACGACCAGCGTCATCGCGAACAGTGCGACACCCGCGGCCATCAGGGCCGAGAGCCCGAGGGCGTTCGCGTCACCGAATCGGAGCGCGATCAGCGCCGCGATGCTGTTGGCGCCGGTCTGGAGCACGTGCGGGCTGATCACGAAGGACGGGCTGACGATGACGGCCACCGCGACCGTCTCACCCAGCGCGCGCCCGAGGCCGAGCATGGTGCCGGCGACGATCCCGCCCTTGCCGAAGGGCAGCACGACGGTGCGCACCATCGCCCATCTCGTGGACCCCAGGGCGAGCGCCGCCTCCTTCTCCCCGAGCGGCGCGGAGGCGAAGACCTCACGAACGACCGAGGTGATGATGGGCAGGACCATAAGGCTCACCACCACGCCGGCCACGAATGCTGAGCCTGTGTAGGAGGCGCGGTCGACCCTGAGCACGGGGACAGCTGCCAGATGCGTCGACAGCCACGTCGCGATGCCCACGAGGTGAGGTTGGAGGGCGAACACCCCCCACAGGCCGAAGACGATGCTGGGCACGGAGGCCAACAGGTCGACGAGCGAGGTCAGCGGCCGACGCAACCGCCGAGGCGCGTAGTCGGTGAGGAACAACGCAGTCAGCGTCGCCGTGGGCACCGCGATCACGAGCGCGATCACGGCGATGACGACCGTGCCGTAGACCAGGGCCGCGACACCGAAGCGGGGGTGCGTGGCCTCGGTGTCCCAGCGGCGCTCGGTGAGGAACGACCAGCCGCTCACGTGCAGCGCGGGCTGAGCCTTGATGACCAGGAAGGTGCCGATGAGCACCAGGATGACGAGAGTCAGGAGCGCAGTCGCAGTGACACCGCCGCGGAAGAGCCTGTCGCCGAGGGACATCCCACTGGGTAGCGGCCGGGGCCGGTCCTCCTCGACGCGCAGAGCAGCGGTCTCGACGGTCATGCGGGCGCCTCCTTGGTCAGGGCACGTCATCGCGCGCAGATCCTGCCCGCAAGTGGACGGGCATCCGTCGACATCCGAAGCATCCCGGAGCGAGTTCAACGAATTGGCCCGTGTTGGGTGAACACCCGGCGACTGAACCCGAAACGTTCCCTCGGAATCAGACAATCGCGTTGACCCGCAAAGGCATTCGCGGCCACAGTTTGCGTCGCCCCCGCCTGTGTATCTGAGTGTCCAGTGAGGTTCTCGCGTGTCCATCCGTCCTGCGTGGGGCACAGCCCTGCGCCGCGTCTCCGCGGCCCTCGTGCTCGGAGGCACCTGCCTCATCGGGCTTGCCGCCATCTCCACTGGCGCCCAGGCGCAGGCTCCCCGATCGGTCACGGTCACTCCCTCGGACCAGCTGGCCGAAGGCCAATGGGCCAGGGTCAGCTGGCAGGGGTTCACCGGAGACGCCCCCGTGGACATCCGGCAGTGCGGGCCGGAGGCCACCCGCATCGACCAGTGCAGCCACTTCCTGACGAACGCCAGCACCACCAGCGGTGCCGGCGCCCTCACCTTCCAGGTGCACACCGGGCAGCTCACCTCCGCCCAGGCCTGCGACGCCGGTCACCCGTGCTCCGTGGTCGTCCTGGAGGACTCCGCCCCTGAGGACTTCTCCTCGGCAGCCGGTGCCCCGATCAGCTTTGCCAAGACCGCCGACTCCTGCCCGCAGAACGTCACCGGGATGACGGCGCTGGGCTCGGACGCCGCGGCTCGGGCAATGTTCCGGTGGGCAACGACATTGTGCGACAAGCCTTATCGCACGCCCGTGGACTTCACGACGGGCAACGACGTCCAGGGTCGGCGAAACGCCTGGCGAGATCTGCGCGACTTCGGTGTGACCCAGGACCCGCTCACCACCGAGGACCGCTCGCTTCCCACCGTGAACCAGCGCACCTTCACATACGTGCCGCTGACGGTCTCCGCAGTCAGCTTCGCGTACAACCTGCACGACGCGAAGACAGGTGCCCAGATCGACGACCTCAAGCTCACACCCGACCTGCTCGCGATGATCTTCACCGGCCAGATCGACAACTGGAACGACCCTCGGATCCTGGCCCTCAACCAGGGCCACTCGTTCCCCACCTCCGTCAAGCCCATCGCGCGCGCCGACGGCTGCGGCCTCACCCTCGAGCTGACCCGCTTCTTCGAGGCCACCGCCAAGGCGGCATACGAACAGGGTGGCGCCGCCTACCGCGGCGGCCCTGTCGACACCTACCCCTCGACCGGCTTCGTCGACCTGCGCACCGGCGGCGACGCCGTCGCGCAGGGCCTCACCCGACCCGACGACACCGACTACTCGGTCTACGGCTACATCGGCGTCCTCGACTCCAGCGCCGCGGCCTTCAACGGCCTGCCCATGGTCCAGGTGGCCAATGCCGCGGGCCAGTACGTCGCCCCGACCGACCCGGCGATTCTCGCTGGACTGAGCCACATGCGGGTCGGCGCGGATGGTGTCACCGCGCAGCCCGAGTTCGACACGACGGATCCTGCCGCCTACCCGCTGCCCACCCTCACCACTGCGGTCGTCCCCACGAGCGGGACCACCAAGGCGACCGGAACCGCGCTCCGGACCATCCTCACGTATGCCAGCGGCGACGGGCAGAAGGTGCTGCCTGCGGGGTACGTCCCCATGCCTGCCGCGCTGACTGACATCGCGGCGCAACGCATCGCGACCATCCCGCAGCCGCAGGACCCGAAACCGACACCATCGCCCGCACCGCACGGACCCGAGGTCACCCCCCCAGGGACCCTGCCGGCTCCGACGCCGGGGTCCCTGGGCGCACTCTCCGGCGGCACGGGTCCGGGTGGGTCCCTCACTGGCGGGTCCATGCCGTCCCCGACGGGCGGCGCACCGCTCCCGGGGCCCGGCGCGACCACACCGAGCGAGACCCTTCGGGCATCGACCGTGTCGAGCACGACACCCTTGGTGCTGCCCCAGCCCGCGCCCGTGCCCGCGCCGCTCCTGCCGGGCGTACTCATGCTCTCCAGCGGTGCCGCCCTGGGAGGCACTCTGCTGCTCCGCCGTGAGGTGGCCGCATGAGCGCCGTCGGCACCTCTCCTCAGGTCGGGGCGGGTCTGCGCCTGCCAGCACTCACGATCACCAGGAGCCAGATCGGGGTGCTCCTCGGCTGGGTCCTGGTGGCGTGGTCGGTGGTAGTGGCGGCCGCGATCGTGCTCGCCTTCGGCATCGGGCCGGTGCTCGAGCGGAACGCTCAAGCGCGACTGGTGGAGGAGCTGGCCACGCGGTTCCAGGCAACCCAGGCGGACCGCCAGCTTCAGCTCCCGCAGACGGCGAGCGGGCTGCTCGGCCCGTCGACGGCATCAGCGCCCCACCTCGCCGACCCCCACGACCTGACCCTCCTCGCGCCCGCGCGCGGAGATGCGGTCGCCCTGCTGCAGATCCCGCGGCTGCATCTGTCCCAGGTGGTCGTCGAAGGGGTCCAGCCGGCGCAGCTCGAGCAAGGACCCGGTCACGTCCCCGGCACGGCCCTTCCGGGCCAGCCAGGCACCGCCGGCGTCGTCGGCACGCGCACCAGCTATGGCGCGTTGTTCCGGGCCCTGCCGTCCCTGCGTGCCGACGACGAGATCACCGTGGCGACTGCCGAGGGGGTGGCGCACTACCGGGTGTCGACCGCCCCGCTCGGCGCGGACCCGTATGCCGAGGGGGATCGACCTCGCCTCGTCCTCACCACCAGCGGCCCGGAGTATGTCGCGAGTCGCGCTGTATCGCTCGCTGCCGACCTCCAGGGCGCGCCGTTCGCGCCGACACCGCGAGCCGGGCGCGACCTCAGTGAGACCGGCATGGGCGGACAGGCCGGTGTCTGGAAGGACCTCGTGCTCCTGCTGGAGGTCCTGGCACTCGTCACGGCGATCACCATCGCGCTCTACCGGCGGTGGCACCGAACGTCCACGTGGCTGATCACCACCCCGCCCTTGGTGCTCCTCGTCGCCGTGGCCGCAACAGCATTCAGCCGGATGCTCCCGGCCGCGCTGTGACCGGGTGTCCGAATTGCCCGATGCAGCCGAACTGTTCGCCCTCTGTTCCGTTGTGTGGCAACCGAATTCACTGTCGAGCCGTCGTCTCGCGCTGATAGCAATAGCCGCCTAATCCACCTTGAATCGAAAGGGACCACCGTGTCCGTTCTTGCCCCGCGTCGCCGAGCCCTCCTGGCCGGCGTCGTCCCCATCGCGGCTGCAGCAGCCGTGATGGTCACCCCCCAGCTGGCCATGGCCAGCACAACGGCCGCGCACGGAGCCACCTCGCACACGCTGTACGCGAGCGGGTCCGACACCACCTACGCCATGATGCAGAAGCTGGACAGCCTCTACGGCGGTCAGCGCGGATGCACGGTCGTCCCGACCGACGCGAGCCTCCTGCCTGACGGCTCCTGCCAGAGCGACTACACCGGCGAGGCCGACTCCAACGCGACCCACGACACCGTCACCGAGCGCTACCCCGTCGGCTCGGGCAGTGGGATCAAGCAGCTCTGCAACCAGGGCCTCGCGGGGGTGCCCGTCGTGGACTTCGCCCGGTCCTCCCGCGCGATCAAGACCAGTGACTGCGACGGCCTCAAGGCGGTGGCCTACGCACAGGACGGCATCTCGTGGTGGCACTCGACCGCCAGCACGTCGAGCTCGGCGAGCCTGCACGACCTGACCAAGGCCCAGCTCGTCAACATCTACAACGGCACGCTCAAGACCTGGCACGACGTGGACCCCTCGCTGCCGGCGAACAACATCGTCATCTACTCGGTCCAGGCCGGGTCCGGGACGCGGAGCACGTTCGACAGCTACCTCGGTGGCGACAGCACGCAGGCCATCCCGGCCGCCAACAAGCCCGGCGGTTCCGGTCCGTCTCACGTGATCTTCGAGAACGACGCCTCGCCGATCTTCACCAACGGCGACCAGAACGACGCCATCTACTTCTACTCGATCGGGCGCTTCACCCAGAAGCAGGCGCAGTCGCCGCAGCCCGGAGATGTCACCGGCGGTGAGCTCGGCGCGCTCGATGGCGTCGCGGCCGACACGCCCGACGTCAAGAACGGCACGTTCCCGGCCCGCCGGTCGCTGTTCAACGTCTACCGCTACGCGCCTGAGTTCGTCACCAGCTACATCGGCGAGCGCACCGGGTTCCTCTGCCGCGACGACCTGCCGGCTGCCACCCGTGCAAAGGTCGAGCAGCAGATCAGCAGCGAGGGCTTCGTCCCCTTCGCCGACGGCTCCATCGGCGGCGGTGTCAGCGGCACCAGCTTCTGCCGGTTGACCCAGACCCTGGACACCTCAGCCCCGAGCGTCGCCCTCACGCCGACCGGTGGTTTCCGAGGCGCCGCGACCGCGACCTTCAGCGAGCTGGTCAACGGTGTCGGTGCGTCGAGCTTCGGCGAGCGCGTCACGGGCACCACGACGCCGCTGGCGGGCACCGTGACCTGCTACGACCTGCAGCAGGTGGCCACGGCGTGCACCAACCCCGTCAAGAGCGCGCGGTTCACCCCGTCCGCGGGCTATGTCCCCGGTGAGAAGTACGAGGTGTTCGCGACCGCGAGCGCGATCAGCGACCGCGCCGGCAACACGCTGACGGCCACCCCGGCCGTCGCCTTCCGCGGGCCGCTCGCCGTGCAGGACGTCAACGTCCCGCCGGTGGCCTACACCGCTGGCTGGACCCGTCTGAGCTCCAGCGCAGCCAGCGGGGGCACCTGGACGCGTTCTGCGACCAAGAACGCCTACGCCCTGATGACGTTCCGCAGCACGAGCCTGACCTACGGCTACCTCCGGACCACCGCGTCCGGAGTGGCGAAGGTCTACGTGGACGGCGTCCTCAAGGCCACCGTCAACGAGTACGGATCGACGGCTCGCTCCGCAGTCACGATCTCTCACCTGACGGATGCTCGTCACACGGTCAAGATCGTCGTGGTCGGCGCGAAGTCCGCGGCATCCAAGGGCGCCTTCGTCAGCCTCGACAGCCTCACGGTCAGCTGAGCTGGACCCACGGTGACAACCCAGGGGCCGGGCTGCGCACAGCCCGGCCCCTGGGCACACCCGTGAGGCCGCTGTGCGCGGCCGTGTCATCCGCACCCACGCGCTCTGGAACTCAAGCTCGGCATGCTCTGCGCGCAGGCGTTCCACACCGTGTAGTAGACCGAAGGTGAAGCCGTTCTCGCCGCGCAGGAACGACTGGGCGCCGAGCTGGCGCAGTCGCTGCCGGGCGACGACGGTGTCCTGATGCTGGCCCAGTGCCTGCTGAACGGCCTTGGCTCGCTTGGCGAGCCTCTTCGCGCTCACCCAGCTGACCCTGGGACCTGGACCGCGACTCGGCCCTGGTGGCAGGCGGGTTCGATGAATGCGACGCCGCCCACCACCACGGGAGGCACTCGGAAACGCCGTTAGCACTGTGTTGTTGCGTTGCGGGAGTATCAGTTGAATGCGGTTGGCTTCATTCCTCTGGGTACCCCATGGGCACCGGCGCCAGCCTCTGGATCATGTCCGCGACGGCCCCGGCCTCGTTCGCGGGACCGCGACGTGCGCACATGCAGGAATCGTCGACGGGACCGGCGACACACGACACCCGCTTTCCCGAGCCAGGACTCGGTCCCACACGGCTGACGATCGTCGCACTAACTGATGCTGGGTGATTTCGGCTGATGCCGGATATTGCCGGTTGGTGCCCTCGGGCAGATTCGAACTGCCGACACCCGCTTTAGGAGAGCGGTGCTCTATCCCCTGAGCTACGAGGGCGGAGCATGGCTGAGACCTCTGCTGGGAACCTCTCTCGAACCCAGCCAGCCACGCAGCGGCCAAGCGTAGCCGAGACGGCACGGCCAGGGGTCGTCGGGTCGTCTCCAGGCGCCCGTGTTCGCGCGAGCTGGTTCGCTCGCGTCGTCGTGGGCCTCAGGTCGCCAGCTCGGGCCCGATCTCGGTCTTCTCGACCAGCTTCTGGACCACTTCCTCGGGGATGTCTTCCTTGCTTGCCTCTTCCGCTGCCTTCTGCTGGTGAACCTCGACTCGGGCTGCCTGCCAGGCGGACCAGTGTCCCGAGACCAGGGCCCAGAGCGAGAGAGCGGACACGTAGACCACAGAGTTCAACCACCCCATCCACATGGAGATCGGAATCATCACGATCCAGAAGATCGCCAACCAGCCGTTCACGCGCCGCATGAACACCGGGTCCCCCTGCACAGAGGCCCACAGGGACTTGACTACGGTCACCACTCTTCTCCTTCACTCGCAGCACAGACGCCCGTGCTGGAAAAGCGTATTAAAGGACCTCCCACCTGTGGAAATGCTGAGGCTCTCCACCCCGGACGACGCGGGGCATTGGTCGTGCGCGTGGGGCAGCCAGCGGCCATGATGAGCCCCACAGCAGCCATGACGAGCCCACCCGGCGAGGTTCAACGAAGGATCCAACGGAAGGAGCGGCGCGAGTGGACATCGAGGAGCTGGGCCGGCGTATGCCGTCCTGGCGTGATGGACCTGCCAAGCGTGCCTTGACCGAGTTCCTGGTCGAGGTCACCCAGGGCGAGAGTGCACTCGCCGTGTCCGAGCGGGTCGCCGCGTTCGACAACGACGGCACGATGGCCTGCGAGAGGCCCCACACCACGTTGTCTGAGTTCCTCGCGGCATGCACACAGGGCCAGGGTCCACAGGCACCTCCCGCCAGCGGGCATGAGGTCCTTCGCGAGCTGGCCGAGCTGTTCCAAGGGCAGACCACCGCGCAGTACGACCTGGCGGCCCGCGCGTTCCTTCGCGAGGCAGTCCACCTGCGCTTCCAGCGTCCGTATCCGCTGCTCACCTTCCAACCGATGCTGGAGCTGGTGGACGTGTTGCACGCCCTGGAGTTCAGCGTCTTCATGTGCACGGACAGCTCGCGGGACTTCATGAGGGTGATGGCTGGTCCGGCATACGGTCTGCGCCGTGAGCACGTCATCGGCTCGGAGGTGCAGCTCACGGCGGTGAACGGCCAGCTGGTCCGGACCGCAACGCTCGAGCAGCTGGACGACGGCCCAGGGAAGACCGTGCACCTGTGGGACCGGGCCGGCGTCATGCCGGTGCTGGCAGCTGGGAACGCGGCCGGGGACATCGAGATGCTCGAAGCCGCGCGGTTTGCCATGGTGGTCCACCACGACGACCCGACGCGTGAGTATGCCTACGACGATCCGCGGCTGCTCGCCAAAGCGCGCGAGCACGACTGGACGATCGTGAGCATGAAGACTGATTTCGTCGACCTGTGGCCCGCTGCTCGCGGGAAGGAGGCGTTGTGAGCGCCATGCCGACCAGCGCGCACGACCGGGACCCGTCGGGCGACAGCGCTGCCGCCCTCCGAGCCCGTCACGGCGCCCACATCGCTGAGCTCATGGAGCGCCAACCGGTCTGGGGCCGGCAGTTCACCGATCTCAGCCACGAGTGGCGACGCTTGTTCGCCGAGTCGTTCGGCACCCTCCTGCTCGTGCTGGTGGGCGCCGGAGGGGCCGTCCTGGATGCCAAGACCGGCAGCATCGGCCGGGTCGCCGCCGTCACCGCGCCCGGCCTGCTGGTGATGGCCGTCATCCTGGGCATGGGCGCGGTCTCCGGTGCCCATCTCAATCCCGTGGTCACTGTCGCCTTCGCGTTGCGCCGAGACTTCCAGTGGCGTCGCGTGCCCGGCTACCTCGCCGCTCAGCTGGTCGGCGGCGTCCTGGCGTGCCTCTTCCTGCGGGCGCTGTTCGGGACAACCGGCCAGCTCGGTGCGACCAGACCCGGCCCCGGATTCACCACCACCCAAGCGTTGCTCATCGAGGCAGTACTCACCCTGGGCCTGGTCAGCACCATCCTGGGCACGGCCTCAACCGCACAGAACGTCGGCCCGCTGGCGGCCCTTGGAGTGGGCGGATACATCGTCCTGGCCGGGCTGTGGGCAAGCCCCGTCAGCGGAGCATCCATGAACCCCGTCCGATCCTTGGCGCCCGACCTGGTGCGCGGAGACCTCCGCGGACTCTGGCCCTACCTGCTCGGTCCCCTCATCGGATCTCTGCTGGCGGTCGCGGTCGCTTTCGTCCTGCGCGGACCCGGAGGTGACCCCGAAGCAGTGAAGGCCGCGCAAGGTCGAGAAGCCTGAGCCGTCACCGCATACCGGCCGTCGCCCACCCTCCCGGAACCAAGGCGACCAAGGCCACGAAGCCTGCACAACGCTTGGTGGAGGATGCTGTGGACATGGCCCAACTGCCCCGTCGGTCCTCGCCGGACCACACTGCCGACGAGCCGCGCACGGACCTTGATCTCGAGTCCGTGGCCGAGCGCTTGCGCGAGGAGCGCGATGAGGCTCGCGCCCGCCTGACGACCATGACACGGGATCTCGAGGCCGTCTTCGCCGCATCGACGGACTCCAATGCCGATGACGAGCACGACCCCGAGGGTCAGACGATCGCCTACGAACGGTCACAGCTGGCAGCGCTCATTCAGGCGGCGCAAGACCATCTCGGCGCCATCGAGGCCGCCATGCTCCGACTGCAGCAGGGCAGCTACGGGTTCTGCGAGGTGTGCCACGAGCCCATCCCCTCCGCACGGCTGGACGCCAGGCCAACCGCACGAACGTGCGTCCGGCACGCGGCGCTGCTGCGAGGCTGAACGAGACCCGAGGCTCTGAAGGACGGCTAGTCGGTCGATCCCGCGGCGGTGCGTCGTCGCTGCAGCGCCACTGCGCTGCGCCACGACGCAAGGCCGGCGGCCACGACCGCGCCCATGGCATGGAGTGCTCTGGATCCCACGGTCGCGCGAGGGTCAAGGCCCCAGACATCCCACAGCGTCGTCGCCGTCAGGTACACGGCAACCACCCACGCGACCGAGAGAAACCGCCCGCCGCTCAGACTCCCCATGTCGCCAGAGTAGGTCCAGCGACGATGGGCGGCAGCGGAACCGCCGATTCTCCATCGACCCCGACTTACCGAACGCGCCCCGGACGTCCGGTCACATCACCCTCACCCAAATGGACGAGACTGCCCAGTTTCGTCGCATTCGAGTCAGCGGCGCTCGTAGGTTCAGGACCACAGCGCCGCGACGGCGGCGCACCTTCGGAGGTCCCATGCGCAAGTCCATCGCCCGTCTCGGCGTCGCCCTCGCCCCGGCCGCACTGGTCACGGGCCTGATCGCTGCTGCGCCGCAGACCGCCGATGGTGCCGTCCCGACCTACAACCTGACGTATGCCAGCCTGCCGGACGGTTCCAAGCAGGTGGTCCGCTGGAACGGCTGCCAGACGGCCATCACCTACAAGGTGAACCTGGCGGCGGTGCCCTCCTCGCTCCGCCCTGGCGTCCTGGCCGACACCAAGGCAGCCGTGGCGAAGGTCGCTGCGGACACCTCGTTCGCGTTCAGCTACAAGGGGGCCACGACCGAGGTGCCCAAGCTCGGGTCGATGGCCACGCAGTCCGCCGAGCTGGTGATCGCCTTCACCACGCCGTCCAAGACCAACTACTCCCTCGCGGGCTCCACGCTGGGCCAGGGCGGTCTCTACTACGGCTACGTCTCGCGCACGGTCGGCGGAAGGACCACCTACACCGTGGCGGCCCAACGAGGGTTCGTCGTCATCGACACCCCGCAGATGCTCCAGCAGACCATCGGCGGCACCGGCACCGGACTTCGTCGCAGCAACCTGCTCGCCCACGAGCTCGGTCACGCCGTCGGCCTCGAGCACGTCACGGATCCCCGTCAGCAGATGTTCCCCTCGATCCGGACTGTCTCCCCGACCCTCTACTACACCGGCGACCGCGCCGGCCTCGCCAAGGTGGGCAAGGTCGCGGGATGCATCAACACGGCATACATGCCGTTGAAGGACCTCAGCTAGCCGCACAACCCCGGCACAGCCTCGTGCCCGACCCAGACTGCCCGGCGTCACGACCGCCTGGCACACAGACTGCCCGCTCACCTCAGGTGAGCGGGCAGTCGCTTTTTGCGTCGCGGCCCGGGAGCCGAGGAGGACGGTGGAGTCAAGGAAGTTGACGCCATAAACGAGCGCGAGCGCTTATACACCATCCCAGCATCCAAAGTGGTCGACTTTACTAAACACAGACTCAATCGGGGAATTTCCGGTAGAACCTATGACCCTTTCGGGGAGCGATGTTGCTCGATATGCCGCCAGGACGCGTCCCGACGCGATCAACTCATCCCAACAGGGGCCACGCATCAGGCCGGCCACCCGTCCACGAACAGAGGATCTGCCATGAAGCTCAACCGCAAGCGGGCCGCCGCCATCGCCACGGGCGCCGCCCTCACCTTCATCGTCGGCGGGGTCGCCTTCGCCTACTGGTCCACCAGTGGCACCGGCACGGGATCGGCCACGACCGGCACCGTGAACCCGGTCAAGATCAACGCGACAGGCACCGCCGTCTCGGGCCTCTACCCGGGCGCCCCGGCGCGCAACGTCTCCGGCAACTTCGACAACCCCAACGCCGGCACCGTGTACGTCAACCAGGTCACCGTCGCGGTGGCCCCGGGATGGTCCAAGCAGGCCGACGGCACCAAGGCTGCCTGCACGGCTGCTGACTTCACCATCACCCAGCCGTCGGCGACCGCCCACGAGATCGCGTCCGGCACGGGCGTGGACGCCTGGGGCCCGGCCACCATCGCGATGAACAACCTGCCCACGAACCAGGACAACTGCAAGAACGTCACGGTCGACCTGGTCTTCTCCAGCAACTGATCGTCACGACGGGGCCTGATCCCCGCCCGGTGGCATCGACCCCCTCGATGCCACCGGGCGGCAGGCAAGCCAGCCAGACCAGCAGCACCCCACCCAGGACCAACTAGGGAGACGACCTCATGGCCACCACGCCGCGCCGGCGCCGCACCCTTGCGGTCGCGATCTGCGTCGTCGTGATCCTGGCCCTCTTGGGCGGGTGCCGCGTGTGGCTGACCCGAGATGACCCTGCTCCCCACCAGGGCGCCCTTCGCCTCATGCAGGGCAACGGTTCACTCGCCGCGGCCAACGCCTCGGGCCATGCCCCCTTCGCCGCCGTGGGCAGCGTCAGCCAACTGCGCCCGGGCCAGCTGCAGACACTTCAGGTGAAGGTCACCAACGCGGACGCAGTCGACTACAGGATCCTCGAGCTCACCGTGACGCCGCAGGATGCCAATGCCTCGTGCTCGGCCGCCGCCAACCTCGTGGTCAGCAGCTACAAGGCGACCAAGCCTGGCGCGCGCAGCTACCTCGTGCCACGGGAGTCCAGCATCACGATCCCCCTCACGATCATGATGCTCAACACCGCCTCGTCGCAGGACGGCTGCAAGAACGTCTCCTTCCCGCTCGCCTTCGGTGGTCTGGCCACGCAGGGCCAGGGCGGCGGCAGCTCGTGACCACCTCCCAGCGCTGGACGCGCCGACTGAGCACCTCAGCCGCGGGCACCGCCGCCCTCCTCCTGGTCGGCGGCGTCGCGTATGCCACCTGGTCCGCAACCGGGGCCGGTTCCGGCGCGTCCGCGGTGGGCACGACGACGCCGCTCACCGCCGTCGCCGTCATCAGCGCCACCCTCTACCCCGGCAGCTCGGCCGACCTCACGGTCATGGTGAGCAACCCCAACCAGCGCCCCGTCACCGTCACCTCGATCGCCGCCACCGGTGTCATCATCGCCAGCGCCGGCTGCACGGCGCCCGGTGTCACCGCGGCCCTTCCCGCCACCGTCTCGGTGACCATCCCCGCCGGCGGCAGCGCTCCGATCGTATTGACCAAGGCGGTCTCGATGTCGACCTCGTCGTCCTCGGACTGCCAGGGCGCGACCTTCACTATCCCGCTGCGCGCGACGGGGCAGACGGCATGACCCGCCTGCGTCCCTCCCGCGGCATCCGGCGGATCGCCCTCGTCGTCGCCACTCTCGGTGTGGTCGCCGCTGTCGGCGCCACCCCGGCGCTCGCGTTCTGGGTCACCTCTGGCACAGCGACGGCGGGCGCCACCGCCCGCACCCTCGCGTCGCCGGCCCCGCCCAGCGTCGGCTCGGCCACCCAGACGTCGCTCGTGGTCAGCGGAACGCTGCCCACGGCAGCCAGCCAGGTGACCGGCACGACCTACAGCGTCAAGCGCGACGCGACGACACTCGGGTGCTCCCTGCCCGCCTCGGGCTCATACTCCTGCACCGACACCGCTCTCACCGGCGGCCAGACCTACACCTACACCATCGTCGCGGCGCTCGGGACGGCCTGGCAGGCCACTTCCGTGGCCACGACGGGCACGACGCTGTGCCCCACCACACCCAAGTACACGGTCACGGCCTCGAGCACCACCCCGACCGCAGGCACATCGTTCACCGTGACTGTCACGGCCACGAACTGCTCGGGTGTGAAGGACACGACGTACAACGGCACCAAGGCCGTCACCTTCAGTGGCCCCAGCAAGTCGCCTTCGGGCAAGGCCCCGGCCTTCGCTCCGAACGTGAACTTCACCAACGGGGTGGGCACGGCCACGGTGACGCTCTACGACGCGGAGACCACGACCATCACGGCCACCCAGGGCGCGCTCGCGGGCACTACTGCGAGTTTGACGGTCGGCGCAGCTGCCGCCTACACCATCGTCGTGACGAACCCAGCCAACAAGGCCGGTCCCGTCACCCTCAGCTGCGACGATGGTGTGGACCTCAACCAGTCCGCGCGCACGTGCACCCAGACGGCTCCGACACCCACCGGGACCGGACGCACCTGGAAGGGCACCTTCACCGTGGTCGACAGCTGGGGAAACCCCCGAGTCAACAACTTGGGCACCGCCATCAACCTGGACATTACGGTGGTTGGCACTGGTGACAACACCAACGCGACGATCGCGAAGAACAGCACCTCGTCGGCACCGGTGTTACTCGACCTCGGTGACCTGACTCGCACCATCACGGCATCAACCAACAACACGAGCCTGAAGGTCACGATCACGATCAACGGCGCGGGCTGACCTGACCGGTGCTGCCGCCGGCAGGCGGCATACTCAACGGATGCCCGCCGCACCCGCGTCCGATAGAGCGGTTCAGCGGCGCACGATCAGCACCTTGATCGGCACCCAGGTCCTCGTGGGGGTGGGGGTGTCTGCCGGTGCCGGCGTCGGCGCCCTGCTCGCCGAGGACGTCGGCGGCTCGGCCGACCTCGCCGGGCTCGGCGGCACTTTCCAGGTGCTGGGTGGTGCGCTCATCGCGATCCCCATGGCGCACGTCATGGCCTCGCGCGGACGCCGCGGGGGCCTGCTGGTCGGCTATGCCCTCGGGATCATTGGGGCGCTGACGATGATCACGGCCGGCGCGATCCGCAGCTTCCCCCTGCTGCTGGCCGGAGCCGCCCTGTTCGGGGGGGCCAACGCCGCCAACAGCCAGGCGCGGTATGCGGCGGCCGACCTCGCCGACCAAGCCCACCGCGGCCGCGACCTCTCGACGGTGGTGTGGGCGACGACGATCGGCGCCGTGTTCGGACCCAACCTGGCGGGTCCGGGGGAGCCGGTCGCCCGGTTCCTCGGGATCCCGGCGCTCACCGGGCCGTACGTCTTCTCCCTCGTCGGCCTGGTGCTGGGCGCCGTCCTGCTCTTCACCCGGCTGCGTCCCGACCCACTGCTGCTCGCGCGGGAGCGGGCCGCCGCCCTCGCGACCGAGCCGCTGGAGCCCCAGCACGGCTCGATCCTGCGCGGGTGGCGCACGCTGGTCGCCCATCCCGGTGCCCTGCTCGGCCTCGTGACGATGGCCCTGGGGCACACAGTCATGGTCAGCGTCATGGTGATGACACCCCTGCACATGCACCACGGCGGCGCCAGCCTTCGCGTCATCGGGCTCGTCATCAGCCTGCACGTGCTGGGTATGTTCGCGTTCTCGCCCCTGACCGGCCTGGCCGTCGACCGGTTCGGCGGCCGCGCCTGCGGACTTGCCGGCGCCGTGATCCTCGTCGTGGCCGGTCTGCTCGCGGCCCAAGCTCCCACCGGGTGGTCGCCCGGGCTGGCCACCGGGCTCTTCCTGCTGGGCCTGGGCTGGTCCTTCACCCTCGTCGCCGGCTCCACGCTGGTCGTGAAATCCGTGCCGCTGGCCGAGCGTTCGGGAGCCCAGGGCGCGGCTGACCTCGTCATGGGGCTGGCCGCCGGCGGTGGCGGTGCGCTGGCAGGAGTCGTCGTCGGCCAGCTCGGGTATGCCGTGCTGGGTGCCTGCGCGGCGGGGCTCGCCGCGGTCGTCGCCCTGGCGTCCCTGCTCATCCGCGTGGAGGGCTCCCAGCCGGGTCATGCCCCGCCGGTGTCGCCCGACCCGGTCCTGCCCGAGCCCGTGCTGTCCGAGCCCGTGCCGTCACAGCCTGTGCCGTCCGACCCCGTGTTGCCCGACCGTGGCGGCGACCCGGTTGGTTAGCCTGCTTGGGTGACCCCGCCGCCTGACCAGACCTCCGCACCGCCGCAGCCCAGCGGCGACGCGACCACGCCCACCCGGCATACCGACTCCGTGGGCGCAGCCCAGCTCGACGCCGACCCCCGCGGCACCCGCGTGGCGGACGCGGTCGCGGTCTGGCAGCGCCACCTGGTCGACCTCGGCGGCCGCAACACCCTGCTCTGGTACCGCGACCTGCCCAGCGGCACCCTCGACCTCACCACAGCCCACCCCGGCGGCCTGGCCATGCTGCTCGCCGGCCGCCCGACCAGGCTCTCCGACCTCGTGCGCGAGCCCGCGGCCCTCGACGAGGCTCGGCGGCGCGCCCGCGTCGTCCGCGCGAAGACCCTCGAGCTGTCGGAAGAACGCGGCATCGCCGCCGGGTTCATCGCGATCGGCATGGCGAGCTGGTCCGTCCGCGGCGCCACCCGCGCCCCTGCCGCCCCCGTGCTGCTGCGGTCGTGTGTCCTGAAGCCGACCGGCGCCGCCCGCGAGGACTTCGACCTCGACCTGGGCAACGACGTCGAGCTCAACCCTGTCCTCGAGCACTACCTCCGCTCGGAGCAGGGGCTCGAGCTCGACTCCGGTGCCCTCGAGGAGCTGGCCAACGCGAGCGGGGCCTTCGACCCGCACCCGGTCTATGCCGAGCTGACCGCCCTCTGCGCCAGCGTGCCGGACTTCTCGGTCTCGCCGCGGCTCGTGGTCGGGACGTTCTCGTACGCCAAGCTGCCCATGGTGGCCGACCTTGCGGCCCAAGGGAGCTCGCTGGCCGACCACGATGTCGTGGCCGCCCTCGCGGGCGATCCCGGAGCCCTGCGCGCGGTCCGCACCTCGGTCCCGGACTCGCCCGCGGACAGCGACCCGTCGCACGAGCTGCTCATCCTCGACGCGGACTCCACCCAGCAGGCGGCGATCGACGCGGTCCGGTCCGGCGCGCACCTCGTCATCAAGGGACCGCCCGGCACCGGCAAGTCGCAGACCATCGCCAACCTCATCGCCAGCCTGGCGGGAGAGGGCAAGCGAGTCCTGTTCGTCGCGGAGAAGCGGGCCGCCATCGACGCGGTGCTCTCCCGTCTCGAGGGCGTGGGGCTGGGCGACCTGGTCCTGGACGCCTACGACGGCGCGAGCAACAAGCGCCGCCTGGCCCAGGAGTTCGGGGCCGCCCTGGACCGTGGCGCCCTGGTGAAGGACCCCGACACCAGCGAGATCGAGCAGGCCCTGGTCGACCGGCGCAGGACCCTGGTCGAGCACTCCGCAGCCCTGCACGAGGTGCGCCAGCCCTGGGGGGTGTCGGCCCACCAGGCGCAGGAGGCCATCTCGCGGCTCGGCAGCCTCGCCCACCCGCCCACCTCACGGGTCAGGGTGCGCGGCGAACAGCTCGCCAACCTCGACCGCCAGCGCGTCCAGGAGCTCAGCCGCCAGCTGACCGAGGCCGCCTCGCTCGGGGCCTGGTCCACCCAGCCGGGCACCGACCCGTGGTTCGGGGCGCGGATCGCGACGTCGGAGGAGGCTGTGCGCGCTCGCGACATCACCAGCCGCCTCAGCCAGGGGGGACTCCAGGAAGTCGAGCAGACCATGCGCGACGTCTTCTCCGACGTCAGCCTGCCCCAGGCCGACCGGGTCGGGGACTGGGGCAACGTCCTGGACTCGGTCGGTCGGGTCCGCGACACCCTCGAGGTGTTCCGGCCCGAGATCTTCGACATCCCGCTCGGTGACCTCGTTGCCGCGACGGGAGACCGGGCCTACCGGGAGGCGAATGGCGTTGCCCTGGGCTGGTTTTCGCGATGGCGCCTGCGCCGTCAGGCACGATCGCTGTTGCGCCCGGGGCCGCCGCCCCCTGACCTCCACGCGGCCCTGCTCGATGCCCAGGTCCAGCGCAAGGCCTGGCAGCAGATGGCCGGCGCCGGAGGCCGACCCGAGATCCCGGTCGACCTCGACCGGGCGCGGGCGGCCTACGCCTCCGTCTCCTCCGACCTCACCTGGCTGGAAGGACGGCTCACCGGGACCCAGCGAGGCGGTGACCTCTTCGGCGCGACGCTCCAGGAGCTCCAGGAGCGCCTGGCCGAGCTCGACAGCCGGCCCGATCGCCTCACGGTGGTGCCGCAGGTGCTCGGCACCCTCGACGCCTTGCGCGAGGCGGGCATGGGAGCGTTCCTCGACGACGTCGCCCACCGTGGCGTCGAGCCCGACGACGTGGGCGCCGAGCTCGAGTTCGTCTGGTGGACCTCGCTGTCCGAGGACCTCATCGTGCGCGACCCGCGCTATGGCGCCCACGACGGAGCCCAGCTGCAGCGGGTCGCCCGCGAGTACGTCGCCGCCGACCACGCCCACCTGCGCGCCTCCGCCGAACGCGTCCGTGCCGGGGCCGGGCGCCGGCTTCGCGAGGTGCTGGCCGACCACCCCGAGCAGGAGGCCCTCGTCCGGGCCGAGGCGGGCAAGTCCCGACGCCACCGCCCGCTGCGTGACCTGCTGCCCAGGGCGGCCGAGACCCTGACGGCGGCCAAGCCCGCGTGGGCCATGTCGCCGCTCGTGGTCGCCTCGGTGCTGCCACCCGGACGCTGGTTCGACGTCGTGATCTTCGACGAGGCCTCGCAGATCCCACCCGCCCAGGCCGTGTCGGCCATCTCGCGGGCACACCAGGTCGTGGTGGCCGGTGACGAGCGCCAGCTGCCGCCGACGAGCTTCTTCACGGCAGCGGTGGACGAGGACGCGGCGCCGGAGACCGACGCGCTGACCGAGGGTTTCGAGTCGGTCCTCGACGTGCTGACCGCCGCTCTGCCGACTCGTCGCCTGTCCTGGCACTACCGCTCGCTCGACGAGCGCCTCGTCGCCTTCGCGAACCGCGAGATGTACGACGGTTCGCTCGTCACCTTCCCCGGCACGGGCACCGACCCGGTGGTGCGCCTCGAGTCGGTCGAGGGGTCGGGGATCGTCCAGCCCGGTGAGGAGGCCATCGAGTCGACCGAGGGGGAGGTGACCCGGGTCGTGGAGCTCGTCCTCGAGCACGCCCGCAGCCGCCCCCATGAGTCTCTCGGCGTGATCGCGCTGGGCATCCGGCACGCCACCCGTCTCGACGACGCCCTCCGACGAGCCCTGGCCACCGACGCCGCCCACGGCGTGGGTGACTTCTTCGACGAGGACCGGCCGGAGCGGTTCTTCGTCAAGAACCTGGAACGCGTCCAGGGCGACGAGCGCGACGCCATCATCCTGTCGGTCGGCTACGGCAAGACCCCGCACGGCCGGGTCCTGCACCGGTTCGGCCCGCTCAACCTCGAGGGCGGGGAGCGACGCCTCAACGTCGCGATCACCAGGTCGCGTCGGCGGATGACGGTGGTCTCGTCACTGCTCGCGAGCGACCTCGACCCCGCTCGGCTCAAGTCCCGGGGTTCGGTCATGCTCCGCGACTTCCTGGCGTATGCCGCGGACGGCGGCGCCTTCGCAGCGCCTTCCGCCCAGGGCGATCACCCCGACGCAGCGGCGGCCGACCCGCTACGGGCCGAGTTCGCCCGACGACTGCGGGACTCAGGACTGGTCGTGCACGAGGCCTACGGCTCCGCCGGACAGCCCATCGACATCGTCGTCGAGGACCCGGAGCGCAGCGGACACGTCCTCGTGGCCGTGGAGACCGACGGTCCGGGCTACGCGGCCATGCGCAGCAGTCGGGACCGCGACCGGCTGCGCGGCGAACAGCTCGGCCGGCTGGGATGGATGCACGTCAGGGTATGGACGACCGACCTGTTCCGTGACCCGGCCCGCGACGTCGCCCGCGTCAACTCCGCGGTGCAGCAGGCCATGGCCAACCGGCCCGCGGTCACCTCGACCGTGACCCCCGCAGAAGCTCCGGCAGACGCTCCCGCAGGGTCTCTCGCAGACGCTCACCCGGGCGACGACACAGCAGACGCCACGGAAGCCCCCACGGAGGCGACGACCGAGACGCCGGTAGCCGAGCCGACGGGGGAGTCGCCTGCGAACGCTGGCGAGGACGAGTTCCGCCCGGCCGCCGACGAAGGGGCCCGCGAGCGCCGCGTCCGCGCCCGCAAGGGCAAGCGCACGAAGCCCGAGCAGACCAAGGACGACACGGATGTCGGCTGGGGTGAGCAGCCCGAGGAGCTGGCCTACGACCGCTGGCTGCGCGAGCAGCGGCCGCCGCACTGGGGGTCCGACTGATACCGGCTCCCCGCATCGGTGCCGACGACGAAGGCGCCGGTCCCCCCAGGGGGTCCGGCGCCTTCGCTGCGTGCGCTAACTGGTGAACGTCAGGCACGACCCCGGAGGGCGTCGCGGATCTCGCGCAGCAGGACGGTGTCCTCGTCGGGTGCAGCGTCCTCCTCAGCCTTGGCATAACGGGCCTTGGCCAGCTCGTAGGGCTTGACGACGAAGAAGTAGACGACGAACGCGACGATCAGGAACGACACGAGCGCAGTCAGGAAGATGCCGACCGACAGACCGGCCGGCTTGTAGGTGCTGAAGTCTGGCTTGCCTCCCACCTTCCCGATGATCCCCATGAGGACATCGGTGAAGGTCTTGACGACAGTGCCGAACGCACCAGCGATGATGAAGGCGACTGCAAGCTCCACGAGGTTGCCCCGCATGACGAAGTCCTTGAAACCCTTCATGGGTGTCGCGCCCTTTCCTAGAAGTTGGTCCTACGAGCGACACGCTAGCGACCCGCGAACCCGTTGTGGGGTGGTCGCGACCCGATTGAGCCGCCCTCGGGTCACTGGTGGGTGAGGACGAGCTGGAGCCGTGGTCGCCCGAGTGCGTCCTCGGGCACCGCCAGGATGCGTCGGGCCGTCTCCTGACCTGCGGAAACGACCAGGCCGCCCCCCTCGAGCGCATAGCCGCTCGACGACCCCTCCCCCTGGATGACCGACCCGAAGTCGGTGGCGCGAGATTTGTCCACCCGCAGGATCACGACCGCGCGCGCCACGGGCCCCTCCGGGCCCCACAGGTCGACCGTGTCGCCGGCGGAGACCATGGACACCGCACCCTGGTCAGGCACCGAGACGTGCACGGCGACCGAGCCGGGCGGCTGGCGCTCCAGCAGCGAGCTGTGCTTGACGCGTGACCGGGTGACCGGCTCACCCGGGGCGAGGGGCAGCGCGAGCGGTCGCCCGAGCACGTCGGCCAGGGTGTGCACACTGCTGGGGGGCGCCAGCTCGGCCGGCCACCAGACCTCACGCACCGAACCCGGCGAGGCCACCTCGCCGATGGCCATCGGTCGGACCGCCACGACGACCGGCACCAGCGGGCGGGAGTCGGCCGCACGGGCCACCGCCAGCACCGCCAACGCTGCCCCCACCGCGCAGAGCAGGGCCAGCCCGCGTCTGACGATGCGGCGTCGCCACTGCCGTCGTCGGCCGGGACCATGCAGCCAACCCATCGCGCGGCGCCCCTACCCCGGCAACGCGAACGGAAGGGTGATCCCGTCGAGCGCGCGCCGGCACCCGCAGGTCGCCTCGGCGTCGGACTCCTGCGCCGGCATGGCCGACAGCGCCGAGCGCAGCACTTGCTTCAGCCCGTCGACGTTCTGGGCGAAGACCGCCAGGACCTCTTCGTGGGTGACAGCCTCCCCGCCGTCGACGCCCGCGTCGTGGTCGGTGACCAGGGCGATCGTGGTGAAGCACATGGCCAGCTCGCGAGCGATCGACGCCTCCGGCATACCGGTCATCCCTACGACGGTCCACCCGGCCTGCCGGTGCCATGCGGACTCGGCCTTGGACGAGAAGCGAGGGCCATTGATGACCACAAGCGTCCCGGCATCGGCCACGGACTTGCCTGCGGCAGTGGCGGACTCGACGGCCACGGCCCGTCCGCGAGGGCAGTACGGGTCGGCGAACCCGACGTGCACGACGGGCCCCGGCTCGGCATACACCGTGTGCTCCCGGCCCCAGGTGCGATCGACCACCTGGTCAGGGACCACGATCGTGCCCGGCCCGAGCTCTGGCCGCAGCGAACCCACCGCACAGGGCGCGAGCACCTGGCGCACGCCGACCGATCGCAGTGCCCAGAGGTTGGCCCGGTAGTTCACCCGGTGCGGCGGAAACCGGTGCCCCTGGCCATGTCGTGCGATGAACGCCACCCGCCGTCCGTCGACCTCACCGATGACGAGGTCGTCGCTCGGCTCGCCGAAAGGCGTGCTCACGCTCACCCGCTCGGCCGCGTCGAAGAACTCGTAGAAGCCGGAGCCGCCGATGAGTCCGAGGTCGGCGCGGGGAGTCGTCGAGGTCATGCCAGCAGACTACGCAGCGCCCAGTGTCCGCACGGTCGGCCCGGCGAGCACTGTGGACGGCGATCCGACGACGCCCGCCCCTGTGGACAGGGATGGGCGATGTCGAGGATGGCCGCGTGGCCGCTTGGCCGCATGGCCGCGTGGCCGTGGCCGGGGTCAGGCGGCCGAACCGTCCGCGGACTTCGACGTGGTCGAGGCCGACGAGGTGCTCGACGAGCCGCCCTTCGAGTCGCTGGACCCGCTCGACGACCCTGAGGGGGCAGGGACCGAGGCTGAGGAGCTGCTGCGGGAGTCGGTGCGGTAGAAGCCGCCACCCTTGAAGACGACGCCGACCGCGTTGAAGACCTTGCGGAGCCGGCCCTCGCACTCGGGGCAGACGGTCAGGGAGTCGTCGCTGAACGACTGCACCGCGTCGAAGCGGTGGTCGCACTCGGTGCAGGCGTAGGAGTACGTCGGCACGGTTCCTCCAATTCGGCGTTCTGGCCGGCGTTCGCTACCTGCGACGCTGGCACTGTGATGGCTCGACTGCCAACTATAAGGCCGCGGGGGGCCTACTTCTTCCCGCTCCCGTCACGCCAGCCGGCGAGGCGACCATGCTGGCTGACCGAGCGGACCCGCTTCTCGGCCCGGCTCCTGGCCTCCGCGGTCGAGACGATGAGCAGCTGGTCGCCGCGACGGATGGCCGTGTTGTTCTGCGGCACGAAGCCCTTGCCGCCGCGCACGACGAGGGTCACGTTGGCACCCTCGGGCAGCCGCAGCTCGAAGACCTCGACGCCGTGCAGCTTGGAGGCCTGCCCGACGGTGACCTGGATGACCTCTGCCTTCAGCTCGTCGAGGGGGGTGGCCTCGACGGCCAGGTCGAGCGTGGCGTAGTCCTCGACGATGCCGAGGCGCTGGGCGACCCACGGCAGGGTCGGTGCCTGGACCAGCGTGAAGATGACGACCAGCACGAACACCAGCTCGAAGATCCACGAGACGTTCTTGGCGCCGACCGTGAGCGGCACGGTCGCGAGCACGATGGGGACGGCACCTCGCAGCCCCGCCCACGACAGGAAGACCTGGTCGCGCCAGCGAAGCCGGAAGGGTGCGACCGAGACCAGCACCGAGAGCGGCCGCGCGAGCAGCAGCAGCACCAGGCCGATGACGATCGCGGGCACGACCTGGCGGGCCATGTTGCCCGGCGAAGCCAGCAGGCCCAGCATGACGAACAGCCCGATCTGGGCGAGCCAACCCATCGCGGTGGCGAGTCCCAGGACCGCCGGGCCGTGCGGCAGCCGCAGGTTGCCGAGCACCAGCGCCGCGAGGTAGCAGGCGATGAACCCGCTCGCATGGACGCTGGACGCCGCGGCATACGCCAGGATCGTGAGGGCGACCACCCCGATGCTGAAGAGACCCGAGGAGCCGGACGCGGCTCGCCGCATGAACTGCCCTCCGGCCCATCCCACGGCCAGCCCGGTGGCGGCGCCCACCCCGAGCTCGACGACCGCCTTGACCGCCAGGGTGAGCCACGACTCCGCACCCGCGGGGTGGGCGGACCTCGCCGCGAGGGCGGTGACCAGGATGACGACCGGTGCGTCGTTGAAGCCCGACTCCGCCTCCAGCATCCCGGTGATCCGGCGGGGGAGCGGCACGCGGCGCAGCACCGAGAACACCGCCGCCGCGTCCGTGGAGGACAGGATCGCGCCCACCAGCAGGGCGGTGTTCCAGTCGAGGTGCAGGACGAAGCGAGCGGCGAGGGCGACGACGAGCACCGAGACGATGACGCCGACGGTCGACAGCACCGCCGCGGGTCCGACCGAGTTCCGGATCCCCTCCCAGCGGGTGCTGAGCCCGCCTTCGCCGAGGATGAGGATGAGGGCGGAGTAGCCGAGCACCTGGGTGAGCTCGTTGGAGTCGAACCTGATGCCGAAACCGGCCTCACCGATGGCCAGCCCGATGCACAGGTAGATCAGCAGCGAGGGCAGTCCTGACTTGAGGGACAGCCGGACGGCGGCGACCGAGACCAGCAGGACGATCGAGCCGACCAGCAGGGCCGGGGTCAGGTCGTGCAGGGTGAAGGTGCCCGACGCGGCGGATGTCATGGACGGCGCGGACCACACGAGGTCAGGGGGCAGGATCGCTGCGCGCACGGCCCGTCACGTCCTTTCCCTCGAGGTGGTGCGGATAGTCTCGCAGGGTGTCTCGCGCCCTTCTTGCCCGCCGCGTCGCCGTGGCAGTGGCGGCCCTGCTCGTCATCGTCCTCGGAATCGTGGTGGTCCTCGCCGTCACCTGGGTGCGGCGTCCGTTCCCCACGACGGAGGGCGAGATCCAGATCCCGGGCCTGTCGGGCAAGGTCAGCGTCATCCGCGACGACCACGGCATCCCGCAGATCTACGCGGACAGCGCCGACGACCTCTTCAAGGCCGAAGGGTTCGTCCACGCGCAGGACAGGTTCTTCGAGATGGACCTGCGCCGGCACATCACCGCCGGGCGGCTGTCCGAGCTCGTCGGCAAGGGTGGGCTGAAGACCGATGTGGTGATCCGCACGCTCGGCTGGCGCCGGGTCGCCGAGGCCGAGCTGCCGACCCTCAAGCCCGAGACCCGCCGCTACCTGCAGGCCTATGCCGACGGGGTGAACGCCTACATCCACCGGCAGGGCAACCCCTCGAGCATGTCGCTCGAGTACGTCGTGCTCGGCCAGAAGGTCACCGACTACCGGGTCGAGGACTGGACGCCGGCCGACTCCCTCGCCTGGCTCAAGGCGATGGCCTGGGACCTGCGCGGCGACTACAGCGCCGAGCTGATGCGCGCCCGCCTCGCCGGCTCGATGCCCATCGCCCAGATCAACGAGCTGTACCCGGCCTATCCCTACGGCACCAACAAGCCGATCCTCTCCCCCCAGGACTGGTCGCCCGGTGCGACCTCGGGCGACGGCGCGGCTGCGTCCTCGAGCTCGTCCCCGGCGACGGCGAACTCGGCCGTGCCGACCATGCTCGGACGGCCCACGCAGGCGAAGGTCGCGACGCGCCCCGCGCGGTCGAAGGTGGCGACGCGCCCGGCGGCCCCGGTGGCGGGGACTCCCGGCGAGCTGGCCGCCGAGACGGGCAACGCAGCCCAGAGCGCGTATGCCGTGGTGCAGCGGGCGCTCGCCGCGGTGCCGGTGACCCTGGGGCGCGGTGACGGCATCGGGTCGAACTCGTGGGTCGTCAGCGGGAGCCGCACCAGCACCGGAAAACCGTTGCTGGCCAACGACCCTCACCTCGGTGTCTCGATCCCCGGCATCTGGTACCAGGTCGGCCTGCACTGCCGGTCGGTGAGTGGCAGCTGCCCCTTCGACGTGGCGGGCTACTCGTTCTCCGGACTCCCCGGCGTGGTGATCGGCCACAACCAGTCGGTCGCCTGGGGGTTCACCAACCTCGGGCCGGACGTCAGCGACTTCTTCCTCGAGCAGGTGCGCGGCAACACCTACCTGCGCGACGGCAAGCAGGTCCCCCTGACCACGCGCACCGAGACGATCAAGATCGGCGGGGGCGGCCAGCAGACCATCACGGTGCGCAGCACCGTGCACGGCCCGATCCTCTCCGATGCCCTCGAACCGGTCGAGAAGGCAGGCGAGAGCCCGCCCGTCAACGGTCGGCCGAGCCCCGGCACCTACGAGGTGGCCCTGCAGTGGACCGGCCTCGAGGTGAGCCAGACCGCTGACGCGATCTTCGGGCTCGACACGGCCCAGAACTTCGCCCAGTTCCGCACTGCCGCACAGCAGTTCGCCGTCCCGGCCCAGAACCTGCTGTATGCCGACACAGCCGGCAACATCGGCTACCAGGCTCCGGGCCGGATCCCGGTCCGCAGCCGGTACATGGACTCTGCTCCAGGCTTCTGGATCAGGCCGGGCTGGGTCTCCTCGTGGGACTGGCAGGGCTACGTGCCCTTCGGCTCGATGCCGCACGCCTACAACCCGCCCGAGGGGTTCATCGTCGCGGCCAACCAGGCCGTGACCGAGAGCCAGACGCCGTTCCTGACGACGGAGTGGGACTACGGCTTCCGCAGCCAGCGGATCCGGTCGCTGCTGGAGAAGAACACCAAGGTCACGCCGGCCACGATGTCGGCCATCCAGGGCGACACCCGCAGCCAGTTCGCACCGACGCTGGTCAAGGCGCTGCTCAAGGTCGACCTCGGGCGCGACGACTTCACCAAGCAGGCGCAGGACCTGCTGCGTGGCTGGGACTACACGAACCCGGTGGGTTCGAGCGACTCCGGTGCCGCCGCTGCCTACTACAACGCCGTCTGGTCCAGCCTGCTCAACCTGACCTTCGATGACGAGCTGCCCAAGGACCTGCGGGCCGATGGCGGCGGCCAGTGGATGCAGGCCGTCTCGGTGCTGCTGACCAAGCCACGCTCGGCGTGGTGGGACGACAAGCGCACGCCCGGGGTGACCGAGAGTGAGTCCGAGATCCTGCGCAAGGCCCTCGTGGATGCCCGGCTCCAGCTGACCAAGCAGCTCGGCAAGGATCCGCACGACTGGCAGTGGGGCAAGCTGCACCAGCTCACCCTGACCCACCAGGTGCTGGGTGGAGCGGACGTGCCGGGCATCGTGTCCATGCTCTTCAACCGCGGACCCATGGACATGCCCGGCGGGTCGGCCATCGTCGACGCCAACGGGTGGGATGCCAGCGTGGGACTCGACGGCGGGGACACCAGCAAGGCGTTCGACGTCGACTGGGCGCCCTCGATGCGGATGGTCGTCGACCTCGGCAACCTCGACAAGTCGCACTGGGTCAACCAGACCGGGAACAGCGGCCACGCCTTCGCACCCCACTACAACGACCAGTCGCAGGCCTGGGCTCACAACGAGCTCTTCCCGTGGCCCTTCACCGAGAAGGCCGTCCGTGATGCCGGCGGCGACGAGCTGACCTTGGTGCCCGGCGGCTCCTCCGACTGACCGCGACACTCACGGGCGCGTCGGCGCGTCAGGGCGTCAAGGCGTCAAGGCGCCTGAAGGCCCCGCCCCACCTCGACCACCCCCGGCCCGACCGCCATGACGGCATGCACCGTGCGGTCGTGCGGCTCGGTCGGCAGGTCCTCGTCGAGCAGCTCCCACGGATGGACGACGGCCACCAGCCGGGCGGCGGTCCGGGGAACCACCCGGTCGTAGCAGCCCTTGCCCTGCCCGATCCGCGTCCCCGAGCGGTCCACCCCGTGGGCCGGCAGGAACACCACCGCAGCGGTGGCGATCGCCTCCCTGCCCAGGACCTGCTCGCTCCCGGCCTCCCGCCAGTCCAGGTCCCAGTCGTCGAGGGTGACCGGCACCATCACCCGGATGCCCTGCGCGGACAACGCCTCGATCATCGCTTCGGTGGGCGGCTCGAGAGCCGTGGCCTCGTATGCGGCGACCCAGTCCCCGCGACGGACCCCCGCGGCATGTACGACCTCGAGCGCGGTCAGCGCCAGCTCCTGCGCGTCGCGGGCCCGGTCACGCGCCGGCACGCGTTCGCGGCGCACCGAGCGCAGGTGCTGTCTCATGGCGCTCTTGCTGGACGGGGGCACGCCCAGATCGTCCCACTAGGCTGCCCGTCATGAGCAAGGAAGGGCTGGCGCAGGCGGTTGCGCGGATGACCGAGCGGGGGGTCGACCCGTTGGCGATCCACGCGTTCGAGGACGCCTACGCCCAGCTCGAGTCGGGCAAGGCCGGGATCATCCCGGAAGACGACATCGAGCCCCTGCGCGACGTGACGACGCTCGAGAGCATCGCCGCCGACGATGACCAGACGGTTCAGGCGCTGGCCCGTACCGCCGTCATCAAGCTCAACGGCGGTCTGGGTACGAGCATGGGCCTGTCCGGTCCCAAGTCGGTGCTCGAGGTCCGCGACGGACTGACGTTCCTGGACGTGGTGGCGCGCCAGGTGCTCGCGCTGCGCGCCCGCCACGACGTGCAGGTCCCGCTGGTGCTGATGGACTCGTTCCGCACCCGACAGGAGTCGTTGGCCGCGTTGGCGGCGTATCCCGACCTGGCCGTCGACGGGCTGCCGCTCGACTTCCTGCAGAACGCCGAGCCCAAGCTGCGCGCCGATGACCTCACCCCGGTGTCGTGGCCCGACGACCCCGACCTCGAGTGGTGCCCTCCCGGCCATGGCGACGTCTACGTGGCCCTGATGGCCAGTCGCGTGCTGGCAGCCTTGCGGGACAAGGGATTTCGCTACGCGTTCCTCTCGAACTCGGACAACCTCGGGGCGACCTGCGACCCGGCGATCCCGGCCTGGATGGCACGCGAGTCGATTCCGTACGTCTCGGAGGTCTGCGACCGCACCCTCAACGACCGCAAGGGTGGCCACTTGGCAGTCCGTCGCAGTGACGGCAGGGTGGTGCTCCGCGAGAGCGCGATGGTGGCACCCGAGGACCAGGAGCACTTCCAGGACACGCGGCGGCACTCGCTGTTCCACGCCAACAACCTGTGGGTCGATCTCGACGCCCTCGATGCCCAGATGTCGGCGCGCGACGGCGTCCTCGGCCTGCCGATCATCATCAACCGCAAGACCGTCGACCCCCGACGCCCCGACTCCACGCCGGTCATCCAGCTCGAGTCGGCCATGGGCATGGCGATCGAGGTCTTCGACGGGTCTCGCGCGCTGCACGTGCCCCGGAGCCGGTTCCGTCCGGTGAAGACGACCAACGAGCTGCTCCTGCTCCGCTCGGACCTGTATGGCTTCGGCGAGGAGTTCGAGGTCGTGGCCAGGTCGACGCGACCTGATCCTCGCGTCGACCTCGACAAGCACTACACGCAGATCAAGCAGTTCGATGCACGGTTCCCCGGGGGCAGCCCGTCCATGATCGACTGCACCTCCCTGACCGTTCGTGGCGACGTGACGTTCGGCGCCGGGATCCGGTGCGTGGGCGAGGTCGTGGTGGAGGCTGACGAGCCGTTCACCGTCCCCGACGGCACCACCCTCACCGCGACGGCGACGGTGGCAGACATCCTCGGAGACACCGTGGCGGAAGGAGCGACCACCTCGTGATCAGCGTCGAACAGCACCTGGACCGGATCCTCAGCACGGTCACAGTGATTCCGCCGTTCGAGCTCGGCGTCCTCGACGCGCAGGGCTGCATCCTGGCCGCGGACGTCCAGGCTCGGGGGTCGCTGCCGGGCTTCACCAACTCCGCGATGGACGGGTATGCCGTGCACGCCTCGGACATCGCGACCGCCAGTGCCGAGAGCCCGGTGACCCTGCCCGTGGTCAACGACATCGCTGCGGGCAACACCAAACCGTGGTCCCTCGCCAGCGGGCAGACCATGCGAATCATGACCGGTGCCCCGATGCCGCATGGCGCCGACGCCGTCGTGCCCGTCGAGGCGACCGATGGCGGGGTGGTCCGGGTGCAGATCAGGGAGCGTCGGAGCGTGGGCGCGCACGTGCGCGAGGTCGGCGAGGACGTCGAGGCCGGGAACGTCGTCCTGCGTCGTGGCACCCTGCTCGGTCCCGGACAGATCGCCCTGCTGGCGGCCGCCGGCATCGCCCGGGTGCGCGTCGTCCCGAGGCCGCGGGTGGTCGTCATCTCGACCGGCGACGAGCTCGTCGAGGTCGGGCGCACGCCCGGGTTCGGCCAGATCGTCGACTCCAACTCGGTGATGCTGACTGCCGCCGTGACCGCCGTGGGGGCAACGCCGTTCCGGGTCGGGGGAGTGCCGGACGACGCCCGCACCCTCATGGAGACCCTCGAGGGCCAGCTCGTCCGCGCCGATGCGATCATCACGACCGGCGGTGTCTCGATGGGCGCCTTCGACACCGTCAAGGAGGTCCTGTCGCGGGTCGGCACCATGCGGTTCGACAAGGTCGCGATGCGTCCGGGCATGCCCCAGGGTTTCGGGGTGCTCGGTGACGAGCGCGTGCCCGTGTTCACCCTGCCCGGGAATCCGGTGAGCGCCCTGGTGTCCTTCCACGTGTTCGTGGCACCCGCGCTGCGCGCCATGGCCGGCCGCCCCGAGCCGTCCTACCCGCCGGGCTACGTCCCCGCCGTGGCGGCGGAGCCGTTCGGCTCGGTCGAGGGCAAGATGGAGTTCGTGCGGGTGATCCTCGACGACGACCGGGCCCGACTCGCCGGGGGCCAGGGCTCCCACATGCTCGGTGCGCTCGCCGCCGCCGACGCCCTGGCCGTCATCCCCGAGGACGTGACCGAGGTCGCGGCGGGTGACGAGCTGATGTGCCTGCCGCTGCTGGGCCGGGAGGGGATGTGAGCCTCGACCCGGCGGAGCGGCCCGGACCGTCCGGACTCACCCACGTGCGACCGGACGGGTCGGCCCACATGGTCGACGTCTCCGCCAAGGAGGTGACCGCGCGCCAGGCATCCGCTGCCGGTCGGGTCCTGCTGTCTCCCGCGGCGGTCGCGGCCCTGCGGGACGGGACGGTGCCGAAGGGCGACGCGCTCGCGGTCGCCCGGATCGCCGGCATCCAGGCGGTGAAGCGGACCCCCGAGCTCATCCCGCTGGCGCACCCGATCGCCGTGCACGGGGTCGAGGTCGACCTCGAGGTGGTCGACGACGGCGTCGACATCGGAGCCACGGTCCGCACCGCCGACCGCACCGGCATCGAGATGGAGGCCCTGACTGCAGTTGCGGTCGCGGCGCTGGCCCTGATCGACATGGTCAAGGCGGTCGACAAGCACGCACGGATCACCGACATCCGGGTCACCGCCAAGTCGGGCGGGCGTTCCGGCGACTGGGCGGAGGCGCTGTGACCGAGGGCGTCGCGGGCATCGACGACCTCGCCGACAGCGCCCGCCCCACTGCGGTCGTGATCACCTGCTCGACCCGCGCTGCCCAAGGGGTGTACCCCGACCGTGGGGGTCCCCTCGTCGTGGAGGCGTTGCGGCAGTGGGGTCTGGCGGTCGGGGACCCCGTGGTCGTGCCCGACGGCCCCGCCGTTCGTGAGGCACTGGCGCAGGCACTGGCCGGCATACCGGACGTGGTCATCACCACGGGGGGCACGGGGCTGTCGCCCACGGATGGCACGCCCGAGGCGACCAGGGCCGTCCTCGACCGCGAGGTCCCCGGACTGGCCGAGGCCATCCGGGGCGCCGGGCTCGCGGCCGGGGTGCCGACGGCGGCGCTGTCGCGCGGGGTGGCCGGGGTCTCCGGCACGACCCTCGTGGTCAACCTGCCGGGGTCGACCGGCGGGGTCCGCGACGGGCTGGGGGTGCTGGAAGCCGTGCTGCCGCACGCGCTCTCGCAGATCCGCGGCGGCGACCACTGATGGCCCTCTGGCCGGTAGAGCTTCGGGGGGAGACCCCCGGCGGCGAGCACGTGCTGCTCGACTCGCTGCACCGCCGGGACCGGGCCGAGTGGGCGGAGGTCCGCAGCCGCAACCGTTCGTGGTTGGGGCCCTGGGACGCGACGTCGCCGGACCAGGAGCAGCCGGTCATCTCCTTCGCCGGGCTGGTGCGGCACTACCGCCGGGAGGCCAAGGCGGGTCGGATGCTGCCGTTCACGCTCCGGATCGAGGGCCGCATCGTCGGCCAGATGGTGCTGTTCGGCATCTCGTACGGGTCGCTGCTCTCGGCCTCGGCGGGGTACTGGGTGGACGAGTCCGTCGCCGGCCGCGGCATCGCCCCAGTGGCCCTGGCGCTGGCGGGCGACCATGCCCTGGGCACGATGGGGCTGCACCGGATCGAGGTCAACATCCGTCCCGAGAACGCCAACAGCCTTGCCGTCGTCCGCAAGCTCGCCTTCCGCGACGAAGGGGTGCGGGCGTCCTACCTGCACATCGACGGGGCCTGGCGCGACCACCGGACCTTCGCCCTGACCACCGAGGACCTGGGCGGCCACTCGCTGCTCGAGCGGTTGCACACCAACCACACCAGTCACAGTGGCGACACACCGCCCCACGTCCCCGGTCCGTCAGCACAGGAGACCTAGCCTCGTATCCGTGCAGCCCAGCAGTCTTGTCTTCCTCGTCATCATCGCGGTCTGGGCTGCCTATTTCGTGCAGTTCTGGGTCCGTCGCCGCGAGCACCTCGCCACCGCGCGCTCCGTGGACCAGTTCTCGGAGTCGATGCGCGTGCTCGAACGCCGCAGTCCGCTGCCGGCGTCCAACCTCTCCGCGCCGCAACCGCGTTCGTATGCCGTGTCCCCAGCGCGCGCCGCGCGTCCGCAGGTGGTCGTGAAGCGTGCCGAGACCGCCCGGGCCGAGCTGCCCAGGCCGTTCGAGGCGGAGCCGGTGCGCACGAACCCCCTGGTGGCCCGCCGCAACCGGGCGATGATCATGCTCGGGGCCCTGTCCACGGTGGTGGTGGCGCTCCCGCTCGTCGCGCTCTCGTTGCTGCCCGTGCTCACCCTGCTCGTGCCCCTGGTCTGCGTCGGTGGGGCCGTGGCCTGGGCCCGCAGCGCCGCGCTGGCCGAACGTCGCTCCCGTGCCGCCTCCCGTGACTCCTCCCGCCCGGCCTGTTCGCACCCGGCCCCGGCGCAGCCGACCTCGTCCCACGGGGCTGTCCCGTCGGGGGTCGAGCCGGTGGTCGAGCCGGTGGTCGATGCCGCGGTCGAGTCCGTCATCGCAGCCCAGCCAACGCGGCCGGAGCTGTTCGACCACGAGGCTGCGGACGTGGCTGTGCCAGCAGCGGCCACGCCTGAGTCCTCGCGCATCCCGGCCCGCCCGCTCGTGGACGAGGACGACATCCCCCTCACCTGGGATCCCGTGCCGGTGCCGCGACCGACCTACACGATGAAGTCCCGGGTGACGCGCCCCGCGCCCACGTCCGCCGACCTGGTGGGCGACGCCGACACGGAGTACGCGGCATACCAGGACGTCCCCGAGCGTCGGGTCGCCGGCGCCTGACCTGTCGGGACCACGTTCCGGAGGTGCCTGGCGCGACCTACCGGTTGCCCCACACCGCGTGGGCGCCCGAGTCGCCGGTGAGCACCACGATCGTGCCGGTGCCCACGGCGCTGCCGACCACGAGCAGCCCGAGCACGACCCGGACGACCGTGGCCGAGCCCTGTCGCAGGTAGAGCCACTGCACGAGGGTCGTGACGGCCAGGGCCACGGCCCAGGGCAGGACCTTGTCGCCGTAGTCCTGGTGCGCCTTGATGAAGGGCGGGTTGCCGAGCCTGGCGGCGAGGTCGTTGCCTGCGCGGGTCGTGATCGGCACGACTGCCGCACCGATGACGGCGCCCAGGGGGACGAGGAAGGTCAGCTTCCGCTGGGCGGCCGGCCAGGCGCTCACCAGCACGGCGGCGAGAGAGGTCAACGGCAGGAGCACGACGACCGCGTGCACGAGCAGGACGTGGGCCGGGAGTCCGTTGATCTGCATGACCCAGGAACGTAGCCGAGGTCGCAGGGGTTCACGGCGTCCACGCTGAACCGCGCGGGCCGATGTCTCGTCCTTTACGGCGAGTCCCCGGTGCGGGGAGGATCTGTCGTGTCGAGGGGCGGGAGGAAGCCTGAGGTGGGGACGAACCAGCGGGAAGCGGCCCTGCAGGGTCTGCACGACCGCCATGCCGCCGAGCTGTGGCGGTTCGCCCTGCGGCTGACGCGTGACGCCCAGGTCGCCGAGGACGTCGTGCAGGAGTCGCTGCTGCGGGCCTGGCGCGACCCCGGGCTGGGGACGCGCTCCGAACAGCAGGCCAGGGCCTGGTTGTTCACCGTCGTGCGCAACCTCGTCGTGGACCGCTGGCGCAGTGCCGCGTCGCGGCACGAGGTCGCCGGCATCGACTTCGTCGAGCCCGGGGTGGGGGACCGGTCGGGCGAGGTGCTGGACCGGTGGCTGCTCGCCGACGCGCTCGGCTCGGTCTCGCGAGAGCACCGGCAGGTCATCGCGGCGGCCTACTACGAAGGGAGGACCGTGGCCGAGATCGCGGCCGAGTTGAGGGTGCCGGAGGGGACCGTGAAGTCGCGGTTGCACTACGGGCTGCGCAGCCTGCGACTGGTCCTGCAGGAGAAGGGGGTGAGCGGCCGATGAGCGAGCGCGACCAGTACGCCGACTGGGACGCCGCCTACGTGCTCGGTGCCCTTGCCGTTGCCGAGCGCCGCGAGTACGAGGAGCACCTGGCCGGATGTCCGGTCTGCCGCGCCGCGGTGGCCGAGCTCGCCGGGCTGCCGGGGTTGCTCGCCCAGCTGCCGCCCGGCGAGGTCCTCGCCATGGACCATGACGTCCTCGACCTGGAGCTCCCGGCCTCGTTGATGCCCGCGCTGCCCTCCCAGCCGGTCAGGACGGCCCGGCGCGCCTGGTTGGTGCCCTTGACCGCCGCTGCGGCCGCTCTCCTCATCGGAGGCGTCGGCGGGTATGCCGCGTCCAACGCCGGGCGCGACGGCGCGCCAGCACCGGGGGCCACCTCGAACGCCGGGTCGACCAGGCCCGGCTTGGTGGCGGGAGGCAGGTTGGCCTTCAGCGCTGTCGAGCCGTCGCTGATGACGGCCGTGGTCGACGTCGTGCCCACCGCGAGCGGGACCGAGCTGCGGGTGGAGTGCCAGTACGCCCGGCAGACGGGCAGCGCGGCTGGTGGTTCTGGTGCTGGGGGTTCGGGCGCGGGTGGTTCGGGCGCTGGGGGTTCGGGCGGCGACTACCGCGTGGACTATGCGATCTGGGTCGTGGATCGAGCCGGTCAGGCGACGGAGCTTCGCGACTGGACCGCCCGGCCGGACCGGATCATGCACCCGGTCGGGGTGTCTACCCTGCCCGTCGCGCGCATCGCGGCGGTGGAGATCCGGCAGGTCGACACGGGCCACACGGTGATGCGAGCGCGCCTGACCTGACGAGAACGCCTTCGAGCCGGTCAGCGGACGCCCAAGTCGCCGGTCCCTGTGCCGATCCCTATGCCGTGCCCCACGCTGAGAGGCACGGCATAGGGACCGGCAGGCGACCGTTTTCCATCGGGCCCCGTGCTGGTGTTATTGTTTCGTCCGCATCAGGGGCTGTGGCGCAGTTGGTAGCGCGTCTCGTTCGCAATGAGAAGGCCCGGGGTTCGAATCCCCGCAGCTCCACCCGATGACACCCTGTCTGACCTGCCCAAACGGCGCAGGATGGACAGGGTGTCTTGCTATGTGACTGTCAGCTATTGCTCCATCGGACCCGAGCCAGCCCATGAACTCCATGCACTCGAACTGCGCCTCTCACCTTGAGGGGCTGCCGGGGCCGGGCGGGTGTACTGAAACCCTCATGTCGCCAGCCACGGTCCTACTGAGCCGCGTTCGATGAGCTCGGTCGGTAACCGTCGATGGGCCACCGCGCCCCCTGCTCCCTCGATGCGTGACAACAGCAGGCGGCACGCCGCCACCCCGATCTCGTAGGCCGGCTGGGCGACGACCGTCAACGCCGGGCTGACCACGTCAGCCCACTCGGTGTCGTCGAAGCCCAGCAGAGACACGTCCTGCGGGCAACGAATTCCCGCGCGCGCTATGGCGTGGAACGCCCCGAGCGACTGCATGGCGTCGAAGGCGAGGATCGCCGTGGGCCGGTCATCCAAGGCAAGCAGTCTGGCCGTCTCGGCCTCGCCGTCCTCGCGCCGGTAGCCACCGGAGGAGATCAGCTCCGGTCGGATAGGGACACCTGCCGCCGTCATGGCATCGCGGAACCCGGCCGCGCGGGCGCCGACAGTCGTTGCCGATGCCCGTTCGACGCCCCTCATGTCGGGGCGCAGCATGCGTTCCAGCATCGTGGGTGTCCCGCCGGTGAGGATCGCGATCTCTCGGTGGCCGTTGGCCAACAGGTGCTCGGTGGCAGCTCGCGCAGCCTTGCGGTTGTCGATACCTACCGTGTCGGCTTGCAGGCCCGCCACGCTCCGGTCCAGCAGGACCACGGGGATGCCGGCTGCAATGACCTCGCGGAGGTGGGACCTGTCGCCACCGTCTGCGGGGCACACGACCAGGCCGTCCACGCGTCGCTCGGTCATCAGCCTGACCGCGGTCTCCTCCTTGTCGAGCTCCTCGTCGGTGTTGGCCAGCAGCACCTCGAACCCCTGAGCCCGCGCCGTGTCGGCGATGCCGCGCAGTGAACGACGGAAGAAGGGGTTCTCGATGTCTGACACCACGACGCCGAGGGTGCGCGTCGACCCGGTGATCATGCTCCGCGCGAGGCTGTTCGCTCGATAGCCAAGCTGTTCGGCTGCCGCGAGCACCCGTTCGCGGGTGCTCTCGCGCACCGAGCCATAGCCGCCGAGCGCCCTGGCAGCGGTGGCGGTGGAGACTCCCGCTTCACGCGCGACGTCGGGAACCGTGGCGATGCCGCGCGGTTCAACGCTCTTGCTCACGGTGCTCCTTCGAATACGTCTCGAACCAACGGTTTTGGTGGTCTGCCGAGTCGATCGCTGTGGCGGTCGGCGCCGCGAGCGCGCGGGTCCCCGGCGCCCCGTCGGCGGCACGCCTCCGCCGACTTCTGGCCCGACCTTAGCCGGTGTCGGAATGCCTCGTCGCACCGGATCTGACCAATTTCCGGGAACCCTCTTGACAGGAGGCCTATGGGTTGAGAACGTTCTCACTCATCACGTTGAGAACGTTATCAAAAGCGAGCTACTCGCGGATTGGAACCAGGAGCACCGATGACCGAAACCCTTCCCCTCAAGCCGATCGACGCCGACATCGTCGACAAGCTGACGGCCACCATCGCGGAGCGCGAGGCGATCGCGACCGTGGTCCGCGACGTCGTGGAGCGCGGGCTGCGCAACGTGTACTTCGTCGGCGCCGGCGGCTCTATCATCTGCAGCTACCCGGCCCACTACCTGCTCCAGCAGAAGGCATCGTTCCCGGCCTTCCAGCTCCAGAGCGACGAGCTCAACACCTCGGTGCCGGCGATCATGGGTCCCGGCTCGCTCGTCGTGCTGGCGTCCTACACCGGAACCACCAAGGAGACCGTCGCCGCCGCCAAGACCGCCAAGGCCACCGGCGCGACGGTCATCGCCGCCGCCAAGCCCGGCAGCCCACTCGCCGAGGCGGCCGACACGGCCTTCACCGGGAAGAGCGACCTCTTCGAGCTGATCGTCGCCTTCGAGCTGCTCGCCGCCACTGGCGCCGAGCTCGACACCGACGCCGTCGACCAGGCACTTGCGGCTCTGCCTGTCGCCGTCCGGCACGCAGTCGAGCAGGCCGAGCCGGAGCTCGCCGACATCGCCAACGCGTTCAAGGACGAGCCGATCACGTACGTCCTGGGGTCCGGACCCAGCTACGGATGGGCCTACGGCCTGGCCATGTGCTTCCTGCAGGAGATGCAGTGGAAGCACGCGGCGGCGTTCAACTCCGGAGAGTTCTTCCAGGGTGCGTTCGAGATGGTCGACGACGACACCGCGGTCCTGCTGTGGGTCGGTGACGACGCCTCGCGGCCCATGGGGGAGCGGGCGAAGAGCTTCCTCGACCAGTACTGCAAGAAGGCGCAGTACGTCGACGTGCGCGACCTCGAGCTGCCCGGCATTCCCGAGTCCGTCCGAGGCGAGGTCTCGCCGATCGTCGTGGGTGCACTGGCCAACCGGCTCGCCCAGCACTACGAGTCGGTCCGCGGTCACGACCTCGAGACGCGTCGGTACATGTTCAAGGTCGAGTACTGAGCATGACTCCCGACCTGCTCAACTTCGACCCAGCGCGCTACCTGCGCATCCAGTCGGGTGCCGTCGGCCTGGCCGATCAGATCGACGCCGTGGTGGCTGACGCCCTCGGCTCCGGCGTGACCAACGTGGTCTTCGCCGGCGCCGGGGGGGCGGGCATCCTCATGCAGCCCGCGGCCGCCCTGCTGCGCGACCGTTCAGCCTTCCGCGCCGACGTCGTCCTGCCCGCCGAGCTCGTCGTGACGGGCTCGGCAACGGTGGGCCGAGACACCCTGGTGGTCATCCCGTCGCTGTCCGGCACGACCGCCGAGAGCATCGCGGCCCTCGAGTTCGTCAAGGCCGCCGGGGCGCGGGTGCTGGTCCTCACCGGCCACCCCGACACCCCGCTGGGGACCAAGGCCGACGTCAGCCTGGTGAACTTCGCCGAGGACGACACGTCCTGCGAGTCGTTCTACCTGCAGGCGCTGCTGCTGTCGCTGTCGATCATGGCGCGCACGGGCGTGCTCGAGGACCACGCCGCCGTCGTCGCCGAGCTGACACGTCTGCCCGAGCTCCTCCTCGACGCCAAGGGCGCCTTCGATCGGCGAGCGCCCGCGCTCGCCGAGGCGATCGCGGCCGATCCGTGGCACATCGTCACCGGGTCCGGCAACACGTGGCCGGAGGCCTTCTACTACGGCATGTGCATCCTGGAGGAGATGCAGTGGATCCGGACGCGCCCCGTGCATGCCTCGGACTTCTTCCACGGCACCCTCGAGCTCGTCGAGCCTGACGTGAGCGTCCTCCTGCTCAAGGGCGAGGACGCCACCCGGCCCCTCGCCGACCGGGTGGAGCGCTTTGTGTCGGGACTCACCGAGAAGCTGCTCATCCTCGACACGGCGGATGTGGAACTGCCCGGGATCTCGCAGACCACCCGGGCACTCGTGTCGCCGGTAATCCTGGCTGCCCTGCTCGAGCGGGTCAGCGCCCACCTCGAGGTGCTCCGTGACCACCCGTTGACGACCCGCCGCTACTACCGTCGCATGGCGTACTGAAGGACGGCAGCATGAACGTCACTCTGCTCACCCTTGGCGACAACGTCGTCGACCGGTACCTCGAACGGGGGGTGCTCTACCCCGGAGGGAACGCGGTCAACGTGGCCGTGCACGGGCGTCGATGTGGCGCCGGCGCGGCCTACATCGGGGCGGTAGGCACCGACCTCGCCGGTCGCACCGTCCTCGACGCGCTGGTGGCCGAGGGGGTGGACACCTCGATGCTCAGGGTCGTCGAGGGCCCGAACGCCTCGGCGGACGTGCGCGTCGTCGATGGAAACCGCGTGTTCGACCACGGGGACCCGGGGGTGTCGAGGTTCGTGCTGACACCGGCGGACTTCGCAGCCGTCGCAGCGGCGACCGTCGTGCACACCGGTGAGTGCTCCATGGTCGAGGACCAGCTTGGCGACATCTCCGCCGCGGCACCGCGGCTCTCCTTCGACTTCTCGGAGCGCCCGCGGGCCTACATCGCCGAGTACGCACCGCTCGTCGACATCGCCATCCGCTCACTGCCCTTCGCGAGCGTCGACGAGGCCGTCCACGAGGCCCGGCGCATCCAGGACCTCGGCCCGGGCCTCGTCGCGGTCACGATGGGAGCCGGCGGTGCGGTGGCGCTCCAGGGCGAGCACGTGGTGTACGCCCAGGCGCCCGCAACTCCCGTCGTCGACACCCTCGGGGCCGGGGACGCCTTCATCGGCCGACTTCTCGCCGGCCTCATCGGCGACATGCCGCTCGCGACGCTCCTGGGCGCCGCGACGGCATACGCCTCAAGCACCTGCGCCACCTTCGGCGCCTTCGGGTACGAGACCTCACTCGAGGGACTCACTGCACCGCTCAACCCCATCCACAAAGGAGTGGACCTCACATGAAGCACACCATGCGCAGCGCATCCTTCGCCGTGCTCGCCACCGCGACCGCGGTGGCCCTGGCCGCCTGCGGCGCGCCCGGGACGGCCAACCCTGGTGCGGGAGGAGCCAGCAGCCAGAGCCTCAGCGCACCAGCCGAGAAGTCGGGAACCATCACCATGGTCACCAAGTTCGCGGACCCCAAGTACGCCCCGTACTTCGAGAGCGTGACCAAGGCCTACGAACAGGCCAACCCCAAGGTCACCATCAAGCTCGAGCAGGTGGGAGACCAGCCCTACAAGGACAAGATCCGGGTGCTCTCGGCCTCGAAGCAGCTGCCCGACATCTACTTCTCGTGGGCCGGTGACTTCGCCAACAAGTTCGTCCGTGCCGGTCTGGCGGCCGACCTGACCTCGGTCATCGGGCCCGACACCGAGTGGGGCAAGACCTTCTCGCCGGCCGCCCTCAAGGCCTTCGAGACCAAGGGCAAGAACTTCGGTGTGCCGATCGACCTCGACGCGAAGTACCTGGCCTACAACAAGTCAGCCTTCACCAAGGCCGGGATCAGCGGAGCTCCCGCCTCGCTCGAGGAGCTCATCGGGGACTGCGACAAGCTGAGGACGGCGGGCTACACGCCCATCGCCTTCGGCAACCAGTACGGCTGGCCAGCGATCCACTACATCACACAACTGAACGCGTACAACGTCCCACCGGACACCCTCGCCAAGGACTACGACCCGGCCACAGGTGCATTCACGGATCCCGGCTACACCAAGGCGGTCGACCAGTTCAAGGACATCGTCACCCACTGCTCCAGCAAGGACGCCAACGGTGTCTCGCACGAGGCCGGACAGGCGAACTTCCTCAACGGCAAGGCCGCCATGCACTACCTGGAGTCGGTCGAGTTCCAGGCGCTGACCGCCAAGGGAGGTGCGCCGAAGCAGCTCGCCGACAACTGGGACTTCATGCGGCTGCCCGCACCCCAGGGCGCGGCCGGTGACGCCGGAGCCCTGACGGGTGCACCGGACGGGTTCATGGTCAACGCCCAGAGCAAGAACGCGGCGCTCGCCGTCGACGTCCTCAAGTTCATGACCACCCAGCAGAATGCCGCGAAGCTCACGGCTGACATCGGCTGGCTGAGTCCTGTCCAGGGCTCGGCGACCTCGGCGAACTCGTTCCCGCAGCTCCAGTCAGCACTCGCCGACATCAGCAAGGCCAACCAGTTCGCGATCTGGCTCGACACGGTGACCAACGCAGAGGTGGCCAACGCCTACCTCTCCGGGATCGAGGGCGTCATCTCCGGCTCGAAGACGAGCAAGGACGTCATGACCGGCGTCCAGGAGGCCGCTGCCAAGGCCAAGAAGCAGGCTGGCTGACCTCACACCCAGGTGGGGCGGGCGGATCATTGGACGTGCCCGCCCCACTGACCGAGGACCACCCGGTCCGACCTCGACACGGTCGGTCAGCGTCGACCGACCAACGCCCACCGAGGAGGGCATGACATGAGCACCACGCTGATGCGATGGCGGTCGCTGGCCTGGGTCCTGCCCGCCCTGGTCCTGCTGCTGGTCTTCGTCTACTACCCCATCGTCGACAACCTGCGGCTGAGCCTGTTCTCCTGGAACGCGTTCTCGGTAGCGCCGACCTTCGTCGGGCTCGACAACTACCGGACGGCGTTCCACGACCCGATCTTCTGGACGGCACTGTGGAACAACACGGTGTTCGCGGTCGTGTCACTGGTCTTCCAGGTCGGTTTCTCGCTCGTCCTGGCGGCCCTGCTCGAGGAGTTCGTCCACCAACGACTGCGTGGCATCCTCCGCACGATCTACTTCATCCCCGCTGTCATCTCGATCACGGTCGCGGGCATTCTCTTCTCGTTCCTCTACAACCCCGAGATCGGGCTCGTGAACCGCCTGCTCGGAGCGGTGGGGCTCGAGAGCTGGCAGCACTCGTGGCTCGGGGAACCGAGTACCGCCATGGGCAGCATCATCGCGATGAGCCAGTGGCAGTCCATCGGCTACACCGCGATCTTGTTCGTCGTCGGAATCCAGCGGATTCCCAAGGAGTTCCACGAGGCTGCGAAGGTCGATGGCGCTGGCCCGATCCGGAGGTTCTTCTCGGTGACCGTGCCCATGGTCCGCGAGATGACGACGCTGATCATCATCCTCACCGTCTCCGGAGCCTTTCTCGTGTTCAACGAAGTGATGGTCATGACCGCGGGTGGGCCCTCGGACTCCAGCCAGGTGCTCGGCACGTGGCTCTACCGCAACGCCTTCCTCAACGACGACATGGGATACGCGTCCGCCATTGCCACGGTCATCTTCGTGATCACGCTTGCGATCGGCGCCGTCCAGATCGTGGTCAGCCGCCGACGGAGGATCCAGTGGTGATGTCCGCCTCCAGCCCGACCCCGACCCCGACCCCCACCCGCCAGACGAAGGCAAGCCCGACGTTGGCCATGACGGCGAACACCCCGGCAGTCGGGAGGTCGACGCGGGCAGCGCGTCGCTTCGGGGCCCGCGCAATGCGCCTGGCAGGCTGGCTCGGGCTCGCACTGCTCGTCGTCGCCGTCCTCTATCCCTTGCTGTGGATGGTCTTCAGCAGCTTCAAGAGCAACCAAGAGGTCTTCGCGAACCCTTGGGGCCTGCCGGGCAAGCTGCGCTGGGGCAACTTCGGCAGGGCCGGCAGCGCCGGGGTCGTGCGCTACTTCGTCAACAGCGTTCTGGTGACCTCCGCCTCAATCCTCACCACGGTCCTCTTCAGCGCCTGGTCTGCCTATGGGCTCGTGCGCCTGCGCGTCCCCTTCGGGGGGGCCATCCTCGGGCTCCTGCTTGGCGGGCTCATGCTCGCACCGACCGTGGCGCTCATACCCCTCTTCGGCCTGCTGCAGCAGCTACACATCTACGACAGCTACTGGGCACTCATCGTGCTCTACACCGCGTTCCGCATCCCCTTCACGACCTTCCTGATCCGGGCGTACATGATCGACATCCCCCCAGAGGTCGATGAGGCTGCCACGTTGGACGGGTGCTCGCCCACGCAGGCCTTCTGGCAGGTCATCCTGCCGATGTGTCGACCGATCCTCGTCTCCGCGGCCCTGCTACAGGCCCTCTTCGCGTGGAACGAGTTCGTGTTCGCGCTGGTCTTCATCAGCACCGGTGACCTCAAGACGCTGCCCGTGGGACTGATGGACATGCAGAGCCGACTGCTCACCGACTGGCCAGTCCAGTTCGCCGGCCTGACCATGGCCGCGTTGCCCATGATCGTCCTTTTCCTGATCGGTCAGCGCCAGTTCCTCAGAGGGCTCACCGACGGCATCGGCAAGTAGCTCCCCGCAACACCCCTCCCAGACTGAAAGGGCCGCGTGCCTGTGGACCTGGTCATCTTCGACTGCGACGGCGTCCTGGTCGACTCCGAGCTGATGGGGGCGCGGATCGGTGCCACGGTTCTGACCAGCCTCGGGTGGGAACTCAGCGCCGACCAGGTGATGGAGCGCTTCCTGGGACGCTCGGAGGAGTACTTCCAGGCCGAGGTCGAGCGAGCCCTCGGCCGACCGCTCCCGAGCGGCTGGGACGACGAGTTCGAGCACCTCTACGACGCCGCCTACGCCACCGAGCTGGAAGTGGTCGAGGGCATCATCCCGCTGCTCGACGAGCTGACAGAGCAGGGCATCGCCACCTGTGTGGCGTCCAACGGCAGCCACGACAAGATGCGGCGCACGCTGGGCGTGACGGGACTATACGAACGCTTCCAGGGGCGGATCTTCAGCGCACGGGACGTGCACCGCGGCAAGCCCGCACCGGACCTCTACCTCCACGCCGCCCGCACCATGGGAGTGGAGCCCAGCCGGTGCGTGGTGGTCGAGGACAGCCCGCCCGGCGTCGCATCGGCCCGGGCAGCAGGCATGCGCTGCATCGGGTATGCCGCCTCCACTCCTGCCGAGCGCTTGGCCGGTCCGGGGGTCACGGTGTGCCCGACGATGGCGCAGGTGCGCGACGAGCTGTTGGCTCAGCCTTCGCAATGAGAAGGCCCGGGGTTCGAATCCCCGCAGAGGTGCCGTCAAGGTTGCGTTAAGGGCCGTGACGAATGCTCGGCGCGCCCTGCAGGCTGGCGCCATGAGCGCTGCGCAGCTGCAATTCACGGGTCGCTGAGGAAGTCTTGTCCGGAACTGCCGAGTCCCTGAAGAGGCTCCTGATCGGGCGCGCGATGGCCAGCCACAGGCTGGGCGAGACCTTGCTGCCCAAGAAGATCGCTCTGCCCGTCTTCTGCTCGGACCCGATCTCGTCGGTGGCTTACGCGACTGAGCAGATCGTGCTCGTCCTGGGAACTGCGGGCACCGCCGCATACCTGGGACTCGCCGCGCCGATCTCGATCGCGGTGGCGCTGCTGCTGGCCGTGGTCGTGGCCTCGTACCGGCAGACGTGCTACGCCTATCCCAGCGGGGGTGGCGCCTACGTGGTGAGCAAGGAGAACCTGGGCCAGAACGCGTCCTTGACCGCGGCAGCCGCGTTGTTGGTCGACTACGTGATGACGGTCGCGGTGTCGGTCGTCTCTGGCGTGGTGGCCATCATCTCCGCGCTGCCGTCCCTGGCGCCGTACGCCGTGGAGCTCTCCGTGGGCTTCATCGCAGTGCTCGCGCTCGTCAACCTGAGGGGAGTGAAGGAGTCGGGCACAGCCTTCGCGTTCCCGACCTACGCCTTCGTGGGCCTGACCATGCTGCTGCTCGCCAGTGGCGCATACCGCGAGCTGAACGGCGGGATCCCGGAGGCCTCCAGCGCCCACCTCCAGCTGCAGCACACCGCCCAAGTGGGGGGCATCTTCACCGTCCTGTTGTGCCTTCGCGCGTTCGCCTCCGGCTGCACGGCGCTGACCGGCGTGGAAGCGATCAGCAACGGGGTCCCGGCGTTCAAGAAGCCCCAGAGCAAGAACGCGGCCACCACCTTGCTGATCATGGGCGCCTTGGCCATCACGATGTTCTCCGGGATCACAGCCCTCGCCCTGGCCACTCATGCGCGCGCTTACCACGACGGGAACCCCTCGGTGATCAGCCAGATCGCCGAGACCATCTGGGGGCGCGGCGTCCTCTTCTACGCCTTCCAGGCGGCCACGGCCGGGATCCTCGTGCTGGCGGCAAACACGGCGTTCAACGGGTTCCCCACCTTGGCGTCGATCCTGGCGAGAGACCGCTTCCTCCCTCATCAGCTGCACAACCGGGGAGATCGCCTGGCCTTCAGCAACGGGATCCTGCTGCTGGCGGGAGTCTCCGCCGCGCTCGTCATCGGCTTCGACGCCAACATCGACAAGCTGATCCAGCTCTACATCGTCGGCGTCTTCACCTCCTTCACCCTCTCCCAGGTCGGCATGGTCCGGCACTGGCGCGACGAGCTCGGCCGGACGGGCAACCCCGCCCGCCGCCGCACCATCCACCGATCCCAGCTCATCAACGGCACCGGCGCGGTGGTGACCGCCCTGGTCCTGGTCATCGTCGTGCGCTACAAGTTCCTCGGGGGCGCCTACCTGGCCATCGCAGCAATGGTGGCGATCTTCCTGCTCATGCGGGCGATCCGCCGCCACTACGACGCCGTCGAGCTCGACCTCCAACCCGAGCCCGGCGGCATCATCCTCCCGAGCCGCAACCATGCGATCGTGCTGGTCTCCAAGCTGCACGCCCCCACTCTGCGGGCGCTGGCCTATGCCAAGGCGACACGCCCCTCCCGCCTGACCGCCCTGACCGTGGCCGTCGACAAGGAGGAGGAGCGAAAGCTACGAGCAGACTGGGACGAACGCGGGGTCGACATCCCGCTGACGATCGTCGCGTCCCCGTTCCGAGAGATCACCCGTCCGGTACTGGAGTACATCAGCCACATCCGGCGCGAGAACCCCCGAGACGTGGTCACGGTCTTCATCCCGGAGTACGTCGTAGGGCACTGGTGGGAGCACCTCCTGCACAACCAGAGCGCGCTGCGCCTCAAGGGCCGGCTGCTCTACCAGCCAGGCGTCATGGTGACCTCCGTGCCGTACCAGCTCCGGTCATCGCGTGACGGGCTCGCGGGGACCGACGACCTCGACGACGAGGTGCTGCCTCAGGCCAGTTCCATGCGGTAGCCGTGGCCCCGCAGTGTCGTGATGACGGGTGCACGGGAGCCTGCGGCCGTGGCGGCAGCATCGAGCTTCTTTCGCAGCGCGACCATCGTCACGTCGAGGGTCTTGGTGGAGCCGTACCAGTTCTCGTCCCAGACCTGGGACATGAGGTCCTCCCGACTGAGGGCGGTGCCCGTGGAGGCTGCGAGAGTGGCGAGCAGGTCGAACTCCTTGGGGCGCAACGTGACTGGCGCACCGGCGAGGGTGCAGGCCCTGGCGGCCGTGTCGATGTGGAGCTGGCCGTGCGCGATCGGTTCGGCGGGCCGGGCCATGGGTCTGCTTCGAAGGTGGGCGCGCAGCCGAGCCAGCAGGACGCTGAGGCTGACGGGTTTGGTGAGGTAGTCGTCGGCCCCGGCGTCGAGGCCCACGACGACGTCCATGTCCGCATCCCGAGCGGTGAGGATGATCAGGAGCAGGTCGGGGTGGGAGCTGCGCAGGTTCCGGGCGACGTCGATGCCGTCCTGGTCGGGCAGGCCGAGGTCGAGGACGACCAGGTCCGGGCGGTGCGCCGCTGCCTCGGCCAGACCTGAGGCGCCGGTGCGGGACCAGCGTGAACGGTAACCCTGGGCCGCCAGTCCGGCGGTGAGCTGGTGCCCGAGCACGTTGTCGTCCTCGATGACGAGCGCGGCCACACCGTTGGCGGTTTCCTGGGCCATGGCGCAGATGCTACTTCGCGCCGGGCGGCGTCCCCGGGTTCGCCCCGGCGCTCGTCACAGGGTTCGTCACAGGTCTCGGAGCTCCTCCACCGCGGGCCGGGTGCTGGCGCGGGCCCCGGACGCTGCCGCGGCGACGAGCGCGACGACGACAGCCAGGGTGGTGCCGGTCAGGTAGCTCCACGGCACCGCGATGTGGGAGGGAGGTGGGTCGAACACCCCGGTGAGCACCTTGACGAGCATGTGGGACAGGACGGTCCCGATGGCTGCGCCGCCGAGCAGACCGCCAGCGAGGATGACCGTGCTCTCCCCGATCACCAGGCCGCGGAGCTGACGGCGTCGGGCGCCCAGGAGGGTCATGATGGCCATCGACCGTCGGCGTTCGGCCAGGCCGAGGGCCAGGACCAGTGCGCCGGCGGCGACGGCCAGGACGATCGCGTAGCCAAGCTCGATTCGCGTCAGGCCCTGGAGGTTGACCGAGGTGAGGCTGGAACCGACCTTGCCGCGGGCCTCGGTGAGGTCGGTGACCGCAGCCGCCGAGCCGACCTCGCGACGTACCGCGGCGGCGACCTGGGCCTGGTTGGTCCCACCGGTGTCGATGAGGAACGTGCTGACGGCCGCATTGCCGGTCGCCTTGGCGACGTAGGCGGCGTTAGCGACGAAGAAGCTGTCCTTGGGGGCGGTGGGGAACTCGTTGACGATCCCCGCGAAGTGGAAGGGCACCAGGCGGGCGGCACCGCCGTGCGCGTCGGGCAGTCGCAGCCGGAGGGTGTCGCCCGGGCTCAGCTGGAAGTCCTTGACGGTCTCGGCACTGACCAGGACCGAGGTGGGGTCGGTCTGCAAGCGGGTCATGAGCTGCTTCGCCGTGCCACCGGTGAAGTAGGCGTCCTGCAAGGCGGTCACCGACGCGATGGTCGCGGGATTGACGCCATACAGGTCCTGCAGGTCGGCCCCGACGTAGGCGAAGCGGTGCTGCAGGGGTTCGACCCGCCGCACCCCGGGGGTCCTCTCCAGTGGAGCGGCCGCACTGGCGGGAACGCTGGCGCCGGGCGGCTCGGTGACCGTGACGTCTGCCCCGTTGGTGAGCTGGGCGTCGGCCTCGGCCTGCTGTGCGTAGGTCGCGTTGAAGGTGGCTGTGGAGGCGGCGAAGGACAACGCCAGTGCCAGCAGGACACTCGCCCTGGCCAGCGCCGGTCGTTGTCTGCTGAGGCTGGCCGCACCGGACGGGGCGAGGGGCCCGGTCAGGGGTCGCAGGCCGGTGGTGAGGGCGGGGCGCGCGTGGGCCAGGAGGGTCAGGATGATGCGGGTGAGCAGCCCCGCCGCCCCGAGCCAGAGCAGCGCTGGGCCGAGGAACGCCCAGTAGGAGACCGCGATGCTGGGAATGCCCTCCGGTGCCAGCACGAGGGTGTAGTTGTCGGCGGAGGACGCCCAGAACACGATGACGGCGGCGACGACGAGGGCCAGGTCGAGTCCGGTGCGAAGCCACCAGGGGAGGCGGGTTCGGCGCCCGACGACCGCGGTGGTCTGGGTGACGGTGCGGGCACGGAGGTCACGCACTGCCGGCGTGAGCGTCGTGGCCGTCGCGGCCACGACCCCGAGGGCGACGGCGGCAGCTGACCAGAGCCAGGTGAGCTCGGCGCGGGGGCCGGTCCGGGCGGCCAGGGCGAGCGTTGCGCTGGCGAGGAGGAGCCCGACGAGGCATCCCAGGGCGGCGACCAGGACCGTCTCGGCCAGCGCCAGCCTGATGACGGCGCGAGTGGACAGGCCCCGGGTGCGCAACAGGGCTTGCTCGGACCGGCGGCGGGAGGCGCCGGCGCCGACCACGGCGGCGGTGAGCAGGCAGGCGAGGACAGCACCCGGCAGTCCCAGGAAGAGGAACAGCATCTGCGCGTATGCCGCGTCGCCGCGGGCCGCGTCCAGGGCGGCGGCGAGGTTGTCGCCGACCAGGGCGCCGCCGGCGGTCTGGGCCTCGAAGTGGTGCGCCGTCGCGAGCACGCGGCTGTAGGCGTCGGCGGGGGCGGCGGGTAGGGGGGCGTTCCGCCGGACGTGGAACTGGGTGGTCACGTCGGCGCCGTGGAACAGGGTGGTGAAGGTGGGCTCGGGCAGCAGGACCACGTTGTCCGGTGGTGCGGTCGCCTGCGACTGCGCTGCCGCGCCGACGTGTTGGAAGAGGGTGTCGGCCTGGGGCAGGTCGACGACCCCGGCGATGGTGATCGTCGCAGGCGGCGACCCGGGACGGCCGATGATGACGTGGTCCCCGGGGGCGACGTGCAGGTTCGCGGCCGTCTGCTGGGCCAGCTGCGGGCCCTCGGGGCTACCGGCCAGCTGTCGCAGCTGCGCCGGGAAGGCCGATCGGTACCCCGCAGGCAGGCCCAGGACGACCCCGGGCCCGGTGGTCTGGGTGCTCCCCGCCGCGGTCGCCTCCAGGCCGGTGGTCTTGGTCAGGTGCACGGTCTGCACGGTCGCCGTGCCGGGCGTGCCCCGCAGCGTCGTGAGGACCCCGGCGGGGACTGCCCCCCGTTGCACCTCGACCTGCCAGTCGACCGCAACGGTGTGGGTCGCGCGCGTGGTCATGGTGGCCTGCGAGGCGGCGATGAATCCGCCGAGGGCCGCAGTCAGCCCCACGGCCAGGGCGATTCCCGCAGCGGTCCCGAGCAGGCGCAGACCACGACGGCGCATCAGGCCTGTCAGCCACACCACGGTCCCCGTCATCGGTTGACCCCGGCCCGGTCCGGCACGCTGAGGCGGCCCTCGTGCATGGTCCAGTGGTCCGGCAGCCGTGCGCTGACGGTGGCGTCGTGGGTCGTCACGACGAGGGCGGCGCCGATGTGGTCGGCCGCGGCCAGCAGGGCATTGACCACGAGCTGCCCGGAAGCGTGGTCGAGCTGTCCGGTGGGTTCGTCAGCGAGGATCAACGGTGGGCGCATGGCCAGGACCCGGGCGACGGCCACGCGTTGGGCCTGACCACCGGAGAGCTCCTCGGGCAGCTTGTCGGCCAGGTGTGCGGCGTCGACCTGCGCCAGGCTCTCGGAGGTGCGCTCGCTGGTCGGGGCGGCGGCGACTCCCGCCAGCTGAAGGGGAAGGGCCACGTTCTCCTCGACGCTGAGGGTCGGGATGAGGCTCGGGGTCTGGAAGACCAGACCGATCGCCGCGCTTCGGGTGGCCGCATCGTGCGCCCCGGTGAGGGCGGGCCACTCGATGGTCCCGCTGGTCGGGCGCTCCAGGCCGGCGAGGAGGTGGAGCAAGGTCGACTTGCCCGACCCCGAGGGGCCGATGATGGCGATCCGGTCTCCGCGGTGGACGGCGCAGGTGGCCCCGTGGACGGCCACGACCGCGGTGGGTCCCGTGCCGAAGGTCAACGCGGCGTCGCGGCACAGGACATCGGGGGAGAGGGCGTTCATCATGCCTGGACCTTCCCGTCGGCAAGGGTGATGACTCGGTCGGCTGCCGCCATGACTTCGGCGCTGTGTGTCACCACGAGGAGGGCAGTGCCGGCGGCCACGCGCTGCCGCAGCAGGTCCAGGACCTGTTGCTCGGTCTCGCCGTCGAGCTCCCCGGTGGGTTCGTCGGCGAGGATGACCTGCGCGTCGTTGGCCAGCGCGACGGCCAGCCCCGCACGTGCGAGCTCGCCACCGGACAGCTGGCGCGGCAGGGACTGGGCACGGTCGGCGAGCCCGACGCTCTCGAGCAGGTCCAGGGCGGCCGGACGGGGGTGACTACGGCGCAGAGCGGACTGGACCAGGGAGATGTTGGCCGTCAGGTTCAGGTGAGGGAGCAGGTTGCGTGACTGCAGCAGGATGCCGATGTGCTTCGCGCGCAGTCCCGCTCTGACCGGTTCGGGTTGGTGGCTGAGCCGGTGGCCTGCGATGGTCACAGTGCCACCAGCGGGCTCGTCGAGGCCGGCCAGGCAGGACAGCAGGGTCGACTTCCCGGAGCCGGACGGGCCGACGACTGCCAGCATCTCCCCGGGCTGCAGTGTCAGGGACACGCCTTGCAGAGCAAGGGTCTCGTCGTCACCCGCTCGGTAGAAGCGATAGAGCCGGTCCGCCACGAGGGCGGGCTGCCCTTCCGGGGCCAGGCCCTGGGGTCGCGCCGTGACAGTGGTCGCCGACGCCATCAGTGCCAGGCCAGCGAGTCGCTGACGATCCGCCACGGGTCGACGTTGTCGGCGTTGGTGGGTCCGGCGAGGGTGAGGTCCACCCTGGTTTGGCCGTGCTGGAAGGTGTACCGCTCGAACGCGTCGCGGACGACCTTGCCGGTCACCGGGTTGGGGGCCGAGTCGCCCTGGTAGGTCGCGAGGATCGCAGTGCCCGCGCGGCGGGTGACGGTGGTGACCTTGCCTGGTGCGTAGTTCGGCACCGTCGCCTGCAGCATGGGAAGGTCGTGGCTGCGCACGCTGGCGACCGTGGGTGCGGTCGAGCTCTTCGTGACGCTGATCCGGATGCTGTTGAGCTTGTCGCTGAACACCGTGGCGCCTGCTGTGGTGGTGCGGCCCCACCCCTCGGGGACCTTGACGGTGACCGTGCTGCCGGCCGGGGCGAACGGCACGTACGCCTGGTTGTCGGGGATGTCCCCTGGAGGGTTGGACTCGGTGGGGTGACTCGTGGCGGAGGCCGAACCCCCGCTGGCAGAGCTGGTCCCCGACGACGCGGAGGTGGAGGTCACGGCCCCGGTCGGCGGGCTCGTCGGAGCGTTGGTCCCGCCGCTCGAGCCGCAAGCGCTCACGAGCGCCACGGCAAGCGAGCCGCCCAGGATCGTCATGGTGCGGCTGGCCAGCACGCGGGCAGTGGGGCGATGGTGCTTCATGGGCGCTCCTTGGTCGCGGGGTCTGCAGGTGCTGAGGCAGGTACTGAGGCGATTCCTCGACCCTAGGAGCGGGGTGGCAAGTCCGCGGTTAGTGCTGGGTTAGACGACGGCAAAACTCCTGCTGGATGCCGGCGACTCCTGTGGCACCGCTCCGCCTCCCACCATGATGGTGGGATGCGGACAGGGGTGCGCCGGGTGGCGGTCGTGGCGGTGGCGGTGGCGCTGCTGCTCTTCGGGCTGCCGCTGGGGGTGGTCACCCGCGCGCTGTTGCAGGAGCGCGAGCTCGCCGAGCTCGAGGTGCTGGCGCGAACCGCCACCCTCGCGGTGGGCGCGACGACGTCGCCCGGTGACCCGGTCGAGCTGCCACCTGCGCAGCCCCCGACGCAGGTAGGGGTCTACGACGCCGCCGGAATCCGGCGCAACGGTGCCGGGCCCGACCACGGTGGCGTCCTGGTGGCGCGGGCCCGCCATGGCGCCACGGCGACTGGTTGGGACCAGGGGCAGCTGGCTGCAGTGGTCCCGGTCGTGAGCAACGAGCACGTGGTGGCGGTCGTTCGCGCCGGGGAACCCGCGGGTGAGCTGTGGAAGCAGGTCGCGCTTGCCTGGGGGCTTCTGGCCGGGGCCGCACTGATCGCGTTGCTGGCCGCGCTGGCCGTGGCTCGGCGCCAGTCGCGGGCGCTGGTCGAGCCCTTGGAGAAGTTGGCCGTCGTGGCATCCAGGGTCTCCGAGGGAGACCTCACGGCGCGGGCCTCGCCCAGCGACGTCACCGAGGTCGACCTGGTCGGTCGTGCCCACAACGCCATGGTGAGCGCGCTGGTCCAGGCCCTCGAGAGTGAGAGGCGGTTCTCTGCCGAGGCGTCCCATCAGCTCAGGACGCCACTGGCGAGGCTGCGACTCGAGATCGAGGAAGCCCTGGACGACCCGCGCCCGGGCGAGCGGCTGGAGCGCGCCCTGGGCGAGCTCAGCCGCCTGCAGGACGTCGTCGCGGATGTCCTGCTCGTGGCCCGTCGGTCACCCTTGCTGGCCGGCACGAGCCTTCCGCTCGTCCCCTTGGGGGAGGTGGTCCGGCGGGTGGGGCGTCAGTGGCACGGCCCGCTGTCAGCCTCAGGCAGACCGCTGACCGTGCACGAGCAGGACGGGGCCGCCACAGCGCCCGTCGCCGCGAGGATCGTCGAGCAGGTGCTGGAGATCCTCCTCGACAACGCCTCGCGACACGGCCGAGGGCGGGTGCAGGTCGTCGTCCGGGAGGCTGTCGGCGTTCCGGCCGTCGACGTCTCGGACGAGGGTCACCTGACCGTGCCCGACCCCTTCGGACCGCACGCGAGCGATGACTCCCGCGGTGGGAGCGGGCTGGGCCTGCCCCTGGCGAGGACGATGGCCGAGGCCGTCGGTGCCCGTCTCACCCTCAGCGAGCGGACGCCGACGACCTTCACCCTGTTCCTCCCCGAGCCCGTCCGGACCCGATGGTCCGGGGAGGGTGCGGAGCAGCGCGGCTGACGGCGCGTCAGACGCTGCCAGCCACCTGGTTGAAGAGTGCCGAGAGGTTTCCGCCCAGCAGGGCGACGGCAGCGATGATGACGATGGCGATGAGAGCGACCATCAGCCCGTACTCGACGGCCGTGGCGCCTCGCTCGGAGATCGTCCGCTGGAGCCTCGCAATGAACCTGGTCATGTTTCTCTCCATCTCAGCCTGTGGAGCGTGTGCCCCTGCACCCGCCAGAGTGACAGAGCCGTCAGGTCCGCCCCCTCGACCGTTCCGGCGGAATCGTCCGGCGAACGGGCGACCCGACGCCTTCGCTTGGCCCGGGGGAATCACGATTGAGTCTGGATGCCTCCAGGAGCACCTGCCGCCACGCGAGGTCGGCGTGGTATTCGGGGGCGGAGCCGCCGGGGGAGCCGGGATCAGACCCAGCTGGGGAACCACATCCGCAGCGACCACTGGCCCTGCGGGATCACCTGCGCGGTGTAGATCGGCCAGAAGAACGCGAAGATCGCCAGCGTCAGCACGCAGTAGGCGCCCACGGCATACAGGCCGATCTCGCGGCGCCGCCACGAGTCGGTGGGTTTCCCCAGGGCCAGGCCCAGCACGAACACGACCGCGAAGATGATCCACGGCTCGAACGCCACCGTGTAGAAGGAGTAGATGGTGCGCTCTTCGAGCCCGAACCAGGGCAGGTAGCCACCGGCCAGACCCGCGAGGATGGCGCCCGCCCGCCAGTCGCGCTTGAACAGCCAGTGGAACAGGAGCACGAAGATGGCGGCCGCGCCCAGCCACCAGACGGAGACGGTGCCGATCGAGGTGATGGCCTTGGAGCACTGGGCGACCGTGCAGCCGTCGACCCCGCGCTTCGGCCCCTCGTAGAAGAACGAGGTCGGACGCCCCTGGATGACCCACGACCACGGGTTCGTCTTGTACGGGTGGTTGTCGCGCAGGTTGACGTGGAACGTGTAGATCTCCTGGTGGTAGTGCCACAGCGACCGCAGCGCAGCCGGGACCCAGGGGGTGTCGCGGGAGGGGTGGATCGTGCCCCACTGCCGGTCGTAGCCGTTGCTGGACGCGAACCAGCCCACCCAGGATGCGACGTAGGTGACAACAGCCGTGCCGCACATCACGAGTGCCGCCCACAGCCCGTCACGGACGACTGCCCCCGAGAACCAGTGCCGCACCCCGACGGCGCGACGCGCCCCCATGTCCCACAGGACCGTCATGAGCCCGAACGCCACGAGGAAGAAGAGCCCTGACCACTTCGTCCCCGCGCACAGGCCCAGGCAGATACCGGCGACCCAGCGCCACGGTCGCGCCCCGAGCCACGGGCCGAAACCGGACGCGAGCGCACGGTTGGAGAGCCCGGCCGCCCGCTCGGCGAGGAGGGCCCGTGACCGGTCGCGGTCGATCAGCAGGGCGCAGAACGCCGCGAGCGCCCAGAACATCACGATGAGGTCGAGCAGCCCGGTGCGGGACTGGACGAAGTGGTGTCCCTCGAAGGCCACGAGGAACGCGGCGATGGTGCCCAGCAGGGACGACCCGAACATGCGTCGCGCGGCACGCCCGATCATCAGGATCGACAGCGTCCCCAGCACGCACACGGAGAACCGCCACCCGAACGACGAGGTCTGCCCGAAGAGGTGCTCCCCGGCCGCGATGATCCACTTGCCGACCGGCGGGTGGACGACCAGATCTCCTTCTGTCCCAAAGACATCCGGGGTGCCGTGGGTGAACAGCTCGTCCGGCTTCTTGATGGTGCCGGGCACCCGCATCTCCACGCCGTAGTCCAGCATCGAGACGCCCTGCTTGACGTAGTACGTCTCGTCGAAGACCAGCTGGTGCGGCCGACCCAGCGACCAGAACCGCATCACCCCGCCCACCACCGCGAAGAACACGGGTCCCAGCCACCCCCAGAGGGTGTCCGTGGGCCTGAATCCGAGCAGCCGTGATCGCAGCAGCTCGATCCGGGTCATGCGCGCCATCGTATGCACAGCGAGGACGGCTCCCCTGACAGGATGGCGACGTGACTTCCGACCCGGCTCCCGTCCCCGGTGTCCTCGTCCTGGCGGCCACCCCGATCGGGGACCCTCGCGACGCGGCACCGCGCCTGGCCGCGGAGATCGCCACTGCTGATGTCGTCGCGGCCGAGGACACCCGTCGGCTGCGCCGGCTGTGCGCCGACCTCGACATCTCCCCGACCGGATCGGTGCTGAGCTACCACGAGCACAACGAGGGGTCGCGCACACCGGAGCTCGTCGAGCGGCTGCGCGGCGGCGCGCGGGTCGTCGTCGTGACGGACGCCGGTATGCCGTCCGTGTCGGACCCCGGGTACCGGCTCGTCCACGCCGCCGTGGCGGCCGGCGTCCGCGTCACCTGCGTGCCGGGCCCGAGCGCAGTGCTCATGGCCCTGGCCGTGTCAGGCCTCCCGGTCGACCGGTTCTGCTTCGAGGGCTTCCTCCCGCGCAAGGCGGGCGAGAAGGCGCGAGGCCTGGCAGCTCTGGCTGACGAGCGTCGGACCATGGTCTTCTTCGAGGCCCCGCACCGCATCGACGCGACGCTCGTCGCGATGGCAGAGGCCTTCGGGGGCGACCGGCGCGCGGCCGTCTGCCGGGAGCTGACCAAGACCTACGAGGAGGTCCGTCGAGGGCCGCTGGCCGAGCTGGCTGCGTGGGCGGCCGAGGGCGTCCGTGGGGAGATCACGGTCGTGGTGGCCGGCGCGGCGCCGACGGTGACCACCGTCGAGCAGGCGCTGCCCGGCATACAGGCGCGCGTGGCCGCAGGTGAGCGGCTCAAGGACGTCTGCGCCGACGTGGCAGCCGCGACGGGTCTGTCCAAGAAGGCGCTGTACGACGCGGCCCTCGTCGCGAGGACGGGACCGGCCGAGGTCAGCTGAGCCAGGCGAGGTGGCCCTTGAGCAGGGCGTAGCCCACGAAGGCGACGACGTCGAGCAAGGTGTGGGCGACCACGAGCGGGGCGACACGTCGGGTGCGGGTGTAGACCCAGCCGAAGAGCAGCCCCATCACGAGGTTGCCGACGAACCCTCCGAAGCCCTGGTAGAGGTGGTACGACCCTCGGATCAGGGCCGAGGTGACCATGACGACCGGCAGCGACCAGCCGGCCCGGAGCCACCGCGCGTAGAGATAGCCGATCATCACGACTTCCTCGAGCACGGCGTTCTGCACCGCGGCGAGCACGAGCACGGGGATCGTCCACCACTGGTTCGAGAGGTTCGCCGCGGCGATGGTGGTGTTGAGGCCGAGCGCCCGTGCGGCCGCGTAGAGGCCGAGCCCGGGCAGGCCGACAGCGGCGGCGAGCAGCGCGCCCCGGACGAGGTCGCGGCCGGGTTGGCGCAGGTCGGCGCCCATCGCGTGCCGGGCGTCCGGGCGGTCGCGGGAGAGCAGGTGCAGGGCGAGGGCCACGGGCACGAGGGCGAGCACGATGCCGACGAGCTGGTAGGTCAGGTCCAGCCAGGGCCTGTCGGGCGTGACCGAGGAGTTCATCGCGGTCGTCTGCCGGTTGAGCGCCACGGGTTGGGTCAGCTTGTTGACGAGCGAGAGCAGCGCCCAGACGCCGCTCGCGCCCAGGCTGACCCCCAGCACGAGGATCGTCTCGCTGACCAGGGACCGGCGCGTGGGAACCGTGGTGGCGACCGTCATGCGCCCAGTCTGCTGGTCGAGGCTGGACGAACCATGACAGGCCTGCTCACGCCAGCGCGGTGCGGCGGTCGCGGCGGTCGCGGCGCCTGCGCCATCGCCGGACCCTGAGGAACAACCACACGAGGAGCCAAGCCAGCAGGACGAGGAACACGATGACCAGGACCGGGAGGAACAGCGCCACCAGGCTGAGACCGATCGACGCCCCGTCCTCCACCGTCGAGGCCACGGGCGCGCCGACCCCGAGCGTCCCGGCGTTGATGGCCGGCCGGGCCACGGTCTTCCCGCCGTGCACGAGACCCGAGGTGACCACGCCGAGGATGACCCCGACCCACGGGTTCCTGGTCATCCAGGACGAGTGGTCGAGTCCCTCGGCGGCGGACGTGGCGGCGAAGATGAGGCCACCCATGCTCGGCCGGATGAACGTCTGGATCGCGTCGTTGACGGAGTCGACCGCGGGGATCTTGTCGAGCACCACTTCGGCGAGCAGCAGCACCGCGCCGACCCCGATCGCCCACCACGACTCGATCCACGCGTAGGACTGCGGCAGCGTGATGACGTCCGTGAAGCGGGCGACGAGGGCGACGACGAGGAACGGGATGTAGGCGTTGAGGCCCGCGGCGGCGGACAACCCCATGCCGGTCAGTGCGGCGAACATCGGCCACCTCCTGTGCGGGTGCGGTGCACCTGTCAGGACATGTCTACTCGACGCAGGGCCCCGGTGCCTGACACGTGCGCCCCGGTATGCCGCGTACGCGGAATACCGGGGCGGGGTCGGGGCTGGTCAGTCGCCCTTGACGTTGACGACCTGCCGCAGCGTGTGCCGGACGGTCACCAGGTCGGCGGCGTCCGCCATCACCTGGTCGATGTCCTTGTACGCCCCGGGGATCTCGTCCAGGAACGCCTCGGTGTCCCGGAACTCGATGCCCTGCATGGCCTCCCGGAGCTGCTCGTGGGTGAACCGCTTCCGGGCCGCGCTCCGGCTGTACTGCCGCCCCGCACCGTGCGGGGCGGAGTTGAGGGCAACGGCGTTGCCGAGACCCTCCACGACGTACGACCGGGTGCCCATCGAGCCGGGGATCAGGCCGAGCTGGCCTGCCTTCGCCTCGATCGCGCCCTTCCGGGACACCCACAGCTGCCTCCCCCAGTGGTGCTCCTGCTGGGTGAAGTTGTGGTGGCAGTTGACCCGCTCGTGCTCGACCACCGGCGTCCCGAGGAACTCCCCGAGCTGCCGCAGGACCCGGTCCATCATCTCGTCCCGGTTGAGCAGGGCGTAGTGCTGAGCCCACCGGAGCTCGCGGATGTAGGCCCAGAACTCGTCCGTGCCCTCCACGAGGTAGGCAAGGTCCCGGTCGGGCAGGTCGATCCAGTACCGCTCCATGAGCTGCCGGGCGACGGCGATGTGGTGCTGCGCGATCTTGTTGCCGACGCCCCGCGACCCCGAGTGCAGGAATGCCCACACCCGGTCCTGCTCGTCGAGGCTGACCTCGATGAAGTGGTTGCCCGAGCCGAGCGAGCCCAGCTGGAGCCGCCACCGTCCGGCCCTCTGGTCAGGGCTGAACTCGGCCGCGGCCGCCATCGCCTCGAGCTCGTCGACCCGCGGCTGTGCAGTGGCGACGATCTTCGAGTTGGCCGCACCCGCCGACAGCGGCACCGCCCGCTCGATCGACTCCCGAAGGGGCGTGAGTGACCGACCCGCGAGGTCCGCAGCGGTGAACTGGGTGAGGACGGCGATCATGCCGCACCCGATGTCGACACCGACGGCCGCGGGCATGACGGCCCGCTCGGTCGGGATGACCGAGCCGACGGTGGCGCCGAGGCCGAGATGGGCATCGGGCATGAGGGCCACGTGCGGGAAGACGAAGGGCATCTGCGAGGTGCGCAGCGCCTGCTCCTGGGTCTTCTCTTCGAGGACGGAGGCCCAGTTCATGAGCCGGGTGGAGATCTGATGCATGACGCACCTCCTTGGGACGTAACGGATTTCGTGCGGCGCCGCGGCGTGCGGACCGCAGACGAGCGTGACAGGTGTGCCGCACGGCCGCACCGGGTTTTTCATCCCGCGGCCTTGTCCCGCGATGGTGAGCAGGCGGCATACCGGAGGGATCGAAACCCGTTTGGCAGCCACCCCTAGGATTCAGTCGTGAGCAAAGTCCTGTCTGCCGTCGCCTGGCCGTACGCCAACGGCCCCCGGCACCTCGGCCACGTGGCCGGGTTCGCCGTGCCCTCCGACGTCTTCAGCAGGTACATGCGGATGGCCGGGCACGACGTGCTCATGGTCAGCGGTTCGGACGAGCACGGCACGCCGATCCTCGTCCTCGCCGACCAGGAGGGCGTGACGGCCCGCGAGCTCGTCGACCGCAACCACGCCATCATCGCCGCCGAGCTCGCCGATCTCGGCTGCTCCTACGACCTGTACACGCGCACCACCACCGCCAACCACTACGGCGTGGCGCAGGAGCTGTTCACCCAGGTCTGGAAGAACGGCTACATGGTCGAGCAGACCACCCGTGGCGCCATCTCGCCGTCGACCGGGCGCACCCTGCCCGACCGCTACATCGAGGGCACCTGCCCGATCTGCTCCTACCCGGAGGCCCGCGGCGACCAGTGCGACAACTGCGGCAACCAGCTCGAGCCCACCGACCTGATCAACCCGAGGTCGAAGATCAGCGGTGAGACGCCCGAGTTCATCGAGACGCAGCACTTCTTCCTCGACCTGCCGGCGCTCGCCGACGCACTGCGCGAGTGGCTCGAGGGTCGCGAGGCGAGCGGCACGTGGCGGCCGAACGTCATCAAGTTCAGCCTCAACATCCTCGACGACATCCGTCCGAGGGCGATGACCCGCGACATCGACTGGGGCATCCCGGTGCCGCTCGACGGCTGGCGTGACCAGCCCACCAAGCGGCTGTACGTGTGGTTCGACGCCGTGGTCGGCTACCTGTCCGCGTCGATCGAGTGGGCCCGCCGCCTCGGCGAGCCCGACCGGTGGCGCGAGTGGTGGAACGACCCCGAGGCACTGTCGTACTACTTCATGGGCAAGGACAACATCACCTTCCACTCCCAGATCTGGCCGGCCGAGCTCCTCGGGTATGCCGGTCGCGGCAGTCGTGGGGGAGAGCCGGGCGAGTTCGGGGTGCTCAACCTGCCCACCGAGGTCGTCTCGAGCGAGTACCTCACCATGGAGGGCAAGCAGTTCTCGACGTCGCGTGGCTACGTCATCTACATCCGCGACGTTCTCGAGCGCTACGGGCCCGACGCGATCCGCTACTACATCTGCGCGGCAGGGCCGGAGAACCAGGACGCCAACTTCACCTGGGCGGAGTTCGTGCAGCGCAACAACTCCGAGCTCGTCGCGGGCTGGGGCAACCTGGTCAACCGCACGGCCTCGATGGTTGCCAAGAACTTCGGCGAGATCCCCCAGCCGGGGGCGCTCGAGCCCGTCGACGAGGCGGTGCGGGCCAAGGTGCTCGCCTCGTTCGACGCCGTGGGCGGCCTGCTCGCCAAGCAGCGGGTCAAGGCCGCGGTCGCCGAGGCCATGCGGACCGTGGGCGAGGTGAACAAGTACGTCACCGACACCGAGCCGTTCAAGCTCAAGGGTGAGGACCAGCGCGAGCGCCTCGCGACGGTGCTCCACACGCTGACCCAGTGCGTGGCCGACCTCAACAGGGTCCTGGCGCCGTTCCTGCCGTCGTCGTCCAACCAGGTGCACGCGGCCTTCGGCGGGGAGGGCACCTTCATGCCGATGCCCACGCTCCAGGAGGTCTCCGGACTCGACGCCGACGACGCGGACCGGACCTACCCGGTGGTGACGGGCGACTACTCGCAGACCCCGCGCTGGGAGTCCGTCCCGGTGCGGGTCGGCGCCACTGTGGTGAAACCCACACCGATCTTCACCAAGCTCGACGAAGCAGTGGTGGACGAGGAGCTCGCCAGGCTGAAGGACGACGCGGCGGACAGCGGTGACGCCGCCGGCTGAGCCGGGTCGAGGCGGCCACAGCCGGGTGCCCGACGCCCCGGACCCGCTCCCGATCCCGGTCGTCGACAACCACACGCACCTCGACATCGCCCGGGACGGTGAGGACGCCCCGGACGTCGGCGCGGCCATCGCCGCCGCCGCAGCCGTCGGGGTCGACCGGCTGGTCCAGATCGGGTGCGACCTGGCGGGCGCCCGGTTCACGGTGGACATGGTCGACCGCCACCCGGCGATGCTCGGTGGAGTGGCCCTGCACCCCAACGAGGTACCCCGGCTGGCCGAGGCGGGAGGCCTCCGAGCGGCCTACGCCGAGATCGAGGAGCTGGCCGCCCACCCGAGGGTGCGCGTGATCGGAGAGACCGGGCTCGACTACTTCCGAACCGGTCCGGAAGGCGTTGGGGCGCAACAGGATGCGTTCCGTTGGCACATCGACCTGGCCAAGCGCACCGGCAAGGCGCTGCAGATCCACGACCGTGACGCGCACGACGACGTGTTGCGGATCCTCGACGAGGAGGGCGCGCCGGCCAGGACCGTCATGCACTGCTTCTCGGGTGACATGGCGATGGCCCGGACGTGCGCGGAGCGCGGTTACTACCTCTCGTTCGCCGGGACCGTGACCTTCAAGAACGCCAAGGGCCTGCGCGACGCCCTGTCGGTGACTCCGCTCGACAGGGTCCTCGTCGAGACCGACGCCCCCTACCTGGCCCCGGTGCCCTGGCGGGGGGCCACCAACGCGCCCTATCTCGTCCCGCACACGATCCGCACCATGGCGGGGGTGCTCGGCATCGCCGTGCCCACGCTGTGCCAGGCCGTCAGCGACACCTCCGAGGCGGTCTACGGGCCCTGGTGAACGGGCCCAGCCGCGCGCTAGCAGGTGCACCGAATGCCACGCCTGTGACTTGGCGAAGTGCTGAACGTACCGTTATCAAAATTTGACCTTTGGCGAAAACGTGGTCATGGTGGATGACTGTTGGCCGGGGTCGGACCCTGGGCGACGCGAGCAGGGGTCGCTCGATCCGCCACGACGGCGGACCCGAGAGCCCCTGTTTTCTTGCTCGCGAGCACGCAGTGCGCGCGAGCATCGAAGCCTGAGCCTCCGCATTGTCGGAGCCTGGTCGCGCCGTTCATCCGCTGCCCGGAGAGCTCGAACTCTGGAGCATCGTGATCACCCGTCCCGTTCGTCGCATCGCTCAAGCCGCGGTCGTGACCAGCCTCATCGCTGGTGCCATCGGCGTCGCGCACCTCGACAAGGCCGTCACCCTCTCGGTGGATGGCAATGCCTCCACAGTGCACTCGTTCGCCAGCACTGTCGGTGACATCCTCAAGAAGCAGAACATCTCGATCCACCAGCACGACGTGGTCGTGCCGGGTCCGAACACCCCGCTCTCCGACGGAGAGAAGATCGTGGTCCGCTACGGTCGCAAGCTGACCGTCACCATCGACGGTCGCACCCGGGACTACTGGACCACCGCCACGACGGTGGCCGCCGCGCTGCAGGAGCTCGGCATCCGTGCCGACTCGGCCAAGCTGTCGGCGTCCCGCTCGATGCCGCTCGGCCGGCAGGGCCTGGTCCTGTCCGTGACGACGCCCAAGGTCGTGGCCGTCCGCGCGGACGGCAAGAACCGCACCATCACCAGCACGGGCGCCACCGTCGCCGACGTGCTCTCAGAGCTCCACATCAGCAAGGGCGCCCTGGACCGCGTGCAGCCGGCCCCGACCACGGTCGTCACCGCCGGCATGAAGATCGCCGTCCTGCGGGTCACCTCGACCCAGGTCAAGGAGACCCAGCCGGTCGCGGCCCCCGTCACCAGGCAGAGCGACTCCAGCCTCTTCCGGGGTCAGACCAAGACGATCAAGGCCGGCTCGGCTGGCGCCCAGGTCGTCACCTACGCGATCACCACCGTGGACGGCAAGGTCGAGAGCAAGAAGGCCATCGCCACCACGCTCACGCAGGCACCGGTCGGCGCCATCATCGCCGTGGGCACCAAGTCGCGTCCGACCATCAGCGCGGGCAACACCTCCGGCGCCGGCATCAACCTGTCCAACGCCGCCATGTGGGACCGCATCGCGCAGTGCGAGTCCGGTGGCAACTGGGCCACCAACACCGGCAACGGCTACTACGGCGGCCTGCAGTTCGACTCGGGCTCCTGGCTGGCCAACGGTGGTGCGGACTTCGCGCCGCGTGCCGACCTGGCATCGCGCGCCCAGCAGATCACCGTGGCGAACCGCTACTACGCCAAGGCCGGGCTCGGCCCGTGGGGTTGCGCGCACGCTGCCTGACCCTGCACCGAACGCTCACCGACTCGAGGTATTCGGCTACCGCACCCCGGTAGCCGAATACCTCGATCCGTCGGTGCACCCCTAGAGTCGGCGCCATGGTCGAGCAGAGCGGGTTCCTCGGAGCCGCGCAGATCCGGCAGATCGCGGCCGACCTCGGGCTGCGACCAACCAAGCAGTGGGGCCAGAACTTCGTCGTCGACGCCAACACGGTCAAGCGGATCGTGCGCCTGGCCGGGGTGACGGCGCAGGACTGCGTGGTCGAAGTGGGCCCCGGGCTCGGGTCGCTGACGCTGGCGCTGCTGCCCGAGGTCGCCCACGTGACGGCCGTGGAGGTGGACCCGAACCTCGCGCAGGCGCTCCCCGGCACGGTGAGCCGGCTCGCACCGGCCTACGCGGACCGGTTGACGCTCGTGCACGCCGACGCGATGCAGGTGCGCGAGCTGCCCGACCCGCAGCCCACCGCGCTGGTCGCGAACCTGCCGTACAACGTCTCCGTTCCGGTGGTCCTCAGCTTCCTGGAGGCGTTCCCGACACTCGAGCGCGTGCTCGTCATGGTGCAGCTCGAGGTGGCCGAGAGGCTCGCGGCCAAGCCCGGGTCGAAGGCCTACGGGGTCCCCAGCGTCAAAGCCGCCTGGTATGCCGCGGTGCGGCTCGCGGGGACCGTGCCGCGCAGCGTCTTCTGGCCGGTGCCGAACGTCGAGTCCGGCCTGGTGCTGCTCGAGCGACGGTCCGCACCGATCACCACCGCCAGTCGACGCGACACGTTCAGCTGCATCGACGCGGCCTTCGCCCAGCGCCGCAAGACCCTGCGCGCGGCCCTCGCGGGCTGGGCTGGGTCTGCGCCCCGAGCCGAGGAGTGCCTGCGGCTGGCGGGGATCGACCACCGGACGCGGGGCGAGCAGCTGGGCATTGACGAGTTCGCCGCCATCGCCGCCGCCCGCACCGCCCTCGCGGACTGACTTCCCTGGGCTGACTTCCCTGGGCTGACCTCCCCTGGCTGACCTCGCGGACTGAGGTCGCTGGCTGGCTGACCTCAGCGGACCGGGAGGCAGACGGGGCCGACGGGCTGGCTGGTAGCCGGCGGCCGACCGGCCAGCAGGTCGCGGGCGTGCGCGCGGCCCAGGTTCCACTCCAGCCAGTCGTCGTGGGCAGGAGGGGACAGCTTCCCGGTCCCCGTGACGCAGGCGAACGGGTCCTGGGACAGCTTCCAGATCGCGGGGTAGGCATCCGCCGACAGGTCCGCCAGGTAGCCGTAGTCAACCGGCGACGTCGTGTGCGTGCGGGACAGGTTGTGCTCGGCGATGTAGAGGTCGGGGTTGAGCACCGCGAGCCCGAGCAGACCCACGGCTCCGCAGCGCACCGCCAGCGGGACCAGCCAGCCGCGCCGCCGGACCAGGCCGGCGGCCATCACCAGCGCCACCACCACCCCGAGCCAGCCCTCGAAGACCGCGACCAGCAGCCTCAGGCGGGTGAAGCCGTAGGCCTCTTCGTAGAGGTTCATCCGGTGCAGCGCGGACACCACCACGACGATCGTCATCGCGCAGAGGACGCCGAGCGCGAGGTCGCGGGTGCGCCCCGGGACGGCCTTGCGGGCAGCCCATCCGACCACGGTCAGGGTGAGCATGGTGGCGATCGTCAGCTGGCCGAACCCCTGGTGGACGTAGTCGGCATAGGTCAGTCCCGTGGTCCGCTGGAGGTAGTCGTGGCCGCCGAACAGGGCGGTCGCCTGCGCCACCAGGAACAGTGCGAAGACTGCATTGACGGCCGTGACCGGCGCGAGCCATTCGAACTGACGCCGACTCGGTCGCAGGGGTAGCCGCAGCCGGTCGACTGCCGGCGGCGCGAAGCTCACGTAGGCCGCGGCGAGGGTGCCTGTCGCGATGAACAGTGCCAGGGCCACCCGAGCCGGCAGGTCGTTCCAGGTGATGTTCGGGGTGATCGCGTCGACCCACGACGCGAACAACGCGTCGGCCGATGCGAACAGGGCGCCGAAGACGACGAGCAGGACCAGCGACACGAAGGCGGCGCGCACCGCGGGGAACCAGGCCTGCACAGCCTTGCGTGGCTTGAGGGTGCGGCCCAGCCACGGTAGGCCGCGGATGGCGGCGAGCGGAACGGCCGCGGCGGTGCCGAGCAGGGCCAGGATGGAGGACGCCCGGGTCGAGTTCACCGCCACCAGCGCGAGCCCGGCCAGCAGGCACAGGATGGTGATCCAGGCGGCATCCCTGACGAAGAGCGTGGCCAGGAGCAGGGCCACCAGGGCGGCGTCGAGGCTGTCCAGCGGACGCCACGGACGCGAGCGGGTCCGGGCGCCCAGCACGGTCGCGGCGATCGCACCGAAGACCAGGGCGGTGCCGACGCCGATGCTGCGGTTGGGCAGGACGATCGCGGCAAGGAGGCCGACGCCCACTGCCCCGGCCACGATGCCGGGACCGCGCCGTGGGGGCTCCGGCCAGTAGGCCGTCAGGCCCTCGCGCACTGGTGCGTCCGGCGGGGTCGGCGCGGGGGCCGGTGGGGTGAGGGTGCTCATGATGGGCTCCTTGGTCGTCATCGGACGGGTCGGGTCCGCGGGCAGGGTCACCTCGATGCGGCAGCCGCGGTCGCTGTCGGCGACGGCGATGGTCCCGCCGTGCAGCTGGGCGACCCAGCGCGAGATGGCCAGGCCGAGACCGGTGCCGCTGTCGTGGGCGGCGCTGGTGGTGAACCGCTCGAACACCGCTCGCCGGTCGGAGGCGGCAATGCCGGGTCCCTCGTCGGCGACGGCGAGCAGCACCTCGTCGCCGACCGCCTCGGCGGTGACCTGGACCAGGCCACCGCGAGGGCTGTGGCGCGAGGCGTTGTCGACGAGGTTCGCGAGCAGCTGGTGGAGGCGGTCCGGGTCAGCGGGCACGACCAGGCTCTCCGGACGGACTGCCACGGAATAGCGCAGACCGTCCACCCTGGCCTGGGCGACCGCCTCCGTGAGGAGCTCGGACAGCCGGATGTCCTTGACCCGCAACGGGGTCACGCCCTCCTCGACCCTCGAGAGGTCGAGCAGGTCGCTGACCAGGCGACCCAGCCGCTCGGTCTGGGCCAAGGCGAGTCGCAGCTCCTCGGGTCCTGGCTGGGACACCCCGTCGACCAGGTTCTCGAGCACCGCCTGCAGCGCCGAGATCGGCGTGCGCAGCTCGTGGGAGACATTGGCCACCAGGTCGCGCCGCTGGCGGTCGACCAGCTCGAGCGTCGCGGCCATCCGGTTGAAGGCCCGGGCCAGCTCGCCCACCTCGTCACGCGAGGAGGCATGCACCCGCCGCGAGTAGTCGCCGGTCGCCATGCGCTGCGCGGCAACCGTCATCTCGCGAAGGGGGGAGGTCATCCCGCGCGCCAGCACCTGGGTGACGCCGAGCGCTGCCAGGACCGCCACCGGGACGGTGGCCCACGGCGACAGGCCCGCCCGGGTGCCGACGACGGCCAGCACCGACGCGACGGTCACGGTGACGGCGACCAGCAGACCGAGCTTGACCTTGATCGACCGGATGGCGTCCAGGGGGCGCAGGTCGTACCTCACCGGCCGACCTCCAGGGCGTACCCGACACCGTGCACGGTGCGCAGCAGGTCGGCTCCGAGCTTGCGGCGCAACGACTTCACGTGGCTGTCGACGGTGCGGGTGCCCGAGGCGTCGGCCCAGTCCCAGACCTCGGCGAGGAGGGCCTCGCGGGTCAGGACCGTGCCCGGCCGTGCCGCGAGGCAGGCCAGCAGGTCGAACTCCGTGGGCGTGAGGTGGACCTCGCCGTCCTGGGACCAGACGCGTCGCTGGGCTCCGTCGATGCGCAGGCCGTTGAGGTCGAGCGTGGGGGCGGGTGGTTCGCGCGTGGCAGCCGCACGCTCCACCCGTCGCAGCAGAGCCCGGATCCGCGCGACCAGCTCGCGCATCGAGAACGGCTTGGTCATGTAGTCGTCGGCCCCGATCCCCAGACCGACCAGCAGGTCGGTCTCGTCGTCACGCGCGGTGAGCATCAGCACCGGCACCGGCCGCGTGGCCTGGAGCCGGCGGCACACCTCGTGGCCGTCGAGCCCGGGAAGCATCACGTCGAGGACGACGACCTGCGGGTCCCAGGCTGCTGCCCGGTCCAGGGCCGCCAGCCCGTCGTTCGCCTGCTCGACGGCGAAACCCTCGGCGCTCAGCCGTGCCACGATCGCGTCGGCGATGGTGCGTTCGTCCTCGACGACGAGGATGCGGGGCTTGGGGCTCACGTTCTCGAGGGTAGGAGAGTGGTCGCGGGCGGGTGGGGGAGATGGTGTGAAGGTTCTGTGCAGATGTGCTGGTCCGCGCTGCCCCCGCTCACCCCGTTAGGGTGGCGGCCATGACCTCAGCCGCTCTGCCGCCGTCATCGGTGACGGTGCGCGTCCCGGCGAAGGTCAACCTCGAGCTGCTCGTCGGGGCGCCTCGGGGGGACGGGTACCACCCGCTGTCCACGATCTTCCACGCGGTCAACCTCTTCGACGAGGTGACCGTGATGAGCGCGCCCGAGTGGGGGCTGGCGGTGTCGGGGCCGCAGTCCTTCGGAGTGCCCGTCGACGGCACCAACCTGGCGGCTCGCGCCGCCCAGAAGCTCGCGGAGGTGGCCGGAATCGACGAGGCCGTCCACCTGACCATCCGCAAGGACATCCCGGTGGCTGGCGGCATGGCCGGCGGGTCCGCCGACGCCGCGGCGACACTGGTCGCGTGCGACGTGCTGTGGGGGACCGGCCTAAGCCGCCCGGAGCTCGAGGAGATCGCAGCGGGGCTCGGCAGCGACGTGCCCTTCCTGCTCGGGGGCGGCACCGCGATGGGTTCGGGCCGCGGCGAACGGCTGGCGCCGGTGTTGGCGCGCGGCAGCTACCACTGGGTCTTTGCCCTCAGCGAGGCCGGCCTCTCGACCCCGGCCGTGTATGCCGAGTGTGACCGCCTGCGGGGCGACCGCGCCGTCCCGGACCCGTCGCCGAGCGCCGAGATGATGACGGCCCTGCGTTCCGGCGATGCGCGGGCGCTGGGCGCGGCGTTGTCGAACGACCTGCAGGCAGCGGCGATCTCGCTGATGCCGGCCTTGGGCGACGTGCTCGACGCAGGGCTCGAGTTCGGTGCCCTGGGAGGCATAGTCTCCGGCTCCGGTCCGACGGTCGCCTTCCTTGCCGAGTCCAACGAGGCCGCCCTCGACCTGGCGGTGTCCCTGACGGCCTCCGGGGCGGTTCAGGACGTGCGTCGGGCCACCGGTCCGGCGCACGGGGCCCACGTCATCAGCGCTCCGCGGCCGGGCTGAGCAGCAGATGGTCAACCTCATCAGCGTCGAGCGCGCGTCCCTGGCCCTCGGCACCGCCCAGGTGCTCGACGAGGTCTCCCTCGGCGTGCTCGGTGGCGACCGCATCGGTGTCGTCGGGCGCAACGGCGGGGGCAAGACCACCTTGCTGCGCGTCCTCGCCGGGCAGCTCGAGGTGGACTCGGGGAGGGTGACGCGGGCAGGTGTGTCGCGGGTCGGCGTGCTCGCCCAGGAGGACGTGCTCGACCCCGGCCACACGGTTCGTGAGGCGGTCCTCGGCGACCTCGCCGAGCACGTCTGGGCCGGCGACCCGCGGATCCGCGACGTCCTCACGGGCCTCCTCGGCGGGATCGGTGCCGAGGCAGTCGGTGGCTTCGACGCGCGCGTCGGTCCGCTGTCCGGTGGAGAGCGTCGGCGTCTGGCGTTGGCCGCCCTGCTGGTGCAGGACCCGACGGTGCTGTTCCTCGACGAGCCGACCAACCACCTCGATGTCGAGGGCGTGGCCTGGCTCGCCGAGCACCTCGTGCGCCACCGCGCCCGCCCCGACAACGCCGTCGTCGCCATCACGCACGACCGGTGGTTCCTCGACGCGATCGCCACTACCACCTGGGAGGTCGTCGACGGCACGGTGAACGCCTTCGACGGTGGCTACGCGGCATACGTCCTGGCGAAGGCCGAGCGCGAGCGGATGGCTGCCGTCACGGCGGAGCGCCGCGACAACCTGCTCCGCAAGGAGCTCGCCTGGCTGCGCCGCGGGCCGCCGGCGCGCACCAGCAAACCCAAGTTCCGCATCGACGCGGCCAACACGCTCATCGCCGACGAGCCGCCCCCGCGCGACGACGTCGAGCTGATGCGTTTCGCCACGACCAGGCTCGGCAAGGACGTGGTCGACCTCGTCGACGCTTCGGTGACCCTCGGCGACCGTCTGTTGCTGGACCGCATCACGTGGCACCTCGCGCCAGGCGAGCGGGTCGGCATCGTCGGCGTGAACGGCGCCGGCAAGTCGACCCTCCTGCGGGCGATCGCCGGGACGGTCCCGCTGTCGTCGGGCAAGCGGAAGCAGGGCGTCACGGTCAAGCTCGCCTACCTCACCCAGGAGGTGCGTGAGCTGGAGCGGTATGCCGACTGGCGCGTCATCGAGGCGATCGAGGACGTCCGCAAGTACATCCGCCTGGGCAAGAAGGAGATCAGCGCCTCCCAGCTCGCCCAGCGGCTCGGCTTCACCGGCGGGCGCCAGCAGACCCGCGTCTCCGACCTGTCCGGCGGCGAGCGGCGGCGCCTGCAGCTGACCCGCCTCCTGATGGACGAGCCGAACGTGCTGCTGCTCGACGAGCCCACCAACGACCTGGACATCGAGACCCTGACGTCGCTCGAGGACGTCCTCGACGGCTGGGCGGGCACGCTGCTCGTCGTGTCTCACGACCGCTACCTGCTGGAGCGGGCCTGCGACAAGCAGGTCGCCCTGATGGGCGATGGCAAGATCCGCGAGCTCCCAGGTGGCGTCGAGCAGTACCTCGAGCTGCGCCGCGGGGCGCCCGCGCCGACGCCGGCCACCGTTGCCACGCCCGGCGGAACCGCGCCGAGCGGACCCGCGGCTGCGGCTGCGGCTTCTGCCCCGAGCCACGGCCCTGCCGAGCTGCGGGAAGCCCGCAAGGACATGGCGCGGGTGGAGAAGCAGCTCGCACGGCTGGCTGAGCGCGAGGAACGGATCCATGCCGAGATGGCGGCGTCGGCCACCGACCACGCCACGGTGCTGACCCTCAACGGGCAGCTGCGCGCCATCGTCGACGAGCGCGAAGCCCTCGAGCTCGAGTGGCTGGCCGCGGCCGAGATCGTCGGCTGAGCTCAGGCCACTCGGGCACTCAGCCACTCAGGCCACTGAGTCCACTCAGGTTGGTGAGGTCGCTCAGGTCTCGAAGGGTGACAGCAGCCGCCGGAGCATCGCTGCCAGCTCGTCGCGGTCGCTCGTCGACAGCTCGGCGAGCAGATCGCGTTCCCGGTCGAGCAGGTCGGCCATCGCGTCGTCCACGGTGCGCTGACCGGCTGGAGTGAGCCGCACGATGACCCCGCGACGGTCGGTGGGATCAGGGGTGCGACCCACCAGCCCGCGACGTTCCAGACGGTCCACCCGGTTCGTCATGGTCCCGCTGGTGACCAGGGTCTGGCGGATCAGCTGGCCGGGGGACAGCTCGTACGGGTGCCCTGCCCGGCGCAGGGCCGACAGCACGTCGAACTCCCACCCCTCCAGCTGGTGGCGGGCGAAGGCCTGGCCGCGGTCGAGGTCGAGGCGGCGAGCCAGTCGGGAGACCCTGGACAGGATGTGCAAGGGGGCCACGTCGAGGTCGGGGCGCTCGCGCCGCCAGGCCTCGACGATGTGGTCGACGTCGTCGGGAGGGGGAGCCGCGGCCGCCTCCACGCCTCCCGCACTCATGGTGACAACTGTACCTTTCGTCAAGTATCTTGATATCAAGATAAGTCCTCACGAGAGGGACAGCGCCATGAGCACCACGTGGGATCCCCGCCAGTACGCACGGTTCTCCGACCACCGCGCGCGACCGTTCGGCGACCTCATGGCCAGGGTGGGGGCGCTCGACCCGGAGCTGGTCGTCGATCTCGGCTGTGGCAACGGGCCGTTGACCCTCTCGCTCGCCGAACGCTGGCCCGGGGCGCGCATCGTGGGGGTGGACAGCTCGCCGCAGATGCTCGACGCGGCGCGCTCAGCGGATGCCGGCGGGCGCGTCGAGTGGGTGGAATGCGATGTGGCGCAGTGGGATCCGGGGACACTGGGTGCAGCCCCCGACCTCATCGTCACGAATGCCACCCTCCAGTGGGTCCCGGACCACCTCGCGTTGCTGACCCGCTGGGCGTCGGCCCTGGCGGAGGGCGGATGGCTGGCCATGCAGGTGCCAGGCAACCTCGACGCCCCGGCGCACGCCCTCATGCGCGAGGTCGCCCAAGGCCACCCGGCGGCCGAGCGGCCGCGACCGGCCCTCGAGCGCCTCGCCGTCGAGGAACCGGCGGCCTATGTCGAGCTGCTCGGGAGTGTCGGGCTCGAGGTCGACGTGTGGGAGACGACGTACCAGCACGTCCTCGACCCCCGGGGGCAGGAGGACAACCCGGTCCTGGAGTGGGTGCGGGGCACCGGGCTCCGGCCGGTGCTCGAGGAGCTGACCGACGCGGGCGAGCGCACCGCCTTCCTGGCCGAGTACGACACCCGGCTCCGCGCGGCATACCCGCGCACGCAGATCGGCGTCGTCTTCCCGTTCCGGCGGATCTTCGCCGTCGCCCACCGTCCGCTCAGCGGCGACGCGCGATCGTGAGTCCGTCGAAGGCGGTGAGCACGACGACCTCGACGCGCTCGTCCGCGGCGACCACGTCGTTGAACGCCCGCAGGGCGTCGAGGTTCTCGCCAGACTTCTCGTCGTCGACGACCTCACCGCTCCACAGCACGTTGTCCGCCAGCAACAGCCCGCCCGGCCTGACCCGGGGCACCAGCTCGTTCCAGTAGTCCACGTAGCCGCCCTTGTCGGCGTCGATGAAGACCAGGTCGATCATGGGCTCGGTGGGCAGGGCCCGCAGCGTGTCGAGCGCCGGCGCGATCCGCAGGTCGATGCGATCCGCCACCCCGGCCTCGTGCCACGCCTGGGCGCCGATCGACGTCCACTCCTCGCTGATGTCGCAGCAGACCAGGGTGCCGCCGTCGCTGAGTCCCCGCGCGATGCAGAGGCTCGAGTAGCCCGTGAACGTGCCGACCTCGACGGCCGACCGGGCGCCGACGAGGCGGGTGAGCATCGTCAGCAGCTGGCCCTGGTCGTCGCCGATCTGCATGCCTGCGGGGCTGCCGAGCGCGGCGGTGCGTTCCTGCAGCCGGCGCACCACGGGGTCGGGCCGCCACGAGCTGTGGGCGGCGGCGTAGTCGCGGATGGCGTCGGTCACGAGGAAGGAGCGCACCCTCGTCAGGCTAGTCCGACCGGTCCGGCCATGTCAGTCAGCAGTGAGCAGTGAAGGCTTCTTCTCGAGGCCCGCGAGCCCGTTCCAGGCCAGGTTGACCAGGTGGGCAGCCACGTCGGCCTTCTTCATCTTGCGAGAGTCCAGCCACCACTGGCCCGTCAGGGCGACCATGCCGACGAGCATCTGGGCATACAGCGGAGCAGTCTTCGGGTCGAGCCGGCGGCGCTTGAACTCCGCGGCGAGGATGTGCTCGACCTGGCTCGCGACGTCCGAGATGAGGCTGGCGAAGGATCCGGTCGACTGTCCGGCCGGACTGTCGCGCACCAGGATCCGGAAGCCGTCGGTGTTGCTCTCGATGTAGTCCAGCAGCGCGCCCGCGGCCCGCTCGAGCGTCTCCCGACTGTTGAGCTCCGCGCTGAGGGCGCCTGTGATGCCCCCGAGGAGCGCCGCGATCTCTCGGTCGACGACGACGGCGTAGAGACCCTCCTTGCCCCCGAAGTGCTCGTAGACCACAGGTTTGGAGACGCTGGCCTTGGCGGCGATCTCCTCGACCGTCGTGCCCTCGAATCCCTTGTCCGCGAACAGCTTCCGACCGACGAGGAGGAGCTGTTCGCGGCGCTGCTTGCCGGTCATGCGAGCACGGGAGGCGGAGCTGGTGGGCTTGTCGTGGGCGTCGGTCACACGTCCCATCATGCCGCCTGCGTAGCGTGGTGGTCGTGAAGGGCAGTGCCCCGTATGCCGGCGGAGTGCGGCGGTTGGCCATGGCGACTGCCGCCATGGTCGTGCTGCTGGGGGCGGGAGTCGCCCTCGAGACCGCCCTCGTGGGGCAGGCCGAGCGAGGGGCCGAGACGGCGCCCGCCCTGACGACTCCGACGTCAGGAACGCCCACGGGAGGGGCGCCAGCGGGCGAGCCCACGGCGACGGTCACCACGGGGCTGGACCCGGCGGTCGCTCCGCGCATCGTCGTCGACCACCTGGAGTTCGGCGCCGCGCGCAAGGCGGAGACCGCGGCATACGCCAAGCGCCACTATGGGACTGCCACCTGGCGCCTCACCCCGACCCTCATCGTCCTGCACTACACGGAGAGCGACACGTACGCCTCGGCTCGTTCCCTCTTCGAGTCCGACGTGCCCAACCGCGGTGAGCTCCCGGGAGCCTGTTCGCACTACGTCATCGACAAGGACGGAACCATCCACGAGCTGGTGCCGCCCACCGTGATGTGTCGGCACACCGTGGGACTCAACCACCTCGCGATCGGCATCGAGTTCGTCCAGTCGTCCAGCGGGCACGACCCGCGCTGGGCGGTCCAGCAGGTGCTGCGCCGCAGGGCGCAGGTTGCCGCCGGCGTCGCCCTCGTCGAGGCCCTGCAGAGGCGGTTCTCGATCTCGGACGAGAGCGTCATCGGACATGCGATGGCCAACGACGCCAAGGGGTTTCGCGACCTCGAGGGCTGGCGCAACGACCACCTCGACTGGCAGCGCCCGGAGGTCGTCCAGTTTCGTTCGATGCTGACGATGTCCCCGTGAGGACGTCGCCGTGACGGCCTCGCCGTAACGGCCTTGGCCGGCCTGTTGGCGCGCCCCCTGACGCTCCCTCAGGCGCTGATGCGTCGCGCGTCGATGCGCTTGGCCACCGGCCACCTGACGTCCGTGGCCCAGCCGAGTCGCTCGAACGCCCAGATCACCCGCGCCGTCGAGTCGACCTGTCCCTTCTCGACGCCGTGGCGTGCACAGGTCGGGTCGGCATGGTGCAGGTTGTGCCACGACTCGCCCATCGACAGGACGGCCAGCCACCAGACGTTGCCGGACCGGTCACGGCTCTTGAACGGTCGTTCGCCGATGGTGTGGCAGATCGAGTTGATCGACCAGGTGACGTGGTGCAGCAGGGAGACCCGGACCAGGGAGGCCCAGAAGAACGCCGTCAGCGCGCCCTGCCAGCTCATCGACCAGAGGCCGCCTACCACCGCGGGCAGCAGCATCGAGCCGGCGACGATGAGCGGGAAGGCGCGGTCGATCCTGCGCAGGTCCTCGTCGGCCATGAGGTCGGGTGCGTACTTGCTGCGCGGGGTCTGCTCCACGTCGAAGAGCCAGCCCGTGTGGGCCCACCAGAGGCCCTTGGCCAGCGCCGGGATCGTCTCGCCATAGCGCCAGGGGCTGTGCGGGTCGCCGTCCCGGTCGGAGAACGCGTGGTGGCGGCGGTGGTCGGCGACCCAGCGGACAACCGGTCCCTGGATGGCCATGGACCCTGCGATGGCGAGGGCGATCTTCAGGGCGCGGCTGGCCTTGAACGAGCCGTGCGTGAAGTGGCGGTGGTACCCGACGGTGATGCCGTGACCCGCGATCGCGTACATGACCACCGCGATCACGATGTCGTGCCAGCCCAGTCCCCATCCCCAGGCGACCGGGATGGCTGCGAGCAGGGCGAGGAAGGGGATGCCGATGAAGAGGGCCAACGCGACCTGTTCGCCACCGCCCTTCCTCTCGGGCGCGACCGTGAGGGTCTGGTCCAGCGTCGAGGGTGTCGCGGGCGTCATCGCAGGGGAACCTTCCTTCGGTTCGTCGCCACGGAGGCTTCATCAACTTACGAAACCGTAACCTACGGAAACGTAGGTTGTCATCGGGCGGCTCGGCCCGTCGAGCGCCCGGCCGCGGTCGATGCCCAGGTATGCCGCGTGCTTGGCTACCCTTGGCGGGTCCCCCTGGGGGCGTTCCCCGGTTGGTCTGCTGGCAGGGCCCGCCTGACTTTGAATCAGGACAAGCGACGTAGGTTCGATTCCTACCCGGGGAGCCTTTTCGCAGGCGAGGAGCCCAGGGCCGCCCCTTATACACCGGTCGTCGTCAAAGGGGAAGGTGCCCGCAGCGGTGTCTTGTGAGCCAGCACCACCCTGATGCTGTGGTGGGTTGTGGTACTTGCGAGGGGAGAGCCGTGGCACACGGGATGTTGGACCTGCCCGCTGATGAACTCGATGCGTTGTTCGCGCGCCGGGAGGCGCGGGTCGCAGTGGTGGGGTTCGGGTACATAGGGGTGGTCATCGGGGCGGTCCTCGCGGACCGGGGATGGCAGGTGACGGGGATAGACGTGCGGCCGGAGGTGGTCGGGGAGATCACCAGGGGCACGACGCGGGTGCGCGAACCCGGTCTGGACGACCTCGTCGCGCGGAACGTCGGGGCCGGTCGGCTGACCGCCACGACGGACTTCGCCGCCGTGGCCCAGCAGGACGTGGTGATCGTGACCGTGGGCACTCCGCTCGGCCAGGACTACGAGCCCGTCGTCGACGACATCGAGGCTGCCGCCAAGGGGGTGGCCGCCTTCCTGACGCGCGGACAGCTCGTCGTCCTCAAGAGCACGGTCCCCCCGAACACCACGACCGGCCTCGTCCAGCCCATCCTGGAGACCAGCGGCCTGCGTGCCGGGGTGGACTTCGGCCTCGCCTTCTGCCCCGAGCGCCTGGCGGAAGGGCGAGCCGTCAGGGACCTGACCTCAATCCCCGTCGTCGTGGGGGGTGTCGATGCCCGCTCCGCCGACGTGTGCCAAAGGCTGTGGCGCGAGGCGCTGGGGGTCGAGTCCGTCGTGGTCGACTCACCCCGGGAGGCTGAGCTGACCAAGCTGGCGGACAACCTCTGGATCGACCTCAACATCGCCCTGGCCAACGAGCTCGCGAAGATCTGCGACAAGCTCGGGAGCAACGTCACCCAGGTGATCGACGCCGCCAACACGTTGCCGAAGGTCAACTACAACGTCAACATCCTCATGCCGAGCATGGGGGTGGGTGGGTACTGCCTCACGAAGGACCCCTGGTTCGTGCACCACCTCGGGGAGCAGCTCGGACTCGACATGCTGACTCCTCAGACCTCGCGCGCGGTCAACGACACGATGCCGGCATACACGTGCGAGCTCCTGCGCGAACAGCTCGCCCTGGGCGGCAAGGAGCTGAAGGACTCACGCGTCGCGGTCCTGGGTATCGCCTTCAAGAACAACACGGGCGACTGCCGTCTGACGCCCACCCGTGACGTGGTGCGGATGCTCGAGGAGTCGGGCTGCACCCTCCTCGTCCATGACCCGTGGGTCGGGCCCGAGGAGGCCCTCACCGTCACCACGGTGCCGTTGACGGCGACGCTCGACGACACCATCCGTGATGCGGATGCCGTCGTGTACCTCACCGGACACCAGCAGTTCCGGGACTATCCGATGACCCGGGTGGCTGAGCTGACGGCGCAGGACTGCGTCGTCCTGGACGGGCGGAACGCCTTCCAGCGCTCGGACGTCGAGTCAGCAGGCCTGCGCTACAAGGGAATAGGGCGGTAGGAGAGGCATGCGTGCAGTAGTCACCGGGGGTTACGGCTTCATCGGTTCACACCTCGTCACGGCTCTTCTCGAGCGCGGCGACACCGTGACGGTCGTCGACCTCGCCCGCAACGAGCGGGACACCAGCATCACCTTCGACTCCTACGACGGCTTCGACTTCATCCAGGCAGATGTGACCGACCGCGGGGCCCTGGAAGCAGCCATCGGCCCGGACGTCGACGTCGTCTTCCACCTGTCCGCCATCGTCGGCATCAAGAACTACATCGACGACCCGCTCAAGGTGCTGGACGTGAACGTCGGCGGCACACGGAACGTCCTCGAGATCGCCCGCCGCCACGGGACCAGGGTCGTGCTGGCCAGCACTTCCGAGGTGTTCGGCAAGAACCCCAGCCCGCCGTGGGCGGAGGACGACGACCGGGTCCTGGGCTCGACCAAGACCGCCCGGTGGAGCTACAGCACGTCCAAGGCCATGGCCGAGCACCTCGCCTTCGCCATGCATGCCAGCCATGGTGTGCCCGTCACGGTCGTCCGGTACTTCAACGTGTACGGGCCGCGGCAGAACCCGATCTTCGTGGTGTCGCAGAGCGTGCACCGGGTGCTCAACGGGCTGGCGCCCTACCTGTACGACTCGGGTGACCAGACCCGCTGCTTCACCTACGTGGACGATGCGATCCGGGGCACTCTGCTGGCCGCCGAGATGGACGAGGCCGTGGGCGAGGCCTTCAACATCGGGAGCATGCACGAGACGTCGATCGCCGACGTCGTGCGCCTCACGATCGCCAGCGCCGGTCGTGAGGGGGAGATCGTCCCGGAACCACTGGACACGGGCACGCACTACGGCTCGACCTACGAGGACATCCCGAAGCGGATCCCGGACACGGCCAAGGCGGAGCGCGTCCTGGGCTGGAAGCTCGAGGTCGACGTCGACGAGGGGATCCGGCGCACCGTCGACTGGGCCAGAGCCAACCCCTGGTACCTCGAGACCGCGCCCACCACGAGCCCTCCCACGAAGTAGGGGTCCGCGTGACAGGCGGACGAACGCGATGCGACCTGCGGGTAGCATGACGCCGTCCCGTCGCACCCGACCAGATCGCTGGAGCCTCGCGCGTGAACACCCCCACCGGCTCGCACCGCCTTGCCGCTGTCATCGTCCTCGCTGCTGGTGAGGGCACCCGGATGAAGTCCTCGACCCCCAAGGTGCTGCACCGGATCGGGGGTCGGACCCTGGTGGGTCATGCCCTCGCCGCGGCCCGCTCGGTCGCGCCTGAGCACCTCGCGGTCGTGGTGCGCCACGAGCGGGACCTGGTGGCCGCCCACGTCGCCGAGGTCGACCCGGAGGCCGTGATCGCCGACCAGGACGAGATCAAGGGCACCGGCCGGGCCACCGAGTGCGCGCTCGACGCCCTGCCCGAGGGCCTGGACGGGACCATCCTGGTCACCTACGGCGACGTCCCCCTGCTCGCAGGAGAGACCCTCCAGTCGCTGGTCGACGAGCACGCCGCCACCGGGAGTGCGGTCACCGTGATCACCGCCCACCTCGACGACCCCACCGGCTACGGCCGGATCCTGCGAGGCGCCGACGACGGCGTCGAGGGCATCGTCGAGCAGAAGGACGCCACGGACGAGCAGCGCGCCATCACCGAGATCAACTCGGGGATCTACGCGTTCGACGCGGCCGTCCTCGTCGAGGCGCTCGGGCAGGTCGGCACCGACAACGCCCAGGGCGAGAAGTACCTCACGGACGTCCTCGCCATCGCCCGCAAGGCCGGCGGACGCGTCAGCGCGCACCTCATCGCCGACCTCTGGCAGACCGAGGGAGTCAACGACCGCGTCCAGCTCGCCCGCCTCGGCAAGGAGCTCAACCGCCGGACCACCGAGCGCTGGATGCGCGACGGCGTCACGATCGTCGACCCGGACACCACCTGGATCGACAGTGACGTCACGATCGGCCGCGACGCGACGATCCTGCCCGGCACGCAGCTGCTCGGCGCCACGACGATCGGCGAGCGCGCCACCATCGGCCCGGACAGCACCCTGACCGACACCGAGGTCGGTGCCGGTGCGGAGGTCAAGCGCACCGAGGCGATCCTCGCGGTGATCGGGCCCGAGGCCACCGTCGGCCCGTTCTCCTACCTGCGGGCCGGCACCGAGCTCGGGGCCAAGGGCAAGATCGGCGGCTTCGTCGAGACCAAGAACGCCAAGATCGGCGAGGGGGCCAAGGTCCCCCACCTCACGTATGCCGGCGACGCCGTCATCGGGGAGGGCGCCAACATCGGGGCCGGCACCATCTTCGCCAACTACGACGGTGTCGCGAAGCACCAGACCACCGTCGGTCGGTACAGCTTCGTCGGGTCGGACAGCGTGCTGATCGCCCCGGTCGACATCGCCGACGGCGCGTACGTCGGGGCCGGTTCGGCGCTGACGGGCGACGTCCATCCGGGCCAGATCGCGGTGGCCCGGGGACGGCAGCGCAACGTCGACGGCTGGGTCGCCAGGGCCCGCGCCGGCACGAAGACCGACGAGGCGGCCAGGGATGCGCTCGCCAAGACCGCCCGCGCGACGGATGCGCTCGCGACGGATGCACCCGCCACGGCGGGAGACGACGCCGCAGCGACCACGCGGCATACCGAGGAATCCACCGAAGGGCAGGCCCACCCGTGACCGGCATCACGAAGACCACCGAGAAGAACCTGATGGTCTTCGCGGGACGCGCCAACCCCGAGCTCGCGGAGGAGGTCGCCAGCCTGCTCGGCACCAACCTCGTCCCGACCAGCGCCTACGACTTCGCGAACGGTGAGATCTACGTGCGCTACGAGGAGTCGGTGCGCGGGTCCGACGCGTTCGTCATCCAGAGCCACACGACGCCCATCAACGAGGCGATCATGGAGCAGCTCATCATGGTCGACGCCCTCAAGCGGGCGAGCGCCAAGCGGATCACGGTCGTGCTGCCGTTCTACGGCTACGCCCGCCAGGACAAGAAGCACCGCGGCCGCGAGCCGATCTCCGCGCGCCTGATGGCCGACCTGTTCAAGACAGCCGGCGCCAACCGGCTGATGGCCGTCGACCTGCACACGGCGCAGATCCAGGGCTTCTTCGACGGCCCTGTCGACCACCTGATGGCGCTGCCGATCCTCGCCGACCACGTGGCCCGGAAGTACGGCCACGAGCAGCTCGCCGTGGTCTCGCCCGACGCCGGCCGGATCAAGGTCGCCGAGCAGTGGTCGCAGCGGCTCGGCGGGGTCCCGCTGGCGTTCATCCACAAGACACGAGACATCAACCGCCCCAACGAGACCGTCGCCAACCGTGTCGTCGGTGAGGTCAAGGGGCGCGTCTGCGTGCTCGTCGACGACATGATCGACACGGGCGGCACGATCACCAAGGCCGCTGACGCGTTGATGGCCGACGGGGCGGCCGGTGTCGTCATCGCGGCTACCCACGCGATCCTGTCCGATCCGGCCATCGACCGGCTCAAGAACTGCAGTGCCACCGAGGTGATCGTCACCAACACGCTGCCGATCGACGAGGCGCACGAGTTCGACAAGCTCACGGTGCTCTCGATCGCACCGCTGATCAGCCGCGCGATCCAGGAGGTCTTCGAGGACGGCTCGGTCACGAGCCTCTTCGACGGCCACGCCTGACCCCGCCCCTGAGCCAACGAAACAGGGGCACCTCCCTAACCTCTGCTAGCAGAGGTTGGCTGGCTCAGCAGATGCTGCAACCTCTGCTGAGCCAGCGAAGTTCTGCTAGCAGAGGTTAGGCGGAGCGGCGGCGGCGACTGGCGCGTTCGATGGCCCGGTCCACCTTGGCCTTGATCCCTGCGGGGTGGTCGAGGTCGGCCCAGACGACCCGGGCGACCTCCTTGCCGGCATCCTCGAGATCGGACTGTCGTGCCTTCTCGTCAGCCAGGGCCCGGCGCACGGTGGGGAAGCCGGGCCGGACGGAGTTCTCGACATACTTCGCCAGCCCGTCGAACTCCACGACCACGTCCGTCCCGTCGATGCCGAAGTCACCGCGCCGGGTCACCCCTCGGGCGATGATGGGGACCTGTGGGGTGAAGCGGTATTCGAGGGTCCGCAGAACCTGGGCCAGCCTCGTCTCGCCCACCGACTCGTGACGTCCATCAGCGTGCCGCAGCAGCAGTCGGACCCCCTCGACCTGCGGATGCCGCCGATGCAGCGCGAGTGCCGACTCGAGCTGCTCGCCGGTGATGTGGCCGTCGTGGAGGGCGCCGTCGGCCGCGATGAGGCTCTCCATCGGATCGGGGGAGTGACGCCCGGCGATGGGGACCAGACCGACCTGCACCACCGCCACCGCCATCGGCACCGTGCTCAGCCCGTCTGGCCCGGTGCTGGGTTCCATCGCCACCCGCGGGTGCAGGACGGCGCCGAGTCGATGCCTCGAGTGGTCGTCTCGCGTGCGCGTCAGGTGGACCGTCTCGAGGTCCGCCCGCCACAGCCGCCCTCCCCTCAGGACCACGGCTGACTGGTGGCTCGCCGTCACACGTCCCTCGAAGGAACGGAGCAGGGCCGCGGTGCGCAGCCGGTGCAGCGACCGAGCGGCAGCGAACGGGTCCGCAGCGCGCCAGGGCGCCTCGCCGACCATTGGCGCCACGGCATACCAACCACGCACGAGCGGCAGCAGGCGTCCCGAACGGACGAGCAGGCGCAGCTGCCCCGCGCCGATCCCGAGGGTTCTGGCATCGGCGGTGCTCACCACGCCGTGCTGGGCGATGTCGGCCAGGTCCATCGACCAAGCATGGCAAGGGCGCGTGATCCCGGTTGGGAGCCTGTGGACAACCTCTGTTGCTCGCCGACTCAGCAGAGCGCCGTTGGCTCAGCAGACGTTGCAGCCTCTGCTGAGACAGCCAACCTCTGCTAGCAGAGGTGAGGGAGCGCCGGCCTAGGTGAGGGAGCGCCCGGCGAGTGAGGGAGCGCCGGCCCGGGTTAGGGGGCGCCAGCCTTGCGGGCCCGGTATGCCGCCACGTTGGCACGGTTGCCGCACCCTCCGTCGCAGAACCGCTTCGACCGGTTCTTGGACAGGTCGATGACCACGTCCTCGCAGTCCTCGGCGGCACAGACTCGCAGCCTCGCGAGCTCGTCCGCGCGGATGACGTCCACCATCGCCATGGCAGCCTCCACCGCCATGCGGGTGGCCAGCGGCGCCTCCGGTGGCGTGGCGTGCAGGTGCCACGACCACTCGCCGTGACGCACCAGCTGGGGGAGGGCGCCGGCCTCGGCCAGCAGGGCGTTGACCAGCTCGACGGCTTGGTCCGTCTCGGCAGTCCAGAGCTGGCGCAACCGCGGACGCAGGGCGTGGACGCTGGCCAGTTCGGTGTCGTCGTGGGCGCGCGACCCCGTCCACTCCCACTGCCGCACGAAGGCGTCGAGGTCGGCAACGGTGGCCAGGTCCTCGGTGTCAGTGGGCAGGGTCGGGGCCGTGTTGACGAGGGCCGCCGCTCCCCGCAGCGCCATCTCCGTGTCATGGGCAAAAAGCATCTTGACTCCTGACCCGCTAGATCGCTACCGTCATGAGTATAAGGCGTTTGACTGCTTACCAAGGGAATTCTCGCGAAAGGGCGCGGCGATGGCGGCACGGTCGAAGGGCTTCGGCCTCTGGTTCGCGCTGGCGTCCGCGGCGACCTTCGGCAGCAGCGGGCCCTTCGCGAAGTCGCTGCTGGTGGAGGGCTGGAGCTCCGGGGCGATCGTCCTGCTCCGTGTCAGCGGCGCCACCCTGGTCCTCGCAGTGCCGACACTCCTGGCGCTGCGCGGCAGGTGGTCGCTGGTGCGCGAGAACCTGCCCGCCGTCCTCGCCTACGGTGCCGTCGCGGTGGCCGGCTGCCAGGTGGCCTACTTCTATGCCGTGCAGCGGCTCGACGTCGGGGTCGCGCTCCTGCTGGAGTACCTCGGCGTCGTGCTCGTCGTCCTGTGGGTCTGGCTGCGCACCCGTCGCGCGCCGACTGCCCTGACCGGCCTCGGCATCGTCCTGGCCATCCTCGGCCTGGTGCTGGTCCTGGACCTCGCGGGACAGGCGCGCCCCGACCTGGTCGGGGTGGCGTGGGGACTGGTGGCCGCCACGGGGCTCGCGACCTTCTTCGTCCTCGCCGCCGAGGAGAGCAGCCTGCCCCCGGTGGCGCTCGCAGGTCTGGGGATGGGCGCCGGGGCGGTCGCCCTCGGCGTGCTGGGGGTCGCGCGCATCCTCCCGCTGACCTTTGCCTCCGCTCCCGTCGAGCTGATGGGGAGGCAGGTTCCCTGGTGGGTCGCGATTGGCGAGCTCGCCCTGATCGCCGCCGCCACGGCATACCTGCTCGGGGTGACGGCCGCGCGCGTGCTCGGGTCCACGGTGGCCTCCTTCGTGGGTCTGACCGAGGTGCTCTTCGCCGTCCTCTTCGCCTGGATGCTGCTGGGCGAGCTCCCGGGCCTGATGCAGCTGGCCGGTGGCGTCTGCATCGTCGGCGGGGTCGTCGCGGTCCGGGTCGGGGAGCTGCGTCGGGAGCGGGCGGACCGGGCGACGGCCGCCATGGACGACGCGGATTTCCCTCTCCCCGCAGGCGTCGCCTAGACTCGGCGGGTTGCCTCGGCGAGGGACACTGCACGGCTGCCGCCACCAAGCACCATCGGGAGCCAGTCACGTCCGTAATTCGACGCGGTGTGGTCTCCGTGCTGCGCCCCGCGTCGAGGCCCACCGCATCCTCGAGTCCCCCACCGCACAGGAGAATTCCGTGTCTGACAACAAGCTCGTCGCGCAGAAGCGCACGCAGTTCGGCAAGGGCGCTGCCCGCAAGATCCGCCGCGACCACAAGATCCCCGCCGTCATGTACGGCCACGGCGCTGAGCCCGTGCACATCACCCTGCCGGGCCACGACACCATGATGGCCCTCAAGGTCGCCAACGCCCTGCTCACGATCGTCATCGACGGCGACGAGCAGCTAGCCCTGGCCAAGGACGTGCAGCGCGACCCGATCAAGCCGGTCATCGAGCACATCGACCTCGTCATCGTCCGCAAGGGCGAGAAGGTCACCGTCGACGTCCCGGTCCACATCGAGGGTGAGGCCGCTGCCGAGACCATCGTCACCCTGGACGCCCAGACCATCCAGCTCGAGGTCGAGGCCACCCACATCCCGGAGAACATCGTCGTCTCCGTCGAGGGCCTTGAGGCCGGCACGCAGATCAAGGCGTCCGAGCTGAAGCTCCCGACCGGCTCGACCCTGGTCGTCGACGAGGACACCCTGGTCGTCAACATCACCCAGCAGATCTCGCAGGAGGCGCTGGACGCCGAGATGGCCGAGGCCGAGGCCGAGGCTGGTATCGAGCACGAGGAGCCCGGCGACGCCGAGGCCACCGAGGGCGAGGGCGAGACCGCCGAGGGCGAGGCCCCCGAGGGCGAGAAGGCCGAGTCCGAGGACGCCTGAGTCCTCATCCGTCGTATGCCGGAAGGCCAGGTCCCCTGAGTGGTTTCAGGGGGGGACCTGGCCTTCCGGCATACTCGGCCCGTGAGTGACGACGGCACCTGGCTCGTGGTGGGCCTGGGAAACCCCGGTCCCAAGTACGCCGGCAACCGGCACAACGTGGGGGCGATGGTCGTCGACGAGCTCGCCTCGCGATCGGGCACGAAGCTGACGGCGCACAAGGCACGCGCCGCTGCTGCCACGGTCCGCATCGGGATGCTTCCCGGCGGGGCCCCGGGCCCGGCTGCGGTCGTCGCGGTGCCCTCGTCCTACATGAACGAGTCGGGCGGCCCGGTCAAGGCGCTGATGACGTTCTTCTCGGTCGAGGTCGACCGACTGCTCGTGGTCCACGACGAGCTGGACATCCCGGCCGGGGACGTCAGGCTCAAGAAGGGCGGGGGCGAGGGCGGTCACAACGGGCTGCGCTCGATCAGCTCTGCCCTCGGCACCAAGGACTACCTGCGGGTCCGGGTGGGGATCGGACGACCGCCCGGGCGGATGGACCCCGCCGACTTCGTGCTCCGTGACTTCGGGACCACCGAGCGCAAGGAGCTGCCGTTCCTGATCGGTGACGCGGCCGATGCTGTCGAGATGGTCGTGACCCATGGCCTGGTGCTGGCGCAGCAGAAGTTCCACAGCCCGGCATAGGGCCGCCAACGCTTCAGCATCGGCCTCGCGGGCCCCCAAGCATCGGCCGCCCGGGCCCCCAATGACTACGTCCTGGCCAGCAGCCAACTGGGGCGATCCGCACCAACCGGACCAGATCGTCTCCACTTCGGCACATCGGTTCCCCCATGGGTATGAGTGACGTACGCAAGGTGCGGTAGTCAGCCTGTCTACATCACCCTCGCCTTCAGGGTGTAGGTGACGAAATCCCTTACGCCCTAACCTGTTTCACGGGTGCAGATGGCTCGTTCCGAGTCCAGTCGAGGGTTCGTCATCGTGGGTCTACACACCCTCATCATCGGGTGGCGGGGGAGACGGACATGGCGGGGTTCGCGGGATCGGGACGGCAAGAGGTTGGCATGACGGAATACGTCGAATCAGTGAACAGGCCGGCCCTGTCACAGCGCCTTCGTCGGGCGGTCACCAGCTCGCCGTGGGTGACCGAGGCGCCGAAGCGATCGATGCCGGTCCACACCAAGCGCGTCCAGTGGAACGTCGCCTACCGGCGTCGGGCCATGGGTGGCGATCTCCTGGCCGCGCTCGGTGCCGGCAGCACCACCGCCTTGGTCGCCATGCCGGGGACGACGATGGCCTCGCGGGTCCTCGTCGTGGCGCTGCTCCCGGTGCTGTGGCTGGGGACGCTGTCGCTCTCGCACGGCTACGAGCGCCGCTTCGCCGGCTCCGGGCCGGAGGAGTACCGCGCCGTGATGCGGTCTGCGGTCTACCTGGTCGGCGCGGCCGCGTTCCTCTCCTTCATGGTCCGCATCGACGTGCCGCGGCTCACCAGCCTCGTCGCCGTGACGATGCTGTTCGTGCTCGGCCTCGGCACCCGTCAGCGGGTGCGGGCCGACCTCTACCGTCGGCGCTCGGCAGGGTCCGAGACCCAGGCAACCGTGATCATCGGGAACGCCAAGACCGTGCTACCCATGATCCGGGAGATCAAGCGCGCACCTCAGCAGGGCCTGCGCGTCGTCGCCGCATGCGTCTCCGGTCTCGACCTCAGCGGTGACGCCCGCTCCGAGGTGGAGGGGGTGCCGGTCTTCGGCTATCCGGACGAGGCCATGTCGGCCGTCGACCTCTTCGACGCGGAGGTCGTGGCAGTGTCCAGCGACCCCGACCTCCATGGGCACGAGCTGCGCCGGCTGGCCTGGTCGCTCGAGGAGCGGGACGTCGAGCTCGTCGTGTCCCCGGGACTGCTCGGGGTCGCCGGTCCGCGCCTGTCCATCCGCCCCACGGCTGGGATGCCGTTGCTGCACATCGAGCGCCCGGTCATGTCCGGCGCACGGCGCATGGTCAAGTCCTTCGTGGACAAGGCGCTCACGGTGCTGCTCCTGCTGGCGGCGCTGCCCGTGCTCCTCGCCATCGCGGTGTTCATCCGGCTGGACTCTGCCGGACCGGTCCTGTTCCGCCAGACCCGGGTCGGCGCTCGCGGCGAAGAGTTCCAGATGCTGAAGTTCCGGACCATGTGTGTCGACGCGGAGGCGCGGCTCGCCGAGCTGCAGCGAGACGCAGGCAACGGTGTCCTGTTCAAGATGAAGTCCGACCCGCGCGTGACCCGCTTGGGGCGGGTGCTGCGCCGCTTCTCCCTGGACGAGCTGCCCCAGCTGGCGAATGTGCTCCGCGGCGAGATGTCCCTGATCGGGCCCCGGCCGCCCCTCCCGCGTGAGGTGGCGGAGTACGAACCCGACGCCGTGCACCGCCTGCGGGTCAGGCCCGGGTTGACGGGACTGTGGCAGGTCAGCGGACGGAGCGACCTGACGTGGGACGAGACCCTGCGCCTGGACCTCTGGTATGTCGACAACTGGAGCCTTACCTTGGATCTCCAGATCCTCGTGAAGACCTTCAGGGCGGTACTGCGAGGATCAGGGGCCTACTGAAGCGGAGCACCGGGCGTCCGCTCTGACGGCCAGCTATGCCGACCCGCACGTCGGCTGATCGCGGAGGTTCACAGTGAAGGTCCAGGGCCGGTCTACGGAGGGGGCGTGCTGAGGCACGTGGAGCAGGCAGCACGCAGGACGACAGCGGGGCTTCGGGGGATGGCGAAGCAGGCCCTCCACCGTGCAGCACGGGACGTCACCGGAACGGTGAGCACGCGAAGCCTCTTGGTGGTGGCGCCCCATCCCGATGACGAGACCTTGGGGTGTGGAGCGCGTCTGGCGATGGCCCGCGCCGCTGGCGTGGAAGCGCACGTCGTCGTCCTCAGCCGCGGAGAGGCTGGGCAGGATTCGGAGGGCGGCCACGGCAGCCTGCCCGAGCTTCGCGCCCGAGAGCTGGGTGAGGCCATGCGGACCTTGGGTGTGCCACCAGATCACTTGCTGCAGTGGGACTTTCCCGACGGCAGCCTGAGCAGCTTCACCGAAGAGATCGCCGTCAGGCTGGCCGGGCTCATCGACGAGGCCGCCCCGGACGATGTCTACGTGACCTGTGTCCAGGAGTCGCACCCGGATCATGCTGCGGCGGCGGAGGCGACCCGCCTGGCCCTGGCCCGGACCAGCTGCCGTCCCAGACTCCTCGAGTACCCGATCTGGCTGTGGACCGACTGGCCCTTGTCGCGCCGTCACGCACGGGGGGCGAAAGGCCTGCGAGAGCTGTTGCGCATGCTTGCGGAACGGACTGCCGAAGCGGTGGACACGGCCTCTGTCGGGAGCGCCAAGGAGGCCGCGCTGGCGGCCTACCGCAGCCAGCACGGCGACGAGAAGGGTCAGCGGGGGCTCCCCGAGTCCATCCTGCGCGATGCGGCCCGCCCGCGGGAGCTGGCGTTCGTCACGACTGATCGCGTAGCCCGCCGATAAGTGGTTCGCTCAATACCACATTCTCGGGTGTTTCGCCAGTAACCATCGGCGTGCTCATTTGTAGTCCTGTTAGGGGTGTCACCCGAACGTACGAGGCCGGTTTGGATTTGACCTGACCGGGTTGAGTCGCCAGTATGGTCGGCCTTAGAGGCGATAGATCCCTTATGGCCTCTCCGTCGGAGCGTACCTGCAGCAGGGTTTGCAGTTTCCTACACAGGACCGGCGGGCGTCGACGCCCTAGGTGGTGCCGACAGGATGCGTAGGTGCGCCCGAGCTTCAACGCTTGGGTCAAACATACGTTTGCGCCGTGTCCCGAGTTCTGGGGACACGGATGGTGTCTCTTGCAGGGGCTTCCTCACGCGCTATCCCCACCCCAAAGGAGTTTCACCCATGACCCCTTCCCCCAAGGGTCTACTTCGCCTGCCCGGAAGACGAGTGGCCAAAGCCGCTCTGTCCGTCACGTCCGTTTTGGCCGTCACTGCGGCGGTCGGAGGCGGCGTAGCCGCGATCGCCTCCGGGCACAGTCTGGGCAGCCCATCCGCACAGAGCGGTCACCAGACGTTGCCGTCCGGGTCCGCCACGACCGAGCTGCAGATGCAGAAGGTCATGGCGATCTCCCGCGCTGGCGCTCGCACCGCCAACGGAGGTGCGATCTGGGTGCAGCACACCCGCAACCGGATGACGCGCACCACGCCGCCCACGAGCACCACCAGCTCGACCACGAGCAGCACCCCGACGAGCTCGACCACGACGCCGAGCACAACCGCGGCGAGCAGTTCGGCTTTTCCAGGCCCCGCCAGCACGGGCATCCCGACCGGTACCGCGCTCAGCGCTTATACGGGTCCGTGCACAATCTCCTCTGGCACGGTCGTCATCGATTCCAAAGACCTGACCAACAAGTGCCCGGCCTCAGGGCAAGGTCTCTACGTCAACGGCACCGCGAACGTCACCATCACGAAGAGCAAGTTCGCCGGCGTCTATGTCGAGTCCCCGAACGCCCGCGTCAGCATCGCCGACAGCGAGGGCAACGGCGGCAACCAGGTCACCTACTCCACAATCACCAGCTACCCCGGCGCAGGAGTCGCAGCCCCCAAGCCGTCATTCATGTTGAGTCTGCTGCGAGTCAACGTGCACGGCGGACGGAACCCGCTCGAGTGTGTCGCCTCCTGTAAAGTCAAGGACTCTTGGCTGCACACGCCCTACTTTCAACAGTCATCTGGGGCTCACCAGCAAGCCATTCTCAACTCGGGCGGCGGAAGCAACTCGAATATCTGGATCGAGCACAACACGCTCTCTTGTGACGGGACGGAAGGCTGCACCGCCGACTTGTCGCTGTTCGGTGACTTTGCTGTCGCGTCCGACGTGACTATCACTGGCAACTTGTTCAAGGCCCACCCGGAGGCGTACTACTACTGCGCAACGTTCGGGTACAACCCTGGCAAGGCGTTCCCGAACCCGGATCACATCGTCGTGACCAACAACGTTTTTGAGAAGGGCTCGACCGGTGTCGCTGGGTCGGCGGCAGTTAGTTCGCGGACGTCGCAGGGCAAGTGCGGTCAGGCCTACTCCTCTGTGTCGTGGCGTCGTGCGGCTTCGGGCGGGACGGGCAACGTGTGGTCCGGCAATACCTACGACGACAAATCAGTCATTGCAGAACCAGCCACTGGGTAGTTCCATTTTGTTGATCCTCTATAGAGAAACGTGACCCAGGCCTCCTGGGCCGGTCGTACGCAGGGCGTGGGCGCATCGCGCTCACGCCCTGCGTACGACCGTCGGTAGAACTCATAGGGACTCTCGTCTCCAGAATTCGTCTGAGAGCGCTTTGGTCGACCTCAGGGAGGCGCGGCTGGACGCGCCGAAGACGATGGATTCGACGTTCGGCTGAGAACAGACCCATTCCACGGCTTCGCGCGGCTCAATGGCGCCGGAGGCAAAAACCGACATGGCGACCGCCCGGAAGGGACGTGTGCGCAGCGCCTCTTCGTATGCGGGGATCCCTCCGCACATCCGGAAGCCGATCTTGTTGATATTGGCGCACACGACAGGGTTGGCGACGCCGAGCGCGTCAAGGCGGTCCAAAAGGAGTGGAAGGTTCATCGTGATGAACCCCGGCTCGGCGCCATACCGCGAGCGGACGTGGTCGGCGAAGATGGCCAACGCTTCGTCGAACCCAAGGCCCAAGATCAGGTCGACGACGACGTTCTGGAGGAAGATCACCGGGGTCGGCAATCCCTTGAACATCGTCATCTCGGCGTCAATGAGAAGAGTTGTGATCCCTCGGATCTCCTTGCTGGCAATTGATCGACCACCGCGGACTGCCGCGTTCATGAGCCCCTCAGCAGGCAGGAACCGACGCAGGGCGCCGACCAGCCCATCCTCAGTCATCGCATTGGCGTACTTGTGGGCGTAGGGCATGCAAGGGACGAACTGGAGCTCGGCGTAGCGAGCGGGGTTCCGCATTACGTGCTCAGCGACTTGCGCGATGCGGTCGTGGGTGGTGCACATAAACGTTCGGATGCCCTCGTCGTAGGCCGCATCGATGACAGCGATGATGGCGTCGAGGTCCTGGAAGTGCATCGACTGCGCACGAGCCTTGTCCTCGGACATGTGGTTGATGCCGAAGAACTGGTTGTCACCGAGCATCAACGTGTCCAGGGCTTTGTTCGGAGGCATCACCGCGACCCCCTCAGCTGTGGCCTCGAGCCCCAGCGGCTCCGCCACCGCTCGCGCGCGGACTTCGGCGGCACCACCCTGGGAGGGCCTTCGTCCAGCCCAATGGCGCCGGCCATGGCCAGAGAGGCAGGAGTCCAAGCGTGTTCGGCGGCGGAGTCCTGGATGATGAGGGCCAGGCATTCATCAGTGACAAGGGCCGACTCGAAGGTGTTGACACCAGAGTCCGCACGGTCATGGACGCGACGCACGAAGTCGGCCACCTGAGCGCTGTATTCCTCGCCACGGAGGTAGAACCAGACCGGCTGAGTGAGGTCCGTGGTGTACCTGACATTCCAGCCCGGCCGGTAGCCCTCTGGAGGTTGAGCGTCGTTGCGCAGGTACGCCTGGACCTCTTGACGGTCGACGTGAATCCTCCCCTTGGTGCCCCAGAAGGTCAGCTGAGTGGACATCTTGCGCTGAGACTCGTCCGACCACGACACCGAGACCTGGGCTGTGACGCGTGACCCGAATTTCAAGGTGGTGTATACCTCGTCTTCTGTCTCGGTCGAGAAGACCTTCTGCAACACGCTGCCGGCGGCGGTGTCGGCCGGTCCGAAGTACCAGGTCAGCAGGTCAATAGGGTGGGCGGCGTAGTCGTAGAGGCAGCCGCCGCCCGAAGAGCGCCTACTGCGCCATGAGGTACCGCTGGGCTTGAGAACGACCGGACCATAGGCCTCGGCCAACACATGAGTGACCTCTCCGATGGCGCCTGCCGCCAGCAGCTTGTGCACCTCCGCAAAGGAGGCGACGTAACGATTGTGGTAGCCCACCTGCGTGACCAACCCCCTCCGGGCGGCCAAGGAGGCCAGTTCGCGCCCTTCCCGGACATCGATGCAGAACGGCTTCTCACAGAAGACGGCCAGGTTTGCGTTGAGAGCACGTCTGATCATGTCCCCGTGCAGGTGTGAGGGAGTCGCGATCACCACCGCGTCGAGTTCAGCGGTGGCCAACATGAGCTCTACATCGGTGAATGCCCGCACGCCGGTGTACTTTCCCAGGACCTCCAGCACATAGCCTGAGGCGTCGCACACCGCTGCGATCACCACGTCGGGGTGTGCGCGGAACATGGCGAGATGCGAGATGCCCATCTTCCCCAAGCCAATCACGCCAACCCTGATCATCCTGGACCCTTCCCCTCGTGGCCGCTCCGGCGGTCGATTGCGATCGCCCCTGTGAAGGCGAGACCCCAGAGATGGATTGTTGCCTCTGGGCCTGCGCAACGCCACATGCGATGAAGGGATGCTTTTCAGTTGCGACAGGCGTATGGTGCGATCCCGATATCGCCACAGCGGCAGAAGGTCCGGACGGGGGCTCACGAATGAGGGGAGCAGGCGGGGCCACACTGCTCATCGCATCTACCGGCGGCCACCTCGAGCAGTTGGTGAGGCTGCACAGGCGCCTCCAGCCTGCTCCGAAGAGCGTCGAGTGGGTCACGTTCGACGACCCCCAGTCACGGTCCTTGCTGGCGGGCGAGGTGGTTCACTACGTCCCCTACGTCGCCCCCCGCAGCTATTCCTCCGTCGTGAGAAACATCCCCGCCGCAGAGCGCATCCTGCGGCACGGACGATTCGCTCGCATCGTGACCACGGGGTCGGCCATCACGCTGTCATTCCTTCCCATCGCCCGAGCCCGCGGAGTCGAATGCCATTTCATCGAGAGCGCTGCACGAGCCGACGGTCCTAGCCTGACGGCCTCACTCGTGGCCGCGCTCCCGGGGATGCGGATGTATTCGCAGTACCCGGCCTGGGCCGATGAGAAGTGGCAGTACCGAGGCTCCGTGTTCGACAGCTACCGACCCTTGGACATCGAGCCACCACCGGGCGGGTTGGCCAGACGCGTCGTGGTCACTTTCGGGACAATGCGCACGTACGGCTTCCGAAGGGCAGCCGAAGCGCTGGCCAAGACCCTCCCGAGCGTGCTGGCGCCAGGCGCGACAGTGTTGTGGCAAGTGGGTGTGACCGACGTGAGCGGGCTCGGCCTTGAGGCCAAGACGTCGATTCCCGCCAGTGAGCTCAAGGCGGCGATCGCGGAGTCTGACCTGGTCGTTGCGCACGCAGGCGTGGGCTCGGCCTTGACTAGCCTTGACCTGGGCAAGGCTCCGGTCCTCCTCGTCCGGCGGCGCGCGCACAACGAGATGGTCGACGACCATCAGACCATGATCGCTGGCGAGCTGGACCGCCGCGGACTCGGCGTTAGTGCAGAGCCGGGGGAGCTGACAAGCGAGCACCTGTCACGAGCGCTCGCCATCAGCGTGGAACGTGAGCCCGTTGGCAAGCCATTCTTGCTCCGGTCGTGATGGATGCGTGGCCACGTGACTGACAACTCGATGCCGTCGGACCTCCCACTCGGCCGGCAGGTGCGGCGCGGCTTGGCATGGAGCGTGCTCGGCGGGATCCTACTGCGCTCAACAAACCTGATCGTGGGCATCGTCATGGCCCGACTCCTCGCCCCCGAAGCCTTTGGTGTCTTTGCCGTTTCCTTGACCGTCATGGTCATCCTGATGGCGGTGAGCGAACTAGGCCTGACTGCGGACCTGGTCAAGGCGGCTGACTTCGACGCCAAGGCGCCCACGATCACCACCCTCTCAGTACTCACAGGGGGCTTCTTGACCCTGCTGCTGTTGGCGGCTGCCGGGCCCCTCGCGTCGGCAATGGGCACCCCGTCAGCGGCGCCGGTCATTCGCGCGTTGTCCTTCGTCCTGCTCATCTCTGGCGTGGCGGTGGAGCCCTACTCCTTCATGCTGCGGCATTTCCAGCAGAAGAAGATCTTTGCCACTCACGTGGTGGCGTTCTTCGTGTCCACCAGCGCACTGGTACTCCTGGTTCTTGACGGGTGGGGTCCAATGGCCTTGGCCGTGTCGCGGCTTCTCGCACACGGAATCAGCACAGCGATGCAGTTTGTGCTCACGGGCCGTCGCCTTCGCCTGGGATTCCGCCGGGAGGAGGCCCGCAGTTCCTTGCAGTTCGGCTTGCCCGTCGCCGGGGTGAACCTCATCGGAGTCGTGTTCCTTGGAGTCGACAACATCGTCATCGCACGGGTGGCGGGCGAAGTCGCGCTTGGGCTCTACACGTTGGCCTTCAACATCTCGAACTGGCCCACGACGATCATTGGGAATGCGATCGCAGGCGTCTCACTCCCCGCGTATGCGCGCACTGCGACGGATCGCCTACACGAGGTGGTGGAGGCCTCGGTCTCAGTGACCTGGGCTGCGGCGCTCTTTATCGGGGTGGCCCTCGCCGCGCTCGCCCGACCGCTCATCGACCTCGTATATGGGAGCAAGTGGCTTCCGGCTGCCGGCGTCCTCGGGCTCCTCGGCCTGTTCGGTGCCTTCAAGGTCGTCGCCGACCTGATGTCCAACCTGCTGTTTTCACAGGGCCGAAGCAGAGCCGTCATGTGGGTCAACCTCGGGTCCGTGGCACTTGTCCTCCCGACCATGATCTTCATGACCATAAGGTGGGGGATGGAGGGCACCGGCGGCGCGCGATTGCTGGTCGCGGGAATTGCGACTGCCCCGTTGTTGCTGGTCGCGCTGCGGGTCCTGCCACATACGGGGGCTGCGGTCGTCCGCGCGAGCTGGCGCCCAACTCTTGCCGCCGTTCCGGTAGGCATTGTCGGCCGCGTCATCTCGGACGCAATGCCCTCCCCGTTGGCATCGCTCGTGGTTGGCGGGACCGCCATGGCGCTTCTGTACGTCGCGCTGTTGTTCCACTGGGTTCGGCCACATGTCGAGTCAGCCTTGGGTCGGTCCAGGCGTCAACGTGTTGATGACCCGTCGGCAGACAGCTCCGAGGCATGACGGCTCGGGCTCCAGCACCGCATTCGGGCTCAGGTCGTGGGAACTACTGCCGCGCCGTCGCTCCAGGTGTTACACGTCCACACGGTGCCAGCCTTGACTGACGACACCGGGCCATAGCGACCACAGGTGCCGTAGGGGCCGCGTTCAAAGACGTTGTCCACGAAACGGACCCGCTCCGGTGTGGGAAAGGGTTTAAGCGGTTCGTATCCGCCATAGATGCAGAACGCCGGAAACGGACCGCCCAGAAAAATGTTGCCCTCGACGAGAACGTCAGACACCTGAGCGTTGTCGCCGAAGAGGGCGAGGTCTGCCGTGCACCCTTCTCCCTGCCGGGGACTAGGGGGATCGCAAGCGATCGCATTGCCCCGGACCGTGATGTGTCGACCTCCACTGCTGAGAAAGCCTTGGATGTGGGCACCCCCGTAGGACCGTTGATCATGCAGATACGAGTGCTCCACCAGGCAGTCATTGGAACACTCGACGGAGTCCTTGCCCCCGCGGATCTCGGTGCCAGAGATGACGAGGTGGTACGACGCGCTCGAAGACGGGGTGATGTCGCCCAGAACGGCCGAGAACTGGGACTGATCGCCGCCCTGGATGTCGGACTCGCGCACTGTGAGGGTGCCGGGCGACCGTACCTCGACGCGAGGGAGCCGCGACCCTGTGACGGTGACCGATCCATCGCTGACCACCAACGCGGAGCACATCGCCGCCACGTCGGCATCGTGGATCGCCAATGACGATCCGTCGCTTATGGTGCAGTCGCCTCGATAGGGGGAAAGATCCATCGCGTCGGACAGGCCCGTCGTGGCCGTCGTGGGGAAGGACTTCCGCGCTGGTTCGCGGGTGGTGACGGTTGCCACCACCCCGGCCCTGGATACGTGGTGGGATGCCATGGCCAACGCGACAGCGAGCATTCCACCGGCGCCCACAAGGGCGACGAGCAGGACGCCCGAGCGGCGGGGCGTCACGATCCCGGCCGCGCCCGGCGGGGCATCCACGGCGGGTACCTCACGCGCTGCAGGAGTGCCATGGCCGGACGTTCCACCATCAGCCAGCTTGCGGTGGCCAGGGATACCGTCCCGATTGCCGCAGCGGCGGCAAAAGCCGCAATGCCAGCGGAGACCACGCCGAACGTCGCCAGGACCTGCTGAACGGGAAAGGCGTAGATGTACACGCCGTAGGAGACGTCATGTGTCTGTACCAGCCGAGGACTGGGGATCACCGTGGCGAGCCAGATCAGGTCATAGACGACGAGTGGGGCCGCGGCTTGCGGGCCCCATCGGTCGGAGAGCGCGACAAGGAGAACCGTCCCGACGGCGGCAGCCGCGGCGAGGCGCGGGTCCAAGACACGCTTGCGGGTGAGCCAGAATACGGCGGCGCCCCCGAAGAACCACGGCACGAGCTCTGTGAGGGTCCGCACCTGATAGCCACCAAGGATGCTCCCTGCGAAGCGATCTGCGGCGGCCCAAGCCCCAAGGGCAACCAGGTACACCGCGGCCATTGGCGCGGCCCCGCGCATGATCGCCAACGACGCCAGGAACCCGATCGCCAGATAGCAGAGGAACTCGAAGTAGAGGCTCCACAGCGAGCCGTTCCACACGCCCGCGATAGGGACATCGAATGGGCCGCCCGCGATGTCGTAGAACGCGATCTTGAGCGGTGCGTTGGCGACGACGTACTCGATCGGACCGTGACTCCCTGTGAGGTAGGCGCTCAGGCTGCGGCCGTCTGCCAGCCAGGCAATCGGTCCGAGCACAAACGCGACGACGACGTTGCAGGCGAGGAACCCGGGGAAGATGCGAGCCACGCGCTTGAGCAGAAACCGCCCCCAAGGGTTGGCAACGCGACTCCCCGTGATGAGGTAGCCGCTTATCGCGAAGAATCCGTACACGGCCCAGGTCCCCATGTCGCGGCCTCCCACGAGTGGTCCGTCGCCATGACCCGACAGAAAGTAGGTGTGGTCGACAAGGACCAGGCCGGCGAGTAGGAGTCGGAACAGGTTCAGCGCGTTGTTGCGTGAGTCGAGCTCGACGGGACGACTCACGCGCATCAGTTTGCCCATGTTTCGCTGCTGGCCGGCCCGTCTGTACGTCCGCGTTGCCGCGCGATCTGCTCTCGACCCAGTTGTCCGGCCAAGCCGACCAAGAGGAACGACACACCCGAGAACATGGGGAACGAAAAGGCGTCGAAGAAGCCGTAGGAGGTCGTGCTGGCGGCAATCGACGCAACCAGGGTGATGGCCAGTGAGCGGTCTCGTTCGTCCGTGGCGAGCATCCGGACTCGTGCAGCGGTGACGAGGCCGGTGACGAAGACGCCGAGCAGGCAGATCAGCCCGACGAGCCCCATGTCGATGAGAGTCGCAAGGTACTGGTTGTCGAGGATGCGATAACTCGCGTTGAAGGTTCCGACTCCCCGTCCGAAGATCGGCGCGCGCGCGATGAACTCGCTCGCCAGCGTGTAGCTGTCAGTCCGCGAGCCGATGCTGGCGTTGTTCTGCAGACCAGTGAACATGCCCTGGATGGTCCCGAGAAATCCCGGAATGGACACGTAGACCGCCACCAGCAGGAGGCTCCCGACGACGAGAGCTGCCTTCCTCAGGGTGCGGTGCCACGTGGGAAATAGCACTACGACAATGATCGCCGTCCCGATAATGGCGGACCTCGAGATCGACAGCGGCACGGCGAGGCACAGCATCGCCACGGGGAACCATCTTCGAAGGGACGAGGTCTCCCACTTCGAGTCCAGAGCCACGTGCAACGCCAACGGCAGCAGGACCGCAGTCGTCGTGGCAAATTCGAGAGGGTGGGTAGCTGTTCCCGCCGGGCGGTAGAAGCCGTTGCGGTCGGCCACTTCGACGTCTGAGTTCCAGGTGAGGCCGGGAATGCTGAGGTTGTCAATGAAGGTGTGTTTCGTGACGAACTGAATGAACCCCAGAGCTCCGACCAGTCCCGCGAACAGCGTGATCCTACGCAGGAGCACGTGAAGTCGCTCAGAGGAGGTGACGCCGGCCGACGAGGTAAGCATCACGCCGACGAGGGCAATCATGCCGAGGCAGCCTTGCTGTACGCCGTGCATTTCCGTCGTGTTGATGACGCGACTCGTAGCCGCGACGAAACTGCCTAGGGCCACGGCGAGGAGAATCAGGCCAGCCCGTTCCACGGGGACGAGGGGGCGTCGTGGTCCGCTTCGGTGCGTCGTGTCCCAGACCCACCAGATGAAGGCCACCATCCCGACCATCGCCGCGGGCGTCCCGACCCCGCCGAGCGGCTTGAAGACCAGGCGTGAGGGTACGGCGAAGAGCAGAACTGCGTAGAGGGTCAAGTAGGTAGTGCCGTCGGCCAAGACCTGTCGGACAGGTGCCGTTCGACTCGCCGGGGCCCCGACCCGCGCCGAGGTCCGCCCCTCCTGGGTCATGGTCGTGGGGCTGATCCTCGTGCTGACGCGGCGATCTTGCGTCCACCCTGTGGGGATACTCGGCCTTGACCAGTGACGCCCTTGGGGGCTGTCTCGGAGGCGGATGTCGGTGGTGTATCGATGGGATGGTCCTCAAGCAGACTGGGAACCGGGCCTGAGGCGGGAACCGAGTCCAGTCGGCGTTGGCGTCGGCGGGTCAGAACGACATCCAGCCCGCCGATCAGCATGAAAGTCGTGGCACCACCCACAATCAGGGCGGCGAGGGCGTAGCGCACCTGGCCCTTGCGCACAGTCGCCGGTTTACTGCCCGCGACGATGACGCTGGTCGTGATTTGCTGTGAGGCGACGATGCCGGCGCTCGACTGGAGCTGTGCGACAGTGCCCGGCAGTTGCTTCAGCATGATGTCCTGAGCCGTCAGGGCTTTGCTGGGCGTTGTTGCAGTCACAGTCACCTTTGCGAGCGGCGCGGGGCTCAAGATGTCCCGCTCCACCAACACTTCCGCGTCAAGTCCTTCAGCCCTCATCTTCTCGAGCATTGCTGGGTCAACTGCAGCCAGCGACACCACATCGACAGCGGGGCTCAGGCCATCGAGTATGAGGTAGGGATTCGATCGGCCCGGGGTGCTGCTCGCAGGGGGCATCAGGAGCACCTCGGACACCAAGGTGTACTTGGGGCCGACGGCTATTCCTGTCCCCACTGCCAAGCCTAGGGAGGCGAGAACGCCAAGGATCAGCAGGTACCACCGCCGGCGCATCGAGCTCCAGATTTCAGACAGAAACACTGTGGCCCCCGGCTTCTTCACTAGGCGTGGTCAAGTCAAGAGTAAGCGAAGAGCAAAGAGGGTGTGGGCGCTCTCCGAACATTTCGTTTCGTACTTGCCCTGCGGAGACTCGGTGGCAGGATGGAGAGGTGGAGACCCAAGATGGCTGGGTGCTTGGCCGCTTGATGGGGGCGTGCAGGCGGTTTGCTGTGGTGCTGGGTCTGGGCCTGATCCTCACGGCGAGTGCAGGGGTGTGGCTCATGCGTACGCCACCGGTCTTCTATGCGGATGTGCACGTGCGGATTGTTCGCGCCCCTGTGGACTACGCCAACCCCCTGACCGACTACGGGAGCATCGTCACTGCTGCCGGCGTCCTGCAGCGCATGGTGGCTGGCCCGAGCGACGTCCGGATCGTTTCCAACGACATCCGACTCGCCGACACCGGCATACACCACGGTCAGTCAGTGGAGCTGTGGAACTCGGGCGGACAGTGGAACAACTACTACGACCGTCCCGAGCTACGCGTGCAGGTTGTGGGGACCACCAGGGCCGAAGTTGACTCCCGGATGAACACACTGCTGGCAAAGATCGACGCGACCCTGGCGCGTGTGCAGACTGAGAGGTCAGTGCCTGCCGCCATGACCATGTCCACACAACGACTCCCGGCAGCGTATGTCACGTCCGAGTTGCGAGGGCCTGTCAAGCAGGCCGTCGCGATGACGCTGCTTCTTGGCGTGTGCCTGACGGTCGCACTCATACAGTGGCTAGATGGAAGTCGAGAGGGTCTTCGGGGAAAACAACCTCGGACACGGCATACAGTCCTACGATCGAAGCGTGACTCAGCATCCGATCGCCGCAGGGTGGGTCGACGAGCCCGACCAGAACCCGTCTGACGCGCCCACCCAAGATGGGGCCGGTTACGTCGATGCTGCGACTGTGGCCCTGCGGTTCGCCTCGATCACCTTGGCCAACGAGTCCGAGGTGCCGGCGACATCGGAGGAACCGGCCAAGGTAACGCCACGGCTCATTCGGGATGTCATGGGGTCGATGGCTACAGGCGTGTGCGTGGTCACGACCAAGTGGGACGGCGATGACGTTGCCATGACCGCGAACTCTGTGACGTCCGTGTCTTTGGATCCGCCGCTCGTGCTGGTCTGCATAGCGAAGGGGGCTCGATTCCGCGAAGCCATCGTGAGCAGCAACGTCTGGGGGCTCAGCATCCTGGACGCCGGTGCCTACGAGATTTCTAGCCACTTCGCGCGCCCCGGCCGCGAGCGCGCTGGTCAGATGTCAGCGATGGCCTATCGGCATGGTGCGGTGACTGGGGTGGCATTGCTCGAAGCGTCCGTGGGCGTAGTCGAGTGTGAGACCCACGAGATCCATGACGGGGGCGACCACCTCATCATCGTTGGGAGAGTCGTCAATGCCTCACGGAGTGGCGAAGGGTCGCATCCCCTGCTGTTTCACCGCGGGCGCTATTGCTGGTTCGTCTGAGGTGCCGAGCGCGTTTCTCCGGGTGCGGGACGCGCGACGACATGGAACCACGCGGTCCTGCTCTCCCTGTCGTCCAAGGACAGCTCATCCCCCTCCCGACTGATCACTGAGGTGACCTCGAGGTGCGCCTCGGCGGCCTCCCGCACTGCATGTGGGACGGTCGTGAAGTGGACCAGGAGCGCCCAGTCGTGGGTGGGCATGGTGTCAATCGCCCACTCCACGTGGTCTTCGAAAGAGCTTCGGTGACCGCGGACGTTGCGGAATCCGGCGAGGTGGCTGCGCGGGTGGAGGGCGGCGCGCGCAGCGAAGCGTGCGACGCTGACCGCATGAGACCGCTGGGGTTGGTCGACGGGTCCCGGACCCGCCTGGAAGAACTCGCCGCGACGGTTGAGTGTCGAGTACACGACCAGTCCGTCCGGCTTGGTCACGCGCGCGAGCTCTCGTAGCGCTGTGGCCCGGCCCTCGTGGTCGAGTGAGTCCAGGCCGGCGTGGCTGAAGTATGTCAACGCGAACGAGTCGTCACCCAGTTCGGAGAGGTCACGTGCGTCCATCTGGGAGAATCTGATGCCGGGATGAGCGTCCCTGGCGCGCTCGAGCATGCTTGGCTCATAGTCAATCCCTAGGTAGTCGGCCGTGAGGAGGCGCAGTAGCCACGTCGACCGACCGGTGCCCACCCCGACGTCCAAGACCGCGCGGCCCCGCGTGCGGTCGGCGATCTCGGAGAGGACGCGGCGTTCTCCCACGTCGGTCCAGCTGTCCAATGGTTCGTACTGGTTAGCATCCCGATGCCAGATCTCTGAATTCGGGTCCGCGCTGGCGTTTACCACCAATGCCTCCTATTGACGCGTGCTCAGCCGTATTGCTGGAGAAGGTCCCGCTCGATCGACTGCATGGCCCATGTTTGTCCCTCTTGGGTCATGAGTGGGTGGTCGACCGCATCGTCGACCAAGAGGCTGAGTTGCCCGTCACGTCGCCAGCGCCACAGATGAGTGAGCGTCCAGTACGCCGACTCGCGGAAATGACGGCCGTCGTTACGGCTCATGACCAGCACGACCCGGGTGCCTCGGCGGATGATGCGGTCGAGTGATGACGCGGGAGCATGCCAGAACGCGAGCTGGCGGTAGATGCGCCAAGCGAGGTTGCCCGGGCGCAGCCACTTGCGTGACAAGGCCAGGAACGGGCGTGTGGGGGGGCGGGCTGCGAGGCGTCGAGGGTCGCCCTCTGGCCCGAACCGGACCGTGGTCTTTGAGTGCAGGATGACATTGATGGCGTAAACCGCATCAACGCGCGAGACAAGCGTCGCCTCCATTGCGCTGTATGCCCCTGAACACAACCCGATGAGCACGGGTGGGGTGTCACCGAAGACTGGGGAATGGAGGGCCTCGGGCAGGTCGTAGAGCCAGTGTCGCGAGTACATGGTTCCGAAGGCCTGTCCGGGATGGCAGGGGCTGTCGCCCGTGCCGCTCTGGTCCATGCGGACCACGGTGAAGCCATGGTCAGCCCACGCTCTGGATGCATTTACCCAGCACCTGCCCGGTCCGGTGTGGCGATCATTGGCGACGTTCAAGAGCGCAACCACCGGCGCGTTGATGGCGTGCTCGGGCTTGCTGAGAATGCCGAAGAGCCCGATGCGGCCGAGAGACACCACAGACTCCGTGAATGCGGAGCCAGACGGGGTGTGCTGTCGGAGACTTTGCCGCATCGGGTTGACCAGCTCCACTGGCGGGGTCGCAGCCCCCGCAGCCAGGAACTCAGCGACCTCGACCAGGGACTGTTCGGGCGTGATGCTGTCGGTCATCGGGACGTCGAGGAGTTCAGCCTGCCCATGGGCGACTCCCCACGTGACCTCCGGACCACTGAGCCGCCGCGTGAGTGTCCTGGGAATCGGCCGCTCCGCCCGTCCAAGCACGAGAATGCGTGGGGCCAGGGGTCCTGTCGGCAACGTGCCAATGTCCAGTGACTGCATGCCAATCACGGTGTCGGCGGAGTACAGGTAGCCAGGGGTGTCGACAGCGCCCATGGGTGGTGCGACCTCGCTTGGTCGCCGAGCCATGCCTTGGCGCAGCATTTCCTTGCCGCTGCAGGGATCCCACAGGGCGAGCGCGGCGAACTCAACTGCGCCGTGCCATGCGGCCGTGGCGGCGAGGGCTGCACCCAGGCGCATCCCCACGCCCACTACATGGGCTACGCCGGTTGACCGGAGCACCTCGGCGGCATCCGTGACGCTCTGGATCCATGCATCGACGCGGTTCGGGTCATCCCACCGACCCGTGGAGTCGCCGATGCCGTGGTAGTCGAAACGTAGTGACACGATCCCTCGGTTGGCCAGTCGGTGGGCCAGGATCCGAAAGGTCTCATGGGCGTTGTGTTCCTCCTCGCCGAGCGGTGGGCACAGGAGGGCGCCGGTTGCCGCGGTGGCGCCGGCCGGACTGCAGAGCCATCCGAAGAGTTCCCTGCCCGATAGGCCGAACCACCCCGCGGTGTCCGTGATCGCCGGCGATGACCGAGCGTGGGGTGAAGGCTGAGTGAGCGCTTCCACAGGAGTCATGGCTCCACGCGCCGCTCGATCCGCTGCGTGCCCACGAGGTTGGCCGAGCGCAGATATCCGGCGTGTGGGTCGTTGCCGGCGGCCGATGCTCCTCGCCAGCCACGTTGACCCATGAGGCCAACCGTTGCCAGCTGGCCGGGGGCCAGGTGGAACCACGAATCTTGGGGAATCCAGCCCTCGACCTCGATGGAAACCCATTGTGCGAACTGTTGGGTGGACACCTCGACTGACCACGGGCGATCGCCGCCACCGACGAACCGCCCGGAGAGGCCAAGGTCGGTGACTCTTCCTCGCAGACCTGTGGGGTTCGATGGGACGTATGTGTCATGGGCAAGCTCCTGCCCATCCTCGCCTGCGAGCGTGGCAGTGATGACGTCGTACGCGGGTGGTCCGAACTTGTGGGCGTAGCTGAGGTCGCGAAACCCACCAAAGATCGTCGCTGTCTCAAGGCTCCCGCGGCCGTTGACGACCTTGCAGGTGACGTCCGCGGTTTCGGACAGCGTGCCGTCGGCAAGGAACAACTTGAGTCGTACGTGGGCGAGCCACGACTCGTGGCGGTCCGACGCGATGAAAACCGCCAAGCCGTTAACGCCATCGTCCTGAAGTATCACGACGTCCGGGGCCATGCGGCGCCGCATGACGTACCACGGTGCCTTGGGACGACCGAGGGTGTCGATGAGCCCCAACCCGCCACCGAACACCGTGTCGTGAGATTGCAGGACCAAGGCCCCACAGCACGGCGACCTGGGGCCGCGCCATTGTGCAAGAACCGAGTCGAAGATGGTGGCGACCGTGGCCCGGGCTGCGGAGGCGGCGTACTCGCCGTCGATGCGACGCAGTGTTCGGGGTTCGACGCCAAAGAGGGATGCGGTGTACCAGTCTCGGACATCCTCGAGGTCCCAGCTGGTCCTGGTATCCCTATTTACGCTGGCCTTCCAGTCAGGCTCATGACCCATGCCCTGCAAGAGGGCCCGCTCATGTGGGGTGTCGATCGGCTCAGGGGGTGTCGAAAAGGCAAGGCACTCAGAGGCAAAGCGCACTCGCGACAGGACAGCGTCGTGCAAGGGCCTCAGGTAGGCCCCGACGCCGAAATAGTGGGAGGGGCCGGCGTCGACCATGCTCGGCAGGGGGCTCTCCCCTGGCGTGTTGCGAACGTATGGAACCTCGGGCAGCCACGCCGCGAGGCGTGCTGGCGCCACTTCGTCTGCGGCAGCGCTGGTCCACGAGTCGGGCGGAAGGCCAAGGTAGGCCGCCTCCTGTTCGTTCTCGCTCCCACCACATACGACCATAGTGCTGGGACGTCCTTGGAGGTTGGCGAAAACCTGGTCGAACTCGGTCTTCAGACCGGTCAGGTACTCAGCCTCAGCGGGGACGTCGTAGAAGCTGAACATGCAGTCGAGCCAGACCATCAGACCCAGCTCGTCACACAGGTCGTGGAATTCGTGGCTTTCGTAGACCCCCGTTCCCGTGACGCGGAGCATGTTCTGGTTTCCGCTTCTCGCCAGCTCCAAACGGTCGCGTATCCCCTCGGGGCCTGCCGTCAGGCGCGCGCTTTCGAGGGGTGTCCAGCACGAGCCGCGGCAGAAGATGGGGATGCCGTTCACCACCAGTTGGAAGGCACCGTCGGTCCGGTCGATGCCCACGGTGCGGAAGCCCACGCGACGTAGGTGATGGGAGCGCCCGTCGACCGTGAGCGTCACGTCGTAGAGCGGTTGGCTGCCATGGGTGTGTGGCCACCACAGCTGAACACCGGGAACCTCCACCTCAGCCCTGATCTCCAGGCCACCATCAGCGGTCTGTTGACGCTCCAGCGTCGATGCATGGTCCTCGAACCCATCACAGTGAACCGAGCCAGCTGTGCCACCGACGAGCGTGACGCCGACCACCACGTCGCTGTCGTCCCCAACCCCCGTCACTACACAGCGCACCGCCACTCGCCCCAGTCCTGAACGGTCCTCCATCGGGGCGGCGCGCACGTCGAGGACTGTGACCTCAACCGGGGCCACAGGGTGCAGCGTCACCGCGCGCCACGGACCGACCGGCGCAGGTGCTGGAATGCCGTTGGTGGTGCGACCCACGAGGGAGGTGCGGTACCAGCGCAGGTTCTGGTGGACCAGTTCGGCACACTTCCACCGAGGCCGCGTCCGGCGCTGTGTGAGGAGCGGGTTCAGAGCCGCGCATCGGATACGCAATTCGTTCGGACCGGGACGTACCTCGACAGAGAGGTCATGGTGAACGAACATGTTCTCGCTGTGCAGCAGGTGGTCATCGCCAAGCCACACGTCGGCGATCGTGGCCAGTCCATCGAGCCGAAGGCGGTAGGCGCTCTCTTCGTCCGAGTGGAGTCCGGACTGGGCCTCTGCCGTGAAGGCGCACCGGAACCACCAGTCGTCGGCGTCGTAGTCTCGGACGAGAGCGGTGGGATCCCCAGAAGCCACCAGGGCCGCCGCAGCCGTCATCGGGCCCTCGATGCGCCACCACCCCGACTCGGGAAGCGGCGCACCGGGGGGCGCAGATGCCATCTCCCAGCGAGCGCCGGCGAGAACGTCGTCCTTGGGGTCAGCCATGTCGCCCCTCACAGGGCCAATGCGGACGTCGCGCGCTGAGCCGACGCCCAGTAACCAGCCATGGCGGCCAGCGGTTCGTCCAATGAAACGGTGCGACCTCGGGACAGGCGGGCCATCAGGAACTGCACCGACTTGGCCGTGGTGGCGAGCTCGCTCCAGCACTCTGCGGCCTCGAGCAGACCCGGCTTGCCCTCCCGGCGGGAGCCGAGCCAACGGCAGTACTCCGCCGCAAGACCGGCGTTTGCCCCGCATTGTCGGACGGTTGCGAATGCCCATTGGTGGAAGGTGTTTGTCGGCTCCGCCTTGATCCACTCCGCGTCCGCGCGGATTCGGTCCGACATGCGTTCGACTGGGTTGTCGTGTGGGGTTCGGCTCAGGTGCCGTCGTAGCAGGTCGAAGGAGATGTCGGTGAGCTCGGTAGCGCGCCTGTCCACAAGGCCATCAAGCCTAATCAGCTCCACATAAGGAGGCAGGACGCCGTCTGCCGGCAGGTGTGTGCCGACGCCGAAGACTCCGTCGAAGTCGTCCCCTGCCAGCTCGAAGTACCCGGCATTGTGGAAGTAACCAAGACGACGCCCCGCGAGGTCCACAGCATTGGGGATGATGGTCGACTTGACGTGCTCGATGCCGTAACTCACGCCTTGGGTATCCGGGAGGTAGTAGGAGTCAGCTTCGATGGTCAGCAGGCGCCCCAGTTGCAACTGCTCGACGCAGTGGACCAGCGACCCGCGCCAGGGATTCATCTCGTGGACGTCGATGCCGTATGCCGCGTAGAGGTCTTCTTGCGGAAACTTGAAGAACGTCCACTGGTCTCCCTCGAAGTCGGAGGCGAGGCTGAAGGCGGCGCTGGCCAGCGGCTGCATCCCCAGCGAGTGAAGCAGTTCGATCCACACATCCACATAGCAGTTCGTCTCAGCCCACACCAAGGTGTCTGTGTGGAGTTCGTGAGGTGTGTACGCGCTGGCGGTCAGCGGGAGCAGGGTCGTACTCATTGCTGCAGCTGGGCCTGGACATCGTCTGGCCACGTTGTCGGGTTGGTGCCGTGCACATGGAGCAGGGCGAGGGCAATGCGCTCGAGACCGAATCCGACGCAGCCCGTGTGCGCGCGCTCGCCGTTGGTCGTCGTGATGTTGAACGGTGTGCCGAAGTGGTCGAGATGCAGGTTGGAGGACACGATGGCCGTTGGGTGCTCGGTGGAGGTGATCGGACAGACGATCTCGTACTTCAGCTCGGTGTCACGTTGGTTTGCCGTGAGGATCCGACCGGCGCGACCGAAGAAGGGGTCGTTCGCCACTACCCGCTCCACGGGCAAGCCAAGGGACAGCATGGCGTTCAAGGCTCGTTCCGCCCAAAGGTCCCGATGCTCGAGCGCTCCTTCGGGGGTGCCGACGTAGACGAACTCATGCTGACGGAAGCTCTGTTGCCTAGCCGGGTCAACGCTGGGCTCATGGCGAAAGCAGAACCCCACTGCCTCCAGCCGACGACCCTGACTCCCGACGGACTGACCTTGCATTCCCTCGTACAGCGAATGGCAGGCTGCAGATCCCAGGACGACCTCAGCGGGCTCCAGCTTGGTGGTCCAGTCACGACCCTCGTCGGCCAGCATGAGCAGTTCGGTATGGTCGTGATCCTCCCCGCGGAAGACGTCGACCGAACCAACAAGGTCGGGAAAGGATCGCAGGTAATCTGTGCGCTCGAAAGCCGACCGCGGCAAGAGGGGTGGAAGGTAGAGAAGGGGCTCGTAGGTCTCCTCCGCGCTGACTCCGATCCGGTGGGCCAACGCCTCGACTCCGCGGATGACCTGCTCGTATGTCGCCGATCGCAGGTACAGGCCGTCCACACTGGTCCGCTGCAGTATGCCGTCGGCCACAAGGAGCGCACGGAAGGCCTCGTGCGCCTCGACGACGTGATGATCCCCCAAACCCCTCACCTCACATCTTGCGGTGCACGAGAAGCAACTGGGCGTTGTTGGCGTTGATGCGGTCGTTGTTGACCATCAGCTGTGCGCCATATGCGTCCCGGAGGAGCCTCCCCAGCGTGAAGGGACTGCGGTTGGCGTATCCCGCCATGCCACAGATGAGCAGCGCTCGTTGCACGACGTCCACGACGAGCGTTGACGCCGACACCTTCAGTGAGTTCATCGCTATCGCGAAACCAATGGCGGTGGTCTGGTCAGGAGAGTCCTGGATAGCCGCATACCGGGCCCTGGCGGCGAACACGACGTCCTGAAACTCCTGCAAGACAGTCGTCAGTTCCGCAAGGCGAAGCGCGTTGGGCGGGGTGATGTCGGGGTTGCGGCGCGCCGCAGCCTGCACGAATTTGCGGGCACGGTCGGAGGCCTCCGAGGCGATTCCAAACCAGAGTGAGGACCAGAGGATGTGGGAGACCGGCAGCATCGTCTGGCTTGAGATGTCGCCGTAGGCAACCGGCAAGATGTCTGCCGCATCCCCGTGCGCCAGCAGCTCGAAACCCAGGCTGCAGGTGCCCCGGAAGCCCATCGCGTCCCACTCGCTGGTGGGCTTCAGCGTGACGTTCTCACGGCGACATAGGACGAGCACTTGATCGCTGGCAGGGCTCTCGGGCGTTCGTCGCGCGGTCGCGAGGATCGCATCGGAGTACTCGCCGTATGAGATGACAGGGGCTTGCTTTCGCAGTTGGAAGGAGTCGAGGTCACGCTCGACCGCACAACTGCTCATACGCACGTTGCCACCGATGCCGGCCTCGGTGGTGGCTGAGGCGAGCAGGAGTCCCTCGCGCGCGACACGCTCGGTGAAGGCACGAAGCTCGGGGGAGTCTCCGTGCCGTACAAGACAGGCAACCTGAATCTGGTGCATTGCCTGCACCATCGCGGCCGAACTGCAGTAGCGGGCAAGCGTCGTCGTCGCCTCCGCGACCTGGCCCAACGTCCAGCCAAGTCCGCCCATCTCCGTCGGAATCAGCGCGCCAAGAAGCCCGGCGGATCGCATGGCATCGATGGCCTCGACGGGGAACCGCGATTGCTCATCGACTTCGGCTGCAGCCGGCCCGGCAACCTCGGACCCGATGTCGGTTGCAAGTTTCAGGTGGTCCGGCACTCCCGCGTCGTGCCGGCCGTGAATGGCCACCTCAACCATGGGCGGGCACCTCCACCTCGAGCTGACCCAGCACTGCCATGATGGTGGAGATGCTCTCGAAAGTGCCTTTGCGAAGGTACTCGTCCGGGAATTCGATGTCGAAGGCGTCTTCAAGGCCCAGCATCACGTTGACGCTTGCATGCGACGTCATGCCAGCCCGGTAAAGGTCGTCGTCCCGCCCCAATTTGTCTACCTCGATCGGAAGCCGCGCGAAGGCGACGAGCACTGATCGAATCCGCTCTTCCATGTCATGCCCTTCTCAAGCAGTCATGTCCTCAACCCGACTTCGAAGATGACACCAATGACGGTGGCAACCGCGTACTCGCTGCCGTGCGACATCGACAGTGCGATCGAACCGATCTGAGCGGCTTTCGCAAGGTCTGACGCAGTGCCCGTCAGCGACACTTCAGTCCACCCGCTTTCATGCCGAAGCACCTCCATCTCGCGCCATAGAGGGACCTCATGCATTGGACGGAGAAGCTTGATGATGGCTTCCTTGGCGCAGAATCGGGCCGCGAGTCCTGGGGCCAGTTCACGCGGACTCGCGCTTCGCCCACCACAGGAGGCAACCTCGTGTTCGGTGAAGATCCTGTCCATGAATCGATCGCCGTGATCGATGAGTGACCTCTCCATTGACGGCACGCTCTGGATGTCTGTGCCAACGCGCACCTCAAAGGGGCGGTGGTCGTGGTCTGCCGCTGTCTGGGACGTACCCATGCGTCGAGGATAGGGCGCTCCGTGGCGCGGTGGTCGTGAAAGCTGGCGATCCGATCCCGACTTCGTGGAATACTCGGGGAGGAGCATGCCGGTCGCAGAGGGTGTCAGGCGCGCAGGGGAGGCGGGGCATGCGAAATGTCGGAACTTGACGAGGCCGTGCGGGTCACCGTGGTCGTCGTTCTCTTCAACAGTGCGCCCCTCCTCCCACAGCTCGTTCCCGCGCTTCGCTTGGGGCTTGAGGGGGTTCGGTGGACCGTCGTGGCTGTGGACAATGCCTCGGCCGACGACTCCGCCGACGTGTTGCGGAACCTGATGCCCGAGGCGGTCGTCGTGGAGACAGGGCGCAACGGAGGGTATGCCGCGGGGATCAACGCCGGCGTTGCCGTCGCTTCGGACTTCGATGCGGTTCTCGTGCTGAATCCCGACGTTCGCCTGTCCCAGGGTTGCGTTGGCCTGCTGGCTGAAGCCTTGCGTGTCCCAGGCACGGGCATCGCGGTGCCGCGCCTAACCACGGGCGATGGCGCCCTCATCCCGTCCATGCGTCGAGAACCATCGTTGCGAAGGCTGCTTGCCGAGGCGTTGATCGGAGGCAGACGCGCGGGCAGGTTGGCGCGCCTCGGCGAAGTCGTGACCGATGCATCGGCGTACGAGCATCCGGCCACGACTGACTGGGCCGAGGGGTCCACCCAGTTGATCAGTCGAGAGTGTTGGGATGCCTGCGGCGGGTGGGACGAGTCGTTCTTTCTCTACTCGGAGGAGACGGACTTCGGGCTTAGGGCGCGCGACCTTGGTTACGGGACTCGCTACGTGCCGGAGGCCCGAGCCGTCCACCTCCAAGGTGGGTCGGCTGTGACACCGGCCTTGTGGGCGCTGGTCGCCAGGAACAGGGTGCGGCTGTACCGGCGGCGCAACGGCCCGCTTCGCGGGGCCGCATTTCACGCGGGGCTGTTGGTTCGGGAGGCAACCCGAGCCATCATAGGTCGCAAGCCCAGTCGCGCGGCCACCCGCGAACTCCTTCGATGTGTTGTCGTCCACGATGACCCCGGCCCCGACGTCATCGCGCGCCACCGGGGCACGTCGAGGTGACCGAGCGGGTCTACCTATGCGAGCCACCGCTTCGCGAGTCCGATCGAAACCTTGGCCAAGCGGTAGTGAGGCTGGCCCGCGGCGACGATCGCTCGCAGCACCGAGTCCGGCGTGTCGGTCGAGGTCACGCTGAAACGGTGCTGCAGGAACGAACCTGGCACCGCGAGCCGCCTGTCGCTCGTGCACACCTCCGAGTAGCCGAATCGTCGGAGTGAGGCCAGACTCGCCCGGTCATACCGTCCGAAAGGCGTTGCCGCCGACGTTATCGCCCGACCCGTGATGTCTTCCAGTTCGCGTCGAGCTGTCACCATTTCGCGTTCGACGGCCGCTGCGCCCAACTTTTTCCAGGGCAAATGGTGCATGCCATGGGTCCCGATCGAGAAACCGGCTGCAAGCAGTGCGGAGAGGTCACGACGACTGACGGACCCTGCAGAACCGAGACGCCCGGCCAGCACGTAAAAGGTGCCCGCAAGCTCACGTTCCAGCAAGGCCGGCGCCGCGCTCTGGGCGTCCGAGTCATTGCCGTCGTCAAAGCTGATCCTGACACCAGGAACGGTGACCAGAACGTCGAGAATGTCGTTGAACACCGGGAGAGTCACCCAATATTTGTCTTCGCCGGGCTCCAAAGGGCGTCGTGGTCTACCTACCCCGTGGAAGCACACATGGGGGCCGTGCTGGGTCACGTGCCCAATCCCCGGATGTTGCGAAGCCGGCCCCGCACTCGCGGTGCGACTCCGGAAGCCCGCACGAGCTCGCGAGCGCCGGCGCGCATACGAAACGCAGTCCTGGCTGCGCGAGAGGCGCTCACAAAGCCCTCGCCAACCTCCTCGGAGCCCGTCATCGCTCGTCGCTTGTATTCGTCATCCCCGCGGCCCAGGTCCAGACGGCGAATCCCCAGTCCCGGCGCGGCCGCCACGAGTTCCCGCAACAGGATCCAACCCGGGGCCAGATGGGCCAGTTCAGGGTCGTAGACAGGGAACCACCAGTGAGCGACCCCTTCGGACCGCAGGCCGAAGTGCCCTGCGACGAGCCTGTTCCCGCAGTGCACCGCCGAGAGAAGCCCCGAGAAGTCGTCCTCGCGCCGGTCCAAGAGGTGATGCAGCAACTGTCGGCGCTTCTCGTCCGAGAAGAAATTCGGAGCGCCGGAGGCGACGTACTGGGCGCACTTGAGGTCGATGATCTGGTCGAGCAGCGCGTGGGACCGCGAGTCTGCCTCGAAGTGCAACTCCCCCAGGCTTTCGGCAGCCCGCCGGCCGCGCCTCCGCGCCTGGCTGAAGTTTGACCGGCCGCTCTTTGATGCCCTCATCAGATAGCCATCCAGGCCGCCAGTGACGTCCATGAACGGGGACTGGCGCCAAACCTTTGCTTCGCCCAGGAGGGTGGGTGAGGGGCCTCGAACGAGATGGTCGAAACGAAGGTTCGTCGCTTTGAGCTCCTTCAGCGTGGCTAGCGGGTCGATGTCCACCCGAGTCACAGGGCCCTGGAAGTCAGCCGCAGGCCACCCAACGGGGAGCATGGTGGAACCATTCCGCTGCAAGGGCCACACGCCAGCGATATCGCCAGCGAGGGAGGAATCCGTGACGACAGCCAAAGTCACTGCCCCCGTGGTGGCATGAACCGCGTCACTGAAGGCGGGATGAAAGTAGGGACTGGCAAAGGTGCTGTCAGCCGCCCGTATCCCCTGCCATGCGCTCCGAATGGCGGCGTCAACCTCCTCCCAGGGCACGCTGTGCACAACCGAACCCGTGCTGGTCCCCGTCTCCACCATGTGCTCAACAATAGACGCCGCTGGCTGGGGCGGCCTCGGTCAACTGACGGGTGTGGCCGCTGCGGATCGTGGCTAGGGTCGACACCCATGACCAGTGTGATCGTAGCCGCGCACAACGAGGCGAGCGTGGTCAGACGGTGCTTGGACACCCTCCTCTCGGAAGCCGCACCCGGGGAACTCGAGGTGATCGTGGTAGCCAACGGATGTGCCGATGACACCGCTGCGCGCGCCTTGCGTCCCGGCATCCAGGTGATTGAACTGGCCACCGCGGGCAAGGCTGCAGCGCTCAACGCGGGCGACGATGCGGCGACGCGATATCCGCGCATCTACCTCGACGCTGACATGAGGGTGACTACCGCTGACATACGCGCTCTGAGTGCCGTCCTAGAGGGGGCTGGCTGCGCAACGCTGGCGGCGTACCCCCAACGGACGGTTGCTCTCGAGGGTCGACCGCTGGCTGTGCGGGCGTTCTATGCGATCAACACTCGTTTGCCGGCCTTTGACGGGGGCCTGTTCGGTCGGGGTCTCGTGGCCTTGTCGGAGGCTGGCAGGGCACGGTTCGCTCGATTTCCTGACCTCATCGCCGACGACTTGTTCCTGGACTCCTTGTTTTCCGAACACGAGAAGCGCCTGGTCGCGGACGTCACTGTCGTCGTGGAGGCCCCACGCCGCACCTCTGACCTGGTGTCTCGGCTGGTTCGCGTGCGTCGTGGCAACGCCGCGATGCGTACGGTGCAGTCTGGGGTGCGGGTCGCGGACCGATGGTCGTGGTTGCGCGACGTGGTCGTCCCGCGCCCATGGTTGGTGCCTGCCGGAGTCATCTATGCGGGAATTTCGGCGTATGCCGCATGGCGGGCGTCGGCCAGCGCCGCCAGTCGCGAATGGGAGAGGGATGCCTCGACCCGGTAGGCGGTGGCGTCAGCGGCTGCGGATACGGCTCATCTGAGGGTGTGGGAAGCCTGAGGCGAGGCCTGTGAGGAACGACACGATTCGTTCAAGGGGCCCGCGCCAGCGAAGGAGCGCGAAGCCCGCCCCGACCGTCAGGACCACGGCAGCCTCCGACCAGAAGTTGGTGGTGCCTATGTCTGGCCACACGTCGGTGCGCAGCAGGACAAGGTGCAAGCTGTACGAAGTCAGCGACATGGCCCCCGCGCCGAAAACGACCTGCCAGACCCTTGGCCGGTGACGTGCCGCGAGAAGACAGCCACCGATCACAGCCACCGCGCACCCGGTTGTCTGCATCAGGTCGAAGGGAGTGGCCGTGTGAGGAGCATGGACGGCCAGCCACCACAGCGACCCTGTTGGCGTGGTGCCTCCGAAGCCTGCGGGAAGGGCTGCCGCGAGGTCGTGCCAGGTGGCGCCGGGGCGGGCGTCCGGCCAGGACTGAAGCAAGGCGGTGCGCGCGGAAGGGATGCGGAGGAGGAGATCCGACACCGTGGCGGCGGCCACGGCGAGGGCCGAGCCAGTCGCAACTAGCCACCAGGCAGTCCGCGGGCGATCCAATGCCACGCGCCCAAGGGCCATGCCCGCCAGAAGGAAGCCGAGCCAGGGCAGTGCCGGGAAGTCGCCGTTCAGACCCAGGTTCACCGCCAGTTGGAACGGCGTGAGGTCGTGGAGTGGAACGGAGGCAGTGGAGGGGAGATGCGGTCTCACGAGAGCACTGACGAACGGCAGCACGAGATCAGCGACCAACGCGGCAGCGAGCAGCTGGCGGGCGCGGAGGCGGAGGAACGGGATTCCGAGCATGAACAGCACGCCGTAGTAAGGGAGGATCACGCCGACGCCTGGGTCATGCAGCTTTTCGAGAACGAGCCCGATGGCGGCGATGGCGAGCGCCCGGACAAATATGCTTATCTCCAACCGGCCTCGCCCTGACTGGCGCTCGAGCGTGGAGCGCCTCGTCATAATCGCGATACTCGTGCCAGCCAGAACGGCGAAGAGGCCGGAGGATCGGCCTGTGGCGAGGCTTTGGGGCCACGGGACGTGGCCGTGGATCGTCTTCGCCAGCGTGTGGTGGGCGATCATCCCGATCAGGGCGATACAGCGCGCGACGTCGAGACCTACAAGTCGACCACCCGCGGCGTGGCCGCCAGAACTAGATCCGATTGCGTTCGGCAAGGGGGAGCGTCGATCCTTGGACTGTTGTGCCGCTAGGGCCTCCGCAGGGTGCACACGACGACGGTAGTGCTCAGGCCCGCGGCACGTCCCCCTTAAAGTGACGTAGGACCGCTCCCGAGAACTTGGGCCGTTCGCGCCAGGACGCCCCCCACCACCAGAAGTTGGAAGAATCGTGACCCTCGCCCCGCTGCTCGACCTCCTCGGTGCCGATGCCGCCGTCGGCCGAGCCCTCGCGGTCGCCCGCGCAGGCGAACCGTCCGCCGACCTCGCGGTCGCGGCCGGTGCGCGACCTGCCCTGATCGCGGCCCTGTCGCGGGACTGTGGCCGCCCGATCCTGGCGGTGACGGCCACGACGCGGGAGGCCGAGGACCTCGTGGCGGCCCTGGGCTGCTACCTCGACCCGGACCGCGTGGCCGAGTTCCCCGCCTGGGAGACCCTGCCCCACGAGCGGCTCAGCCCGCGCAGCGACACGGTCGGCAAGCGGCTGGCCGTGCTGCGCCGGCTCAAGCACCCCGACCCGGCCGACCCGGCCTACGGTCCGCTCGATGTCGTCGTGGCCCCCGTGCGGGCGGTGCTCCAGCCGGTGTCCAAGGGCCTGGGCGACCTCGCCCCGGTGGCCCTGCTGGCCGGTGACGACGCGCCCCTCGAACGGGTCGTCGAGGACTTGGCGGCCGCGGCATACTCCCGCACCGACCTGGTGGAGCGCCGCGGTGAGTTCGCGGTCAGGGGAGGCATCCTCGACGTGTTCCCACCCACCGAGGACCACCCGGTCCGGGTGGAGTTCTGGGGCGACACCGTCGAGGAGATCCGCTGGTTCAAGGTCGCCGACCAGCGCAGCCTGGAGGTCGCCGAGCACGGACTGTGGGCACCCCCGTGCCGCGAGGTGCTGCTCACCGACTCGGTGCGGGCTCGCGCCGCCGCGCTGATGGACCAGCTGCCCGGTGCGGTCGACCTGCTTGCCAAGCTCGCCGAGGGCATCGCCGTCGAGGGCATGGAGTCCCTCGCGCCGGCCCTCGTGGACGGCATGGAGAGCGTCCTGGACACGCTGCGCGACGGGACGGCGGTGGTCCTGTGCGACCCCGAACGGGTGCGCACCCGGGCCCATGACCTGGTCGCCACGAGCCAGGAGTTCCTCGAGGCCGGCTGGGCCAACGCGGCGGTCGGCAACACCGTGCCGATCGACCTGCAGGGAATCCTCGGCACCGCGTCGTTCTGGAGCCTCGCCGACCTTCGCGCGCATGCCCAGGACCTCGGGGTGCCGTGGTGGGACCTCGGCCCGTTCGTCGCCGACGAGGAGCTCGCCGCGGGCGACTCGGTCGTCGTGAACACCGGTCTGGAGGAGTCGCCGCGGTATCGCGGAAGCACGCCCGAGGCCGTGGCTGACCTGCAGCGCTGGGTCGCCGAGGGGTGGCGGGTCGTGGTGGTCACCGAGGGACCGGGTCTGGCCCGCCGCGTCTCCGAGGTGCTGGCCGACGAGTCGGTGGCGGCCCGCCTCGACGCAGACCTGAGCGACCTGAGCGACGGGGTCGTGCACCTGACCACGGGCAGCGTCGGCAGCGGCTTCCTGTGTCCTGCAAGCAAGTTCGCCCTCATCACCGAGACCGACCTCACCGGCACGCCGGGTCAGGGCGGCTCCACCAAGGACATGCGCAAGATGCCGTCGCGGCGGCGCAACCAGGTCGACCCGCTGCAGCTCAAGCCCGGCGACTTCGTCGTCCACGAGCAGCATGGGGTCGGCAAGTTCGTCGAGATGGTCCAGCGCACCATCGGGGCCGCGACCCGGGAGTACCTCCTCATCGAGTACGCCCCGGGCAAGCGCGGCCAACCCGGGGACCGGCTCTTCGTGCCCACCGACCAGCTCGACCAGGTCACCCGCTACGTCGGTGGCGAGATGCCGACGCTCAACAAGATGGGCGGCAGCGACTGGGCCAAGACCAAGGGGCGGGCGCGCAAGTACGTCAAGCAGATCGCCGCCGAGCTGATCCAGCTCTACTCCGCCCGGATGGCCACCGCCGGCCACGCCTTCTCGCCGGACACGCCGTGGCAGCGCGAGCTCGAGGACGCCTTCTCCTACGTCGAGACCCCTGACCAGCTCAGCTCCATCGAAGAGGTCAAGGCCGACATGGAGCGCTCCGTGCCGATGGACCGCCTCATCTGTGGCGACGTCGGCTACGGCAAGACCGAGATCGCGGTGCGGGCTGCGTTCAAGGCGATCCAGGACGGCAAGCAGGTGGCGGTGCTGGTGCCGACGACCCTGCTGGTCCAGCAGCACCTGCAGACCTTCACCGAGCGCTACCAGCAGTTCCCGGTGGTGGTGCGGCCGCTCTCGCGCTTCCAGAGCGAGAAGGAGTCCCGCGAGACCATCGCTGGGCTGGCCGACGGCAGCGTCGACCTCGTCATCGGCACCCACCGGCTGCTCGGCGGCACGATCGAGTACAAGGACCTGGGGCTGGTCGTCATCGACGAGGAGCAGCGCTTCGGGGTCGAGCACAAGGAACAGCTCAAGACCCTGCGCACCGCCGTCGACGTGCTCGCCATGTCGGCGACCCCCATCCCGCGAACGCTCGAGATGGCCGTGACCGGCATCCGCGAGATGTCCACTCTGGCAACGCCGCCGGAGGAGCGGCACCCGGTCCTCACCTACGTGGGGGCCTACGACGAGAGGCAGATCGTGGCCGCGATCCGTCGTGAGCTGCTCCGTGAGGGACAGGTCTTCCTGGTCCACAACAAGGTGTCGACCATCGAGCGCGCCGCCAGCCGGGTGCGTGAGCTCGTGCCCGAAGCCAGGGTGGCGACCGCCCACGGCAAGATGGGCGAGCACAAGCTCGAGCAGGTGGTCCTCGACTTCTGGGACAAGAAGTTCGACGTGCTCGTCTGCACCACGATCGTCGAGACCGGCCTGGACATCTCCAACGCGAACACCCTCATCGTCGAGCGCTCCGACGTCCTGGGCCTGTCCCAGCTCCACCAGCTGCGCGGCCGCGTCGGGCGAGGCCGCGAACGGGCCTACTGCTACTTCCTCTACCCGCCCGAGAAGCCGATGACCGAGACGGCCCACGACCGGCTGCAGACCATGGCCAGCCACACCGACCTCGGCGCCGGCATCCAGATCGCCATGAAGGACCTCGAGATCCGCGGCGCCGGCAACCTGCTCGGCGGGGAGCAGTCCGGCCACATAGCCGGGGTCGGCTTCGACCTCTACGTGCGCCTCGTCGGGGAGGCGGTGGCCGACTTCCGTGGGGATGGTCAGACGCCCCCGGGCGAGATCAAGATCGAGCTCCCGGTCGACGCCCACCTGCCGCACGAGTACGTGCCGGGGGAGCGGTTGCGGCTGGAGGCCTACAAGAAGCTCGCCAGCGTCCTGGACGAGCAGGCCCTCGCCGACATCGAGGCCGAGCTCGTCGATCGCTACGGCCCCCTGCCCGAGCCGGTCCGCAACCTCATGGAGGTCGCCCGGCTGCGCACGGTGGCCCGGCAGGCTGGGGTCGCGGACATCTCGGTGCAGGGGAACTTCGTCCGGTTCGGGCCGGTCGACCTCCCCGAGTCGGCCCAGCTGAGACTGCAGCGGCTCTACCCCAAGTCCCTCGTCAAGGATGCGGTGCATACCATTCTCGTGCCGAAGCCGATGACGGCTCGGGTGGGTGGCCAACCGCTGCGCGACACGGCAGTCTTGCAGTGGGCCAGCGACCTCATCCGAGGCGTGCTGCTGGGCAGCGTCGCCGACGCCGCCCGCGTCGGCACCGTGTGACCAAGTGGAGGATGTAGTCCGTGAAGGCATTGAGTGCGCTGCGTGGGTCGATCGTGACAGCAGTCGTGGTGGGGGTGCTGGCCGTCTCCGGCTGTGCCACCGCCGACACCGCCGCGGTCGTCAACGGGCACCGGATCAGTGAGCAGGAGGTCCAGGAGGCCACCACGCAGATCACCAAGGCCTACCCCGGCGCGAAGCTCGACACGGCCAGCGCCCTGTCCAGCCTGGTGATGGCCACCTTCATCAACCAGGTCGCGGACGAGTCCGGCAAGGGGCTGTCCGACTCGGCAGCCAAGGCTGCTGTCGCGGGCATCCCCGACCCGGTGCCGGCCACCCTCGAGCTCGTGAAGTCCAGCCTGTCGTCCCAGCAGCTGACCAGTGTCGAGCAGGGCAAGGTCATCGCGCTCGCGTCCAAGGCGAAGGTGACGCTCAACCCGCGGTACGGCACGTTCGACCCCAAGAAGGTCCGCTTCGACGTGAGCCAGCCCAACTGGATCAAGACCGAGCCGAGCCAGTCCTCGGCGCCGGCCACCACCCCGGCGGGCTGAGCCCCGGTGCCGGGTCGGCTGACCCTGCTGGTCGGCAGCCCGCGGATCGCGCCCGGCCTGTTCACCCGCGCGGCGTGGCAGGCGCTGGACGCCGCCGGTGTGGTCCTCGCCCGCGACGAGACCGAACCGCTGGCGGATGCCGTGGCCGAGGCCGGTACGCCGGTGCGTCACCTGGGTGACGTCGCCCCGCCTGAGCTGGCGCGCACCCTCATGGACCTGGCGGCGCAGGCACCCGTCGTCTGGGTGTCCTCGGCGGACGGGGACCCGGGACTCACCGACGCCATCGCCTCAGAGGTCTCCCGGCTGGGATCGCCTCCCGAGGTGGAGGTCCTGGTGGCGTCGTGGGACGTGCCCGGCTCGCGGCTGCTCGACCTCGTGGCCGTGATGGACCGGCTCCGGTCGCCCGGAGGCTGTCCCTGGGATGCCGAACAGACCCCCGAGTCGCTGGTGAAGTACCTGGTCGAGGAGAGCCACGAAGCAGCGGAGGCCATCGAGTCCGGCGACCGCGACCACATCCGCGAGGAGCTCGGTGACGTGCTGCTCCAGGTGGTCTTCCAGGCCCGTGTGGCCCAGGAGCACGCGACCGAGCCGTTCGACGTCGACGACGTGGCCGGCGCGATCATCGAGAAGCTGGTCCGCCGGCACCCCCACGTGTTCGCGGACGGAGCCGCCACCACTCCTGCCGAGGTGGAGCAGGCCTGGGAGCAGATCAAGGCCGCCGAGCGTGCGGCGAAGGCACCCCACGGGGGAGGCGAGGACGGGCACCAAGGCCTGCTGCACGGCATACCGAGATCGTTGCCCAGCCTGCTCGCCGCCGAGAAGGTGCTGGCGCGACTCGAGCGCACCGGCGGCGACCTGTCCGCCGTGGGTGACCCGCAGGGAGACCTCGCGGCGCGGCTGCTCGCCCTCGTGGCCGAGGCCCGGTCCCGCGGTGTCTCTGCCGAGGAGGTGCTGAGGCAGGCGCTGCGCGACCTCGATCAGGAGGCGCAGACGGGTTGACCCGCGGGGCCGCGGGCCCATGGATTTGCTTGTAAAACCAAAGATGCCTTAAGATTTCAAGTATGACCTTGACCGAGCGCGAGCGAGAGATCGTCGACCTGCTCCGGGCCGAGCCCCTCCTGGATGCCGCCGCCATCGCGGACCGCACGGGCTCCACGAAGGCGGCCGTCTCGGTGCACCTGTCCAACCTCACCAAGAAGGGGGCCATCCTCGGGCGCGGCTACGTCGTCCGTCCGGAGGCCCAGTCCGTCGTGGTGGTGGGCGGCGCCAACATGGACATCAAGGCCCACTCGACCCACGCCATCGAGCTGCGGACCTCCAACCCCGGCGCCGCCCTCAGCACCCCCGGGGGTGTCGGCCGCAACATCGCGGAGAACCTCGCGCGGTTGGGCAGCCCGACCCACCTCGTGGCTCCGGTCGGCCGGGACGCCTTCGGCGAGGAGATCATCGCAGCCACCCGAGCCGCAGGGGTGGTCGTCGACCACATGATCGCCTCCGACGACGCCACCGGCACCTACCTCGCGGTGCTCGACGCCACCGGCGAGCTGGTGGTGGCGGTGTCGAACATGCGGGCCACCGACCGGCTGACCGTCCGAGAGCTGATGCGCTGCCGTGACCTGCTGAGCCGCGCCGACCTGCTGGTCCTGGACGGCAACATCCCGGAGGCGCCGGCCGCCTGGCTGCTGGACTTCGCGGCTGCGGTGAACGTCCCCGTCGTGATGGACCCCGTCAGCGTCGCCAAGGCCAGGCCGCTCGCGCACATGCTCTCGCCGCAGCGACCCCTGCTGGCCCTGACCCCCAACCTCGACGAGCTGTCCGCGATCGTCGGTGAGCCCGTGCCCCAGGCGCGCGCCGACATCGCCCGCGCCGCGCGTCGGCTGCACGAGCTCGGTGTCCAGAACGTCTGGGTGCGCCGCGGCGTCCGCGGCAGCCTGCTCAGCAGCCTCGATGACGCAGGCCGCGCGACAGTGGTCACGCTGGACGCCCCGCCCGTCACACCGGTCGACGTCACCGGTGCGGGCGACTCGATGACCGGCGCGTTCGTGCATGCCCTGATGCGCGGCGACTCCCCGGTCGATGCCGCCCGGTTCGGCCAGATGGCCGCTGCCCTCACGGTCGCCAGCCCCGAGACCGTGCGGCCCGACCTCACCCCCCGCCTCGTCGACGCAGAGCTCAGAAGGTCCCTGCGCGGCGCGACCACTCCGCGCGGAGCGACCACTCCGCGCGGCGCGACCACCCGGCGCGGCACGACCACCCGGCGCGCCACGTCGACCCGCCCCCAGTCCAAGGAGAACCGATGAACGCCCCCCACCCCTCGCTCCAGCTCACCACCGAGGTGGCCGAGGCGCTCGCGAGCGGCAAGCCCGTCGTCGCCCTCGAGAGCACGATCATCAGTCACGGCATGCCCTACCCGCGCAACGTGGAGATGGCCCTCGAGGTCGAGCAGATCATCCGCGACGGCCGCGCCGTGCCGGCCACGATCGCCGTCCTCGACGGCATACCGCGCATCGGCCTGACGCGCGACGAGCTCGAGACCCTCGCCACCCACCCCGAGGTGGCCAAGGTGAGCCTGCGCGACCTTCCGTACGTCATGGCCCGCAAGGTGCACGGTGCCACCACGGTGGCCAGCACGATGCGCCTGGCGGCCCTGGCCGGCATCCGAGTCTTCGTGACCGGTGGTCTGGGCGGTGTGCACCGCGGCGCCGCCACGAGCTTCGACATCTCCGCCGACCTCACCGAGCTCGGCCAGACCGATGTCGCCGTGGTCAGTGCCGGGGTGAAGTCGATCCTCGACATCGGCCTGACCCTCGAGTCGCTCGAGACGCTGGGCGTGCCGGTCGTCGTCGTCGGCTCCGACGAGTTCCCCTCGTTCTACTCGCGCGAGAGCGGCCACGCCGCCCCGATGCGCGTCGACTCCGTGCAGGACCTCGCCGCGATGATGCGCGCCAAGTGGTCGCTCGGCCTCGCGGGCGGCATCGCGGTCACCAACCCCGTTCCCGCCGAGGACGAGATCCCGGCGGCGCAGATCAGCGGCCTCATCGACCAGGCCCTCGCGGAGTGCGCCGAGCGTGGCATCCACGGCAAGGACATCACGCCGTTCCTCCTGGGGCGCATCGTCGAGCTGTCCGGCGGCCGGTCCCTGGAGACCAACATCGCGCTGGTGCGCCACAACGCTCGCCTCGGCGCAGCACTCGCCATCGCCTACGCGACGCCCTGACCCCTCGGCGGTGCACACAGCCGCAACCCCACAGCCGCAACCCCGGGTATGCCGCGGGGCGGACTCCGTGGAGGAGCCCGCCCCGCGGGTGGTGCTGGAGGTCGTCAGGACAGGTTGACCGCCGTGTCGTCGACGACGAAGGACGTCTGCAGGCTGCCGTCCTCGGTGCCCGTCCACGTCAGGGTGACCGTCTGGCCCGCGTACGCCGACAGGTTGACCGTCTTGGCCTGGTAGCCGCTCGCGGCGTTGAGGTTCGACACCGTCTGCAGGACGGTCGACCCGGCCTTGACCGTCATCGTGTCGTAGGCCGCGGTGGTCGTCGTCTCGGCCGTGTCGATGTGGACGTAGTAGGTCAGGGTGGCGGCGCACCCGGCGGGGATCGTCACCGACTGCGAGATCGTGTCGGTGTGCGATGACCCGTAGCCGTCCATCCACGCGTCGTAGCTACCCGAGCGCGCCGGCTCGGACGGCCCGTTGACGCCGATGACGCCTGCGGAGGAGGTCCACGACGCCGTACCCGACTCGAAGCCCGGGTTCTTGACGAGCTGGCCCGTGCATCCGCCCCCGCTGCTGGAGATCGTCCAGGTGAAGGTCGCGCTGCCGCTGGCCCCGGTGGTGTCCGTGGCCTTGGCCGTGACCGTGTAGGCGTTGGCGGTGGTCGGCGTGCCCGAGATCAGCCCGGTGGAGGAGTTGATCGACAGGCCCGCCGGGAGACCGGTGGCCGAGTAGGTCAGGGTCTGGCCCGAGGCCGAGTCGCTGGCCGAGATCTGCAGGCTGGTCGCGGTGCCGACGGTGCCGGTCCTGCTGCCCGGGTTGGTCACGGTCACCGTGTTGCCGGTGGAGCCGCCCACGATCGCGTGGGTCAGGTCGCAGCGGTTGGTGTCGTTGGACCAGGTGGCCTGCTCGGCGAACGACCCGGTCGCCATCGCGATGTTGCCTGCGCCGCCGGCCGAGCCGGGGGAGATCCACGCGCACTCGTCGGCGTTCTCCTGGCCGTTGTAGCTGCCGCCCGTGTGGTTGGTCCAGCCGCCGGCCGGGTTCTGGTCGGTGATGGTCTCGGAGTACTCGTGGCCCTCGACCATGGTGTAGCCGTCGGTCGTGCCGGCCGCCCCGGAGTTCACGAAGTTCTGGCCGCAGCTCGTGCCCTGGTCCATGACGTACGGCATGTTGGTGAAGGCGATGTCGCCGTAGCTCGACGTGACGCCGACGTCGCCGTTCCAGTCGTGCCAGGCGCAGAAGCCCCCGGTCTTGTAGTTGTCGGGGTTGAGGCCCTTGGCCGACAGGACCACGTACTGCGTGTAGCGGTTGCTCGCAGCAGTGGTGTTGCCGAAGTGGCCCGCGGCCTTGACGGCCTCGGTGCCGAGCTGGGCGCCGGTCGCGGCGGCCGGCTCAGCGGCGGAGCTGTCGTACCAGACGCCGGCGAGGTTCCCGCCGGTCGGATAGCCCACGTGTGGAGCGCCGGAGGGGCAGGACGTCGCGCCGCTCGCGACGAGCGAGCCGTCGCAGTACTGGGTCATGACGCCCGACCACAGCTCGTTGTTGGTGCCCAGTCCCTTGAACATCTGCTGGAGCTTGCCGGCCCCACCTGCGGTGTCGCTGCTGAAGGCGAGGTTGCCGTTGCCGTCGGTGCTGGAACTGCCCCACTGGGTGCCCCAGAACACGAGGTAGACCTTCGGGGTGCCGCTGGTGACACCGATGCCGTCGACGCCGCCGCCGTAGGACAGCGTCTGCGGGCCGGTGGCTGCGACGTTGGCATTCGCCCACGCGTGCATCTTGGAGTTCGTGTCACGCGAGGCGAATGCTCCGTGACGGTAGCCGTGGCCGTTGGCCTGAGGGGAGTAGGGGTTGGGCGTGGGGCGGGATCCGGCGGTGTGTCCGGTTCCATGGGTGGAGGCTGCGGCGGCAGGGGTGGCCATGGCGGCGGCGGCAATGAGGCACAAGGCGCTCAAGCCGACGAAGCCCGCGGAGCCTCGCTTCTTCGTGAAAGTCAACAACGGGTGGTCCTTTCGGGTCCTCCCGGGGCGACCTGATCCCATCAGGGGGCCGTTCCGGCTGGGTGTGCCACTGGTCAGTGGTGGGGGAATTCAACTGCTCGGTGTGGCGGCCCCCGGTCTACGCGCTGTCAAGGTTCTGCCAAGAGTGAGGGGCCTGCGGTAAGGACCTGGCATCCACTTGGCATCGCTTGTCCCTGCTGGCGCGCGGGGCGCGGCGTGCAACCCCGCGTCCGGGACGCGGGTCGCTGTCCGGTCCCCGGCGCCCCAACGGGTAGCCTCGGACCCGTACCCTGCGCGCCCGGCGGGACCCCCGCCACGCGCTCGGTCGTGCACCCGACGGCACCAGACGATGGAGAACCAGTGGCCAGCATCGAGGCAGTAGGCGCCCGCGAGATCCTCGACTCCCGCGGCAACCCGACGGTCGAGGTCGAGGTGGCCCTCGACGACGGCACCATCGCCCGCGCCGCCGTTCCCTCGGGCGCCTCGACGGGCGCCTTCGAGGCGGTCGAGCGCCGCGACGGCGACAAGAAGCGCTACCTCGGCAAGGGTGTCCAGAAGGCGGTCGACGCCGTCCTCGACGACATCAACCCCAAGCTCATCGGCTTCGAGGCCAGCGAGCAGCGGCTCGTCGACGGCGTCATGCTCGGCCTCGACGGCACCGACAACAAGGCCAAGCTCGGAGCCAACGCGATCCTCGGCGTCTCGCTCGCTGTCGCCAAGGCGGCTGCCGAGTCGGCAGGGCTCCCGCTGTTCCGCTATCTCGGTGGCCCCAACGCGCACGTGCTGCCCGTCCCGATGATGAACATCCTCAACGGTGGCAGCCACGCCGACTCCAACGTCGACGTCCAGGAGTTCATGATCGCCCCGATCGGTGCGGAGTCGTTCCGGGAGGCGCTGCGCTGGGGCGCGGAGGTCTACCACTGCCTCAAGGAGGTGCTCAAGGAGCGCGGCCTCGCGACGGGACTCGGCGACGAGGGGGGCTTCGCCCCCAACCTCGAGTCCAACCGGGCCGCTCTCGACCTCATCCTCGAGGCGATCGAGAGGGCCGGCTACGAGGCCGGCACCCAGATCGCCCTGGCCCTCGACGTGGCCGCCAGCGAGTTCCACAATGACGATGACAGCACCTACCAGTTCGAAGGCGTCCGCAAAACCCCGTCCGAGATGGTCGACTACTACGCCGACCTCGTCGACTCCTATCCGCTGGTGTCCATCGAGGACCCGCTCGACGAGGACGACTGGGAGGGCTGGAAGGCCATGACCGACCGCCTCGGTGACCGCGTGCAGCTCGTCGGCGACGACCTGTTCGTCACCAACCCGGTGCGCCTGCAGCGAGGCATCGAGTCCGGCACGGCCAACGCGCTGCTGGTCAAGGTCAACCAGATCGGCTCGCTCACCGAGACCCTCGACGCGGTCGAGCTGGCCCACCGTCACGGCTACCGCTGCATGATGAGCCACCGCTCCGGCGAGACCGAGGACGTCACCATCGCGGACCTGGCCGTCGCGACCAACTGTGGCCAGATCAAGACGGGCGCGCCGGCGCGGTCCGAGCGCGTCGCCAAGTACAACCAGCTGCTGCGCATCGAGGAGGAGCTCGACGACGCCGCCGTGTATGCCGGCGCCGGCGCCTTCCCGAGGTTCGCGGCACGGGCCTGACGGCCACCGCAGCAGGGACACCAGGGACTCACGATGGCTGACTCGGGACACGGCACCGACGGGCACGACAAGCCCGTCCGTCGGCCTGCCCCGGCGCGCGCCGGCTCGCGGCGACCTGGCACGCCTCGCCCTGCCTCCGGAGCAGGCCGCCCTGGTGCACCGCGGTCCGCGTCGGCGCGACCTGGAGCCGGTCCCGGCCGGTCCCGGGCCACCTCCTCCGGTGCGGCGCGCAAGGTGGCAGGTGCCCCGACGTTCCCGGAGCGGAAGAGCTCGCGGGGGGTGCTGCGGGTGGTCGTGCTCGCCTCGATCTTCGTGCTCCTTGCCGTCACGCTCGTCCCGACCCTGCGCTCCTACCTGCGCCAGCAAGGCGAGATCGACGCACTCCGCGGACACGTGGCCGTGCAGCGCCAGGGGGTCAGTGACCTGCAGAAGGAGCAGGCCCGCTGGAACGACGACGTCTACGTCATGCAGCAGGCCCGTGAGCGGCTGAAGTTCGTCAAGGTCGGCGAGAAGTCCTACACCGTGATCGACGGCAAGGCCTCGACGAAGGCGCTGCCGGGCCTCGCCAAGGTCCCGGCCGCCTCCAGCAACCGCCCCTGGTACGGACAGCTCTGGCAGTCCGTCCAGGTCGCCGATGCCGGCCCGGCCGCCACGGCCCCGCCCGGCACGTCAGGCCCCACCACCGGCACCAGCGGCTCGGCCGGCACGACCAGCTCGGCCAAGTGAGCGACCAGCCGACCCCGGCAGACCTCGACGCCGTCCGGGCCCAGCTCGACCGGGTGCCGCGAGGCGTCGCGGCCGTCGCGCACCGCTGCCCGTGCGGCGCACCGGACGTCCTCGAGACCGAGCCGCGGCTACCCGACGGCACACCGTTCCCGACGACGTTCTACGCCACCTGTCCCAAGCTGACGGGCGCGATCTCCACCCTCGAGTCCACCGGGGTGATGAAGGAGATGAGCGACCGCCTGGCCCAGGACACCGACCTGGCCGCCGCCTATGCCGCGGCCCATGACGACTACCTCGCCCGTCGCTCGGCCCTCGGCACGGTCGCCGAGATCGAGGGCATCTCCGCCGGCGGCATGCCGACCCGGGTCAAGTGCCTGCACGTCCTCGTCGCGCACTCCCTGGCGGTCGGTCCCGGGGTCAACCCCCTCGGCGACGAAGCCCTGGCGATGCTCGACGACTGGTGGGCGGCCGGATCATGCGTGCCCGACGACGAGCTCGCCGCGGTCCGGGCAGCGCTCCCGGCGGACGGGCGGTGAGCGAGATGGCCCGCGTCGGGGCGATCGACTGCGGCACCAACTCGATCAGGCTGCTGGTCGCCGATGTCGACCCCGTGACCGGGTCACTGGTGGACGTCCTGCGCCGGATGGAGGTGGTGCGGCTGGGTTACGGCGTGGACCGCACCGGCCGCATCGACCCGGCCGCCATGGCGCGCACCCTGGCCATGGCGACCGAGTATGCCGCGCAGTGCCGAGAGCTGGGGGCCGAGCGAGTTCGCTTCGTGGCCACGTCCGCGTCGCGGGACGCGTCCAATGCCGACGAGTTCGTCGCCGGGGTGCGAGAGTCGTTCTCCCACTACGGGATCGCGCCCGAGGTCATCTCCGGTGACGAGGAAGCCGCCTTGTCGTTCCACGGCTCGACCGGCGAGCTGCGGGCGCGCGGCATACCCGGTCCGTACCTGGTGGTCGACCTCGGTGGTGGCTCGACCGAGTTCGTCCGCGGCGCGGACGCCGTCGAGGCCGCCCGCTCGGTCGACATCGGCTGCGTGCGGATGACCGAGCGGCACCTGCGGTCGGACCCTCCCACGCCGGCCGAGGTCGCAGCTGCCGTCGTCGACATCAACGCCGCGATCGACACCGCGGAGCAGGAGGTCGACTTCGACGGCATCAGCGTCCTGGTCGGACTGGCGGGGAGCGTCACCACCATCACGGCCCAGGCCCTCGGGCTGGAGACCTACGACCCCGAGCGGATCCACCTGAGCGAGCTGTCGTCCGACCAGGTGCTGGCGGCCTGCCAGTCGCTGCTGCGGATGACCCGGGAGGAGCGGGCGGCGTTGGGGTTCATGCACCCCGGACGCGTCGATGTCATCGGCGCCGGGGCACTGGTCTGGCACGAGGTGGTGCGCCGCCTGGCAGGCCAGGGGGTGCACCGGGTGATCAGCTCCGAGCACGACATCCTCGACGGGATCGCGCTGTCCCTCGCCGGGTGAACCGGTCCAGCTGGTCAGGAATCAAGAAGCGTCCACCCCGGCGGCGTCCCTAGCGTTGTCCGCATGACCTCCATCGACCGGATCACCCTCGAAGTACCCGACCCCGCCGCGGCGAGCGCCTTCTACGCCACGGCCTTCGACCTGGACGGCCAGCTGGACCTGCGTGCCTCGCAGACGCCGACCAGCGGCTTCCGTGCCTTCACCCTCTCGCTCGTGGTGTCGCAGCCGTCCACCGTGGACCGCCTCATCGGCACGGCCGTCGAGGCCGGCGCCCGCCCTCTCAAGCCTGCGACGAAGGGCTTCTGGGGCTACGGCGGCACGGTTCAGGCGCCGGACGGCGCGATCTGGAAGGTCGCCACCTCGTCGAAGAAGGAGACCGGTCCACCCACCCGGCGCGTCGACGACCTCGTGCTGCTCCTGGGCGTGGCGGACGTCAAGGCGAGCAAGCGCTTCTACGTCGACCGAGGGCTCGCCGTGGCAAAGGGATTCGGCAGCAAGTACGTCGAGCTCGCCACCGAGAACATCAAGGTCGCGCTCTACGGTCGGCGTGCCCTCGCGAAGGATGCCGGCGTCCCGCAGGAAGGCGCTGGCGCGCACCGGCTGGCCGTCGTCGGCGACGCCGGGACGTTCACCGACCCCGACGGGTTCGTCTGGGAGGCCTCAGCCGCGTGAGGACAGGGCGGACAGGCCGCCCCACAGGCTGGACACGACGATCTCCGTGGCCTCGTCGGCGGACACCTCAGGGCGGCGGATGCGCCACACGGCGACGCGCTCGCAGGCCCCGATGACCACCTCGACGTAGCCCTCGAGCAGCTGGTCGGGAACGCCGGTCAGGGCAGGTGCCTTGCGGAAGGTGCCCATCGTCGCCGCCGACTGCTGCTCGCGGATGCTCTCGATCAGCGGGCTGGCCTGCGTGGCCACCGCCCCCTCCTGCTGGGTGAGCACGAACGCCGTCGCGTGCTCGTCGATGAACGCGAAGAAGGCCGCGACCCCGGCGCGGAACACCACTTCGAGCGGGGCGTCGGGGCCGACCGCCAGCCAGGCCGCCTCGGTCGCCACCCGGAGCTGGCTGCGCGCGCGGGTGATGCAGGCGGACAGCAGGCCCTCCTTGGAGCCGAAGTACTCGTAGATCAGCGGCTTGGTGACACCGACCCGTTCGGCGATGTCCTCCATCGTGGTGGCCTGGAAGCCTCGCTCGGCGAAGACCTCCTCGGCGATGCGCAGGATCTGCTCCTCCCGCTCGGCCCGGGGCATGCGCACTCGCGGGGCACGGGGGGCGGCCGACGTCGTCACAAGGGAACTCTAGCCCCGGCCGGCGGCACCTTACCCGTGGTAAGTCGGCTGGGAGCCGACGCGGGCCGCCGCGGGCTGCCTGCGACGCCACGGCCCGCGCGGCATACTTGGCCCGCCCCCGTGGCCCAACTGGCAGAGGCAGACGACTTAAAATCGTCACAGGTACGGGTTCGATCCCCGTCGGGGGCACTCACCCACGCCGAGGTCAGTCCAGGGAGCAGGGGATCGCCGTGGCCTTCGCCGCGGCCTCGTCGTAGGCCGCGAGCTGATTCGCGCCGGTCTTCCAGGCCTTCTGCCACGCAGCCACCGCCTGGGCTGGCGTGATGTGGCCCATCCGCAGCATCTCCATGTCGTGGACGTGGTGCTCCCACGTGGACACCGCCGTGCGCGCCTGCGCCAGTGCGGTCGTGCGCGCCGTGATGGCCCGGGCACAGCTCATGATCGCGACGACCTGAGCGTAGGGCGCGGGGCCGGCCACCGCGGGGTCCAGGGCAGGGCAGGTGGCCGCGTTCGCGCCGAGAGCCTGGTCGGCTCGGTGGAACGCCCGCGCGTTCTCGGCAGCCTTGACTCGGGTCTGGTCCCAGTACGTCGTGGCGACGGACAGCGATATCTTGCCCGCGACCAGCAGGTTCATCGCGTCGATGTGCTTGTCGAACTGGGCCAGCGACACCTCCGCCGCGCTCAGTGGGGCCTTTTGCCGCAGGTTCGCCAGCCGGCAGACCTCCGCTGTCTGCGCCAGCCCTGTCGCGGCCGCGGCCGCGGCCTTGACCGATGTGGCCCCCAGGAGCGCGGCGGGAGTCGTCGTCCGCGCGGGCGGCGCCGCGGCGGGGCCTCCGGAGTTGAAGACCTGGCGCATCACCAACAGGGGTAGGACCAGGGCGAGGATGCAGGCCAGGATGAAGAGGAGGACTCGGCCCAGGGTGGACGTTGCGCGCACGTCAGGTACGGACACGGCTCTCACCTGCTTTCACCTGCTGGAAATGCGGACCTTCCAGTATTTGCGCTCCTACCGCCCCATCACTTCCCGCAGAAGGGTCATGGAAATGTCACCCAAATGGTGGACAGGTCACCCAAATGGTGGAAATGGGACCAGCGGGCCGCGTGGGGAACTTCCGGCACACCCCCGCACGTAGTCTGGGGTGAGCGGCCGTCCGCAGCGCCGCCCTTCCACAAGGAGACACGCATGGCCAGCAACCCGGTGTTCGACCGGATCGACAAGGAGTCCCGTCAGGGCTACGCCGGGTTCGGGCGGGGTGGGGCACAGGCCCCGCAGCCCCCCGCCGGCACTGCGGCCACGGACGGCATGACCAGCCAGCAGCTCCAGGACCTCTACAACCAGCCGGCCGCCGGCCCGGTCCAGACCAAGCGCCTCACGATCGACGACGTCGTCATGAAGACCGCAGGCCTCTTCGCCATCATGCTGGCGTTCGCCGCCATCGGCTGGGCGCTCTCGCCGACCTACGGCATCGCCCTCTGGGGTGTCGGCGTGGTCGCCATCCTGGGCCTGGGCCTGGTCATCGCCTTCAAGAAGACGGTCAGCGTGCCCCTCATCGTCGCCTACGCGGTGTTCGAGGGACTGTTCGTCGGCACGATCAGCGAGTCCTACGGCACCTACTTCGACCGGAACGCCGACACGCCCGCCTTCCAGGGAATCGTCGCCCAGGCGGTGCTGGCGACCCTCTGTGTCTTCGCGGGCATGCTCTTCGCCTACAAGACGGGCATCATCAAGGTCACCGAGAAGTTCCGCCGCATCGTCACCATGGCGGTCATCGGCTACGCGCTCTTCGCGCTGGTGAACCTCGTGTACGCGCTGGTCGCCCACCAGCCGTTCGGACTCGGCGGCACCAGCATGCTGGGCGTCGGCATCTCCATCTTCGCGATCGGGCTCGCGTCCGCGATGCTGGCCGTCGACTTCGACGCGATCGACCGGGCCATCGCGGCGGGCGCCCCCGAGAAGTACTCGTGGCTGCTGGCCCACGGCCTCATCGTCACCCTGGTGTGGCTCTACCTCGAGATCCTGCGCCTGCTCGGGCGTCTGCGCAGCAACTAGCGTGCCCCCGAGATCACCTGTCCCGCAGGAGGTTTCGGCGGAGCTTCAACGCGTGGTCCGACGGTGGCAACAGCTGTCGCTGGACCACGCGTTGGCGTGTGTGCCGCGGGTGCGGCCGCTGCTCGACGACCTGGCCGCCGCCACGCTGCCCGCGACCCCAGGGCGGGTGAACCCAGGGCGGGGGACGACAGCGAGCGGGGAGCGGGGGGCCACAGCACCCTCGGTCCCTGACCTCGGCCCGGCAGTCCTGATGGACCAGCTGACGGTCCTGGTCTACGACGCCTGCGCGGCTGCCCCGGACCCGCGCGTCCTCGCGGACCTGGCCGCGCGCCTGGGTGACCTCCGCCGCCAGCTCGCCTGACCCGGCATACCCCGACGACTCGCCGGATGATCCCGGCGAGTCGTCGGCGAAGCGGGGGCTCAGCTGAGGCGTTCGTAGATGATCGCCATGCCCTGGCCGCCGCCGACGCACATCGTCTCGAGGCCGAACTGGCCGTCACGGGCAGCCAGTCCGTTGAGCAGGGTCGTCGTGATCCGCGCACCGGTCGAGCCGAAGGGGTGGCCCAGGGCGATCGCGCCACCGTGGACGTTGAGCTTGTCGAAGTCCATGCCGAGGTCGTCGGCGGACGGCAGCACCTGGGCGGCGAACGCCTCGTTGATCTCGTAGAGGTCCATGTCGCCGATCGTCATCCCAGCGCGGGCGAGGGCCTGGCGCGAGGCGGCGACCGGACCCAGGCCCATGATCTCGGGAGACAGGCCGGAGACGCCGGTCGACACGACACGCGCGAGCGGGGTCAGCCCGAGCTCCTTGGCCTTGGTGTCGCTCATGACCACCACCGCGGCGGCGCCGTCGTTGAGGGGGCAGCAGTTGCCCGCCGTGATGGTGCCCTGCTCGCGGAACACCGGGTTCAGGCCCTGCAACGCCTCCAGGGTGACTCCGGCGCGCGGGCCGTCGTCCTTGCTGACGACCGTGCCGTCGCCCAGCGTGACGGGAGCGATCTCGCGCTCGAAGAACCCGTCGGCGATGGCCTTCTCCGCGCGGTTCTGGGAGGTGACACCCCACTCGTCCTGGCGCTCGCGGGAGATGCCACGCAGGGTCGCGACGTTCTCGGCCGTCTGACCCATCGACAGGTACACGTCGGGAAGGAGGTCCTGCTCCCGGGGGTCGGACCAGGTCTCGTTGCTGGCGGCAATCTGCTCGCTGCGGGCGGCTGAGCCGGCGAACTTCGGGTTCTGGTCGTCGCCCGACGAGCCGCCGGCCCCGGCCCAGCTGGTGTACTGCGAGACGCACTCGACCCCGCCGGAGACGAAGATGTCGCCCTCGCCGGCCTTGATCGCGTGGTAGGCCATCCGGGTCGTCTGCACCGAGGAGGCGCAGAACCGGTTGATCGTGGAGCCCGGCAGCCCGTCGAACCCCGCGAGCACCGCGATGACCCGCGCCATGTTGGAACCATGGCGTCCGGACGGCTCGGCGCAGCCCCAGTAGAGGTCCTCGACCAGCAGTGGGTCGAGCTCGGGGATCTTGGCCAGCGCGGCACTGATCACCTGCACCGACAGGTCGTCGGGGCGCATCTCCTTGAGCGAGCCCTTGAAAGCGCGCCCGATCGGCGTACGCGCGGTCGAGACGATGACTGCTTCGGTCACGGGTTCCTCCTCATGCAACAGCTGCGAGGGGCCGCGAGATAAGCGGCCGCTTAGTCAGCCTCGATGGTATGCCGTGGCGCTGGGTCCGTGGGTGTGTCCTTGCTCTCGCTGTCGGTCGCGACTGCCGCCGTCCCCCGCTCGGGCGCGTGCGCCTCGGGCTCGTGCACCTCGGGGTCGCGCACCTGAGGCACCGGGTTGCGCGGTCGACGCAGCAGCACCGCCCAGCGACCGCGGGGGCCCCGGCTCTGTCCGGCGATCTGGGTGGCGCTCACCTCCGTGCCGGGGTCGCGCACGGCCTGCACCGCCGCGACAGCCACGGGGCCCACGCCCTCGCCACGGCGGGAGTCGGGAGCACGGTCCTCGGACCGTTCGCCTGACCACACCCCCAGCGCGGCATACACGCTCGGGAGCAGGGCGGAGGCGGCTCGGGCATAGCCGGCGGGGGAGGGGTGGAACCGATCCGCGCTGAACATCTCGTGCGGGCGCTCGGCGAACTCCGGGCCGAGCAGGTCGCCCAGGGAGACGGTGCGCCCGCCCGCTTCGACCACCGCGACCGTCTGGGCAGCAGCGAGGTCGCGTGACCACCGTCGCCCGATCAGCCGCAGCGGCTGCGGGATGGGCTGGATGGTCCCCAGATCGGGACACGTGCCGACGACGACCTCGGTGCCGAGCTCGCGCAGCGCCCGGACCGTCGTCTCGAGGTGACGGACCGCCACCGCCTTGTCGATGCGGTGGGTGACGTCGTTGGCGCCGATCATAATCACGGCGACGTGCGGGCGCGCGACCTGGTCCAGCGCGTTGGCGAGCTGGAGCTCCAGCCCGGAGGACTCGGCGCCCACGACGGCCGTGTTGGTCAGCCGCACCGGCCGGCCGGTGAGCGCGGAGACGCCGTTGGCGATGATCGCGCCGACCGTCTGGTACCGGTGGTCGGCCCCCATGCCCGCGGCGGAGGAGTCGCCGAGGACGACGAGCTCGACCGGCTCGCCGACGCCGGAGCCGTAGGTGCCGTTGTCGTCGGGGGAGCCGTCGAAGGGCTGGCCGACGATCCGCCGGGCGACCTTGGCCTCGGCCTTGAGCACGCCGTAGCCCAGTGCCCCCAGCGCTCCGATACCTGCGGCCAAGCCGGTGCCACCGTAGGCGGCGGCAGCCGCGATCTTGCGTGCGCGTCGAGCCCGGCCCATGGGCAGTCCCCTCTCCTCGCTGGTCTCTCTGACGGTAACGGCTGACCATGACATGGTGTCCCCCTCCCCCCTCCGATGGTGCGCCGGGGGCCAGCCGGAGGGCTCCCCCAGTTGCCGGAGAGGGCCGTCCGGGGGTCGTCCAGCATCTGAGAGGATGGGCTGGTGAAGTACGCAGAGCACATCGCCGACCTCGTCGGGAACACGCCCCTCGTCAAGCTGAACTCGGTCACGGAAGGGATCGCCGCGACGGTCCTGGCCAAGGTCGAGTACATGAACCCCGGCGGGTCGGTGAAGGACCGCATCGCGCTCAAGATGGTCGAGGCAGCCGAGGCCTCCGGTGAGCTGAAGCCCGGCGGCACCATCGTCGAGCCGACCTCCGGCAACACCGGCGTGGGTCTGGCGCTGGTGGCCCAGCGCCGGGGCTACAAGTGCGTGTTCGTCTGCCCCGACAAGGTCAGCCAGGACAAGCGCGACGTGCTCAAGGCCTACGGCGCCGAGGTCGTCGTCTGCCCGACCGCGGTTGCTCCTGACCACCCGGACTCCTACTACGAGACCTCGGACCGGCTGGTGCGCGAGATCGAGGGCGCCTGGAAGCCGAACCAGTACGCCAACCCGATGGGGCCGGAGTCCCACTACGAGAGCACCGGACCCGAGATCTGGGACGACACCGACGGTCGGGTCACCCACTTCGTCGCCGGTGTCGGCACCGGCGGCACCATCACGGGCACCGGCCGCTACCTGCGCGAGGTCTCCGACACCCGCGAGGGCGGCCGCGTCCAGGTCATCGGCGCCGACCCCGAGGGTTCGGTCTACTCCGGTGGCACCGGTCGTCCGTACCTCGTCGAGGGCGTCGGTGAGGACTTCTGGCCGACTGCCTACGACCCCAAGGTCGTCGACGAGGTCATCGCGGTCAGCGACGCCGACTCGTTCGAGATGACGCGCCGCCTGGCCAAGGAGGAGGGCCTGCTCGTGGGTGGCTCCTGTGGCATGGCGGTCGTGGCCGCCCTGCGGGCAGCCAAGGACCTGCCCGCCGACGCCGTTGTCGTCGTCCTGCTGCCCGACAGCGGGCGCGGCTACATGTCGAAGATCTTCAACGACGACTGGATGAGCTCCTACGGCTTCATGCGCTCGGCCGGGCAGACGACGGTGGGCGAGCTGTTGCACCGGAAGGCCGGCGACATGCCTGCCCTGGTGCACACGCACCCCACCGAGACGGTGCGCGACGCCATCGAGATCCTGCACGAGTACTCCGTGTCGCAGATGCCGGTCGTCAAGGCCGAGCCGCCCGTCATGGCCGGCGAGGTCGCCGGGTCGGTCAGCGAGCGGGCGCTGCTCGAGGCGTTGTTCAACGGCGCCGCCCACCTCACCGACTCGGTCGAGAAGCACATGGAGACCTCACTGCCCCTCGTGGGTGCCGGCGAGCCCGTCTCGGTGGCACGGCACGAGCTCGAGAACGCCGACGCCATCATGGTGGTCGAGGACGGCAAGCCGGTCGGTGTCCTCACCCGGGCCGACCTGCTCATCGCCCTGGTCGACTAGCTCCGCGCGCCTGCGCGTCTCGCGCGGCTACCGCAGCCGCCGTGCCATGTCCGGGCGCGGCGGCTGCGCCGCGTCCGGGTGCAGGATGCCGGCCAGCGCCTCGACGCCGTCGACGAGGCGGGGACCCGGGCGGGCGAAGCTCGCGTTGGCGTCGACGGCCCAGACCGGTATGCCGGACGGCAGCTCGCCGTCGTCGATCGCCTTGCGGGCCAACGCCACCGAGCCCTCGAGGTCGTAGCCGCAGGGTGCACACACGATGACGTCGGGGGCGCTGTCCCGGACCTCGTCCCACGTGACGCGGACCGACTTCTCGCCGGGCGTGCCGAGCGTGCTGAGGCCACCCGCTGCGGTCACCATCTCGGGCACCCAGTGCCCCGGGGCGAAGGCGGGGTCGGTCCACTCCAGGACCAGCGCCCGCGGGCGGGGCGCGCCCTGCACCGCCTTCTCCACGGCATACAGGCGCTCGCGCAGGCTCGTCACGAGGCGGCTGGCGGCGGCCTCGCAGCCGGTGGCCCCGCCGAGGGTGGTGACCGAGTCGAGGACCTCCTCGATCGTGTGCGGGTCGATCGTCAGCACCTCGGCCCGGCACCCGAGGTAGGCCAGCGCGTCGTCGACGACGGACACGTCCACGGCGCAGACGGCGCACAGGTCCTGGGTGACGACGAGGTCCGCGTCCAGGGCGCCCAGGGCTCCGGCGTCGAGGTGGTAGAGGTCTTCACCGGCGACCATCGCCCGGGTCACGAAGGCGTCGATGTCCCGGGGGGACAGGCCTTCGGGGATCGCCGTCGTCGAGACGATCGTGCGGGTGCGCGCCTCGACCGGGGTGTCGCACTCGAAGGTGACCCCGACGACCTGGTCGCCCGCTCCCACCCCGAACAGGATCTCCGTCGTCGAGGGGAGCAGGGACACGATGCGCATGCAACAGACCCTACGCAGCGCGTCTCCCGGGGAGCCTGACAGGGTAGCAGGCGTCACGTTTCTGCAGGTCACGAAGCCTTTCAACGAGCGAACCGGACGAACCGGGCGTAGGTTTCCCCGTCGGGTGCCCAGTGCAACCACCCGACGCAGACACGAAGGAGTGACCGATGACGACAGCAGCAGTCCCGACCGACTCGGGGGCGGTGCGGAGCCTGATCCCGTTCCGGATGGACCGCCTCCCGTGGGCCCGGTTCCACTGGCTGGTGGTCGTCGGCCTCGGCGTCTCGTGGATCCTCGACGGGCTCGAGATCCAGCTCGTGTCCAACGCCGGGTTCCAGGACACCCTGCACATGAGCTCGACCGAGGTCGGCTTCGCCGGCACGATCTACCTCATCGGCCAGGTCGTCGGGGCGCTCACCTTCGGCCGCCTCACCGACCGGTTGGGCCGCAAGAGGCTCTTCATCATCACCCTGGCCATCTACCTCGTCGGGTCCGGCATCGCCGGCCTCGCCTGGACGCCCTGGTTCCTGTACCTGTGGCGGTTCGTCGCGGGCCTGGGCATCGGCGGCGAGTACACCGCCATCAACTCCGCGATCGACGAGCTCATCCCGGCGAAGTACCGCGGACGCGTGGACATCGCGGTCAACGGGACCTACTGGGCGGGCGCCCTGCTGGGCGCGTTCGCGAGCTTCTGGCTGCTGGACACGAGCCACGTCGCGCAGAACGTCGGCTGGCGCGTGGCGTTCTTCATCGGACCGGTCATGGGCCTGGTCATCATCTGGCTGCGCCGGCACATCCCCGAGAGCCCCCGGTGGATGGTGACGCACGGCCAGGGAGCGGAGGCCGACCGCATCGTCGACGAGATCGAGGCGTCGGTGCAGGCACAGGGCAAGACGCTGGCCCCGGTCGACGAGAGCAGGGCGATGTCCATCAAGGCACGGGAGACGATCCCGTTCCGCGACCTGCTGCACGTCTTCGTCAAGAGGTACCCGTCGCGGACGGTCCTCGGCCTGACGATGATGATCACGCAGAGCTTCCTGTACAACGCGATCTTCTTCACCTACGCGTTGGTGCTGCAGAACTTCTACCACCTGGACAAGTCGGCGGCCGCGATCTACTTCATCCCGTTCGCCATCGGCAACCTGGCCGGACCGCTGCTGCTCGGCCCCCTGTTCGACACCATCGGCCGGCGCAAGATGATCTTCTCGACCTACCTGGTCGCCGGCCTGGTCCTGCTCGTGTCGGCGTTCCTGTTCAAGGCGGGCACGCTCAACGCGACGACCCACACGATCTTCTGGTGCGTGTCGTTCTTCTTCGCCTCGGCGGGCGCGTCCTCGGCATACCTGACGGTGAGCGAGATCTTCCCGCTCGAGGTGCGCGGTCAGGCCATCTCGTACTTCTTCGCCATCGGCCAGATCTTCGGCGCCCTGGGTCCGGTCCTGTTCGGCGCCCTCGTCGGACAGGGCAAGGAGCGGACCCCGCTGTTCTGGGGCTACGTCCTGGCCTCGGCGATCATGATCATCGGCGGCCTGGTGGCGATCCGGATCGGTGTCGATGCCGAGGGCAAGGGACTGGAGGACATCGCCGACCCGTTGAGCAAGGTCAGCGACGAACCGCCGCTCGAGCCGGCCCGCGCGTAGGGAGGTGGCCACGATGAGAGCTCTCGACGAGACGCAGCCCTACACGATCGTGGTCGGCGTGAGCGCGACCTCCAAGTCACCCACCGCCCTGCACTGGGCCGCGGAGCTCGCGGCCCTGCGTGGTGGGCGCGTCGTCGCAGTGCGGGCCTGGCGCCCCACGCCACCCCAGACCGCCTCGCGGGTCACGCCGGCCCCGATCACCGAGGACGCGCGGGCTGCCGAGGAGCAGGCGCTGGCCGACCTGCAGGCCGACGTCGCAGAGGTGCTCGGAGGCGGCCACGGTGTGGAGGTCCGGCTGGTGCACGGCGGCAAACGGCGTGCCCTGCTCGCGGCTTCCGAGCGGGCGGACCTGCTGGTCATCGACGCCCCCCGCCGGCTCGATCTCACGGCGCTACCGGGCTTCGCCATGCGCCTGGTCAACGGCGCGAGCTGTCCCGTCGTGGTCATGCCGCCGCGGGTCTCGGGAGCGCCTCGCACACCGCTCGAACGAGCGGCCGAGACCGTGGCCCGCAACGTCACCGAGGCGGCCGGTCGCGCCGGCCGGCCCGGCCTGAGCCACCCGAGTCCACCGCACTGACGGAGGCTCGCGGCGTAAAACGGTAGTTGCGCGGGCTTCCGCCCAGCAGCAGGTGGGCGGAAGCCCACGCAACCACCGTGTTGGGCGGGTCAGGGCCTCACAGCTCGAGCAGCATCACGTGCAGGCCAACCCGACCGTGGGTCCTCGACTCGAAGGCCCCCGGGACCGTGCCCAGGATCCGGAATCCGAGGCCCTGCCAGAGCCCGACCGCAGCCGTGTTGGTCTCCACCACCGCGTTGAACTGGATGCCTGCGAAACCCTCGCGACGATGCCACGCGATCATGTCCTCGGCCAGCGCCCGCCCGACCCCCTTGCCGCGGGCAGCCGACCCCACCATGAAGCTGGCCGTCCCGAGGTGCGAGCCGCGTCCCGGACGGTTCGGACCCATCTTGGCGCTCCCCAACAGGGTGCCGTCGTCGTCGACCGCCACCACGGTGCGCCCTGGTGCGGCCTCGAACCACAGGTCACGGACCTGGTCGTCGCGCAGGCCCCCCGGATAGGCATACGTCTCACCGGCATCGACGATCTCGCGGAAGATCGGCGCGAACGCGCTGAGGTCGGACTCGGTGATGTCGCGGATCTCCACCGGCCCCACGCTAGCCCAGCCCCGGCGGCGGGCTCAGGCGCCCGAGTCGTTGACCCGAAGCACGCTCTCCTGCGACGGGAGCTCGTCCTGCCTGACAAGGCCCACCGGGCAGGTCATGCCGTTGGGCCCGTGGTTGCAGTAGCCGCCGGGGTTCTTGTAGAGGTACTGCTGGTGGTAGTCCTCGGCGTAGTAGAACGCGCCGGCGTCCTCGGCTGAACGCAGCTCGGTGGTGATCGTGCCGAACCCGTTGTCCGACAGCACCTTCTGGAAGGCCTCGCGCGTCGCCTCCGCGGCCCGCTCCTGGTCCGGGGTCGTCCAGTAGATGGCCGACCGGTAGGCCGTGCCGATGTCGTTGCCCTGGCGGTTGCCCTGGGTCGGGTCGTGGTTCTCCCAGAACTCCTTGAGCAGCAGCTCGGGGGTGGTCTGCTCCGGGTCGTAGGCGACCAGCACGGTCTCGGCGTGCCCGGTCTGCCCGGTGCAGGTCTCCTCGTAGGTGGGGTTCGGCGTCAGGCCGCCCATGTACCCGGCCGCCGTCGTGACCACGCCCGGCTGCCTCCAGAAGATCCGCTCCGCACCCCAGAAACAGCCCATCGCCACGTAGAGGACCTCCGTGCCGTCCGGCCAAGGGCCCTCGAGCGGGGTGTGCAGGACGACGTGCTCCCCGGCGATGTGGAACGGGCCCTGCTCGCGTCCTCGCAGGGCGGTCTCGGCGGTGGGCAGGGTCGTCTTGGCGCGGGATCCGAATATCACGCCTCGTCCAACGCCTCCGCGCTCGCGACTGTTCCGGGCGCGGCCGCGACCCCGAAACGCGGTGGCGTCGTGCGAGCTTGCCCGGCAGGGTTGGGGCATGGTGACCATCGAGCTGATCGACGACCCCGACGGTCGGCAGCGAGAGCTGTTCGACGACTGGGCCGAGGTCTTCGCTGCGGACGGCCGCCACCAGTTCGGGCCCGAGCACGCGTCGTGGACGGCGGACGAGCTGCGTGAGACGGGCCGCAGCACCGACCGTCCCCGGATCTCCTGGGCAGCGGTCGACGCCTCCGGCACGGTGCTGGGCTCGGCCGGGCTGGTGATGCCTCAGCGCGACAACCGCGCGCAGGGCCTGGTCATAGTCGTGGTGCACCCCGACCACCGTGGCCGCGGTGTCGGCACGAAGCTGCTCGGCACCGTCGAGGCGGCCGCGCAGGAGCACGGACGGACTGTCCTGCTCGCGGAGACCCAGTGGCTGGTGGGGGAGCGCGACGAGAGCGGTGAGGACTTCGCCGCCCGCCAGGGGTATGCCGGGGCGCAGACCGTCCTGCGCAGCAGCCTCGCCCTGCCCGCGGACCGAACGCGGCTGGAAGCCGCACTGCAGCCGGGCCGCGACGACGGTTACGTCCTACGGACCTGCTGGGACGGCATACCCCAGGAGTGGTGGGCAGGGCGGGCTGAGCTGAGCCGGCGGATGAGCACCGACATCCCGATGGGCGACCTCGAGCTCGAGGAGGAGCGCTGGGACGAGGAGCGGGTGATCCGCGAGTACGAGCGGGTCGCGGCGATGGGTCGACGCGTGGTCGACACCTTCGCGGTCCTCGAGGCGACCCGTGAGCTGGTCGGCTACACCCAGGTGCAGGTGCCGCGGTCCGAGCCTCGGGTCGGCTTCCAGCACGACACCCTCGTCGTGGGCGAGCACCGCGGGCACCAGCTGGGGTTGCGGATGAAGGCGGCGTCCGCCCTCGCCCTCATGCAGGAGTCGCCGGACACCCGCTCGGTGCGGACCTGGAACGCGGACGACAACGCTGCGATGCTGCGGGTCAACCGCACGATCGGCTACGTGCACGACGCGATGATGCGTGAGTGGCAGAAGACGCCATGAGGGACGACCCGGTCGACGCCGACCTCGGAAGGGTGCTGGCGATCCACGTCGCCAAGGCCACCAAGCTGCCCATGCGGCCGGTCGAGTCGGTCGTGGCGGAGGCCGGTGCCGGACTGGTGGGCGACCGCTACCACGGGTCGAGGCATCGCCATGTCACGGTGCAGTCCGCGACGGACCTGGCCGAGGCGAGCCGCGATCTCGGGGCCCCCGTGGGACCCGGGGCCACCCGTCGCAACATCACGCTGTCGGGTGGCCCGGTGCCCGGTCGCCCGGGGACGCGGGTGCGGATGGGCGATGCCCTGCTCGAGGTCGTCCGACCCGCCGCGCCGTGCAGGCTGATGGACGACGCGATCGGGCCGGGTGCCATGAAGGCGCTGCATGCCCGAGGCGGCACCGTGTTCCGGATCCTCGAAGGGGGAGTCGTCCGCGTGGGCGATGCAGTCGTGCGGGAGGACCCGGTGGTAGGGGAGGACCCGGTGGTACGGGACCCCGTCGTGGGGGAGGACCCGTGAGCGGAGGCTAGCCTTGCCGGCATGAGCGAGCAGAGCAGCAACCACGGCTTCTCCACGCGTGCGATCCACGCCGGCCAGGAGCCGGACCTCGGGACCGGCGCCGTCATCACCCCGATCTTCCAGGTGTCCACCTACAAGCAGGACGGGATCGGCGGGTTCCGTGGCGGGTACGAGTACAGCCGTTCCGCGAACCCGACCCGCACCGCGCTGGAGGAGTGCTTCGCGGCCCTCGAAGGGGGCGCCCGCGGGTTCGCGTTCTCGTCCGGGCTGGCCGGCCAGGACACCGTCCTGCGCGCCCTGCTCAAGCCCGGCGACCACGTCGTCGTGCCGAGCGACGCCTACGGTGGCACGTACCGGTTGTTCAACAAGGTCCTGACGACGTGGGGTGTCGAGCACACCATCGCCAAGATCGCCGACGTCGAGTCGGTCCGCTCAGCGATCCGCCCCGGGCAGACCAAGATCGTCTGGGTCGAGACGCCGACCAACCCGTTGCTCGGCATCGCCGACGTCACCGCCCTCGCCGAGGTCGCCCACGAGGCCGGCGCGCTCCTGATCGTCGACAACACCTTCGCCTCGCCCTACCTCCAGCAGCCGCTCTCGCTCGGGGCCGACATCGTCACGCACTCGACGACCAAGTACTGCGGCGGCCACTCGGACGTCGTGGGCGGCGCGGTCGTCGTGGGCCATGACATCACCGTGCCCGGCCTCGAGGATGCGGCGGATCGGGTTGCGTTCCACCAGAACTCGATGGGTGCGGTGGCCGGCCCGATGGACGCGTGGCTGGTGCTGCGGGGACTCAAGACCCTGGCGCTGCGGATGGAGCGGCACAGCGACAACGCCGAGCGCGTGGTCGACTTCCTGCTCGGCCACCCGGCCGTCAGCGCGGTGCACTACCCCGGCCTGGAGAGCCACCCCGGCCATGAGGTCGCCAAGCGTCAGATGAAGCGGTTCGGCGGCATGATCTCGTTCCAGGTCAAGGCCGGCGAGGACGTCGCCGTCAAGGTCTGCGGCGAGACCCAGCTGTGGACCCTCGGCGAGTCGCTCGGCGGGGTCGAGTCCCTCATCGAGCACCCGGCCCGGATGACCCACGCCTCGGTGGCGGGCACCGAGCTCGAGGTGCCGGCCGACCTGATCCGGCTGTCCGTCGGCATCGAGGACGTCGAGGACCTCATCGCCGACCTGCGGCAGGCGCTCGACCGGTTGGGCTGAGCGGGGGACGGGCAGGCGACGTGACCCAGCTCCTCTGTGTCGACTTCGGGTCGACCTTCACCAAGGCGGTGCTCGTCGACGGACAGGGATCCGTCGTCGCGACGGGGTCCACGCCGACGACGATCGGCACCGACGTCCTGGACGGCTACCGCACCCTGCGCAGTGAGCTCGCGGGCCACGGGCCGGTCGACGAGGTGCTCGCCTGCTCGAGCGCCGGCGGCGGCCTGCGGCTGGCGGTCGTCGGGTACGAGCGGGACGTCACCGCCCAGGCCGGCCACCGGGTCGGGCTGAGCGCCGGCGCCAGGGTCTCCCACGTGACGTCGGGTCCGTTGTCGGGAGCGGGTGTCGCGGAGCTCAGGCAAAGCCGCCCGGACCTCGTCCTCCTGGTGGGCGGGACCGACGGAGGCAACGCGGAAGTGTTGCTGCACAACGCAGCTCGCCTTGCCAAGGCCCGCATCGGCGCACCGGTCGTCGTGGCCGGCAACGCCCACGTCCAGGACGAGGTCGCGACGATCCTCGCCTCGACGGGGCGGTCGTTCACGGTGACCGACAACGTGCTGCCCGCGATCGGCGTCATCGTCCCCGAGCCGGCCCGCGCCGCCATCAGGCGGGTCTTCCTCGAGCACGTCATCGGCGGCAAGGGACTGTCGCCCGGACCGGAGTTCGCCGCCATGGTGCGTGCCCCCACGCCGGACGCCGTGCTCGACGGTGTCGCGGTGCTCGCCGAGCACCTCGACGGCGACGTCATGGTGGTCGACGTCGGTGGCGCCACCACGGACGTCTACTCCGCCTTGCGGCCGCAGGGAGAGGACGCCGGCCTGGCCAAGGACGTGGTCGCCCCGCTGTGGCACGCCCGCACGGTGGAGGCGGACCTCGGCATGCGCTGGAACGCCGAGGGCATCGTCGAAGCCGCCCTCCGTGAGCACGTGCCCCTCCCCGCGACGATCGACGGGTATGCCGCGCGCCTGGTCCGCGACCCCGGTCACCTGCCGGCGGACGAGGGCGAGTGGTCGATGGACCTCGCCCTCGCGCGGGCGGCCGCGGTGGTGGCAGCGCGCCGTCACGCGCGCCCGCCCGCGCCGGGGGCCAGTGCCCGGCCGTTGGCCGACGTGCAGCTCGTCGTCGGCTCCGGAGGGGTGCTGCGGCACGCCACGACGACCGGGCGGGGTGAGGTGCTCCGGTCGGTGGCCACCGACCACGCGGGCGGGTGGAAGGTGCCGCGCGCCGCGGAGCTGGTGACCGACGCGGCATACCTGCTGTTCGCCGTCGGCCTGCTGCGCCACAGCCACCCCACGGCCGCCCGTGAGCTGGCGAGGGCTGTTGTCGGTGGTCCGGCGTAGCGTCTCGTGAGTGGGGAGGAAGGGCAGTCGCGTGAATGGGGAGGACTGGAAAATGACTGGTTGTGCGACCGGCCCCCGGCCTAGGGTCGAGGAATGACCTCCCTGGCGATCGAGGCCGAGCACCTCGTCAAGCGATTCGGCGACCAGACCGCGGTCGACGACGTGAGCTTCGCCGTGCCGGAGGGCTCCGTGCTGGGGCTGCTCGGCCCCAACGGCGCCGGCAAGACGACGACGGTGCGCATGATGACGACCCTGTCCAAACCCACGAGCGGCACGGCGAGGGTCGCGGGGCACGACGTGCTGCGTGAGCCCGACGCTGTGCGCCGGTCGATGGGACTCACCGGTCAGGCGGCCACGGTCGACGAGCTGCTCACCGGTCGCGAGAACCTGCGGCTGATCGGCTCCCTGTACGGACTGTCATCGGCCTACGTCAAGGCAGCGGGCGCCGACCTGCTCGAGCGCTTCTCGCTGACTGAGGCGGGCGACCGGACGGTCAAGACCTACTCCGGAGGCATGCGTCGCCGGCTCGACCTCGCGGTCAGCCTGATCGCCACCCCGCCGGTGCTCTTCCTCGACGAGCCGACGACGGGGCTCGACCCGCGCAGTCGCGTCGAGCTGTGGGACGTGCTGCGGGGTCTGGTGAAGGACGGCACGACGCTGCTGCTCACGACCCAGTACCTCGAGGAGGCCGACCAGCTTGCCGACCGCATCGTCGTGATCGACCGCGGTCAGATCATCGCCGAGGGGACGCCGCTCGAGCTCAAGGACCGCAGTGGCAGGGCGAGTCTGGTGCTCACCGTGTCACGCGCGGAAGACCTCCACACCGCCGCCGAGATGTTGCGCCAACGCGTGTCCGAGGTGCACGTCGACGAGGCCGCACGGCAGCTGACCGCCCCCGCCGAGGGGCTACGCGACATGACCAGGATCGCCGCCGTCTTCGAGGACAGTGCCATCGAGCTCGACGACCTCGGGCTCAAGCGGCCGAGTCTCGACGACGTGTTCCTCCACCTCACCGGCCACCGCGCCGAGGACGGCCCCACCGACACGGACACCGACCAGGAGCAGGCGTCATGACCACCGACACCACGACGCGCAGGTCGGCCAGCGGCATCGCCCGGCCCGAGATCAAGCCGACCGGGTTGTTGCGGCAGTCCCTGGCGATCACCCGCCGCAACCTCATCCACATCAAGCGGATGCCCGAGATGCTGATGGACGTCACCATTCAGCCGGTGATGTTCGTCCTGCTGTTCGCGTACGTGTTCGGCGGCTCCATCGCCGTCAAGGGCTCGCCCGCCGGCTACCGGGAGTGGCTGATGGGCGGGATCATGGGGCAGACCATCGCCTTCGCGTCGTTCGTCGTCGCCGTGGGCCTGACCTCTGACATCGACAAGGGCATCGTCGACCGGATGCGGTCGCTCCCCATCAACCCGTCGGCGGTGCTCGTGGGCCGAAGCATCTCCAGCCTGATGCACTCCAGCATCGGCATCCTGGTCATGTCGGTCACCGGGCTGTTCGTCGGCTGGCGGATCCGGGGCGGCTTCCCCCAGGCCGTGCTGGCCTATGCGCTCCTGCTGCTGTGGGGTTTCGCGATGATCTGGATCGGCATCCTCGTCGGATCGGCCATGCGGTCGGTGGAGGCGGTCAACGGACTGATGTTCACCACGATGTTCCCGATCACGTTCCTGGCCAACACGTTCGCCCCCACCGACAAGATGCCGCACGCGCTGCGGGTGATCGCCGAGTGGAACCCCATCTCCTCGCTCGTCCAGGCCGTTCGCCAGCTCTGGGGCAACGACCTCCCCGTGCCCGCGGACGCGCAGCTGCCGATGCACCACCCCATCGTGACGACGCTGATCTGGACGATCGGCTTGACGCTGGTCATCGCACCTCTGGCCATCCGGGCCTTCACCAAGCGCACCCAGGGGTAGGTGGGGGCTGGGCCGCGGCCAGGTCGAGGCCAGCTCGAGGGCATGGCCTCGGCGTGCCGTGGGAGGGACTAGCCTTCCGGCCATGGCATCACCGACGCTGTCTGTCACCCTCGACGACGTGCGCGCTGCGCAAGACCTGCTCAGTGGCATCGTCCGTCCCACCCCCTTGGAGTACAGCCGGGCGCTGAGCGACCGGGTCGGCGCCGAGGTCTTCCTCAAGTGCGAGAACCTCCAGCGCGCCGGGTCGTTCAAGATCCGGGGTGCGTACACGAGGATGGCGCGGCTGTCCGACGAGGAGAAGGCCCGCGGGGTGGTCGCGGCCAGCGCCGGCAACCACGCCCAGGGGGTCGCGCTGGCCGGCCAGCTGCTCGGCATCGACGTCAAGGTCTACATGCCGCACGGGGCACCCATGCCCAAGCTGCTCGCCACCAAGGCCTACGGCGCCTCGATCGAGCAGGTCGGCACCACGATCGACGAGTGCCTGGTCAAGGCGCGCGGGTGGGAGGCGAGCAGCGGGGCTGTCCTCATCCACCCCTTCGACCACCGCGACATCGTGGCCGGGCAGGGCACCGCCGGCCTGGAGATCCTCGACCAGTGCCCGGACGTCAGGACCATCGTGGTCAGCACCGGCGGCGGGGGTCTGCTCGCGGGGATCTCCGTCGCGGTCAAGGCTGCCCGCCCCGACGTGCGCGTCGTCGGCGTCCAGGCCGAGCGGGCCGCGGCATACCCGTTGTCGCTGGCGGCGGGCAAGCCCGTCGCCTACGAGAACATGCAGACGATGGCCGACGGCATCGCCGTCGGCATGCCGGGCGACGTGCCCTACGCCCTCGTCCGTGACCTGGTCGACGCGATCGAGACGGTCAGCGAGGAGGAGCTGTCACGGGCGCTGCTGTTCGTCCTCGAGCGCGCCAAGCTGGTCGTCGAACCGGCGGGTGCGGCGGCGGTCGCGCACCTGCTCGACCGGGCCGGGAAGCAGAAGCTCGACGGGCCTGTGGTGGCGGTCCTCTCCGGCGGCAACATCGACCCCCTGCTCCTGCTGCGGATCATCCGCCACGGCATGGCCGCCGCGGGACGCTACCTGCAGTTCCGGGTGCGCGTCTCGGACCGCCCCGGCCACCTGGCGAGGCTGCTCGCCGACTGTGCTGCCGTGGACGCCAACGTCCTGGAGGTCGAGCACATCCGCACCGGGACGAGCATCTCGGTCGACGAGGTCGAGATCGGGCTCCAGCTGGAGACCCGCGGCAAGGAGCACTGCGACGAGGTCCTGCGCACCCTGCGCGACAAGGGCTACCAGCTCAAGTTCAGCTGACCCGGCACACGCCAAGCCGCCCCCCACCCCTGCGGGGGCGGAGGGCGGCGACGTCGACTCGGGGTCAGGGGGTGTACGGCGTCGCAGACTTGACGCGGACCTGGATGGTCTTGCCGTTGGGGGCCTTGTAGGACGCCTTGTCGCCGACCTTCTTGCCGTTGATGGCGGCGCCGAGGGGCGACTTCTCGCTGTAGACCTCGAGGTCGGTGCCGTCGGCGATCTCGCGCGAGCCGAGCAGGAAGGTCACGTCCTCGCCGAACATGTCGACGGCGACGACCATGCCCGGCTCGACGACGCCGTCGTCGGCCGGCTTGGTGCCCACGATCGAGTTCTCGAGGAGCTGGGTCAGCTGGCGGATGCGGGCCTCCATCTTGCCCTGCTCCTCCTTGGCGGCGTGGTAGCCGCCGTTCTCCTTCAGGTCGCCCTCGTCGCGTGCGGCTTCGATCTTCTTGGCGATGTCCGTACGGCCGGTGCCGGAGAGCTGGTCCAGCTCGGCCTTCAGACGGTCGAAGGCCTCCTGGGTCAGGTAGCTCGCGGTGGGGGTCGCGGTCTCGCTCACGGTGTACTCCTTGATCGGGTCTCCGCCGGACGCGGATGCGTCGCGGAGATGGTGGTACGCACAGCGGCCCGGACCTCGACCACGGCCACAGTGGCGTCGCAGTGTCGTGTCCAGACCGCTCGGTGAAAGGACAAGCCTACATCGCCGTGCTCGAAAGGGTCCATTTCGCCGATTCGATCGACCCCCGCAGAGGTATGCCGTGGCGGCCGCGCGACAGGGCCCGCGCCACGGAGGTCAGGCCCATGACTTCGCAGGTCAGAGGGCTGGTCAGGAGGGAGCGCAGTAGCGAACGCTCCCGCCCACGGCGCGGGAGGCGGTGCGGACCACCACCTGCTGGTGGACCGACCGCTCGGCGGAGGGGGGCACGCGCACCTTGAGGACGCCGAGGACGCCGTGCGCCGCGTCCTGCGCCTGGACCGTGCAGGTGACGGCCTGGTCGGGGGACCGGTGCACGTCGAACCCGACCTGCACGCTCCGGTCGTCGAGCACCTTGTAGTCGGTGTCGGTCCAGGTGACCGCGCCCAGGCTGTTGGCGAGCCCCAGCCACACGGCGAGGGCGACTCCGATGGTGCAGCCGATCGTGCCGATGACCCACCAGCGGCCAGTGCCCGGGGCGGGACGGGGGAGCGGCATGGGTGACCTTCCGCAGGTGAGAGGATGGCAAACGGTCCGGATGCCAGGTGACTCCGGACGACCATTGTCGGCGATGGACGAATGAGGTTGTGCAGGTGGCTGACCGGTTGCGGCTGATGGCGGTGCACGCGCACCCTGACGACGAGTCGAGCAAGGGCGCGGCGACGATGGCGAAGTACGCCGCCACGGGGTATGACGTGCTCGTCGTCTCGTGCACGGGCGGGGAGCGCGGCGACGTGCTCAACCCCCGGCTCAAGGGCGATCCCCACATCGAGCGAGACCTCGCGCAGGTCCGCCGCGACGAGATGAAGCGCGCCCAGGAGATCCTCGGTGTCCAGCACACCTGGTTGGGCTTCGTCGACTCCGGTCTGCCGGAGGGCGACCCGCTGCCGCCCCTGCCTGACGGCTGCTTCGCTCTCGAGCCGATCGAGGTGACCACCGAGGCGCTGGTCCGCGAGATCCGCCGGTTCCGCCCTCACGTCGTGACCACCTACGACGAGAACGGCGGCTACCCCCACCCCGACCACATCATGACCCACACGGTCACGATGGCGGCGTTCGCGGCGGCCGGCGACGCCTCGGCATACCCGCACGCGGGTGAGCCGTGGCAGCCGCTGAAGCTGTACTACAACTCGCACAACCGGGCGAAGTACGCGGCCTTCCACGAGGCGCTGCTGGAGCAGGGCGTGGAGAGCCCGTACGGCGACTGGCTCAAGGACTGGGACCCGGAGAAGGCTCGCACCATCACCACCCGGGTGCCCTGCTCCGACTACTTCGACCAGCGAGACCAGGCGCTGCTCGCGCACGCGACCCAGATCGACCCGGACGGCGCCTGGTTCCGCGTCCCGCGTGACCTGCAGGTGAGCGTCTGGCCGACCGAGGACTTCGAGGCGGCGATGTCGTACGTCCCCGTCACCCCGGTCGAGGACGACCTCTTCGCCGGGATCCCCAACGCTGCCACGGGCGACCGACTCGCCACGAGCGGGGAGCTCGAGCTGGCCTACGACGGGCGCACCGAGGTGGCGTCGTGAACGGAGCGCCCTCGGCGATGGTCTCGCCCGGTCTCTGGGGCTTCCTGGCGTTCTTCGTGCTCGCCATCGCGCTCTACCTGCTGATGCGCAACATGAACGCCAGGATGCGTCGGATGTCGTACCGCTCGGAAGAGCTCCAGCGGCAGGCCGAGGAGCAGGAGCGCGAGCGCGACCGGGAACGGGAGCGGGAACGGCACGGCGAAACCGGTGACGACAACGGTGCCGAGGGGCAGACTAGGGACCCCAGAACGTAGCGCTTCGTCCGGGACGCAGCGCCGACCCAGGAAGGTCCGTCATGAGCGGTCGCGTCGTGCACTTCGAGCTCCCCTACGACGACGGGGAGAGGGCTCGGGCCTTCTACGGCGAGCTCTTCGGGTGGGACCTCCAGTCCTATCCGGGGATGGAGTACACGATGGTCTCGACCGGCCCGTCCGGGGACCAGGGCCCCACCGAACCCGGCTTCATCAACGGCGGCATGGGCCCGCGTGCCAGTGCCGGCGAAGGGCCTCGGGTCGTCATCGACGTCGCCGACATCGACTCGACGTTGAAGGCCATCGAGGAGAAGGGCGGGTCGGTGGCGCTGCCCAAGCAGCCCGTGGGGGAGATGGGGTTCACCGCCTACTTCACCGACACGGAGGGCAACATCGTCGGTCTCTGGGAGACGGCGCCCCAGGCCTGACGTCAGGCCACGTCAGGCCACGTCAGGCCATGGCAGGCCATGGCAGGCCATGGCAGGACGTCGTCAGGCGACGTCGCCACCGCCAGGGGCGTCAGGAACGCGCGACGACGCCGTAGACCGACATCGAGGCGGCGATGTAGTGCACCGTGAACGCGGCGACGGTCAGCGTGTGGAAGATCTCGTGGAACCCGAACCAGCGCGGTGAGGGGTTCGGCCGCTTGATGCCATAGACGATGGCGCCCGCGGTGTAGAGCAGGCCGCCGACGGCGATCAGGGTGACGATGGCCGGGCCGCCGAACTTGAGCAGCGGGCCGAGGTAGAAGACAGCCACCCACCCGAGGGCGACGTAGACCGGGGTGTAGAGCCAGCGGGGGGCGCCGACCCACAGGACGCGGAACAGCACGCCGGCGATGGCGCCGATCCACACGATCAGCAGCATGGTCCGCGCGTCGTCGTCGGGGAGCAGCAGCGCGAACGGCGTGTAGGTGCCCGCGATGATCAGGAAGATGTTGGAATGGTCCATCCGCTTCAGGATCCCGGCGACCTTGGGTGACCAGTTTCCGCGGTGGTAGACCGCGGACGTGCCGAACAGGAGCCAGGCCGTGACGCTGAAGACCGCGGCGGCGAGGCGCGCGGGAGTGGTGGGGGCCAGGGCGATGAGGACGATGCCAGCCGCGAGGGCGAGGGGGACCATGCCGGCGTGCAGCCAGCCGCGCAGGTGGGGCTTCACTGCGTCGACGACTGACTCCAGAGGTCCCTGCGCGGAGCGAGGGTCGGGTGCCGTAGTCATGGGTCCACTGTAACCTACGGTGGCGTAGGTTACCTGAGCGTAGGTTGTGAGGCCGGCCTCACCACCCGACCCCGCGGGAGTAGCGTGGGCTGGTGGACGGACCCCCGTCCCCGTCTGCCGAGGAGTGCCTGTGGCGTTGTCCGACCTCCTGTATGCCGCGTACGAGCGGCGGCTCAGCCGTCGCCTCTCCCGGGAGACCCTTCCCCGGCACGTCGGCGTGATGCTGGACGGCAACCGGCGCTGGGCCAAGGCCCGGGGCGCCGGCACCAAGGAAGGCCACCAGGCCGGGGCCGACAACATCGCGGGGTTCCTGGACTGGTGCGAGGAGGCGGGGGTCGAGGTGGTCACGCTGTGGCTGCTCTCCACCGACAACCTCAGCCGACCCGCGGCGGAGGTCGTGCCGCTCCTGTCGATCATCGAGAACACGGTGAGCGACCTGGCTCAGACCAAGCGCTGGCGCATCAACCCGGTGGGGTCCTTGGACCTGCTCCCGGCCGAGACGGCGCGCCGCCTCAAGGAGAGCGCCGACCTGACCGAGGACGTCCAGGGCATGACCGTCAACGTGGCGGTGGGCTACGGCGGTCGTCAGGAGATCACCGACGCCGTCCGGTCCATGCTCGTCGCGCACGCCGCCCACGGCACGACGATCGAGGAGCTGGCGGAGACCCTGCAGGTCGAGCACATCGCCGAGCACCTCTACACCAAGGGCCAGCCCGACCCCGACCTCGTCATCCGCACCTCGGGCGAGCAGCGGCTCTCCGGCTTCCTGCTGTGGCAGAGCGCGCACAGCGAGTTCTACTTCTGCGAGGCGTACTGGCCCGACTTCCGACACGTCGACTTCCTCCGCGCCCTGCGTGCCTACGCCGAGCGCAACCGCCGCTTCGGCGGCTAGCGGCCGACGCCGCTCGGTTCGATGTAAAACGCCGGGAATCACCGGTGTTTTCACATCGAACCGGGGACGTATCGACCAAACGGTTAACTCTGGGTGACACGCCGCGAGCCTGCCCTCCACGGCGTCCGGTGAGTCGTACCGTCCGTAGTGACGCGGGGCACCCGTCCCACGTTCGGGGAGGCCGACCTATGGAGCAGATCCAGCTCCGAGCGGAGGGCCGGAACCGGCTCCACCGCGGTGGGAGAGCCTGGTCCCGGCACCTCGTTCGCGAGTAGGCGCATCGCGCCGAGCGCGCGCTGTGCCAAGGAGAGACATTGGCCTCGAACCACGACAGCACCCGTCGTACCTCCTCCAGCTCATCGCCGCGCACCGCCAGCACCGCAGGGGCTGCCAGCACCATGGGGGCCGCACGCGCCATGCCCGTCCCGAAGGGCAAGGGCGCCGCCACGGAGCCCGCCTTCCGCACGTTCGTGCTCGACACCTCGGTGCTGCTGTCCGACCCGCGCGCCATGCTGCGGTTCAAGGAGCACGAGGTCGTGCTGCCGGTGGTCGTCGTCACCGAGCTCGAGGCCAAGCGCCACCACCCGGAGCTGGGGTACTTCGCGCGACAGGCGCTGCGGCTGCTCGACGACCTGCGCATGAGCGAGGGGCGGCTCGACGCTCCGGTGGCGGTCGGCGACGACGGCGGCACGCTGCGGGTCGAGCTCAACCACACGGACCCGAGCTCGCTGCCGGCGGGTTTCCGCCTGGGTGACAACGACACCCGCATCCTGTCCGTGGCCAAGAACCTGTCCGACGAGGGCTTCGCCGTCACCGTCGTCAGCAAGGACCTGCCGATGCGGGTCAAGGCGTCGGCGGTCGGCCTCGAGGCCGAGGAGTACCGAGCCGAGCTCGCCGTCGACTCGGGGTGGACCGGGATGGCCGAGCTCGACGTCACCACGGTGGAGATGGACGCCCTCTACGAGCACGGCCGCATCGAGAACGCAGCGGCAGCCGAGATGCCCTGCCACACCGGGCTGGTCCTGCTCTCGCCGCGGGGAAGCGGTCTGGGGCGGGTCGGCGCCGACAAGCAGATCCGGCTGGTGCGTGGTGACCGGGACGCGTTCGGGTTGCACGGTCGCAGCGCCGAGCAGCGGATCGCCCTCGACATCCTGCTCGACCCGGACGTGGGCATCGTCTCGCTCGGCGGCCGCGCGGGCACCGGCAAGTCCGCGCTCGCCCTGTGCGCGGGCATCGAGGCGGTCATGGAACGGCGCCAGCACCGCAAGGTGGTCGTCTTCCGGCCCCTGTATGCCGTGGGCGGCCAGGAGCTGGGCTACCTCCCCGGATCCGAGTCCGAGAAGATGGGTCCCTGGGCCCAGGCGGTCTTCGACACCCTCGGTGCACTCGTCTCGCACGAGGTCGTCGAGGAGATCATGGACCGGGGGATGCTCGAGGTCCTGCCCCTGACCCACATCCGTGGCCGTTCCCTGCACGACGCCTTCGTCATCGTGGACGAGGCGCAGAGCCTGGAGCGGAACGTCCTGCTCACCGTCCTGTCGCGCATCGGCCAGAACTCCCGGGTGGTGCTGACGCACGACGTCGCCCAGCGGGACAACCTGCGGGTCGGTCGCCATGACGGCGTGGCCGCCGTCATCGAGGCCCTCAAGGGACACCCGTTGTTCGCCCACGTCACCCTCACCCGCAGCGAGCGCAGCCCCATCGCGGCCCTGGTGACCGACTTGCTGGAGGGCCTCGAGGTCTGACGCGTCCGGTTTGTTCGATGTGTCCTAAAGGCGCACCGCCCTGCTCTCAGGGCGGTGCGCCTCGTCCAAAAGGATGAAAATGCCGTCACATCCGTCACATGGGTCACAGAACCGCGTGAACGATTGGAGATCGACTTCCAAGATCGGGTAAAGTCTCGGTTTCATAACGTGTCGGGACGCTGAGTTTCTGGTTCCGCGGCCGTGAGGCTGCGCAGCCCTGGGCGGCTTGACGAAAATCCCCCCGGCACCGATTGAGGCCACCACATCTCTGGTGGTCTTTCCTTTGGAGGAACCCGTATGAGTCAGGCCTACCAGGGTCGTCACCGTCATGGTGCGACCCACGGCAGGAAAGCCTCTCGGTCCTCCTCCCTCACCAAGGCGATCCGTCGTCCTGCGGTGACCTCGAGCGTGCTGCTGGCCGTCATCGCCACGACCGCCGCCGGATACCAGGCCGCCGACCAGCGCCAGACCGGTGCAGCCGCCTTCACGGTCAGCACCGAGGCGATCGCCCAGGCCAACGAGCTCGCGGACGCCCAGATCGAGGACACCGCCCGACTGGCCGCCGACCGCAACGAGACCAACGCGAGCATCGCCGCGGCCCAGGAGAAGAACCGCATCGCCGCGGTCGCCGCGGCCAAGGTCGCCGCCACCGCCCGTCGCCAGGCTGCCGAGAAGGTCGCCCGCGACAAGGCGCGCCAGGCCCTCGAGGCCAAGAAGCAGGCGATCCTCCAGAACGCCCAGAACGACCCGCGCGCGGCTGCTCGCGCGCTGCTGCCCGAGTTCGGGTTCGGTGACAGCGAGTGGGGCTGCCTCGACACGCTCTGGAACGGCGAGAGCGGCTGGAACTACAAGGCCACGAACTCCTCGTCCGGCGCGTATGGCATCCCCCAGTCGCTCCCGGCCTCCAAGATGTCGTCCGTCGCGGGGGACTACCTGACCAACCCGGCCACCCAGATCCGCTGGGGCCTGCAGTACATCAAGAGCTCCTACGGCACTCCGTGTGGCGCGTTGAGCCAGTGGCAGAGCCGCTCGCCGCACTGGTACTGAGCCACTACTGATCCACCACTGCTACTGGCCACGGCTAGTTAGCCACCGCGACCCTGCGATCGGGTAGGCGCCGAAGTCAGCGCGGCGGTCGGGTCATCGCGAGCACGTCGAGCGCCTCGTCGAGCTGCTGCTCGGTGAGCTCGCCGCTGGCCACGTGGCCCCGCTCGATGACGACTTCGCGGATGGAACGGCGTTCCTTGATGGACTGCTTCGCCACGGCCGCGGCGGCCTCATAGCCGATGTAGCGGTTCAGCGGGGTGACGATCGACGGGGACCCCTCGGCCAGCTCACGGGACCGTTCGACGTCGGCCTCGATGCCCGACACGCAGCGGTCGGCCAGCAGCCGGGACGTCGCGGCCAGCAGCGATGTCGACTCGAGGACGTTGCGCGCCATGACGGGCAGCATGACGTTGAGCTCGAAGGCCCCCGAGGAGCCGGCTACCGTGATCGCGGTGTCGTTGCCGATGACCTGGGCGCACACCATGAGGGTGGCCTCGGGCAGGACCGGGTTCACCTTGCCGGGCATGATGCTGGAGCCCGGCTGGAGGTCGGGCAGGTGGATCTCGCCCAGGCCCGACCTCGGTCCCGACGACATCCACCGCAGGTCGTTGCAGATCTTCGTCAGGCTCACGGCCACGACCTTGAGGGCACCACTGAGCTCGACGACCGCGTCCTGCGCGGACTGGGCCTCGAAGTGGTCGGCGGCCTCGCGGAAGTCCACACCGGTACGGGCGCTCACCCGATCGATGACGGCCGCGGCGAACCCCGGCGCCGCGTTCAGCCCCGTCCCGGCAGCTGTGCCACCCAGGGGCAGCTCGGCCGTCGCCTGCGCGGCGACGAGCACCCGTTCCGCGCCCAGCTCGACCTGTCGGGCGTAGCCGCCGAACTCCTGCCCGAGCGTGACGGGCACCGCATCCATGAGGTGGGTCCGCCCTGCCTTGACCACGTCGGCGAACTGCGACTCCTTGGCCCGCAAGGCCTCGGCGAGGTGCAGCAGGCTCGGCGCGAGGTCGCGGTGCACGGCCAGGGTGGCCGCGATCCGCAGGGCGCTGGGGAACGTGTCGTTGCTGGACTGCCCCGCGTTGACGTGGTCGTTGGGGTGCACGGCCTCGCCCGTGGCCAGGTGGGCGATCCGGGCGAGGACCTCGTTGACGTTCATGTTGGTCGAGGTGCCCGAGCCCGTCTGGAAGACGTCGATGGGGAACTGGTCGTCGTGTCGGCCTTCCGCCACCTCGGCCGCGGCGGCGGCGATGGTCTTCGCCCTGACCGGGTCGAGCACCCCGAGCTCGGCGTTGACCTCCGCGGCGGCCGCCTTCAGCAGGGCGAGCGCGTGGATCACGCCGGCGGGGACCGGTTGGCCGGAGATGGGGAAGTTCTCGACGGCACGGGCCGTCTGGGCGCCCCAGAGGGCCTCGGCGGGGACCTCCACGTCTCCCATCGAGTCGTGCTCGGTGCGCGTGGCGGGTGCGGTGAGGTCCTCGCGGTCGGAAGCAGGCGGCATACCCCCATCATGCCTTCCGGCGCGACGCCCGAGGGGGTCAGAGCTTGCGGAGGCGGATGCGACGCACGCTGTGGTCCTTGCCCTTGGCGAGCACCAGCGTCGCCCTGCTGCGGGTGGGCAGGACGTTCTCGCGCAGGTTGACCTCGTTGATGTCCCGCCAGATGCGCGCAGCCGTGTCACGGGCCTGCTCGTCGGACAGGGCGGCGTAGCGGTGGAAGTAGGAGTGCGGGTCGGCGAAGGCCGTCTCGCGCAGCCGCAGGAAGCGCTCGACGTACCACTGCCGGATGTCCTCGAGGTGGGCGTCGACGTAGACCGAGAAGTCGAAGAAGTCGCTGACCGCGAGCCCGGTGCGGCCGTCCTCCTGCAGGCGCGGGGCTTGCAGGACGTTGAGCCCCTCGACGATGAGCACATCGGGCTGGCGGACCACCACCCGCTCGTCCGGGACGATGTCGTAGGTGAGGTGCGAGTAGACCGGTGCGGCGACCTCCGCCTTGCCCGACTTGACCTCCGCCACGAAGCGCAGCAGCGCCCGTCGGTTGTACGACTCGGGGAAACCCTTGCGCTGCAGCAGGTTCCGACGTTCGAGCTCGGCATTGGGGTAGAGGAACCCGTCGGTCGTGATGAGCTCGACCCGCGGCGTCCCCGGCCAGCGGGACAGGAGCTCCTTGAGCAGGCGCGCCGTGGTGGACTTGCCCACGGCGACGGATCCGGCGACCCCGATGACGAAGGGCGTCTTGGCCGGGCTCTCCCCGAGGAAGTCACCGGTGATCCGGTGCAGTCCGGCCGTCGCGCCGACGTAGAAGTTGAGCAGTCTCGACAGGGGCAGGTAGACCTCTTCGACCTCGGCCAGGTCGATGCGCTCGCCCAGGCCCTTGACCCGCGCCACGTCGGCCGCGTCGAGGTTGAGCGGCTGGTTCTCGCGCAGCCGGGCCCAGGCGGCACGGTCCAGCTCGACGTAGGGCGAGGGAAGGGCGCCGTTGCCGTTCGCGGGGTGGCTCACGCGCGCCATTCTTGCTCACACCGGCGCGCAGTCCCTCGGATGCGGTCCGCGAGCCGGTCGCCGGTTAGGCTGCCTCCCATGTGCGGAATCGTCGGATACGTCGGCCCGAACGCGGACGGCAAAGCGCTGGACGTCGTCATGGAAGGCCTGGCTCGCCTCGAGTACCGGGGCTACGACTCGGCGGGTGTGGCCCTGGTCACGGCCGACGGGGTGGAGAGCGAGAAGCGGGCCGGCAAGCTCGTCAACCTCCAGGACGCACTCGACGCCGACCACCTCCCCGGCGCCACGACCGGGATCGGGCACACCCGGTGGGCGACGCACGGCGGCCCGACCGACCAGAACGCGCACCCGCACCGGGCCGGCGAGGGTGGCAGGCTCGCCCTCATCCACAACGGCATCATCGAGAACTTCCACCAGCTGAAGAACGCCCTCCTCGCCGAGGGTGCGACCTTCGAGAGCGAGACCGACACCGAGGTGGCGGCTCACCTCGTGGCCCGCGAGTACGACGCGACCGGTGACCTCACCCTGGCGATGCAGAACGTGGTCAACCGCCTCGAGGGTGCGTTCACGCTGCTGGCCGTGCACGCCGACAGTCCCGGCGTCGTCGTCGGAGCCCGCCGCAACAGCCCCCTGGTGGTCGGGCTGGGCGAGGGCGAGAACTTCCTCGGCTCGGACGTTGCCGCCTTCATCGGGCACACGCGCAACGCCCTCGAGCTCGGTCAGGACCAGATCGTCACGATCACCCCCGACTCCTACTCGGTGACCAACTTCGACGGCACCCCCGCGGAGGGGAAGCACTACGAGGTCACCTGGGACGCCGCAGCCGCCGAGAAGGGTGGCTACGCGACGTTCATGGAGAAGGAGATCTACGAGCAGCCGCACGCCGTCAGGGACACCCTGTTGGGTCGGACGGACGTCGAGGGCCGACTGGTGCTCGACGACATGTCGATCACCGCGGACCAGCTGCGCGACGTCGACCGCATCACCATCGTGGCGTGTGGCACGGCCGCGTACGCCGGCATGGTCGCCAAGTACGCCATCGAGCACTGGACCCGGATCCCCGTCGAGGTGTCGCTCGCGCACGAGTTCCGCTACAGCGACCCCATCGCCACCGAGCGCACCCTGATCGTGTCGATCAGCCAGTCCGGCGAGACGATGGACACCCTGATGGCCGTCAAGCACGCCCGCGAGCTCGGCGCGATGACCCTGTCCATCTGCAATACCCACGGGTCGACCATCCCGCGCGAGTCCGACGCGGTGCTCTACACGCACGCCGGCCCGGAGATCGCGGTCGCCTCGACCAAGGCCTTCCTCGCACAGATCACCGCCTGCTACATCCTCGGGCTCTACCTGGCCCAGCTGCGCGGCGGCACCTTCGCCGACGACGCGCAGTCGGTGATGAAGGAGCTGCACGAGGTCCCCTCCAAGCTCGAGGACCTGCTCGGCCGGATGGACCGGGTCAAGGAGATCGCGCGGTTCATGGCCGACACCCGCTCGGTGCTCTTCCTGGGCCGCAACGTCGGTTTCCCCGTTGCCCTGGAGGGCGCGCTCAAGCTCAAGGAGCTCGCCTACATCCACGCCGAAGGGTTCGCCGCGGGTGAGCTGAAGCACGGCCCGATCGCGCTCATCGAGGCCGGGCAGCCGGTCTTCATCGTCGTCCCCGGCCCGGGGACCCCGCACGAGCTGCACAAGAAGGTCGTCTCCAACATCCAGGAGATCCGCGCCCGGGGCGCCCGCACGATCGTGGTCGCTGAGGACGGCGACGAGGACGTGGTGCCCTTCGCGGACGAGGTCATCCGCGTGCCTGCGACGTCGCCGCTGCTGGCACCGCTGCTGACCGTGGTCCCGCTCCAGGTCTTCGCGCTGCACCTGTCCTCGGCCAAGGGACTGGACGTCGACCAGCCACGCAACCTGGCCAAGAGCGTCACCGTCGAGTGATCGCGGGCATCCGGTGATCGTCGGGGTCGGGATCGATGTCGTCGACGTGGAGCGCTTCGGGCAGACGCTCGAACGCACCCCGGGTCTGCTCGACCGGCTGTTCACCGACGAGGAGCGCTCCCTGCCGCTCAACTCCTTGGCGGCGCGGTTCGCCGCCAAGGAGGCGCTCGCCAAGGCCCTCGGCGCGCCGGTGGGCCTGCAGTGGCACGACGCGACGGTGCGGCGTGGCGACGACGGCCGCCCGCACCTGCAGGTCACCGGCACGGTCGAGGCCCGCGCCGAGGCGCTGGGCGTGCACGCGATGCACATCTCGCTGTCGCACGACGCGGGGATCGCTTCGGCCGTCGTGATCGCGGAGGGCTGAGCGGTGCCCCAGGGGTGCTCGTGCTGAGGGCGTGGTCGGCGCAGCGGGTCCGCGACGCCGAGGCGACGTTGATGAGCCGGCTCCCGGAGGGGGAGCTGATGCGGCGCGCGGCGCAGGGACTGGCCGAGGTGTGCCGCGCCCGCCTGCCCGCGTCCGGGGGCGCCAGGGTCGTGGTCCTCGCGGGGCCGGGCAACAACGGCGCCGATGCCCTGTATGCCGCGGCGCGCCTCGCGCAGGACGGTCACGACTGCGTTGCACTGCAAGGCGACTGGCCGTTGGCCATCGGTGACTCGGCGTCGTGGTCGGCGGCCGGCGTCACCGTGCTGGCGCCGGGTGGGGACTGGGCTGCTCCGCTCGCGGGCGCCGACCTCGTCATCGACGGCCTGCTCGGCATCGGAGGACGGCCCGGGTTGCCGCAGGACGCCGTGGCGTGGGTCGATGCCATCCCCGCGTCCGCCTACGTCGTCAGCGTCGACCTGCCGTCGGGCCAGGACCCCGCCGGCCAGAGTCGATCGGACACCGGGGTCTTCGCCGACGAGACGGTGACCTTCGCGGTGGCCAAGCCGGTGCACCTGCTCCCCGCCACGGAGGCTGCCGTGGGTCGCCTGACAGTCATCGACATCGGGCTCGAGCTGGACGGCGAACCCGATGTCGAACGACTCGACTTCGCCGATGTCGCCCACCTGTGGCCGGTCCCCACCATCGCCGACGACAAGTACTCCCGCGGCGTGCTCGGGGTGGTGGCCGGGGGCGAGAACTACACCGGAGCGCCCGTCCTGTGCTGCACGGCAGCCGTCGGCGCAGGGCTCGGCATGCTGCGCTACGTCGGCACCCCCGCACCGACCGCGCTGGTCCGGGCGGCGATCCCCGAAGCCGTCCACGGTGAGGGCCGCGTCCAGGCCTGGGTGGTCGGACCGGGGCTCGACATCACCTCTCGGGCGCGGGGCAGCAAGGCCCAGCTCGACGTCGCCCGCTCCGCCCTCGACTCCGACCTGCCCGTCCTGGTCGATGCCGGCGGCCTCGACCTGGTCCACGGACCGCGCCAGGGTCCCACCCTGCTCACCCCGCACGCGGGCGAGCTGTCCCGGCTGCTGACCCGGCTCGAGGGGTCCGAGACCACCCGCGAGGCCGTGGAGGCCGACCCCCTGAGCCACGCGCGTCGCGCGGCGGACCTGACGGGGGCCACCGTCCTGCTCAAGGGGGCCACCACCCTGGTGGTGCCCCCCACGGACTGGGGGCTTGCGGTGCGCTCCCAGAACGACGCGCCCGCCTGGCTCGCCACGGCTGGGGCTGGGGACGTCCTGTCCGGTGTCTGTGGCGCGCTGCTCGCCTCCGGGCTGACCCCGCTCGACGCGGGCAGCCTCGGTGCGCTCGTGCACGGGGTCAGTGCCGACCTGGCCAACCCGGGTGGCCCGGTCCGCGCGCTGGCGGTGGCCCACGGCATACCGCAGGCCGTGGCGCACCTGCTCACGCGCTGACTCCTGCGCTCGTGAAAGACTGGGCGGCGATGAACGACACCACGATCAGCACCCCCCCAGCCCCGGCGCCGCCGGGGCTGCCCGCGTGCGCCCAGGTGGACCTGTCCGCGATCAGCGCCAACGTGATAGCCCTCAAGGCGCTGGCCGGCAGCGCCGAGGTGATGGCGGTCGTCAAGGCGGACGCGTACGGCCACGGCCTGGTTCCCAGCGCCCGTGCGGCCCTGCGTGGTGGCGCCACCTGGCTCGGCGTCGCCCAGCTGCCCGAGGCGGTCGAGCTGCGTCGTGCAGGCGTCGAGGCGCCGCTGTTGTCGTGGCTGCACGTCCCGGGCCAGGACTTCGCCGAGGCACTCGAGCTGGGCATCGACCTCGGCATCTCGACGACGTGGGCCCTGGACCAGGTGCTCGCGGCGGCGACCGCCACCGGCCGCACCGCGCGGGTCCACCTCAAGGTCGACACCGGTCTCGGCCGCAACGGCGCGTGGGACGCCGACCTGGAGGGGCTGCTGGCCACGCTTGGCTCGGCGCAGGCCGAGCGCGCCGTCGACGTCGTGGGGCTGTTCAGCCACTTCGCCTATGCAGACGCGCCGCAGCACCCGACGGTCAGGGCCCAGCAGGAGCGGTTCGAGGGGATCGTCGCCCAGGCAGGACGCCTCGGGATCACCCCGCAGGTGAAGCACCTCGCCAACTCGGCCGCGACGCTCACCAACCCGTCCGCCCACTACGACCTGGTGCGTCCGGGCGTCTCCGTCTACGGCCTGTCGCCGGTCCCCGACCTCGGGGCACCGCAGGACTTCGGGTTGCGCGAGGCCATGCGCCTGGTCGCCCGGCTGTCCAGCGTCAAGGATTCGCCTGCGGGACAAGGGGTCTCGTACGGCCACGTCTACACGACGAGCGAGCCGACCAAGCTCGGCCTGGTGCCGATGGGCTACAGCGACGGCGTGCCACGGCACGCCACCAGCGTCGGACCCGTGCAGGTGGGTGGCCGCCGGTATGCCGTGGCGGGACGGGTCTGCATGGACCAGTTCGTCCTCGACCTGGGCCGCGACAGCAGTGCGCAGCCCGGGGATGAGGCCGTCCTCTTCGGCGTGGGCGCGGCCGGTGAGCCGACCGCGCAGGACTGGGCTGCCGCCATCGACACGATCAACTACGAGATCGTGACGCGGGTGGGTGCGAGGGTGCCGCGGGTCTACGTCGGGGGTGACGAGTGAGCCCCGCGAACCGCGGCATCGCCGGTCTCGGGATCGGCCTGGCCGCCGCCGGCGTCGCCACCGCGGCCGGCATCGCGGCGGGACGGGTCAGCAAGGAACGCCACGCGCGCCTGTCCGTGCTGGCACCCGCAGGTGCCTACGCCCACACGCCTGACAAGGACTTCGTGGTCGTCGCGGACGACGGCGTGCCGCTGCACGTCGAGGTCGACGAGCCGGCGCCCGCCACGGCCTCGCCCGACAAGCCGACCGTGGTCTTCTCGCACGGCTTCTGCCTGAGCCTGGAGAGCTGGGTGCTCCAGCGCAAGGCGTTCATCCGGGACGGCTACCGGGTGGTCGCCTGGGACCAACGCGGGCATGGGCGGTCGGGGCGCGGGAGCGAGGAGTCGTGCGACATCGACCAGCTCGGCCGCGACCTGCATCGCGTCATCGAGGAGGCGGCGCCCGAAGGGCCTCTGGTCCTCGTGGGGCACTCGATGGGTGGCATGACGACGATGGCCCTCGCCGACCAGCACCCCGACCTGATCCGTGACCGCGTCGTCGCGACGGCCTTCGTCGCGACCAGCGCCGGTGGGGCCCAGCTGGTCTCGCTCGGCTTCGGCCAGTACTTCGGCAAGCTCGTGGGTCGCTTCGGTCCGAGTGTCCTGGACCGGCTCTCGACCCGGCCGGGTCTGGTCCGCACCGCGCTGCGCGCAGGCCGCGACATCGAGGAGTTCCTCGTCGAGCGATGGAGCTTCGCGTCGCCGGTGCCGCCTGCCGCCGTCCGGCTCACCGCGGACATGATCTTCGGCACCCCGCTCGATGTGATGGCGGACTTCCTGCCGACCTTCGACCGGCACGACAAGCGCCACGCGCTCGTCCACTTCCACGGCGTGGAGGTGCTGGTGCTCAACGGAGTCCACGACGTGCTCACCCCGCCCGACCACAGTGAGGAGATCGTCCGCCGCATCCCCGGGGCGGAGCACGTGGTCATCGAGGAGGCCGGGCACATCATCATGCTCGAGCACCCGGAGGTGCTGAACGAGCAGTTCGCCGGCCTCGTCGAGCGCGGCATGCGGGCCGCCGCCGAGGGCATCGCAGTGGCACGCAAGCCGCGGGTCCGGCGCACTGTCACCGACCTGGCCAAGCGCCGGCTGGTCGCGAAGGCGCGCCGCGGGCAGCGCCGTGCCTGACCTCGTCAGCCCCGACCTGCCGACCGCGCAGGACACCCGGGCCTGGGGCGTCGGCCTCGGTCGCCTGCTGACTGCCGGTGACCTCGTCGTGCTGACAGGTGGGCTCGGGGCGGGCAAGACCACGCTCACGCAGGGCCTCGCCGAAGGCCTGGGGGTCCGCGGTCCGATCACCTCGCCGACCTTCGTCATCGCCCGCGTCCACCCGTCGCTGGTCGAGGGTCCGGCACTCGTCCACGTCGACGCCTACCGCCTCGGTGGGTTCGCCGAGCTCGACGACCTCGACCTCGACACCTCGCTCGAGAACTCGGTCACAGTCGTCGAGTGGGGTCACGGGCTGGCCGAGGACCTCGCCGACGACCGGCTCGAGGTGATGCTGTCGGGCGAGGAGACCAGGCGGGCGCGGGTCCAGACCCACGGCGCCCGCTGGTCAGGCGCCGACCTCAGCGTCCTGGGGGTCCCGGTATGAGCCGCGTGGTGCTGTCCATCGACACGTCCACCTCCGTAAGGGTGGCCGTGAGCGCCGGGGCCGACTGGGCGCAGGATGGCTCCGACGACCCGCGCGGCCACACCGAGGCCGTGGCCCCTCTCATGCGCGACCTACTGGCCAGGCTGGGGCTCGCCCCGACCGACGTGACCGACGTGGTGGTCGGCAACGGCCCCGGCCCGTTCACCGGGCTGCGGGTGGGGATCGTCTCCGGTCTCGTGTTCGGCCATGCAATGGGCATCCCCGTCCACGGCGTCTGCAGCCTCGACGTCCTGGCACAGCAGGCGGTCGAGCACGTCCGGGAGGGCGAGTTCGTCGTCGCGACCGATGCCCGGCGCAAGGAGGTCTACTGGGCGCGCTACCGCGTCGACCCCGACCGTCCCGAGCAGGACCGGGCCGTGCGGCTCACCGAGCCCGCCGTGGCGCGCCCCGCTGACGTGCCCGAGGAGGTCCGGGGGCTGCCCACCGCCGGTCGCGGCCCGGTGCTCTACCCCGAGCTCTTCCCGCGCCCCGTCGCTGTGCTCGACGTCTCCGCCGGGGTGTTGGGCGACCTTGCGCTGCAACGACTTTCGCGTGGCGAGACCCTGCCGGTGGAACCGCTCTACCTGCGCCGGCCAGACGCCCTCACCACCGCGGAACGAGCCAGGGCATGACCGCCCCGGACGTGGGCCTGCGGGACCTGCGCTGGACCGACATCGACGACGTCGTCGCGCTCGAGGCCGAGCTGTTCCCCGACGACGCGTGGACGGCCGCGTCGCTGTGGGCCGAGCTGGCAGCCCGCCCCCGTCGCTCCTACGTCGTCCAGGTGGATGCCGCCGGAGAGCTGGTCGGGTATGCCGGCGTCGACCTCGGTGGTGAGGTGGCGGACGTCATGACCATGGCCGTCTCGCCTCGCGCGCAGGGTCGCGGCCTCGGCCGTCAGCTGCTCAGCGAGCTGGTCGGGCGCGCGGTCGCCGACCACGCGGCATACCTCATGCTTGAAGTGCGGGCCGACAACGAGCCGGCCCGAAAGCTCTATGAGTCAGAGGGATTCGAGACGTTGACGGTGCGCCGCCGCTACTACCAGCCGGGTGATGTGGACGCCCACGTCATGCGCTTGAGGCTGTCGGAGGTGATGCGATGAGCTCCGGGCCCACGAAGGGTGACCAGCCGCTGGTGCTCGGCCTCGAGACCTCCTGCGACGAGACGGGCGTGGGCATCGTGCGCGGCGAGACGTTGCTCGTCGACGCGATCGCCAGCAGCGTCGACGAACACGCGAGGTTCGGCGGGGTGGTGCCCGAGGTGGCCAGCCGCGCCCACCTCGAGGCGATGGTCCCGACGATCGAGCGGGCCACCCGCGAGGCTGGCGTCCGGCTGGCCGACCTCGACGCGATCGCGGTGACGTCCGGACCCGGGCTGGCGGGCGCGCTGATGGTCGGCGTGGCCGCCGCCAAGTCGCTCGCGGTTGCTCTCGGCGTCCCGCTCTACGGTGTCAACCACCTCGCGTCCCACGTCGCCGTCGACATCGTGGAGCACGGGCCGCTGCCCGAACCCACGCTCGCCATGCTCGTCTCTGGTGGACACTCGTCACTGCTGCTCGTGCCCGACGTCACCCACGACATCCAGTCCCTCGGGTCGACCATCGACGACGCCGCCGGTGAGGCGTTCGACAAGGTCGCGCGAGTCCTGGGGCTGCCCTTTCCGGGAGGCCCGCACATCGACCGGATGGCTCGCGAGGGAGACCGGGTCGCCATCGACTTCCCCCGGGGGCTGACGACCGGGCGTGACATGGAGCGCTACCGGTTCGACTTCTCCTTCTCCGGGCTCAAGACCGCGGTCGCCCGCTGGGTGCAGGCCCGGGAGGCGGCCGGGGAGCCGGTGCCGGTCGCGGACGTCGCCGCGTCGTTCCAGGAGGCCGTCACCGACGTGCTCACTCGCAAGGCAGTCCTCGCCTGCAAGGAACATGGGGTCGCGAACCTGCAGATCGGGGGTGGCGTGGCCGCCAACAGCCGGCTGCGGGCCATGGCGCAGGAGCGCTGCGACGCTGCGGGCATCACCCTGCGCGTGCCGCGCCCCGGGTTGTGCACCGACAACGGCGCGATGGTCGCGTCGCTGGGAGCCCAGATGGTGCTGAAGGGCCGCGCGCCCTCCGACCTGAGTCTCCCGGCGGACTCGTCCATGCCGGTCACCGTCGTCCAGGCCTAGCCTCAACCCGGTAGGTGGGTTGGAGCTGGATACGGTCCCGGACTGACTATGAATCTAGTCATTGACACCCGGGTATGTTGCCAGAAGACTGAGGCTCGTTCGCAAGGCCGAGGGGGACGGGCGCCGATACCCGGGCAGTTTCTGAGCGAGGGGCTGGGCCCCCCATCCATAGGGGGAAACGATGCGTTTGAAGAATCTGAAGCGATCGTGCGTGGCCGTCACGGCAGCCACGCTGATGCTGGTGGGCGAGACCACTTCGGCATCCGCCGTTGAGGCGGGCACCCAGGCCTGCGCCGAGTATGGCTGGAACTACTCCACATACAGCAAGACCGACATCCACATCCCCAGTGGCGTGCACTGGAAGAGCGGACCTGGCGGAACCGTCTCGGCAAGTAGGGAGAGCACGCAGAGCGCGAGCATGACCGTGTCGATGTCGGTCACGGTGTCCTATTCAGCGATCGTGGCCAGCGCAGAGGGCACCTTCGGGATCGACGCCACCGTGGCGGGGTCACGTTCGGAGACCATGGGGTACTCGCGCACGATCTCGTCGAGCAGCAGGTACGGCAACCTTCAGTTCGGCAACTGGGGTTACAAGATGGGCGTGAAGAAGTACTACGTCGACCCTGCCTGCCAGGTCACATCGAGCTACGTGGGAACGGTCACGAAGATGCCCAGCGCAAACACGTGGGGTTACCGCTACTGGGAGACGACCACGTGAGTCAGGCTGCGGGCGCACCCTGGTGTCGGGTCGCCACCGGGCCGCTCGCGGCCGTCGTCCTGAGCCTTGGCGCGTCCGCCTGCACAGGTGCCCAGGCAGGTCCCCCGGCAACGTCCGCCCCGCCGGATACGCCCACGACGACGAGCAACTCGGCCTCCTTCGTCGCCCGGATGGATGCCCTGATGGCGTCCGTCAACAGGCTGCAGGACGCGGACGGGGGTGCAGTCGTCAGCGTGCCGGCGCGGCCAACCGTGGTCCAGCGGCCGACCGGCCTTCAAACGATGATCATCCGCGACGAGGATGCTGGGGCCTGGAGGCCGGGGACCTACCGCCTCGTGGTCAGATGTGCCGGGGAAGGGGTCCTCGTGGCCCACTTCTCACTGGGGGAGCGATCGGTCATCCGTCAGCTGGACGCTTGCACAGCCGCCACGAGCACCGACTCGCTTGAGCTCAGCATCGACCGGGCGGCGCAGAAGTCCGTCGTGGTCGTCGTGCCCGCCGGGGAGTCGATGGGCGCAGTCGGCTACCAAGTCCACAAAGTCCGTTGACCGTGGTCGTCGGTCGGCAGATCAGCTGCACTTGACGAGGCCGAGGTCGACCTTGAGGTCGAGCACCCTCGCGGCGGCGGCGTCCACCTGCCTGCCGAAGGCCGGGCTGACCGCCCTGCTGGCAGCAATCGCCGAGAGCATGACCCTGGCCTGCGACGCCCTCGCCGTCAGGACGATGTCGCCTCCGGCGGCGATGAACCGCGTCGCGCGCTGGCCGACCGGCACGGCTGCGACGGCCTTGGCGGCGCCCACGTCGTCGGTGATCACGACCCCGTGGAAGCCCATCCTTACCCGCAGCAGCGCGGTGATCACCGCCGTGGAGAACATCGCCTGGTGGTCAGGGTCCAGCCTGGGGTAGCGAGCGGAGGAGACCATCACGATCGGTGCGCCGGCGGCGATCCCCGCCTTGAAGGGTGCCAGGTAGGGGTTGTCGGCGTCGGTCGTGCGGTCCGTGATGCCCGCGCTCGTGACGTCGGTGTTGCCCGTGACACGCCCCAGGCCGGGGAAGTGCTTGAGGGTGGGCGCGATGCCGGCAGCCACCGACCCGCGGACGAAAGCCGCGGCATACGTCGCGTTGGTCGTCGGCGAACCGGGGGCGAAGTCGCGGCGGTAGCGTCCGATCGGCTGGTTCGCCGCACCCAGCGAGGTGGGCACGGTGTCGGCCACCGGAGCGAGGTTGACGTTCACGCCCGCAGCCGCGAGCTCCCGCGACCACCTCGCGACGTCCTTCTCCTCGCCCGTCACGCTGGAGGCGGCCTGAGTGCGGGCCGAGGGTATGCGCGCGAAGCCCGGTCCGCGCAGCTGCTGGACCTGTCCGCCCTCCTGGTCGGCTGCCACCAGGAGCCCGTGCGTGGCGCCGGTCCGAAGGCGCCGGGAGATCGCAGCCATCGACGCGGTCCCGCCCGACCACCCGCCGAGGTAGATCATCCCGCCCAGATGCTGCGACCTGATCTGGGCAGCCAGGGCGTGGGAGCTGCCGGTCGGCTGGAGCCCGACCATCAGGAGCTGTCCAGCTCGCTGCGCCGGGGTCATCGTTGCCGCAATCCGCTCGCCACAGGTCGGGGCGGGAGAGGCGGTGGTGCTCGGGGTGCTCGTGGGCGAGGACGACGTCGAGCTGGACGTCGAGGTCGTCGAGGTCGTCGAGGTCACCGAGGGCGCGGAGGACCCGGAAGCTCCGGTGGACCCGGCCTGCGGGCTGGTCGCGCTGCACGCCGCTGTCGCCCAGATCGTCAGCACGCACACCCCCACGAGAAGGCGGCGCTGGAGGCGCGCGGGGTGAGCAGTCACGCACGGAACCTACCCCGCCGCCGCGACCGTGATGAAACACCGACGGCGGTCCCGCGCCGGGGGGTGCAGTCTCCGGCTGGAGCCAGCTCACCTCTGGCAGGATCGCCGCATGGCCATTCCCGTCGTCCTGGACGTCGACACGGGGGTCGACGACGCCTGCGCCCTGCTGCTCGCAGCTCTGCACCCCGCGCTCGACCTGCGTGCCGTGACCTGCGTGGGGGGCAATGCGGCGGTCGACCCGGTCGTCGCCAACACCCTGACCGTGCTGGATGCGGCGGGACGCGCGGACGTCCCCGTGGCCAGAGGCGCCGAACGCCCCCTGCTGGAAGCACCGGTCGACGCGAGGCACGTCCACGGCCATGACGGGATGGGCGACCTCGACTGGGCCAGGTCCGAGCGTGCCCCGGACCCGCGCCATGCGGTCGAGCTGCTCCGCGACGTGCTCGACGAGGCTGCCGCTCACGCCGACGATGCCCATCGGGTCACGCTCATCCCGCTCGCGCCACTGACGAACATCGCGCTGCTGCTGCGGACCTATCCCAGTGCTGCCAAGGGGATTCGCGAGATCGTGTTCATGGGCGGAGCGGCTCACGTCGGCAACGCGACGGCGTCGGCGGAGTTCAACGTCTTCCACGACCCCGAGGCCGCGGCCGTGGTGTTGGACGCCTGTGCCGAGCTCGACATCCCCGTCACGATGTACGGCCTCGACGTGTTCTACGCGCCGCGAGTCAGCCTCGAGACGGCTCGCACCCTGGCGGCGCCGGGTGGCCACGACGCGGCTGAGCTGGCCGGACGCCTCATCGAGTTCCAGTGCCAGCGGTTCGGCTCCCCGGACGCGACGATCGGCGACGCGGGAGCGGTCTGCGCCGTCCTCGAACCGGCCGGGGTCCGCCGCGAGCAGCTCCCTGTGCGGGTCGAGCTGGCGGGCACCTGGTCGCGCGGTCGCACGATCGTCGACCGACGGGACTGGTCGGGTGACCTCTCGCACGACCCCCACGGGCAGGCCCCGGCCAGCATCGACGTCTGCCTCGAGGTCGACGCGCAGCGCTACGCGACCCTGTGGCTCGACACGGTCAGCGGCGGGATGCGCTGATGGGGCTGGTGGTCGTCCTGGGCTCGCTCAACGTCGATCTCGTCGCCGCGGTGGAGCGCCACCCGGGACCGGGCGAAACCGTCCTCGCCGACGGCCCGCTGCACCGCCTGGCCGGGGGTAAGGGCGGCAACCAGGCGGTCGCTGCCGCAGCGGCCGGCGCCGAGGTGCGGTTCCTCGGGGCGGTCGGCTCCGACGACGCGGGCCAGGCCTACCTCCACCGCCTGCGGTCGCTGGGCATCGACGTGTCGGGAGTCCGGGTCGTCGACGGCAGTCCCACCGGTCAGGCCTGGATCACGGTCGATGAGCACGGCGAGAACTCCATCGTCGTCATCCCGGGCGCCAATGCCTACGTCACAGCCGATGACCCGGCCCGCGACCCGGCCGATGACCCGGCCGATGACTTCGCCGACCACCTGGCAGGGCAGCTGGCCGAGCTCGGGCAGGGCGACGTCCTGCTGCTCCAGCTCGAGGTGCCGCTGCGCACCGTTGCGGCTGCCGCTCGCGCCGCCCACGGGCGTGGGGCACGCGTGGTCCTCAACGCCGCCCCGTATGCCGCCCTGCCGCGAGATGTCGTGGCCCTTGCCGACCCGCTCGTGGTCAACGAGCACGAGGCGCTCCAGCTGGCCGACAGTGATGCCGCCCCCGCGTCGTTGCTCGTGACCTTCGGCGCAGCGGGGTGCAGCTGGGACGGGGAGCGGTCACCCGGCATACCGGTTGATGCCGCGGACGTGCTGGACACGACGGG